>CAIRYK010000047.1 GCA_903882805.1 uncultured Bacteroidota bacterium | reverse complement strand
TGTATAAAAAGCATAGTCATTGCAGGCGCTGCTGTAGGCATCGAATGTATGTATAACGTGGGATTCTTAGGCTAATTCCAGTGGTGGTAAAACCTCCGATGCCTACAGCATCGGAGGCGTTTTTTGGTTGTGTGCTATAAACATGCGATGGCTATGCCATCGGTTGTGTTGGTATAAATAGTTTTGGACATGCGCATGTTGTTGGCGTAGAAATTTTGTATAAAATGCACGGTTGGCAAAAGCGATGCTGTAGGCATCGAATATTTATAGAAAAGAAATAGTTATCAATACCGATGCCGTAGGCATCGAATGTATGTATTGCACGAGCCGCTAAATGCCTGTTCCTGCAAGGATTGTAGAATATTTCTGCTAATGCCACGCCGAGATCAACTCTTGCAGCGCTGCGGTATTGCCTGTAATGGCTGCAAGGCGTTCTATTACGCGCTCTACCAACGCATCGGGGCACGAGGCGCCGGAGGTTATCATTATTTTTATTGGTTCATGCTTTGGCAGGTAGGGCGTTGTTTCGCCCTCGGTATGTGCGTGCATATCAAAATGCCTGATGGTATTTTCATTCGTCAGGCAATGCTCATCGTTGATGTAGTAGGTGGGTAGTTTCAGTTCGCACAGCTCTACCAGATGTGATGTGTTGGAACTATTGTAACCGCCTATCACCAATGCCAGATCAGCATCGTGCTCCAGCATACCCAGTACAGCGCTTTGGTTGTCGTTAGTGGCGTAGCACAGGGTGTCGCGGGTTTCGGCAAACCTTTCGCCAGTGTTTTCTGTAGTGGTGTTGTAGTGTTTGATGATGGTTTGTTTCAGGTAGTCGGCAATGGCCTGGGTTTCGGTGGCCAGCATGGTGGTTTGGTTGACCACACCTATACGCTGCAGGTCTTTACTTACATCAAATCCCTCGGAATACTGACCGCTAAAATCGGTATAAAAACCATCGGGTGCCAGCTCGCCGGTTATGTAGCGCGCCAGCAGTTCGGTTTGCGCCATGTCTTTTACCACCACCGTGGCGGTGTGCGCCTTACTGTGCGAGAAGGTAGCCCGTGTTTCTTCGTGGCCGGGCTTGCCGTGCACCACTATGGTATAGCCATCGTCGCCTATTTTGCCGGCGCGGTTCCATACCTTTTCTACAAACGGGCAGGTGGTTTCGTAGTGGGTGGGGTCTATGCCCTTGGCGCGTAGCCGGGCTTCCATCTCCAGCGTAGCGCCAAAAGCCGGAATAATAACAATATCATCGGCAGTAAGGCTGTCCCAGTCCATGAGCATATTGCCCTTGGTGTCCATAATAAACCGGATGCCCATAGCCTGCAAATCGGCATTAACGCCGGGGTTATGAATCATTTCGCTGAGCAGAAATATACGCTTGCCCTCGTTTTCGGCAACGGCGCGGAACGCTATCTCGATAGCGTTTTCAACGCCATAGCAAAACCCGAAGTGCCGCGCCAGTATTACCTGCAGCGAACCAAGACCTAAAACAGTAGGCGCAAAATCGCGCTTCATCTTATCATCGCCCTTTCGTTTTTGCTTTATAGCATTGATAAGCGGACTACGGTATTGCTGCGGTACATTAAAAGATTTCATGCGGCAAAATTAGGGGTTTATGGGGAAGTGTGGGCATGGGGGGATTGTTGTGTGTGATAAACTGGTTGAAGCGGGGCGCTTCGAACAAAGAAGAAAGCGTAGGCTTATTTAACAAGTCAGGAGATAGAAATTCAGGATGAAATGATGAAAGCAATGTTGGATTTATAGCGGATCCTTATTACATTCAAGCAAACTATGAAAAATGGATGATTACTTTGAGCAGCTTGCAGCACAACTGAAAAATGACTTAGAAGAAAAGCAGGCTCAACATAAAACAGTCATGGATAGCCAGCAGTTTAAAGAAGGACTTAAGTATCTTTCTGACTTTTCACTTGACGCTATAAATACTATTAGAACAATGCGGTTTTACTCATCCAGAGCAAGTCATATCTACGAAGAGTTTCCCAGCATAAATAGTTCTGATGACTTATTTCAATCTATTGTAGGGATTCGCGAACTGGTTAAAAATGGTATTCACAACATGGCAAAAAGGGAACTTCGGTATTTGCTTGAGATGACGACCAAATACTTAGTTGTTGACATGGAGAAAATGGGTGCACCACTTACCATCAAAACTGAATATCTTCAATCAGATATACCCAATGCATCTATTGAGGTTATAGACCGCATTAATACTCCGTTTGATGCCTCGCTTGACAAGCAATTTAAAGACGAGGTTAAAGATATATTCTATAAGGCTTGCGCCTACGTTCATCCGTCAAAAAAACAACTTGATGAACAGTTAGCTCGGTACGCCAGTGGAGCTACTATTGGTTTTGAAACAGCTAAGATGTTGGCAGACATCAACCAAGCTACATTTAGAACTTATGATATTATCTTGACTATGTTGTTTATAGGCTACGGTCCATCAATGTCAGGAGACCACTTTATCGAGCTGTTTGACATACAGCCCAAATGGAAGTTTCATAAAGGTAAGTATGTACAAGAGTACTCGAAGTTGTTCGACTACAAGTCGGAAAGACAACAGAAGAAGACAACTTAGTCATCTCCATTTACTAGTTGCATATTACTAAGAATGCCGCCCATTTCAGTGGCATAACTATTGTTTTTGTACGCGTCAATAATCCCACTGGTCGAAGAGGTTCGCTTCGACTAGTGGGATTATTTTGATCAGTGAGAGTAGGCGGCGGTGCTTCAATATCTGCACCACCTAACACATCCCCCCAAACATCCACAACGGCAAATTATTACCCACCGGTGTTTCTATATCGTCGCGTACTACAAATGCATGGTTGATGCCTTTTATTTGGGCTTCGGTTTTGTTTTTGCCGCCTACTTCAAAGGTGTATTTTTTGTTAACTAAAAAATCGCCCTGTTTAGGCATCTGCACGGTATGGTTTGCAGCCAGTTGAGATAGGAAGAAAGTCTCCCTTACTGCTCCCTGTTCGGCAGCTTCTTCTGAGAGTGCAAATAGTAGGTTGGTGTTGTTGAGGTATATTTTTTCGGGTTTTTGTAGTTTAGCTGTGCTTATGCCGGCGGGGTAGAGCAGCGATAATATTTTTGCCTGCTCCAAATAGTAGAGGTAGCTGTTTAGTGAATTTCGGTTAATGCCCGTTTTTTCCGCCAGTGCTGTAATGTTGGGTTTGAAGGGTACTTGCTGTGCTATTACATAAATCAGTTGCAGTAGCTTTTTGGCATTTCTTATATCAAACTCCTTTAGCTCGGCCATGTCGTATTCTACAATTGTGCGTACTAACTGATTAATTCGCTGGTGTGCGCTATCGGTGTCTTCCAATGCAAAGGGGTAGTACCCAAACCGGAGGTAGTCGTTAAAGTGTTTCAACGGTCTAAAATCGGCAGGTAGTTGGTTTTTATAATCAGCGGCATTGGTCAATAGGTTTTCAAGGTCTATGGCGGGCATGTGTATTATACCTTTCATAGATAGGTATTCGCGGTACGATAGTCCGGGCAATTCATAGATCAGGGCGCGCCTGCTTAGGTCGCCTTCCTGCTTAGAAATATCGATAACGGATGAACCGGTGAATATGATTTTAAGGTCGGGGAAAAAGTCGTAACAATTTTTTATTTCCGCCGACCAGTTGGGGTATTTATGTACCTCGTCGAGTACTAATATTTTACCGCCTTGCAGGTAGAAGTTACGTATGGTTTCTTTAAGGTAGTTGTGCGAAAAGTATAGATCATCTAATGAAAAGTAGGCAGCCTGAGTTACGGGTAGGTTTTGCATTTTTAGCCATTGCAGCAGCATAGTGGTTTTGCCGGTGCCTCTCGCGCCTTTTACGCCTATCAGTCTATTATTCCACTTTATCTGGTCGAATAAATACCGCTTGAATGTTAGGGGTATATGCGTCAGTAAATGCTGAGATTGTTCTAATAGTTGTAACACTGCACTTTATTTTGTGCAAAAATAGTATAAAGTGCACATTTGGATGTGCATTTTTTCGAATATTTTGATTTTCCACTGGTCTAAGCGTCCCGCTTCGTCCTCACATATGCAAGCGTCCCGCTTGCCAGAAGCGAGACGCTTCCTAGGACAAGGCCGAAGCGGGCCTCGTCCAATCGCTACGTTTCACCCAGTGACAAACTTGGTTTCACTAATTTTTTCTCAGGAAAAAAATATAATTTCATATTAAATTATTATCTTTAAAAGGCGAACCGGCAACAGGCTTGTCTGGTATTTGTAGCCGCCCGTTGGGGTAATCAAATATTGGGTATGCTTGAATACCTCCGGTGGTATATTTCTAAACATTTGATATCCTTTTTATGAAAAACACATCAATTATTACATTATTACTGATTTTAAATCTACTGTTTGTCAATGACCTTAGGGCACAAACAGGGTGGCAATGGGGCTTGGTCAATTCAGGAGGCCATTGTATGGGCTGGATGGTTAAATCAGATTCCGCAGGAAATTTGTATACTGCGACACAGTGTTCCGGGCCTGCCGTGAGCTTTGGATCCTATACAATTTCAAATCCGGCCTATTACAATATGTTGACATTGGCAAAGGCAAGCGCTACAGGGCATTACCTGTGGGCGATAGCAGCCGATAGTACCAACTCCAGCGCCGTAGGCATAGCGGCAGACAAACAAGGTAATACGTACGTTCTTGGCGCATACGATAGTAGTATCTGTATTTTTGGCTCGTATAGATTACTGAATCCTTCTTATAAGAAAATGTATTTTTTGTCAAAAGTATCGCCCACAGGTACTGTTCTGTGGACTAAGAATGTAGGAGGGTATACAGATCTGACAATAACGACTTTGCCCAACCACGGTTTTGTTGGTCTGGATGACTCGGGTAATGTTTATATTTCTTCAGAATTCAAGAGGACTACTATGGCGGTCGATACCTTCACTTTGGTAAACCATGATCCAACAGGCGCTACGACTGATATTTTTGTTGCGAAATATGATAATAATGGGAATGTGAAATGGGCAAAAGCGATTGGCGGAAGGAATACAGATATGACAGCAGGATTAGCAGTTTCGCCGGTCGGAAATATCTATATGGCAATTCGGGATATGTCGGATACTATTTACCTGGGTGGCGTTCGATTGGTTGATTCTATTTATTCATATACACGACATGAAAATTATGCACTGGCAAAAATGGATCATAATGGATCCATTGGGTTTGCCCGAAAATACGCAACATTTTACAGAATTATCAGTTCGAACGTAGCGCTTGATATGAATGAGAATATATACATGGCAGGCATGACACGGATTACGACTGATGATTTTTATATGGCCAAATACGACTCAGCAGGCAATTTCCTTTGGGCAAATGCTGCTGTTGGATGGGGAACAACTGCAGATAATGAAGCTACTGACATAGCGGTTGATCTCTGCGGTCATGTTTGGATAACGGGCTACATTGGCAACAATATGACATTTGGCACAGATACATTACTTATGCCTACTGCAGATGTGGGGTTGTTTATTGCCGGCTATGATACCTCTGGTACCTACCTGACAAGTGATCTTTTAACCACAGGCTATGATGGGTTTTATGGAATTACCGTTGATAATCAGGGCAATCTGGTTGTTGCCGGAACACAAAGGTATTGGGTTACCATTCCTGTGGGCCGGGATACGCTATCTATAACAGCTATTTCTGGCTCTTTCATTGGAAAATACAAGTATGACACCGCGTTCTGCATTAGGCCGCCGGAAGGAACACTGTCGGAGCGTACGCATGTAATCAAGAATTATGACGTGGCCCTTTTCCCGAATCCGGCTACTTACGAATGCACAATCGCATCGCCAACTCCATTTGTAGAAAATTCGGCAGCCTATGTGTATGACATAACCGGCAGGCTGATAGATAAAATTTCGCTTACAGGTACAAATACGGTTTTCCCAATAGCTCATTATGCACCGGGTATGTACCAATGCACTATTGTTTTAGGAGATGGGCATATGGTAGTTAAGAAATTGGCGGTGATAAAATAGTGCAGCCGGTTATTCAACCTGCGCGGCCTTATTACCTACCCAAGCTCGTTCTCCAAGATGTCAATAAATGTCTCGCGCGGTATCATGCGTGCGCCAAGGCTTTCGAGGTGTGGAGTGTGTACCTGACAGTCTATAAGCTGTATGCCTTGCTCGCGTAGTTGGGTTACCATGCTGATGAAGGCAAATTTGCTGGCATTGCTTTCGAGGCTAAACATGCTTTCGCCAAAGAACAGATTGCCGAGCTTTATGCCGTATAGTCCGCCTACCAGTGTGCCATTGCGCCATGCCTCGGCGCTGTGGGCGTAGCCCATGCGGTGCAGTTGGGTATATGCGGCTACTATGTCGTCGCTTATCCAGGTGCCGGGCTGGCCATCGCGGGGTACAGACTGGCAATTGCGTGTCACGGCTTCAAAAGCTGTGTTAGAGCGGTATTCGAAATGTTGTTTTTTGATGATTTGCCTCATGCTTTTGCTCACCTTAAGTTCGTGGGGGTATAGCACAAAGCGCGGGTCGGGCGACCACCACAGCGGGGCTTCATCGTCGGGATTGTACCACGGAAAAATACCGCTGCGATAGGCCAGCAGCAAGCGATCGACGCTAAGATCGCCGCCTATGGCCAGCAAGCCGTCGGGCATGGACAAGTGCACGGGTGGAAACCATATATCGTCGTCGAGGAGGTATAGCGGCATGGCGGCAAAATTACCGGTTATTGGGATAAGGTGGAGTAGATGATTTGCCTCACCCCAGCCCTCTCCAAGGGAGAGGGTGATGTTGCGTATCTCAACAAATTGAGTGAAAAAGAACGGGTATTTCACAGATTTGGCAACTTTTTGAAAAGTTGGCAAATCTGTGTACTCAATTTTATGTATGCTTACCTATTAAAAATGTAGATCAGCTAAATCGTACTAAACTGCCTAACCAGTGGTTGAGAAATGCTGTGAGGCCAGTTTGGCGCTGTGCCGCTCAAAGCCGCACAGGCGATGGTTACACGTCCGTTATTAGCAACTGATTTAGGCTAGGAGCTTGCCTAATAAATTAACCTTTATTAACACAAAATGAATGCGCTAAATACGCGTAGAATACAGTATGGCAGTACCTTTACACATTAAAATATACTTTTGGAACCAATAATAGAGACCCGGGGATTAGCGAAATCGTTCAAAAGTTTTAAAGCCGTAGACAATCTGTCGTTCACTATAAGGCATGGCGATGTGTATGGTTTTCTTGGCCAGAATGGCGCTGGTAAGAGCACTACCATGCGCATGTTGCTGGGCCTCATCTTTCCCGACAGCGGGCAAATTTTCATCAACGGACAGGAGTTTGACAACAGCAAGCGACACTTACTGAAAAACATAGGCGCCATAATAGAGCGACCGGATATGTATGGCTACCTGTCGGGTTGGGACAATCTGAAAATATTTGCAGCGCTCAGTGACAAACACATAAAGCCGGCGCGCCTGCACGAGGTGATAGAAATGGTGGGCCTGAAAGGCCGAGAGAACGACAAGGTGAAAGCCTATTCGCAGGGTATGAAGCAGCGGCTGGGTATAGCCATAGCCACGGTGCACCAGCCCGACCTGCTGATACTAGACGAACCAACCAACGGTCTGGATCCACAGGGCATTGCCGAGATGCGTGCGCTAATATTGTCGCTGAGCAAAGACCATGGCAAAACAATACTCATATCGTCGCACCTGCTGTATGAGATAGAGCATGTGGCCACGCGCATGATAGTGCTGAACAAAGGTAAAAAGATAGTGGAGGGGCCTGTGAGCGAACTACTTAACCCCGACGAAACGCTGATAGAAATAGAGTGCGCGCCCGACGAAGGGCTGAAAAGTAAAATAATGCAGTCGGGCTGGGGAGGGCATCTTCAAGTCTGTAAAGCAGGCGCATTTACGATGAAGATGAATGTAAACAGAACACCCGATTTTAATAAATGGATGGTGGAGAACGGCATAAGGGTACAGGAAATACGTTCGAAACACTCGCTGGAAGCCTACTTTTTATCGCTCACAACCGAAACAACCGCAACAAAATGATCAGTCTGCTCAGAATAGAATTATACAAGATTTTCAAGCGGCCGCGCACCTATATTAGTTTCGGTATTGTTACCGCTATTACGTTTATCATACAGCTGGCTATGCTATCGGGTGGTCGCGATTTTATTGCGTTCGGTATGCAGGGGGTGTCGGAGCAGTTCGATATTCAGGGGCATATACTCAACGGCTATCTGGTTACCTACATCATTTTGCAGTCGCTGCTCATACACATACCACTGCTGGTGGCGCTTGTGGCTGGCGACGCGCTTGCCGGCGAGGCCAATCTGGGCGTATTACGGTTGCTACTCACTAAGCCCATTGCTCGGTCTCGGCTGGTGCTGGTCAAGTTTATCAGTAGTGTTATTTACACTATATTGCTTATAGTATGGTTGGCTATCGTGGCGTTGTTTTTATCGTTGCTGCTGTTTGGCCCCGGCGATATGATTAATATGAAAAGCGATGCGTTTGTGCTGATACTGAAAAACGACATTATGTGGCGCTATGTGGCTGCATTTGGGTTTGCTACATTGGCTATGACTACTATAGCTGCCCTCTCGTTGTTCCTCTCTGCTTTTGCAGATAATTCTATAGGACCTATTATGACCACAATGGGGATGGTAGTAGTGCTTACTATATTGTCAAATCTGGAGTTGCCTTTGTTCAATATCATTAAGCCTTATTTGTTTACCACCCACATGATAGGCTGGAAAGGGTTTTTCGATGATCCGGTTCCTTATGCAGCTATAGGTCGGTCGGCAATGGTGTTGGTGGGTTATACTGTGGGTTTTGTTACGGCTACTATATTGTACTTCAATAAGAAAGATATTAAATCATGAGAAAAATTACAAGTATTGTTGCAGCGCTACTGTTGTTTGCAGGCAATGTTTTTGCGGTAGACGAGGCTACGCAACTTTTTTACACTCTGCGCACCAAGGTGCTAACGGTAAAAGACTACACGGCTGATATACGACTGAAGATAGATGTAACCTATATGCGGATACCGCAGCTAAAGGGCAAACTGTTTTTCAAAAGCCCCGATAAGATGCGGCTGGAGCGCAACGGAGGGCTATCTATATTGCCTAAAAAGAATATAAACATGACCCTGAGCAATCTGATACCTACAGGGCAGGTCACGGTAATAGATATGGGTAAGGTAGTGCGCAATGGTAAAACCCTGCGCCTGCTGAAGGTGGTGCCGGAAGACGAACTCAGCAACATAGTGCTGACCAAGGTGTGGATAGACGAAGCCAACACACTTGCGCTGCGCACCGAAACCACTACCCACAATGATGGTACGGTGATAATGGATCTTGAATTTGGTAAATATATACCCTATGCGCTCCCCGATAAAGTAACCATATTTATGGACCTTAAAGACTACAAGCTACCCAAGGGTGTAACCATGGACTATAACGATGTGCCAGATGCAGCAGCCGCCGCCAAGGCGCAAAAGGGCAAGAACCAGAAAGGTACCATACAAATCAGCTACCTGAAATACGACATCAATACCGGCCTGTCGGATGCTGTATTTAGTAAGCCGGATAATGGGTAGCGATCAGTAGTAAGGATTGTTGCCTATATATGGTTTCAGTTAATCGAGTTTGTACTAAGTGTACAATTAAGTAGAAGGTGATTGATTAGCTGCAGGAAAGTGGCCTCATCCCGACCCTTTCCAAAGGAGAGGGTGATTTTTCATACCCGCATAAAATGGCAAATTTCCTTTTTAAGGTAATGCTGTTAACTACTGTGCAAATAGTTTGTGGCAATTTGCAGTAGTTATTGCAGCTACCTCTTCTATGCTGCATTGTTTTATTTCGGCAACTTTGGCGGCTATAACGGGTATGTAGCTGCTCTCGTTGCGCTTGCCACGGTATGGGGTAGGCGCAAGGTAGGGGGCATCGGTTTCCAGTACTATGTTTTGCAACGGCACCTGCTCTAATACTGCCGGAAGTGTGCTTTTTTTGTAGGTAACCACACCGCCAATACCTAACAGAAAACCTAGGTCGGTAACGCTTTTTGCTTCATCGGCTGTGCCGCTAAAGCAATGAAAAATACCGCGCAGATTGCCGTTTTGCTTACGGCGCACAATGTCTATACAGTCGGGTGTAGATTCACGGCTATGAATAACAATTGGCAGGTTGTATTGCAGCGCCCAATCTATTTGTAGTTCAAAGGCAATGATCTGTTGTTGTTTATAGGTCATGTCCCAATAGTAGTCCAGTCCTATTTCGCCTATTGCGGCAAACTTTCTTTTTTCCAGCCATTGCGCTACAATATCCAGTTCGGCAGTATAGTCGGCTTTTACATAGCAAGGGTGTAGGCCCATCATCGCAAAGCAGTTTTGCGGGTATTGGTCGGCCAGCGCCAGCATACCGGTTATGGTGTGTTGGTCGCAGTTGGGCATATACATTTTAGTAACGCCCGCATGTATGGCTCTGGTTATCTGATCGGGGTCGGCGGTAAGTTGCTCATCATACAAGTGGGTATGGGAGTCTGTGTACATTTGTTTCAATTTTTGCAAATGTACGGTCGTTATTTATCATTACCGCAGTGGGTTATATACCTACGCCTATGCCAAACTCGCAATACTCGGCTACAGCTCCGTGTGTATTGAGCAGCGCCGATACAAACAACTCTTTAAGAGGGCCTCTTTCTTTTTTTATCAGGTATAGGTTGCCGCCCAGTTTCTCGTATATATCGTCAAACCGTAGATAGGTTTGGTGGTAATACATACCTACCTGCATCATAATGCCAATTCTGCCAACAAGAAACTCATTGCCGGCAAATAAGCCGCCGTCCCATGCGTTCGCCTTTTCGTTGCCCTCGCGTACTCCATAGTTTTTCAGGAAGGCATATACATCCTCGTGGTAGGCATAGTCTATGCCGGCAAAAACCTTGTTTTTGCCCAACCACCGACGGCTGGAATAAACGGCGACCAGGTATGCAGGCTTTATAGGCTTGCCCGCAGCCCGGGCTTCCTTAAATGATATGCCGGCTCTTGCCTGTGCCAACCAACGATTGGGTAGCGGTGGGTCATCGTTAGGTATCATGCTGGGACGTGATGAAGTAGGGAAGTACCTGATGCCAATGTGGCCGCCCACCATGTTTACCCCAAGATTTGGACTTTTGAAACCTGCATTGGATATATGGGTGAAGTTTGCTCCTGCCTGAATATCCCAATTACGGTTGATGTGGTAGCGCACATCGGTTAGCAGTATCCCGAAATCATTGATGTGGCTGCCAATAGCGGTATTGATTGTGTCGGCGGCTGTAGGACTGCCATGTTTGAGCGTAACGTAGCCTATACCATCGCCTATACGCAGCGTCCATTCTATATTTTTGCCGCGCAGCAAGGGAATCTGTAAATCTGTATAAATGCCCACACATCGGCCAAACACTGCAGCATTGCCATAGTCGGTAAAAGTTATACCCACGCCTACAGCCGGGTAACCGCGCCCTTTGTGCCAAGACTTTTTACCATAAGTCTGCCAAACAATATTTACATCTATAGCAGATGAAAAAGCCGGAATAGGCGCCGTGAATTTTTTTGAGTGTTTGATTATTTGTCCACCCAATAGGTTGGTTTCTATACCAACGCCTTCCCATTTGTTATTGGTTTGGGCTGTGGTTTTTAGCGGAGCTATTGGGGCAAGCGGCAGGGTAAGGATATAAATTAGAAATTTGCGCATAGGAATTGGTGCAAAATAACTGAAATTCTAAAAATGTACAGCCAATAACTTCGATATATTCAGCTACCGACCGCGGTTTTTTGTTTATTTTGCATTGGAATGGATCAGAATCATCGTCTAATACAGACCTGATAATTTTTGCTGTAGCTCGATAGACTAACAACAAATAAAACAAACAATTTGAAAATAGTAAAGATGAACCGTATCCTGATACTTGTTGTTGTTTTGTGTAGCCATGGCGGCAATTTTACCTATGCCCAAAACAAAGCCAGATTCAGCGACTTTAAGCCGGGCATGATAGACGAAATGCTGGTAGAAAAAGCGTTGAAGGTTGCCAACGAACGGGCAGTAAATTTGCGCTGTTCGGAGCTGTACACTAAAGGGGTAATAACATCTACCGGTTGGCAGCTGGAGTACGACAATAATGGATTTGTAAAGGGTAGGAAAATACACATAGAATTGTATTGCGAGCGGATACACCAGCATTGCGGCATTGCAAATTTCACCTTTAGGCAGAAACATGAAGTAGACGGTGATTTTTACCCCAAATTGTTGTTCGACAAAGTGGGCTATATGTATGATGTAGATTGTGAATAATCCTGAAATATTGGCAGTATGAGTAGTTCAATAGGCTAAAAATATTGGTTTAACCGACTGGTTGCTCCATTTTTATTTACATTAGTCGCTTAATTCCATTTTAATTGACAAAATAGTTGTAGTTTAGCGTTGTTTCTGAAAAAGAACAAGGTTTTTGTTTTGATATTTGACAAGTTAATTGTCGGATATCGGTAATCCAAAGCCCTAAGTACTATAAAACGCCAAACAAATGATTAGTCAGGTAGCCAACCACCGTTTTGAACAAGGCAGAGGAGCGCAATTCAATCCACAAAACCGATTTTTGAAAGGCGCATATGTGCAGGAGTTTCCCGAAGGTATAGACGATTGGGAGCAAGAGAAGCGTCATACCGAATACATATACGACGACAGCAAAACTTTGGTGAACAAGGTAACAAGTCCGGATGTTGGTATGTTTTACTCTGCCAATCCTTATCAGGGATGCGAGCACGGTTGCGTGTATTGTTATGCGCGCAATTCGCACGAATACTGGGGGTATAGCGCAGGCGTAGATTTTGAAAGCAGGATAGTGGTGAAAAAGAATGCACCGGCATTATTACGCAGATTTTTCGACAATAAAAACTGGGAGCCTACACCCATATCGCTAAGCGGCAATACGGACTGCTATCAGCCTATCGAGCGCAAAATGAAAATAACAAGGGCATTGTTGGAAATATGCCTTGATTATCGCAACCCTGTGAGCATTATTACCAAAAATGCACTGGTATTGCGCGACACAGATATTTTGCAAGAGTTGGCAAAGCGAAATCTGGTGCGTGTTTTTACATCGGTAACATCTACCGACGAAAGCCTGCGGTTGCTGATGGAGCCGCGCACGGCCACCTACAAATCGAGAATGAGCGTGTTGCAACGGCTAACTGCGGCAGGTATACCCACCGGTGTGATGAATGCGCCATTGATACCAGGCCTGAATGATATGCATATACACGATGTGCTAAAAGCGGCCAGCGAGGCCGGGGCAAAGTGGGCAGGTTATACCGTAGTGCGCCTTAATGGGGCTATCAACGATATTTTTAAAGACTGGTTGTTCAAAACATTTCCCGACAGAGCCACTAAAGTATGGGCGCAGATATGCGACTGCCATGAGGGGAAGGTAAACGATAGCCGCTTTGGCAACAGAATGATAGGCGACGGAAAACTTGCAGAACTCATAAAGACTCAGTTTGATATTTATACCCGGAAATTTGGATTCAATGAAGAGAAAATGGAATATAATGTTGCCGACTTTCGTAGGCCAAGAGTTGGGCAGTTGATGTTGTTTTGATACCTGGCGCTCGCTTGGCTAAAGTCAATTGCGTTGGTGTTGGACGGCAAAAAGCGGCGGCAGCGTTTTTAATAGGTTGTTAGCGATATTTTTTTTATTTTCACCCCCAATACAGAAATTATGCACGACACTTTAGAACTATTTACTTCGATTTATAGAAACCTTACCAATGCCGAATGGATTAATGCCCATTATGGTCTTTACTTGGTTATGTTCATCATTTTTGCTGAAACAGGCTTATTCGCAGGATTTTTTCTGCCTGGCGATTCCTTGTTGTTCGTTAGCGGTATGATGATTGCTATGATGCATGCGCCATTTGAAGCGGCTATACTGAACCTCATTTATTGGATTGTATTGTTGTCGTTAGCGGGTATTGTTGGAAATATGGTTGGGTACTGGATAGGTAATAAGTCGGGACACCTGCTTATGAAACGACCGGACTCGTTCTTTTTTAAGAAAAAGCGCATCACTCAGGCCCATGAGTTCTTTGAAAAGAAGGGTGGTGGCGCAATCATATTTGCCCGATTTCTGCCTGTTATCCGCACGTTTGTGCCTGTAGTGGCTGGTATGGCCGATATGACCTATAAGAAGTACATAGTTTATAGTATAGCAGGCGCATTGGCTTGGGTATCAAGTATGACCACCATTGGGTTTATATTGGGTAAAAATGAGTGGGTTATTAAGAACCTCGACAAAATTGTAATCCTCATAATCCTGGTTACAACAGGACCAGTGCTGTTCAAGATGTTCTTTGGCAGAGCAAAAGCAACTCCGACTACAGAAAAATAATTCAACCCCGCTCACAGCATGGAGAAGAAAAAAGCCATCGGGCTCCTCAGCATACCGGTAGTTGTAGCTGCATTAGGTTATTTTGTAGACATCTACGACTTGCTGCTGTTTAGCATCATTAGGGTTAAAAGCCTTAAAGGCCTTGGGCTCACCGATGCGCTTTGCGATACAGAGGGTAAATTTATTATTGGTATACAGATGTATGGGCTGCTGCTGGGCGGTATACTTTGGGGTATTCTGGGCGATAAAAAGGGGAGGCTGAGCGTACTGTTTGGTTCTATACTATTGTATTCGCTTGCCAATATTGCTAATGGTTTTGTACACACAGTAGATCAGTATGCGCTGGCGCGGTTTATAGCTGGCATAGGCTTGGCTGGCGAGCTTGGCGCTGGTATCACTCTGGTCAGCGAGCTAATATCTAAAGAACAGAGAGGGAAGGCAACATCTATTGTAGCCGGAATAGGCCTTACAGGCGCTGTAGCGGCATACTTTGTGGCGCATTCGTTTGAGTGGTTGTCAACATCGTCCAATCCCGGTATACAAAACTGGGCAACAGGTATTGTAAATAGTTCTATGGACTGGCGTATATGTTATTTCATAGGCGGTGGATTGGGATTGTGTTTGTTGTTGCTACGTATCAGTGTTTTCGAGTCGGGTATGTACAGCAATCTGCACAAGACAAAAGTGCGTAGAGGTAATTTTTTTATGTTTTTTACCAATGCAGCCCGATTTAAAAAGTATATGCTGGCAATTCTTATTGGCCTGCCTACCTGGTATGTGATAGGCATCCTCATAACTTTCTCTAAAGAATTTGCGGAGCATTTTAATATTAAAGAACCTGTAGATGCCGGTAAATCGGTCATGTTGGCTTATGTAGCCATATCTATTGGCGATCTACTAATTGGCTTTTCGAGCAACTGGCTGAAAAGCAGGAAAAAAGCATTGTACATATTTTATGCGCTTACTGTGGTAAGTATAATACTGTACTTCAGGCTCGATGGCAGCACTGCTGCCAATATGTATCTGGTATGTATGTTTATGGGTTTTGCCACGGGTTTTTGGGCATTATTTGTAACCATGGCTGCCGAACATTTTGGCACCAACCTCAGGGCTACTGCCGCCACTACAGTACCTAATATGGTGCGTGGCTCTTTGCCGCTAATAATTATGTTGTTCAAAAGCTTCCAACCCGGTTATTCTTATATTACTGCTGCAGCTATAACTGGTGTCATTGTAATGGCAATAAGTATAACCGCTGTGCTGTTTACCGAAGAAACCTTTGGTAAAGATCTGAACTTTATAGAAGAATAAGACCCAATGCGTGCGGCTTTTCGATAAGTTTTATCATTTCGTTAGTTCAATTAATGTTTGGAGCAACGATTCGGTACTTACAAAAAATGTAAATTGCCCTTTCAAAATATACAATAATGATCCTTCAGAAACCACTGACAGATAATTTGGAATTGATTGCCCGGCAGGTGGTGGAGGGTTTCATATTGGGTTTGCACAAAAGCCCATTTCACGGCTTTTCTGTTGAGTTTGCCGAACACCGATTGTATAATCAGGGTGACCCGCTCAGGCATATAGACTGGCGCGTATATGGTCGAACAGATAAGTTGTTTATAAAGCGATTTGAGGAAGAAACGAATTTGCGCTGCTGTATGGTCATTGATACATCGTCGTCTATGCAGTTTCCGCAGGATAGTAAGAAGGTGTCTAAACTGCAGTTTGCCTGTGTGGCAGCGGCCAGTCTTATACAGTTGTTGAAGCGTCAGTTAGACGCGGCTTCGCTAGCGCTGTTCGACTCAGAGGTTAACTATTTTTCTGATTGCCGTTCGTCGCACAGCCATTACCGAATGCTCATGAACGAGCTACAGCGGCAAATAGATGCACAGACTACGCAGAACAAAATAACCAATGCAGCTAAAGCCCTGCACCTAGTGGCGCAGCAAATGCACAAGCGTTCGCTGATTGTGATTTTTAGCGACATGATGGACGATGCCGAAAATGTAGAAGACCTATTTTCTGCCATGCAACATTTACGCTACAATAAGCACGAAGTTATTTTGTTTCATATAGTGGATGGCGAGCAAGAGGTGAATTTTGAATTTGAAAACCGCCCCTATGAATTTGTAGATATGGAAACCGGTGAGCGGATAAAACTACAGCCCCATCAAATTAAAGATCAGTACATGGCTAATATGAAAGCCTACCAGACGATGATAGAAAACCGTTGCCATCAGTATCAGATAGATCGAGTAGCGGTTGATTTATCGAAGCCTGTAGACGAGGTATTGCATGCTTTTTTGATTAAGAGAAATAAACTGATGTAATCACCGATTTTTTTTCTACCTTTGCAAACCGTTTGCGATTTGAGAGGGGCAGGCATTGCTTGCGCTCGACCTGAAAGCTGACGGTTAACGATTGGGTATGAAGAATAACAGGGAATATGAGATTGCCTGGCAGGGATTGAAACCTGGACCACACACGTATGTTTACGATATTGACAATCGTTTCATGCTGGAAAAAGGTTTCGAAGACGAGAGTTTACAGAATTGGAAAGCGCAGATAACCCTTGGGTTTGATAAGCACGAAAATTTCTTTATGCTTCACTTCGATATCGATGGCACGGTAACTACTCCTTGCGACAGATGCGGTGATGACTTTGATATGAAACTGTGGGATGAGTTTAACCTGATAATTAAACTCACTAACGACGAAACAGCGGTTATTGAAGACGACGACGATGTGGTTTTTATACCTTGGAGTGAAACAGTGATAGACATTAGCGGGTGGTTGTACGAGTTTTTATTACTTAGCGTGCCACTGCAACATGTTCATCCCGATGGTGCAAACGGCGTTTCAGGTTGTAATCCGGATGCGCTGAGATTGCTGAATGAGTTGTCTGAAAGCGATATTGAGGAGCAGGCAACTAAAACACTATGGAAAGGTTTGGATGCGCTGAAAGATGAAAGTGAAGACGACGCTGAGCCCGAATTAGTATAATAATTGACAATAGTATTAAGCCAATTAAATAGTAAAAGCAATATATTCGCATTTTCGATTTTAGTACTTAATACTTCTTATAAAACGTAAACAATTTTTAAAACAATAACTTAAGTAAGATGCCTAATCCTAAAAGACGACACTCACAACAAAGAGGCGCAAAGCGTCGTACGCACTACAAGGCAGAAGCGGAAACATGGAGCTTTGACAAAGTAACCGGCGAAAGCCATCTGCGCCATCGTGCGCATTGGGTAGAAGGAAAACTCTACTACCGTGGCAAAGTGGTGATCGATAAATCGCCAGCTTCTGAGGGTGAAACTATTCAATAACTTATCATTTCCATTTAATGAGAGTAGGGGTCGACTTAATGGGCGGGGATTACGCGCCCGACGAAGCCGTAAAAGGTGTTAAGATGTATTTTGAGCAGACGCTCGATACCGATGTGCATTTATTGCTCATAGGAGATCCTGTTGCCGCTGCTCCATATTTAACGTCTTTGGACGAATATCGCGATCGGTTTACGCTCATTGAGGCTTCCGAAGTGATAGGTATGCACGAGCATCCCACCAAGGCATTGAAAGAAAAACCGAACTCCAGTATAGCTATCGGATTTGGCCTTCTACAGAAGGGCAAATCCGATGCCTTTATCAGCGCAGGAAATACCGGCGCTATGCTGGTTGGAGCCATGTATTCTATTAAAACAATAGAAGGCGTACTCCGCCCAAGTATAGCATCTCCATTGCCTAATATCAACGGCGGTTACAACTTTCTGCTCGATGTGGGTATCAACGCCGACTGCAAGCCCGAACATCTGGTGCAGTTTGCTCAGCTTGGTTCTATATATGCCCGCCACGTGCTGGGTGTAGAGGAGCCACGCGTGGCGCTGCTCAATCTGGGTGAAGAAGAAGGTAAAGGCAATATTCTTTGTCAGGCAACATATCCGTTGCTCAAAGATCAGGCCGGTATCAACTTTGTAGGTAATGTAGAAGGTCGCGATATTTTCCTCGATAAAGCCGAAGTAGTAGTTTGCGAAGGCTTTGTAGGTAATGTAGTGATTAAAATGGCTGAATCGGTCTACGATATTTTTAAGGTTGCTAAAGGTTTTCAAGACGATTTGCTGGATAGCTTCAACTTTGAAGTATATGGCGGCACTCCGGTTTTGGGAATTAACAGTCCTGTAATTATCGGTCACGGTATTTCTCATGCCTTAGCGTTCAAAAACATGATTGAGTTGGTATGTAAACTGACTCGTTCAAATCTCATCGGCGCGTTTAAAGAACATTTCAAACCTGCTCCAACACAGTAGGTTTTAGCTTTGCAAAATGATTGTACTGCACAATAGTAGCTTTAAAATAAGCTATTTTTGTGCAGTAACTCTGTTTATACCTGTATTATCTACCGTTTTGCCCCCTGTAGTATGATTTGTTTGAAGTTTATTGATACGCCATTGGGCAAAATGCAGATGGGCGCTACCGATGATGGTATTTGCCTGTTCGATTTTCAGTACAGACGTAGTATAGACGCGATCATGAAACGGATAGAAGTTAATAAAGGAAGGCAATTTTCATCAGGTCGCCATCCTTATTTCGATTTATTGGAAAGCCAGATTGGCGAATACTTTTCTGGCGTTAGGCGCGATTTCGATTTGCCTTTGCATTTAGTGGGCACTCCATTTCAGGTGCGCGTTTGGCAAGGGTTGCAACAAATACCCTATGGCGAAACGCGCTCTTACAAAAGCCAGTCAATCTATTTGGGGGCAGAGAAAGCAATCAGAGCAGTTGCTGGTGCAAATGGCGAAAATGGAATAGCGATTATTATACCCTGCCACAGAGTGATAGGGGAGAATGGCAGCCTTACCGGCTATGGCGGAGGCTTACCCAAAAAGAAATGGCTGCTGGAACATGAACAAAAACACTCCGGAAAATCAATGCAAGGCGACTTGTTTTCCTGATAGTTAGGTTCAGCGCAAAAAAATATCGGTAAGCCGCCGCCGCCTTACCGATATGTATATGTAGAGAAAAGCGGCTATTGCACGCTCAGCGCAAAGGGCATTGCCATAAGCGCTTTTCCATTCATTTTACGCAAGCTTTGTATTTGTTCGTACCAGGTGTATTCCTGCGCAAATTCTGTTTTTATTGCTGATTTTACGGCTTCCGATGCGCCGCTATTGGCGCCAAGTCGGCGCATCAAGGCGTTTAGTTTGTCCTCGGTAGCCGGGTAGGTAACTACTTTGTAGTCGCTTATTTTGGCGAGGCTGGCTGCGCACGCTATAGCGCGATCAATGCCGCCAAGTTGGTCCACCAGTCCGTTGTGTAGCGCATCAGTACCTGTCCAGACACGACCCTGAGCGATGCTGTCTACGTCGGCAAGGCTCAGTCTGCGTCCGCTGGCTACGTGGCGTTTAAATTGCTCGTATATGGTGTCTACCGAAGTTTGCATCATTTGGGCCTCCTTGGCTGTAAGTGGGCGCGATGTAGTAGGAAGGTCCGCATAGGGGGCATTTTTTACTTCATCAAATGTTACACCCAATTTGTTTTTCAGCATTTTATCGGCGTTGAACATCATCCCGAAAACGCCTATGCTACCGGTAATGGTATTTGGCAACGCAAATATGCTATCTGCAAGGCTGGATATATAGTAGCCTCCCGATGCCGCATAGTCGCCCATAGACACTACAAGGTGTTTTTTCTGCTTCAGCAACTGCAGTTCCCGAAGTATCACTTCAGATGCCAGCGCGCTGCCTCCTGGAGAGTTTACACGAAGTACTACCGCCTTGATTTTGTCGTTGTTGCGCACCTTTCTTATTTCTTCGCAGAATGTCTTTGAGGCAATCTGGTTATTGCCCATTTGTTCGCCATCCACAATTTCGCCATCTGCTACAAGCACTGCAATGCGCTGGCTACTACCTTTACCTTCGGTAGTAGCCTCATCGGCATAATCGCTGAGCGATACGTATTTTATTTCCTGACTTTCTTTAAGACCTGTTTTGGTCCGGATACGCTGCTCAACTTCATCCCAATACACCAATCCAGCTACCATTTTGTTTTTCAGAGCATCTGTCGGGAACTGAATGTCGCCGTTCATCGCCCAATTATTAATAGTTTCTTTATCGGCATGGGTATATTCGGCTACGCCTTCCAGAAACTCAGTCCACATACCTTTTTGAAAAGCCTGAATTTGCAGGCGGTTCGGTTCGCTTATTTTATCTGCCCTGAACGGCTCTGTAGCGCTCTTGAATTTACCAGCATAGAATATTTGCGGCTCTATCTCCAGTTTTTCCAGCGAGCCCTTGAAGAATGCCAGCACTGTTGCAAACCCCTTAAAATCTAACCTTCCTGCAGGGTTAAGGTAAATGCTATCGGCAGCTGAGGCAGCATAATAAGCGCCCTGTGTTATATCTTCGCCATAGGCGTAAATAAACTTTTTAGACGTTTTAAAGTCTTGTAACGACATACGCAGTTGTTGCATAGTCGCCCATCCGTTTGGCGAGGGCGCAAGTTTTAGCAATATTCCCTTAATGTTTTTATCGCTTTTGGCATGTTCTATTGCCTTCATGGCATCGTATATGCCGGCTTCGTATGCAGATCCATTACTGAGAACAGCAAGTGAATTGCTTTGTCCAAGTTCGTGTAGTTTTTTTGAAAGGTTGATAACAAGAACGTTACCTTTATTCAGGTTTTCATCTTTTTCAGTTACCGATTTTGATATGCCCACAATTGCGGCGATAATCAAGCCGAATACTACAAAACTCGCTACAACCATTGCGAATAGCGAGGCAAAAAACATTTTGAAAAATTCTTTCATAGTATTTGTTATATACGAAGGCAAATATACCATTATTAACGCCAAGCCCTCTGTCTGTTCATTTTAAAACCTGCGATTTTAGCTTATTTAACAATGCATTGCCTGATGAGATTAGCTATGCGCCTTATTCCTGCTTTATATTATAGCGGCTTCTGTTTTTAGTCATTTTTTTTCCTTTGTTTTTTTGTACTTTTCAGTCAGACTATGAATAAAATGCAGCCGCTCTATTCTATAGGATCCGTCTTTTATGTGTTATGCGCTTATTAATAGTCATTTAAAACTGACTTATGATGAAATCAGGCTTCTGGTTTAGTTTTTTTACTACGGCTTTGTTTTTTATGCTACCTACATTTGGTGTTGCACAAAAACGCCAGAATGTTAGTATGCTAATTAATAGCTTGAGAAATGACGCAAATGATACAGCATTACTAAAATCTTATAAAAGCATTGTTGACTACTACAAAGACCTGGACAATGACTCAGTTATATATTATGCAAAGCAAGGTCTTGAAGTATTTGAAGAAAGGGGATTTATAAAGGGGCAGGCAAAAATGACGCTTGCGCTTGCCGATTTTTCTGATACCCATGGTAATGCTACAGCAGCTGAAGAGAAAGTGAAGAAAGCTATACAATTATTTATTGAATGCAACGATCGCGGCGGCTACTCCGATGCTATGAATCTGTACGGTGTGCTATGGGGTAAAAGGGGCGATTATACCAGAGCGATTTCTTACTTTTTGGAAGGTTTGAAAATTACAGATTCGTTGGGCGATAAACATCGTGTGATGACTGCATTACAAAATGTTGCGCTTATTTACGATTTTAATAGGGATACGGTAAAGGCCCTTGAGTATTATAAACGTGCAGATAGTATTGCCTCATTTATGCCGTTTTCTGAAAATGCCTTGGTAGTGTACAATAACCTCGGTACCTACTATCTTGAACGTAAGGACACGCTCAATGCGTTTCGCTATTTTCGCAAATCGCTCGAGAAAAGTTCAGGCAATGAATTTACTGTCATTCATGTAGTAGCATTGTTGAACTATGCAGAGGTGAAAACTACTTATGGCGCTACGGCAGAAGGATTAGCCTACATGCGCGAGGCGCTGGAACTAACCAGAAAGCACCACCTGCCCGAACAAGAAGCAGTTGCGCTTATTGGGCTTGCGGACAATTATATACATAAACAGCCAGATACAGCGCTTGCATACTTGAATAGGGCGCTAAGCCTTGTGCAGCATACCGGCAATAAGCCAAAGGAACTAAGCGTATATACAGCGCTGACGAAGTTTTACGAGTTCAGAAAAGACTATGAACATGCGAATTACTATATGCATAAACAGTACAATCTTTCGGATAGTCTGAACGATGTACGGAAAGGAAAAGAAATAGCGCATCTATCTGCGGTGTATGAGCTCGAAAAATCTAATGAAAAAGTTACTGCGCTGGAAAATCTTGTAACGAAAATTCGTACGCAAAAAGTAGTGATAATTTCCATAAGTCTGTTAATGATGGTTTTTGTATTTATATTGCTTTATTACCATCGTAAAACACTTCAACTCAATATAAAGCTGGCACAGGGTAAAGATGAACTTGCTGCAATGAACAATATGAAAGACAAGTTGTTTTCTGTATTGGGGCACGACTTGCGGGGGCCGATAGCCAACATACCCGTGATATTGGATATGATAGAAGAAGTGCCGGAATTGCCAGAGGAATACAAAAATTTGTTGCGTTCGCTAAAGGAACACACCATTGTTACAACCGAAACGCTGGATAATTTGTTGTTATTGGGCAAATCGGTAATGAATGGAGTGAACTATATACCTGTTAACTTCAACCCTAAACCTAACATTTTGAAGAATATAGACTTGCTTAAGTTTCCGGCAAGCAAGAAGAATATAGAAATAAAATTTACTGTGCCTGACGATCTTGGCGTGCATGCCGATCCGGGACATTTTGATTTTATTATGCGCAATCTAATCTCGAATGCAATTAAGTTCAGTTTTAACGATTCCAAGATAGAAGTAACGGCAAAGCGCAATGAAGAATCAGGTAATATACAGTTTTCTGTGCGAGATTATGGTACAGGTATAAGCGCCACTATGCAGCAAAATTTGTTCAAATCAATAGTGACTAGTTCGTATGGCACAGCGCACGAAAAGGGGAATGGTATAGGGCTGAAATTGTGTGAAGAATTTATACGATTGAATGGCGGTGAAATATGGGTGGAGAGCAAGGAACGTGCAGGGTCGACTTTTTATTTTACCCTTCCTTATTTCGATTAATTCATTGGCTTTCCATGGATTTTATGTTTTTTTATTGATGTAATTGTTGTTGCATATGAGTGAAGTAGATAGTAAAGTTGAACAAATAAAGTTACTGATAATACCGGGCAGCTTACGCTCTGCATCATCTACCCACAAAGTGGTAGATTATATAGTTTCTATATTACCATCAAACGTTAAAGCGCTGGTGTATAACGGATTGGGAATGTTGCCACATTTTGACGATAATCCGCAGCCGCATGATACAGTACTTGAGTTCAGGGAGGCGATAAAGCTTGCCGACGGCGTCATTATTTGCACTCCGGAATATGCATTTGGCGTACCGGGAAGTCTTAAAAACGCATTGGACTGGACAGTTTCGTCTGGCGACTTTGTACACAAGCCGGTTTCGCTGATCACCGCGGCCACGGGCGGTGAAAACGCACATCGTTCGCTTATGCTCACATTAACGGCAATATCGTGTTACTTGCCGCCGCAAGCGCAGTTGTTGATTTCATTTATCAGGTCGAAGCTAAATGATACTGGCGAAGTTACTGATGTGCAAACAGCGAAAAGCTTGCAGAAAGTAGTAGCTACTCTCATTGAAGCCATTTTGGACACAGAAAAGGTTGAGGATAATTAGGTGATTACCTGAATCAGATTTTTTAGGTCGCGCGTATAGCCCTCTGTAACAGTAAAAGTACCGAACAAAGTTCGCACCTCCTCGTTGGCTATTTCCTGAATAAACGACACCTGAATGGCCTCGCTACGATTAATTTGAACAAACTTATTTTTCAATGATTCGGGTATCAAACTTTTTAAAGTTTTTACCAGAGTGCAACGTATAGAGTATTCCCGCTTATCGGCTGCATTGAGAAAAGTAGTATAATTCTTATCCGACCGCAGAAACACCACATCGGTCCAGTTAGTTTTCTTGTATTTATCGCCCAGTTTCACAAAAAAGAAAGCATCTTCCTTTGCCATTGCAGGGGCGACAGATACTACGCCCGGAGCATTGAAATTATTAATCGCATTTTGAACGGCAACAAATAAAGTTGTAGGATTGAAAGGCTTTGTAAGAAAAGCCGAGGGGCCAGCTTCTATAGCATTTTTAATCGCTGTTGATTCGGCGGTTGCAGTAATAAAAATGAATGGTTTGTTGTACATATTTTTCAGCATCCGCCCCAATTCTATGCCGCTGTTTCTATCATTCAGGCCAATATCGAGTAGCGCCAAATCGAATTCTCTCTTGTTCATGAGTGCGATGGCGTCTTCAAAATTAGAAGCCATACCGGCTACTTTATACCCAAAATCGTTTAGGTGAAGCTCAATACTTTTTGCCCAGATATCTTCATCCTCAATTATCAGTATTCTTATTTCGTCCTGCATTTGGTTACAAAATGTTATTTGTGATAAAGGCTTATAATACCGAAAACAGGCGTTTCGTTACCAAAAATACCCCGATTCAATCCCAGCTCTTTACAAATATACCATGTGTTTGCAAAAATTGCATTCAAAATCTGAAAATTTATGAAAACGAACATCTTTGCATTTGTAATGTCATTTATGGTTTGTTTCATTTGGTCCACCTCCTCAAAGGCTCAAATGATTACCACTGTTGCCGGTACCTCATCAACCGGCTATACGCCCGATGGCGTGGTTGCTACCGTTGCCCGGCTGAATGGGAATGGAACAGTAGCATTCGATCATTCCGGTAATATGTATTTTACCGAGTTCGACAATCATGTTGTAAGAAAGGTAACGCCCAGCGGCACATTGGTTACGGTAGCCGGTAGTCATTCTGCAGGTTATTCAGGCGATGGCGGCCCTGCAACTGCTGCCCAACTCAATGGCCCGAACTGGCTTGATTTTGATGCCGCCGGCAATTTGTATATATGTGAGTTTTATAACAATTGCGTTCGTAAAGTAAATTCAGCAGGCATAATTACCACTGTTGCCGGCACTGGCGTTTCGGGCTATAATGGCGATGGTATACCCGCGGTTTCTGCACAGCTTTTCAATCCGGCCGGTATAGCGATAGACGGAGCCAATAATCTGTTTATCGTAGATTACTGGAATCAGCGAATCAGAAAAGTGAATACATCAGGCGTCATCTCAACAGTAGCCGGCAACGGTTCTCCCGGATTCAGCGGCGACGGCGGCCCGGCTGTAAGCGCCAATCTTGCGTATCCTGTAGGTATGGATGTAGATAATTCAGGTAACTTATTTATTTGCGACAACTCTAATCATCGCTTGCGCAAAGTAGACGCTTCAGGCACTATTACCACATTTGCAGGCGGAATAGCCGGATATGGCGGCGACGGCGGCCAGGCAACTGCAGCAAGACTATTCTACCTCAATGCAGTATCCGTAACGCCCTCTGGATATGTGTATATCTGCGACGCTGCAAACAACAGGGTTCGCGTGGTATCGCCCACAGGCGTCATTACTACGGTAGCAGGCAACGGTTCATCGGGATATTCTGGCGACGACGGCGCGGCTACTGCTGCAGCCCTCAATACAGGCCATATCGCCCTCGATCCTTCAAATAATGTACATATATACGGTAATGGCGTTATTCGTAAAGTAAGTTGCTCATCTCCAGTAGGCGGCTCTATTGCCGGAGCTTCGTCGGTATGCACAGGAGCAACTATCACACAAAGCAATCCTACTGCTACAGCCGGCGGGGTATGGACGAGTTCCGCCACAGGTGTTGCAACTATCCATTCATCTACCGGTGTTGTTACCGGCGTTGCAGCGGGTACCACTACCATCAGCTATACCATCTCTAATATTTGCGGTATTGCTTCTGCATCAAGAGTTATTACTGTTAATCCTACTCCAGGAGCCATAACCGGAACTACTACTTTGTGTGTAAATGCCACCGCTACCTTGGGCAACGCGGTAGGCGGCGGCGCTTGGGCAAGTAGTAATTCAGGTATTGCAACAGTTAATGCAACAACCGGGCTTTTAACCGGTGTTTCTGATGGCGCTGCCACAGTTACTTATACCACAGGTTGCGGTAGCGCAACAACAAGTATTACTATTAATCCCTTGCCAGCCCCTATAACAGGCACAGCAGTTGTTTGTTCGCTCTCTACCACCACACTTGCCAATTCTACACCGGCTGGCGACTGGACCAGCGCCAACCCAACAATTGCATCTGTAGATATTGCTACAGGCGACGTTACGGGCGGCGCGGCAGGTAATACAACCATCAGTTATACGCTGGCTACCGGCTGCTTCCTAACCACCACTTTCACTACATTGCCGTTACCATCTGTAATAGGCGGTAGCTTCCGCGCTTGCCCCGGTACCACAACCGCGCTAACCAACGCAGTAAGCGGCGGGGTATGGACGAGCGACAATAGCGCAGTGGCCACCGTAAACTCGGGCACAGGCGTAGTAACCGGTGTAGCTGCGGGTACTGCTACCATTTCTTACGCCGTTACTTGCGGCACCGTATTCACCACAGTTACTATCAATCCCTTGCCAGCCGTAATAGCCGGCACAACTACATCGATATGTGCATTTACCAACACATCGTTTACCAACGCTACCGGCGGCGGATTATGGACCAGCGACAATACTGGCATTGCCACAATTGGGTCGGCATCTGGCCAAATGACGGGCGTTGTTGGCGGTAACACTTTCATTACCTACACCATGCCTGCAAAAGGTTGTTATCGTACACAGTCTGTTAATATCAAGCCCATTGCCGCCATTGCAGGGCCATCGGGTGTGTGCGTAGGGCAAACTGCCACGCTTACCGATGCGGTGACCGGCGGCACATGGGCCAGCGCTAACCCAACAATAGCGCGTATTGGTTCTACTACTGGTATTATTACGGGCGTAGCGGGCGGCGTTACTTCTGTTACCTATACTTTGGCGTCGGGTTGTCGAGTTACCGCGCCCATTACTTCAAGTTCACTATCTGCTATTTCTGGTACTGCCACTGTATGTGTTGGCCAAACTACTACGCTCAGACAAGTTGGGTCGGGGGTATGGTCGAGCGGCGACCCAAGTACCGCAACTGTAGGATCGGGCACCGGAATTGTAACCGGTGTAGCTGCGGGAACGGCAACTATTACTTACACCATCGGCGGTTCTTGCTCGGCTACAAAAGTTGTGACCGTTAATGCGGCTGCTGCTATAGCTGGTCCTGGTTCAGTTTGCACAGGCCAGTCTGTTGCGCTTACCAATTCCGTTTCTGGCGGTATTTGGAGCAGCAATAGTAATTTAATTGCTCGCGTTGGTTCTACAACAGGCGTAGTAACTGGCATTGCCGGTGGATCGGTCAATATATCCTACACTCTGGGTGGATGCCGCACAACCTATCCTGTAACAGTAAATTCTATTTCCGGAATTACAGGAACTACCAATATTTATGCCGGACAGGTGGTTACACTGATGTCTGTTGGCGCCGGTATGTGGTCGAGCAGCGATGCTACAGTGGCCAGCATTGGTTCTGCAACAGGTGTGCTTACTGGCGTGGGTAGCGGCAATGCATTGATTACTTATTCTTTGGGTACAGGATGTTTTACTACCACAAATGTAACTGTTACCGTATTGCCTGCTGTATCCGGTCCTTCGGGCGTATGCGTTGGCCAGTCAACAACCCTTACCAATTCTACTCCCGGCGGTACATGGGTGAGCGGCAATACTACCATTGCTACCATTAATGCCACAACCGGATTGATGACTGGTATAACAGGTGGTAACGTAACGATTACTTACAATTTCCCCTGCGGCGGCCGAGTTACTTTCCCGGTAATGGTAAATCGCCTTTCGCCTATAAACGGCCCAAGCAGCGTGTGTGCCGGACAGCTAATCAGTTTGTTTAACACAGATTGCTGCGGCGTGTGGACCACAACAAGCGCACTGGCGTCGGTAGGGTATTCATCTGGCCAAGTTATAGGTATTACTCCAGGTACTGCAGTAATAACGTACACATTGCCAACAGGTTGTATCACAGCAACAACAATAACTGTTAAGCCGCTGTCGCCAATATCTGGCCCGGGTAGCGTATGTGCAGGCCAGACTATAACGTTATCAAATGCGACATCGGGCGGCACATGGACCAGCGGTAATGCGCTTTTAGCGCGCGTTGGCTCTGCTTCTGGAATTGTAACAGGCGTTGCTGCAGGTGTGCTTTCTATATCTTATACAATAGCCGCCACAGGATGTAGAGCAACAATGCCTATCATCGTTAGCTCTTGCAGAGCTGCCGGAGCTGCTGAGGCGGCGATGGAGGCTAACGCTGAAATTACGGTTGTGCCCAACCCAAGCAATGGTATGTTTGTAATAAAAGGCGCATTGAGCGAAACTCAGGATGCGGAAGTAACCGTTGATATTATGGATATGGTAGGTAAAACGGTATTTACCAAACATTTTACTGCTGCCGCCGGACTACTGAATGAGCAATTGCAAACAAATGGCTCGCTGGCAAATGGCGTTTACCTGATGAACATACATACAGAAAAAGAACACAAACTTATAAGGGTGATTATTACCCAATAATGTTGAGGAGGTGAGTAATGTTTGCGAGCAGGTCGGGGGGAGCCCCGGCCTGTTTTGTTTTTTGGCGGGCTATAGCGCAACTTTTTTTTGAGTTGAGTAGGGGTATGTTTCTGATTGGTTGTCTCGTTTATGTAGCGCCATGAAAAGCGTCTGTGCCTAAAAATCTTTTTTAATTGGCATAGGGGTAAAACGAGATAGCGTTGTCTTATTTCAAAACCAAGCAGATTACAACAAACAAAAAACAACAAAAGAAGATTAGTTACAAACCATCAAACGTATGAAAAAGACCATGTTGACATTATTTTTTGCAGTAGCAGTATTTTTAGTTCAGTCGTGCAACAAGATTTCAGGCACAGGACCAGTAGTATCAAAAAGCTATAACTACACAGGTTTCAATGCTATAGACGTAGGTATAGATGGCGATGTGTATTTCAGACAGGACAGCGTGTATAAGGTAGAAATACAAGCGCAGCAGAATATCCTCGATATCATCCACACCAATCTCTCAGGTACAGAATTGCAATTGTCGTTTGAGAAATACCAGAATGTGGGCGCACACGACAAGATTACCGTTTATATTTCAGGGCCATTCCTCACAAAGGCAGGAATAAACGGTTCCGGTAACCTACATGTGCTGGAACCATTGAGTGGAAATACGATTAATCTTAAAGTTAATGGCTCGGGAAGTCTATCGTTTGCCCGTATTTCCTGTCAAACGCTCAATGCAGATATTAGCGGATCCGGAAGTATATCTATCAATGGCGGCGGCGTTACTTACGAGAACTTGCAGATAAGCGGTAGCGGTAGCATAGATGCGCAAAGCATGAGCGCCGACGAAGCAGTGAGCAATACAAGCGGTAGTGGAACAAAAAGGCTGAGTGTGAAAAATAAGCTCACCGTACATATATCGGGCAGCGGCGATGTGTATTATACCGGAAATCCTTCCGTTCAATCCTCTGTTTCCGGCTCCGGAAAATTACACCACAACTAAGAAAATCAAAATTTAATTCCATCAATTCTATCAGGTAGCGGCCGGCAAAAAACCGTGTTAGTCTGGTGTAGCCATACGTATGCCTGCAAAAAAAAGAAAACAAGATATATATGAAAATCAGATCAAAAAGCCTGTGGGCATTATTCATAATAATATTATTGCGCGCACAACTCATGGCGCAAACGGTACAAACTATTACCGGCCATGTATACGATGAAGCCTCAAAAACGCCGCTTACAGGCGTGGTAGTATCGCTAATAGATACTGTGGTTAGCGCTGGAACTGTAACCGACCTTGCCGGCAATTTTAAACTAACCGGTATATCCATTGGTCGTCGTTCGTTTCGAGTGGCGTATATGGGATACGAAGACAGAATAGTGAATGATATAATTGTAACTGCCGGAAAAGAAGTGAACCTTAATGTAGGTATGCAGGAGGCGCTGCACCAAATGAAAGAGGTGACGGTAAGTTACAATAAGGCAAAAGACAAAACCCGCACTAATAACGATATGGCTCAGGTTAGCGCCCGCTCGTTTAATGTAGATGAAACAAAAAAGTATGCCGGAGCGCTGGGCGACCCATCGCGTATGGCGGCCAATTTTGCCGGCGTTGTGTCGGGCAACGACTCTCGCAATGACATTGTGGTGCGCGGCAATTCGCCCACAGGAATGCTTTGGCAATTGGAAGGGATGAACATACCTAATCCCAACCACTACGGCTCGCTGGCCAGCACTGGCGGACCAGTTAGTATGCTGAATAATAACAATATAGACAAATCTGATTTTCTTACCAGCGCATTTCCTGCGCAATATGGCAATGCCCTTGCGGGAGTTTTTGATATCCGTCTTAGAGATGGAAATAAAGACAAAAGCGAATTTATGGGGCAGTTAGGGTTCAACGGCTTCGAATTTGGCGCAGAAGGGCCATTAGGGAAAAACAAGCAGACGTCTTACCTCGTCAACTATCGTTATTCTGCATTGAGTCTATTGCAAAAGGTTGGCGTTAACTTCGGGACCGGCGGAGCCACACCCACCTATCAGGACATCAACTATAAAATTACAACCAACCTCACCAAAAAATCGAAACTTCGTTTGTTTGGGATAGCCGGAGCCAGCAATGCCGATTTTCTGGGTAAGGATGTAGACTCTACAAAACTCGACTTGTATGGCGGCGACCCCTACGTAAATTCGTGGAATACGTTCACCACAACGGCCACAGGAATAGCTTATGAAAACCATCTATCTACAAGAACATTTACACGGCTTACGCTGGGCTACTCAACCACTTTTGAGCGTTATGATGAGGACTCTATTAGCGCAGTAGATTTTACTACGCATCCTGATTTTCACGGAAGGTTTACCACGGATAAAATGTCGGGAATATGGACGGTACTACATAAAATGAATGCAAAGAACAATGTGGAGGGTGGTTTGGTATACGACCGCACCAGTTTTAACCTGCTGAGCAAAAGCATACATGGCGCCGAAGAAGAAGTGTATATAAACAGCAAAGGCCAATACGGGCTGGCACAGGCCTACCTGCAATGGAAACACAGGTATAGCGGCAAGCTATCGTCGGTGGTGGGTGTTCACAGGCAGTACCAGTCTATAAATGACAACACAGTTATTGAGCCGCGCGCGAGCATTCGTTATGCCTTTACAAGTAAGCAGGCAATTAGTGCAGGTTATGGGCTACACCATCAGGCTCAGAATATATATACTTACTACGTACAGACCAGCGCTCCGGGTGGAGTGCAAACCACTAATAAGCAGCTTGGATTTACGGCGAGTCAGCATTTTGTTGTTACTTACGATAACAACATCACCAGCCACCTGCGTCTGAAAGCAGAAGCCTATTATCAGGCATTGAGCAATGTGCCGGTGGAGCGGACTCCTTCGTCTTTTTCAGTACTCAATACAGGCGCGGGTTTTGGACCTAGTGAAACGGATAGCCTTGTGGGCCGGGGCAAGGGCGCTAACTACGGCTGCGAACTAACACTGGAGCGGTTTTTTGACAGAGGATTTTATTTTCTTACAACCGCTTCGCTGTTTCAATCGCGCTACACGGGTAGCGACGGTATAGAGCGGAACACTGCTTTCAATACCGGTCATGTATTTAATGCGCTCGTGGGTAAAGAGTTTAAGCTGGGTCGGAATGGTAGTGTGCTGGCGCTCAACCTTAAAGTGAGCGATGTAGGCGGCCGTTACCTGACGCCAATAGATTTGCAGCAAAGCAGGGAACAACGCAAAGCGGTGTACATAACTGAAAGGGCATTTACCGAAAAACAACCCGATTATTTTCGCACCGATCTGAAAGTCGCTTACCGCAAAGAGTTCAAAAGAAGTACGCTGGAAATGGCCATAGACTTGCAGAATTTGACCAATCACCAGAATATTTTTAATCAGTACTACGACGTGAAAAAAGCTAAGATTGTAACTAACTATCAACAATCATTTTTCCCGGTACCCACAGTCAGATTCACTTTCTAACAAACCCTATCCATCTGATAAACCCTATCGAAACATAAACCCTATACAGGCTAAGGGGCCAGTACTTATTATTGCCCTATCAAAACCCCTATCACTTGAAAAATCAACTACCCGACTTACCACAGGTCGGGTATTTTTTTGTAACGTCGCGATGGCTTGGTTTATATTTGTTCGTATTTTTCTCTGATCGTTTATACGGGTATTGGAAGCTCCTGAACACATATCGCCTCATCGGAAGATCATTCATATTGATATGGATGCGTTTTACGCATCGGTAGAGCAGCGCGATAATCCTGCCTATCGCGGTATACCTATTGTTGTGGGCGGTTCGCCGGAAGGGCGCGGCGGAGTTGTGGCGACGGCCAGTTACGAAGCGCGTAGGTATGGCATAAAATCGGCAATGCCCTCTAAGCGTGCATTGCAGCTGTGCCCTCATGTGGTGTTTGTATATCCTCGTTTTACCGCCTATAAAGAAGTGTCGGAACGCATAAGGGAAATATTTCACCGCTATACCGATCTTATCGAGCCATTATCACTCGACGAAGCCTTTCTCGATGTTACGGCAGATAAACAGAATATAGGGTCGGCATTGAAAATAGCCCGTGAGATAAAACAAGCTATTAAGGACGAATTGCACCTGACGGCATCTGCCGGTGTATCTGTAAATAAGTTTGTGGCCAAAATAGCGTCTGATCTCCATAAGCCTGATGGACTCACCTTTGTAGCGCCCGATGATATTGTAACATTTATGGAGCGGCTACCGGTAGAGAAGTTTTTTGGCGTAGGTAGGGTTACAGCAGAAAAAATGAAGAGCATGGGGCTTTTTACCGGCGCTGATCTCAAAAAACTGACTGAGGCCGACCTAATGCACAGGTTTGGGAAGAGCGGCAAGTTTTTCTACAACATTGTGCGCGGAATAGATAATCGCGCGGTTGTTCCCGACCGTGAGTCGAAATCGGTGGGCGCTGAGGATACATTTGCCGCCGACCTTACTTCGATAGTAGAAATGAATGAGCAATTGCAAAAGATAGCATTGATAGTAGCTGCGCGTATGCAAAAACACGATGTGAAGGGACGAACGGTGACACTAAAAAAAAAGTATCATGATTTTAAGCAAATAACGCGCAATCAGAGTTTTGCGCAGGGGCTAAACGATGCCGCAACAATTGCCGAAACAGCCCAAAAGCTACTCGCTGTTACTGACCTTGCTGACAAAAAGATTAGGCTATTAGGTATTTCCTTATCCAATTTTGGTGAAGCGCCGCGCGCGTTTTCTACACAGCGCGCCACACAGCTAGAGTTATTCCCTTAGTTTGGCTATCTATTAGCGCTATTTGAACTACCTTCGTCTACTTTCAACCACGTTGTATGATTTTTGAAGATTTAAATTTAAGCACACCTTTACTGAAAGCCCTGAGCGATCTGGGTTATACTACGCCTACTACCATTCAGCATAAAATATTTTCTGTTATCATGTCGGGTCGCGATGTGTGCGGTATAGCGCAAACGGGAACCGGTAAAACATTTGCTTATCTGCTGCCTTGTCTGCGCCTCTGGAAGTATGCAAAAGACCGCTCGCCGCAGGTATTGATAATGGTGCCGACACGCGAGCTGGTGATACAGGTAGTGGAAGAAGTAAAAAAGTTGAGCGCTTATATGAATCTGGAAGTAGTAGGCGTGTATGGCGGTGTAAACATGAAGCCACAAGCGCTGGCGGTGGAAAACGGATTGGATGTGCTAGTGGCTACCCCTGGTAGGTTGCTGGATCTGGCGCTGAACGGCTCATTGAAAACAAAAAACATAAAGAGGCTGGTAATTGATGAAGTAGATGAAATGTTGAATCTGGGGTTCCGGACGCAGTTGCAGCGCATACTGGACATACTGCCACCCAAGCGACAGAACCTGATGTTTTCTGCAACTATAACAGAGGATGTTGAAAAACTGATTGATACTTATTTTAAAGACCCTGAAAGGGTAGAGGCTGCGCCTACAGGCACGCCGCTGGAGAATATTAATCAGTATGTGTACCCAACACCCAATTTTTATACCAAAGTAAATCTGCTGGAACTTTTGCTCGCTCAGAATACCGAGATGACCAAAGTGTTGATTTTTGTGGCTACCAAGAAAATGGCCGATCAGTTGTTCGACCAATTGGAGGAAAAGTATCCCGGTATAGCTGGTGTTATTCACAGTAACAAGGAGCAAAACCATCGATTTAATACTGTAAATAGGTTTAAAGACGGTACCTACAGATTTATTATAGCAACCGATATTGTGGCGCGCGGTATAGATGTGTCGGAAGTGACGCACGTTATCAATTTTGATACGCCAGATGTGGCTGAGGCATACATACACCGCATAGGCCGTACCGGTCGTGCCGATAAAAAGGGTATAGCCATAACCTTTGTTGCCAAATACGAAACGGAGTCGATGGATGCAATTGAGGCGCTGATGAACTATCAAGTGCCTGTACTACCGTTGCCCGAAGATTTGGTTATATCTGAGGAGCTCACCGACGACGAGAAGCCGCAGGTGAAAATGAAGACCTACCTGATAGCGTTACCAAAGAAAGAGCTATCGGGACCAGCGTTTCATGAAAAACTGAAGAAGAATCAGAAAGTAAATATCAAGATAAGCCATGCCGACAAAATGATGGCTAAATATGGCAAACCCAAAACAAGAGGGCAGAAAACGAAAAAGAGATAGCCACTTTTCTTTGCGATTGATTTATGTATCAGGTTTACGACTGTCTGACGGATGCTGCCCGAAAATGGCCGGATGCAATTGCCGTTATAGATGAGTATGGCGAGATAACTTATGCCGAACTATTAGCCCATACCGAGGTATTAGCAATGCAGCTAAAGCAACAGGGCTGCGCTTACGGGCTTGGATTAGGTATAATTATGCCCAACAATCGTTATTTCATTATTTGCTTGTTTGCCGGTGTAGCCTGCGGGTGCGTAGTGATGCCCATCGACCAAAGGCTCAGCAACACTGAAATAGACCAGGCGATAAGAGATGCCAACCTGCATTATGTATTATCTGTTCAGCAGCTGGATGGCGATGCCGTTTCGTTTTGTAATTTAATTACCGCTTTGCCAACGCCGTTGAATGTATACAACACAGCCCGCAATGCAGATAGCCTTGCGGTTCCGTTTTTACCAAAGGCTGTTTTTATGCGGTTCACCTCGGGCACTACTGGCGCCGCCAAGGGTGTAGTACTAACTCACCAATCGGTAATGGAGCGTACAGCTGCCGCCAACGAGCAGCTTTGCCTTGGCACTATAGATAGAGTGGTGTGGGTGTTGCCAATGGCCTATCATTTTATTGTTTCAATTGTGTTGTATGTTAGGTATGGCGTGGGTATTATTGTCAACGAGCTGTTTTTAGCAGACAGTATATTGCAAAGTATAGCCAGACACAGAGGTACATTTTTATATGCCGCCCCCATGCATTTACAGTTGTTGGCCAACTGCAAAACACCGCCGCCACTGCCATCGTTGCGAATGGTGATTGCAACTACAACAGGTATAAGCGCCACGGTATGTAAGGCCTTTCAGGCGCGCTATGGATTGCCGGTAAGTCAGGCATATGGAATTATTGAGATTGGCCTTCCTATCATTAACTTTCAGAAGTCGGATGAATTTCCAGAAGCTGTGGGCTACCCGCTACCTGCATACAGCGTTGCAATATTGGGCGATGATTTTCAACCGTTGCCTCCCGACGCTTTAGGCAAGTTGGCGATTAAAGGTCCCGGGATGTTCGATGCTTATTTATCGCCGCCGACATTGCGCGCCGATGTTTTGAAAAACGGTTGGTTTCTTACCGGCGACCTTGCGGTGTGTAAGCCGGATGACTTGATAATAATTAGTGGCAGGGAAAAGAATATGATCAATGTGTCGGGCAACAAAGTGTTTCCAAACGAAGTGGAGCAGGTGGTAGACACTTATCCCGGAATAGTAACAAGTAAAGCTTATAGCCGCACGCACCCGCTAATGGGCGAAGTAGTAGCCCTCGATATAGTTGTTGCCGATGGATATGTTGTAGATACCGAACAACTAATACATTATTGTCGCCAATACCTGACGGGCTTTAAATTACCCCAATTCGTTAATCAAGTGGAGCAGATAGCGACTACAGGTAGTGGTAAAGTAAAGCGGCATTGATTTAGCATAAATACGTTTGGAGAAATGGTGTACTCCGAGTCAATAATAGGTGGTAGTTTGTCGTTGCAAATTCCTCACCCCCGCTTATACCCATACTCCTCAAACATAAACCCCCAATTGCGGTCTATGATTGCTTTGGTTGCCGGGTCAAGGGTGGAGTAGCGGTTGGTTTTATAGTCTTTTACACTTTTTATTTCTTCGGCCAAATGTGGCGATGCAGTAGTAAAGTCGCCGAGGTTTAGTTGTGAGTAAGCTTGCTCCAGTTGCTGCATAGGCGCTGCTACAAAATCGGTATAGCTAACCTCGTATATCTGGTGTTTTTGTAAGGCATTCCGGTCTTGCAGATACTTACGGTTCATTTTCTCGTACGAATATAAAATGAAGTCGTCTACATATTGGTTGTCTACCGTTTGGAAACTGAGCAATGGTAGTATTTTTTCGTAGAGATTTACATTCGATTGGTACACTAAATACGGGTCGCGGTGAATGTGTATGAATTTGGCATCGGGGTACAGTTCCAGAATTTCCTTTACGCGTCCGGTGTTGGCAGGGCTTTTCAGCAGTAGTCGTTTACCATTGTTTTTATAGGTCAGTTTTTTTAGAAAATAGTCGAATCGTTGTTGCCAATGTAGTTTTTTTGCCGGACTATTTTGTTCAAAAACCACGGCCTCATCGAATACTCGCTTGAGGCTTCGAGGGAAATAATAACCATGCGCCAGCGAGGTATCGCTTATGCTACCCATAGCAAACTCTTCCTCAATCGGCATATCTGCCCCAGTTTTTACATTGTCTTGCGGGCGGGTGGCAGGCATTGTTTTTTCAAGCAACTTCTTGGTAAAGGCTCCCGTGGTCAAGAAAATATGGGGTGTCAGGGCTTCGTAGGTTTGACAAAAGGCAAATTGCGGGTCGCGGCTCAGCACATTGAGTAGGTAGGTGGTGCCGCTGCGCGGATGCCCTAAAATAAACAGCGGGCTTTTTACCTTTGCTCCCTTGATTTTGCGGTTGTATTTTAGTCGCTCATATATTTGTAGCGGTATGTTCATCACTACATTACCGGTAAGAAACAATACTTTGGGCAGAAACCGAATATCAATGGCAAACCGGTTGCGTGCCAATAGTTTTAGCCATGTACGCAAGTCTATGCCAAAAGCCGTGTTCGACGTTAGGTTGAAATAGTTTTTAGAGCCAAACTTTATGTGCATTCCTTCGTATCGTGTTTTTGGGTATTAAACTTTGGTAAATACCGGGGTTCTGTACATACCCCGGCGGCTATTTTTTACCGGGCAGCAAATATAAGCAATATGCTTTGGTGCGGGTTTTATACTATAATTCTTATTCTTCGCTAAAATCTATGGGTTGTATTTGGAGTCCTGTATTTCGCTTTCGCACAAAAGAAATATTCGGAGTGCACATCTGATGCTGTAGGCATCAAATAATTATAGTAAAATCGACTTTTATGTTCCGATGCCGTAGGTATCGAATAGGTACGCTTGATGTATTACTAAGTATGTATATCGTTACATACGATACCTACGGCATCGGTGTTGATGATTTCTAATGCTATAAACATGTGATGCCTACAGCATCAATACTTCGGGATAGTTATTGGCAAATTTATTATACCCACTAATTTTGGCGAAGAACTATAATTCTATTTCTCGGTTTGTTTATACTGCTTTTCCTAATTTTACCATCAACAACCACAGCCCATGTTTCGTATATATGCGTGTTTTATATTGATGCTTTTTATTGGGGTGTTGCCGGTTGTGGTTATGGCTCAAACTACAACAATAGACGGACATGTGCGCGAAAAAGGCTCGGGCGAACCGCTTCCGTTTGCTCATGTGGTGCTAAAGGGCACCAATACCGGCGCTACTACCGATACCGCTGGTTATTTTTCGATTTTAATAAACAACTCCGAGCTAAAGGGCGCCGATACCCTAATTGTATCCTACCTCGGTTACCTCACCAATAAGGTGGCTATAGTACGCGGCAGTCAACACTTGAATATAGACCTCGCTGCCGAGTTTTTTCAGCTCGATGAACTGGTGGTGCGCCCCGGCGAGAATCAGGCATGGCCAATACTGAGGAATGTAATTGCCAATAAGGAAAAGAACAATCCCGATTTTCGGGAGCGGTATTCGAGCGAGGAATATTCCAAAATCCGTTTCGACCTCAATCATTTTACCGATAAGATAAAGAAAAATATACTGGTGCGCCCGTTCGACTATATTTGGAAGAACGTAGACACCAATGCCGATGGCGTTACCTACCTGCCGGTATTGCTGGTAGAGAAAATGGTGCGCCACTATTACCAGCGGTCGCCAAAGGAAACCAAAGATTTTGTAGATGGGGTAAATACCACCGGACTGGCAGGCCCAAAAATCATGAAGTTTGTAGAAGACCTGTATCAGGTACCCAATTTTTACGACAACTATGTTGTTATTCTCGAAAAAAGTTTTGCCGGTCCGCTGAATGATAACTATAAAAACAATTACAAATTTTATCTAACCGACAGTACAGGGCATGGCGATGGTAAGGCATACAAAATAACCTTTAGGCCAAAGCAGAAACGCGACCTGGCTTTTATAGGCGAAATGTATATAGACTCTGCCAACTGGGCGCTAAAGGAAATAAGTGTGCGGTTTGATATACAGGCAAATGTGAATTTTGTGCGTAGTTTCTGGATTAATCAGAAATATGAGGCGGTAGGCGGTAAGCACTGGATGCTAAAGGAGTCGAATGTAATAGGTGACTTTACAGTAATAGAAAACTCGTCGGACCTGACCGGATTTTTTGGTCGTAAAAATGCTACTTTTCATAATTATGTAATTGATAGCGAGTTACCGCCACGAGTGTTTAAGGGAGTAGATAGGGTAGTAGAGGCCGATTCTGCAACGCACCGCAGCGACCAATACTGGACGGATGCCCGACATATAGCCCTAACAAAAGAAGACAACGGTATATTTGGTATGGCGGCACAACTGGAAAAAGACCCGCGTTTTATTTTGCGTAAGAAACTGGTAGTGGCGTTGGTGTCCGGTTACTATCCGGTGCATAAGGTAGATATTGGTAATTTTTATTCGTTTTATAGTTACAACGGTATTGAGCGGTCGAGGGTGAAGCTGGGTTTCAAGACCGTAGATGATTGGGCTGTGCCGCTCTCTCTGGCAGCCTATGCGGCCTATGGCACGCACGACCGGGTGTGGAAGTACAATGCCGAGGCTGCCTACACATTGGGGGCTGCTACCAAACACAAAACAACCGTGGGCGGCGGCTACCGCTACGACATCAATCAACTGGGGCGTAGCCCCAACAATATGGACCTCGACAATGTATTTTCGTCGTTGGTGCAACTGGGCGCCATAGATGCATCGCGCAACTATGTACGCGACCTTAATGCCTATACCGAGCATATTTGGTCTACAGGATTGACAACCCGGATTAACTACAATCAAAATACCATTAGCCCTACGCCTGGCGGCGCCTTCTTCGCAACTACCCCCACCGGCACCACTGAGCTACGCAACAACTACAATGCAGCAGGTGTAGACCTGACGCTGCGCTATAGTTGGCAAAACAAAAATGCAAGAGCGGTGTTTTACGACGAAAAAGACTTTAAAACCACCTTCCGTAAATACCCCGATGTAGCGCTGCAATACCGAATTGCCGATAAGGGGCTGTTTGGTGGCGATGTCAGTTTTCAAAAAGTGAGGGCTTCGCTTCGGCAGCAGATACGCACCAAGAAACTGGGCTACTTTAAGTATTATATAGAGGCCGGCAAAACAATGGGTACAGTTCCGTACCCTTACCTTGATATGCCATTTGGCAATCAGTTGGTGTTGTTTGACGATTACGCCTTCAACCTCATGAAGTTTATGGAATATGCATCTGATGAATATGTATCTATACACATGGAGCAGCACATAGAGGGTTTGCTGCTCGACCGGATTCCGCTGATTAATAAACTGAAGTGGCGCAATTTCTTTTTTGCAAAGGGCTATATAGGCGCCTTGAGTGCCGAAAACTACCAACAGCAATACCTGTTTCCTAAATCCCTGAGTAGAATAAATGACCCCTATGTAGAAGTAGGTTTTGGGATAGAGAACATTTTTAGGATAGCACGCATGGACTTTGTGTGGCGCCTCACCGACCAAAACAAACCGGGTGTGTATTATTTTATTGTAAAACCATCGTTTAGGTTTACATTTTAATAGGGCTGGCGGTGATAGTGGCTATCCCCTCATTGTTATTCACCATTTTGGGGCAACACTGTTTAAAACTTTCTTCATTGTATTGCCGTGTGCAGCTAAACTTTTAAGTAACTTTGCCGCTGCAAACAAAAGATAGTATGAAATTTTTTATAGACACAGCCAATCTGGCGCAGATTCAGGAAGCCAACGACCTCGGTATATTGGATGGCGTAACTACCAATCCTTCGTTGATGGCTAAGGAAGGCATTAAAGGACACGATGCAGTAATGCAGCACTACCTTACCATATGCGAAATGGTAGACGGCCCTGTAAGTGCCGAAGTACTGGGTGTAACTTTTGAAGGTATTGTAGAAGAAGGTAAGAAACTGGCGGCTATTCACAAAAACATAGTGGTAAAAGTGCCTATGATAAAAGACGGTATTAAAGCCATCAAGTGGTTTACCGACAACGATATACGCACCAACTGTACATTGGTATTCTCTGCCGGTCAGGCTATATTGGCTGCTAAAGCAGGCGCTACTTATGTATCTCCGTTTATAGGCCGTATAGACGATGGTAGCTGGGATGGAGTACAATTGATAGAGCAAATAGTAAACATATACAATACACAGGGCTTTATGACCGAGGTGCTTGCAGCATCTATCCGCAACCCGCTACATATAGTGCGTTGTGCAGAAGCTGGCGCCGATGTTTGTACCAGCCCGCTTTCCTCCATCCTCGGCTTGCTGAAACACCCGCTCACAGACATAGGTCTGGAGCAGTTTTTGAAAGATGCGAAGTCTATGCAATAAGTAGTAGTTGATGAATATATTATGCTCCGCTATCCTTTTTTGGGTGGCGGAGTTTTTTTGTATATTTGATTGGGTGTTGTTGTAAGTGCAATAGATTCAATACTTGGTAAATGGTATTTATGAATTTGATTGCAAAGTATGGATTTGCCTCGTAGAGGCTTACCTGTTTGTAGCAACAATTGCAAATACAGTTATGCGCCGTAGGCGCTATCCAATCCGCGAATGGGATAGCGCCTACGGCGCATGAGCGATAAATTAATGCTCAGCTACAAACAGGATAGCCTCTACGAGGCAGTTTGAAAATTTGTAAAATGAGGTTTTTGATAGGAGTCGGGAGACTAAGAATATCTGTGTAGTGGAATTATTCAATGGTTACTTTACCTGATTTGGCGCCTATACTTGATGTGATTTTATAAAAGTAAATACCAGGTGCAAAGTCCTTTACTTTGATGCTGGTTTTAATCCCTATCACTTCCTGTTGGGCTACTATCCGCCCCGTGATATCAAATAGTCTCACTGTTGCCTTTTCTTGATTTGGGAATTCAAAATACAATACAGAAGTAGCCGGGTTGGGGTAAATCCGTACATCTGCCGTATTAATACCTTTCTCCACGGCCAAGTTGTAGATTATTTTCCGAACGGTATTGCCGCCGTATTCTGTAAAAACCAAGTTGCCATCGTTGTCTATGACTACACCATCTGGAGCGTTTAAGTCTGCGGCCGTAGCCGGCCCACCATCTCCGGTATGGCCCCGGATACCAGTGCCCGCCACAGTGGTAATAATGCCTGAAGCGTCAATTTTGCGTATCCTTTGGTTGTAACTATCTGCTATGTATATATTTCCAATAGCATCTACCGAAATCCCAGCAGGCCCATTTAACTGTGCATTAGTAGCTTGCCCATTATCCCCGTAAAAACCTACAAACCCCGTTCCGGCAACCGTAGTAATAATTCCCGATTTGTCAATTTTTCGGATGCGATTGGAGAAATCCGAAAAATATAAATTCCCTGATTTATCCAGTGCAACCCTAACTGGGATATTTATTTTTGCAGCCGTTGCAGCCCCTCCATCACCACTATATCCTGCTACACCAGTACCCGCTATAGTTGTAATAATACCCAATTTGTTTACCATTCGAATACAGTTGTTATAACTGTCAGCAAAATACACATTTCCCGAGTCATCAACGGCCACCCCAGCTGGCTGATTTAATGTTGCCAGAATCGCAGGTCCACCATCTCCTGTATATCCCAATACTCCTGTTCCGGCTATGGTGTGAATGGTACCCGTAGTGTCTACTTTCCGAACACGTCTATTCCATGCATCAGCAATATACATATAACCTTTACGGTCAAAACTAACAGCACTTGGACCCATGTTAGCCGAGGTGGCCATAATACTATCGCCGTTGTAACCTATAATTCCACTTCCAGTAATTGTAGAAATAATTCCGTCAGTATTGATTTTACGAATTCTGTAGTTACCTCCATCACCTCGATGTTCTTAGTCTTCCGACTAAGAACTGCCCGGTACCCGGTCTTCAGACCGGTGAATGGGCAGATAAAGCAAGTTAGTACCATTTTACAAAATCCTCAAATCCCCTTATTTTGGTAGCAAAATATATACCATGAAATCCGGCCATCAAATACGTGAGCAAGATGCTACTCATTTCCTTACCCTTACAATAGTAGACTGGGTCGATGTGTTTTCGAGAAAAAACTATAGGGACATTGTTATAAATAGTCTCGATTATTGCATAAAAAACAAGGGTCTAAGGATATATGCCTATGTAATCATGACAAACCATATACACCTTATTGCACGTAGTGAAACAGGGAAGCTATCGGACACGATTAGGGATTTTAAGAAATTTACTGCTATCAGCATTTTAGATGCCATAAAAAACGAACCCGAAAGCCGGAGGGAATGGATGCTGCACCGATTTGCGTGGAACGCAGCACAGACAGCAACTAACAGCAACTATCAAGTATGGATCCACGACAACCACCCGGAATCGGTCTATTCTTTGAAGTTTTTTAACGAAAAACTCAATTATATTCATCAAAATCCTGTTCGTGCAGGCTGGGTAGAGCTTCCTGAAGAATACTTGTATAGTAGTGCAAAGGCTATAATCAAGAATATTGCGGGACCGTTGCGTTTGGAAGACTGGTATATTTAGCAGAATATTTATACCCCATTCGCCGGTCTGAAGACCGTATTCCGCTTAGTTCTTAGTCGGAAGACTAAGAACATCTGTTTATATATATGTAAATCCACCAACAAGCACGACAAAACATTACCACAAACTATTCTATCGCAACAACCTACCTTTGCGGCACAATTACTGCGAAATGCAAAATACTGCCGAACTAAAGTTTGCCGTGCTGATAGATGCCGACAATGTGCCCTATGCCAATGTAAAGGGCATGATGGAGGAAATAGCCAAGTATGGCACGCCTACCTTTAAGCGCATATACGGCGACTGGACCAAGCCCACGGTGGCGGGCTGGAAGGGGGTATTGCTGGAAAACGCTATTACGCCCATACAGCAGTATAGCTACACCACCGGCAAAAACGCCACCGATTCGGCAATGATAATTGATGCTATGGATATACTGTATACCGGCAGGGTAGACGGTTTCTGCATCATATCGAGCGACAGTGATTTTACACGGCTGGCACTGCGCCTGCGCGAGGCAGGGGTGAAGGTAATAGGTATGGGGCAGAAAAAAACTCCATCGCCCTTTATTGCCGCCTGCGACAAGTTTATATATATAGAGATACTGAGCGAGGCTGCCAAACCGGCCGCCAAGGAAGAAGATAAAAAAGAAGAAGTAGCAGCGCCCACCAACACCATAAAGCGACTGGACGAAAACACCATACAACTGATATCGTCGAGCATTAGCGATATTGCCGACGATTCGGGCTGGGCTTTTCTGGGCGATGTGGGCTCTATGATGCTGAAAAAAGAACCCGACTTTGATGCGCGCAACTATGGATTTAAAAAGCTGGGTCTGCTGATAAAAAGCACCGATCGCTTTGAGATAGACGAGCGCACTACCGACAAAAGCAATATAAAACTGGTATATATAAAGGTAAAACCCAAGCCGGTAGAAAAACCGGCAACCACGGGCAAAAAACCTGCTAAAAAGAAATCAACAAAAACAGTGTAATGAAGCGTGCAATATTATTTCTGCTCTTTTTGGCCGGACTATCCTGTGTTTCGGGCTTTTTGCTCTCTAAGGCTTCGTGGATAGGCAGGGTAGGTATTACTTTCTTTTTTCAGGAGTACAATTTTATGAAAATATGGTGGCAGGGGGCTATTGCGGTCTACCTGGCATTGATTATTTTGTTTACGGTACATTATTACTTTCACAGGAAGTGGGGGCGTATAGCCTCGATATTGCTCAACCTGCTGTTGCTTGGGGCTGCTGCTTGCGGGGCATATGTTACCTACCTCGATTTTACCAACGATTTTTCGCACCACCTGCTGGGGTGGCGTTTTCATACCGGCGTGTACCTGTTTTGGGTGGCATGGGCTATGATATGCCTGTTCTTTATGTTTAAGAAAAAGGAAGTGGTGGTGGACCTCAACGAAATACCCAATCCCGGCTACGACGATACGGAAACTACAAATAATATAGTAGTAGTACCGCCATTACCCACCCGCCCTCCAAGGCCCAAAGTAAACGAAGTACGCAACCCCGGCTACGACGAACCCGCTACAGCGCAAGATAGTACGGACCAAGAAGACGACTAGAGTCGGCGCTATAAGCGCCATCGGTATTGTAGATGGTCAACTCATCGCTGGAGGCAATAGGGGCGCTTTGCCTGCTAAACAAACCAATGATACGCTTTGCTGCAGCGCTTGGCCGATGGCAAATATGGAGCTGGCCAACATTGTACCACCCATGTGCAGCGCAGTGGCGCTCCCATATCGCAAATTCGGCAACGGGTAATAATATAGACAGATACCCACCGGGAGCCAAACAACCATCTATTGCCTGCAGCAGGGCGGGGTAGGGAAGCCTGTGGGTGTGCCTTGCGTTGTTGCGCCTGGCATCGGGCCCAAGCAGACTGCTATTGAAAAACGGGGGATTGGTAATTACTACATCGTATTTTTTGGTAAAGTCATAGGCACAAACATCGCCCTGCAACACTGAAATGCGATTAGCCCATGGCGATGCGGCTGCGTTTTCTGCGGCTTGCATGGCGGCTTCGGCATCCAGTTCTATAGCGTCAATATTTAGGGCAGGGTTGCGCTGCGCCAGCATGAGCGCCAGCAGACCCGTGCCCGTGCCTATATCGAGTGCCGTTGCCGCTGCGGTAGGTAGCGGAGTCCATGCGCCCAGCAGACAGGCATCGGTGGTAATTTTCATGGCGCAGCGGTCTTGCTGCACCGTAAACTCTTTGAACCTGAAATAACTGTTGCTCATTACCAGGTAGCTCTTGGGCTGGGCGCTATCGACAAATCGGTAAACGTACCCTGCAAGTATTTGTAATAGCCGGTTATGCCTATCATGGCGGCATTGTCGGTGCAATACTCAAACCTCGGTATGTAGGTGTGCCAGCCATGCTGTATGCCGGCATCGGTAATGGCCTTGCGCAGTCCGCTGTTGGCCGATACTCCGCCTGCTATACCTATGTGTTTTATGTTCAGGTCTTTGGCGGCCTTGGTTAGTTTGTTCATCAGCATACGGATGATGGTATGCTGCACCGATGCGCAAATATCGTTGAGGTTATTAGCTACAAAATCGGGGTCGGTCTTTTTTTGTGCCTGCATAAAGTACAGCACCGAAGTTTTCAGACCACTAAAGCTGAACTGATAATCCTTCATTTCGCTGAGTGGAAACTTAAAGCGCAGCGGGTCGCCCAGCGCTGCATACTTGTCTACCAGCGGCCCACCGGGATAGGGCAGCCCCAGCATCTTAGCCACTTTATCAAACGCCTCGCCTGCGGCATCGTCTATGGTTTCGCCCAGCACCTCCATATCCAGATGGCTGCGGCACAGCACTATTTGCGTGTGCCCGCCCGACACCGTAAGGCACAGAAACGGAAACTGTGGCTGCTGCTCTATAAAGTGCGCCAGCACATGGGCCTGCATATGGTGCACAGCTATGAGCGGCACCTGCAATGCCTGTGCAAAGCCCTTGGCAAAACACGCCCCTACCAGCAGAGACCCCAGCAAGCCGGGCGACTGCGTAAAGGCTACGGCAGTAATATCGCCCTTGGCAAGGTGGGCATCTTTGAGGGCTGCATCTACCACCGGCACAATGTTTTGCATGTGCGCCCGCGATGCCAGCTCCGGCACCACACCGCCATAGCGTTCGTGTACTTTTTGAGTGGCTATATGGTTGCTAAGCACCCGGCCATTGCTTACTACCGCAGCGCTGGTTTCGTCGCACGACGACTCTATAGCTAAAATATTGATTACGTTCGACAAGCTGAGTTGTTTGTGTTGCGAAATTAGGTTGTTTTTATTTACAAGCACCCCATCAACACCCCACAAGCATACTCAATCTCTGCATGGGTAATGGTGAGTGGTGGGGCAATGCGTATGCACTGGGGGGCAAATAAGAACCAGTCGGAAAACAGGCCTTGCTCCAGGCATTTACCTAATGCTCTTATTACAGCTTCGCTGCTATCCAGCTCTATAGCCAGCAGCAGACCTTTACTGCGCACCGCCTTTATAGCAGGGTGGGTGAGTAGGGTATGGAAGAGGGCTTCTTTCTCGGCTACCTGTGCTATCAGGTTTTCGGCGAGGAGGGCTTGCATGCCTGCAAGTCCGGCAGCACAACTAACGGGATGCCCGCCAAAGGTGGTGATATGCCCCAATACGGGCCCGTGGGTGAAGAGCTGCATTAGCTCGTGGCTGGCCACAAATGCGCCCAGCGGCATGCCCCCGCCCAGAGCTTTACCCAGCAGGGCAATATCGGGCTCTATGCCGTAATGCTCAAAGCCCCACAGCTTGCCGGTGCGGCCAAAGCCGCATTGTATTTCATCAAAAATCAGCAGTGCGCCAGCCTCGGTGCAACGGTTGCGCAGGCGGCGCAGCCAGTCGGGGTTGGGTTCTATAATGCCGGCTTCGGCCTGTATAGTTTCTATTATTACACAGGCGGTATGCTCGTTTATACTCGTTATCAGCTCTTCCGAATTGTAGTTGCAGTGCCACACGCCGGGCATTAGCGGCCTAAAGGCGTTGCGCCAGTATTCGTCGCCCATTACGCTCAGCGCACCCAGAGTGTTGCCGTGGTAGCTGTTGTTGCAGGCTATAATATCGGCGCGACCGGTGGCGCGGCGTGCCAGTTTTATAGCGCCCTCTGTAGCCTCGGCGCCCGAATTGGTGAAGTACACACAGTTGAGGTGGGCAGGCAGGTGCGCTGCCAGCGCCTGCGCATACTGTATTTGTGGACTTTGCACCAGCTCGCCATACACCATTACGTGCAGGTAGGTAGCTGCCTGCTGCTGTATGGCCGCCACCACCGCCGGATGGCAATGCCCTATGTTGCACACGCTTATGCCGCCTATGAGATCGAGGTACTGGCGACCATCGGCGGTGTAGAGGTAGTTGCCGCTGGCGCGTACAATATCCAGCGCTATTGGCGCGGGCGATGTTTGGGCTACGTATTGCTGAAATAGCTGGCGGTTGTTCATTGATGTGCATTTTCACTGGGAAAAGAAAAAATCGAAAATAAAGACAGCTATTTGTTTTCATCTGCATTTATTCCGACCCTCATACCTCTACTTTTCTTTTGCTTCGCCAAAAGAAAAGTAGCAAAAGAAAAGGCGATTTTTTGCAATCGCTCCGCGGCAAAAAAAAGGCTCTACGCTGTTGTCGCAGTTCGCTAATAGGCTTTGTGGCGCTGGTTTTCTGGCTATCGCTTACATCTATTTAGCTTTTGTTTCGGTGTTTAGGCATGGTGTCTTTTTTTTAGCAAATCAACCACATCTACGCCCGAAAAAGGCGCCATCATAATCTCAACTTTTTCAACTTTGCTGAGCTGTTGTGTTGTTCATCTGTTTCAAATTGTATTTAAACTGTTGGTCAATGTGAAGTAAGTACTGTTCTCTCAACGCTATTAAGTATAAGTCCCGTATCATCTACCTATACGCATAATCGCTCAGGTATTCAAATTTTTTGGTGAGGCGGCCGTTGGTGCATATGGTGGCGCGTTTCAGTATGTCGCTCTCGGGTTTTAGTATTTCGGGGAGTATGTATTTTTCTATGTGTAGCCCAAAATATTCCGATGCGTCGCAGGGTAGCTCGTTGGGTAGGTTGTCTACTGCCATCACATCTATGGTGTCCTTTGTGTTTTGGTAGGGAGCTGTTTGCTGCTGTGTGGCACGGTATATGCCATATACCGGGTTGGCTATAGTGCTGGAACCCACATTTATAGGCACCGATCCGTCTACATCGCAGGTTATATCGGCTATTACGCTCAGTCGCCAGTCGTTGCGTTTTATGTCTTCTTTGCTAAACAGGCGCGCAATGCGTTGTTCCCAGTATATGCCGTTCATCAGCATATCGGCCTGATTTACATACTTAGAGAACAGGCATTTGTAGGCCTCGGGATGCGCGTGAAAGTCGTCGCGGTGAAACAGGTCGTTGTCTTTGCGGGCATACAGATTAGCGCCCTTGAGGTGGGTAAACACCGGATACTCGTACTGATGCGTCAGGAAGTCGGCAGGCTCTACGCCCTCTATATCCAGTTGGGTAAGCACATCGAGCGCGCCCGACGCTACCTTGCCCGACCCTGTGAGTACTATTTTTATATTGGGCAGTTTCAGATGCTGGTAGGCCGCTATCAGCTCTTTGTAGCTGCCTACAGCATGGGCTGCCGGCAGGTGGTACAGTCCGAATTTCTGACCATAGGTTTTGAAGCCATTGTGTGCGCCCACTATGCCTGCATATAGCCCAAAGCCCAGTATGCGCTGCTCATCGGCATAGGTGAGGCATTCGTAGTCTATCATGCGGATGCGCTTGTCTATGAGCGCGTGCATGAGCGGCTGGTTGTAGGGTTGTTTTTTCTTGGTGTGCGAAAAAAAGAAGTAGGTTTTGTCGGGTATCAGGTATTCGCCCGGCTGTTCTTTTATGCCCATCAGTATGTCGCAGTCGGTGAGGTCGGTGGTGAGGGTAACGCCTTCGGCGGCATATTGCGCATCGCTGAAGCAGCGGGTAGGCGAGGGCTCTACAACTATTTGCAACCCTTCGTAGTGCGCCATCAGGTAGGCGCACTGCTTTGGCGTAAAGGCCACGCGCTCATCAGGCAGTTTTTTCCTTTCTCTTATCAACCCTATGCGAATCATCTTTAGTAAGTTTGTGCAAAGATAACGCACTCAACCTTTATTACATGACCAACTACTTTGAGCTATACGGCATTGCCCCCACTTTCAGGCCCGACCAGGCTGCGGTAAAGGCAAGGTATTACGAACTGAGCCGCCAGTACCACCCCGACCGATTTGCCAAAGCCGGAGGCGATGGACTGGGCGATGCGGTGCGGATGGCTGCCCTGAACAACGACGCCTACAAAACCCTGCGTGATGCCGATGCCACCATGGCCTACCTGCTGAAACAGGCCGGACTGATGACCGACGATGAAAAGTATGCGCTGCCCCCCGGCTTCCTGATGGAGATGATGGACATAAACGAGGCCATAAGCGAGTATGAACTCAACCCCGCCGACGATGATGCCCGACAAATGGCCCAAAACAACCTGAATGAGCAACTGGAGCTATGGCAGGCCGCCACCGACCACCTGATAGCCCAATACGAGCATGGCGCAACCGATGAAGCGCAACTGCTCAAAATAAAAGATCAGTATTTTCGTAAAAAATACTTGTTGCGAATTCGGGAAAGAATACATAACTTTGCAGCCCGATAACGGTAGAAGGTAGGGTTATTTTGTAAGAAATACACTACAGAAACCAGTAACGCCCGGATGGCGGAATCGGTAGACGCGCCAGACTCAAAATCTGGTATTCGCAAGGATGTGCAGGTTCGATTCCTGTTCCGGGCACAAAAATGCAAGCATCTCGCTTGCATTTTTTTTGGTAAGGATACCTAATTGTACTCCTGATTAATGTTTAGAGCGAATTTACTAAATTTATTTATATAAATACTCTTTATGAAACCATCTTTATTTATTGTCTCATCTGTTGAGGGATTGGTAGTTGCAGATAATATTAAATTAAAACTTGAGCATCATTTCAATATTGATACGTGGAATGAAGGAGTTTTCGGCATTGGAAGCACAACAATCGACGATTTACTTAACAAGTTGAGTAGTTCAGATTTTGGAGTTTTCGTATTTACTCCTGATGATAATTCGACTATCCGAAAAGTACAGCATTCTGTCGTTCGGGATAATGTTTTATATGAATTGGGATTATATACTGGAAAATTAGGGAGAAAAAATACATTTATCGTTGTGCCGGACAACTTAAGTGAAGATTTTCATTTACCCTCAGATCTTATAGGTGTTAATTTAGGAAAATATGATGCAGGAAAAATGAAATCGAATCCTGAATCAGCAGTATCAACTTTTTGTACAAGAATAAGAAACCAAGTTTTCAACCACTCGAATTATCCCTTAAGTGGCAAATGGCGGTTCGCTTGGGAAGCAAAATCATCCTCTAATTACGAAGGAGAGATATTTGAAGAGGTTGACGTTTTTTACTACGAGAACGTGTTGAAATTTATACATTCTATCAATTCGAACGAAAAATATGTTATAACTGGAGAATTAAACGGTAGATATTTGACTGGAAGTTTCCGAAACCTTAATAAAGTGGGGTACGATGGAGCATTTCAAATGCATTTAAACGGACAAGGAAACGTATTCAAAGGTCAATACATTGGATGGCAAAATGACGGGGGGATTGGTAATGGACCATGTACTTTGACAAAACTCTAACTTAAGTGATTCCAAATGGGTAGTATTTGGCAACTGCGACTGATAGGCAAATTATATTTCGCAAAAGAAAGCACTAATATAGTATGAAGTTTTTTAAGTTAGGGGCAAGAATAGGAGCTTAAAAGAGAGTGATTTAAGTTTGTATCCGCTCACATTTCCCCTGCCCTTGATGATAATAATTTAGAAATAATTATAAACTTTAATGGTAGTTGCCAACAACGCTTAAAGTTTATAATTATTTTTTTTTATGAGTGTATTGAAGTTGAATTATGCATTTTGTTTATCAATATTTAATTTTTTCTGCGCAAGGAGCATGTCGGAAATTAAATTCTTGTATCCATCGATGATTTTTTCTTCATTTGTTTCCACAGATTCTATAGGTCTGTTGTCCAATATCCAATTTATTAATGAAGGGGTAACGTATTCTCTAATTTTTGAGTTGTTTAATGCATTCTCCATTTTCTCTTCACTAATTACTCCCATTGCATCCAATTCAGCAAATAGAAATTCAAATTGATTTTTGTTTTTAAAAGGTGAAATAATGGATGTTTTTGATAAGTAGGGAAAATGTTCAAAGCCAGAACCGTAAACATTATTAACACTAAGTTCGCGAGAATATTTTTCCGAAGAATAATTCCAAACCCTTTCTGAAATTGATTTAGCGTTAACAAAATTGAGCAAATAGATTTCATTACTACCTTGTATTTGTATGCTGTCTATTGTGCAAATATCTTTCTTGAGCTTTATGATGCATCCATTTATAGTGTATGTAATTTCAGATATGCTGTAGTTCATTCGTAAATAGAGTGAAAAAAAATCTTCTATCCAAATTATTATGTCTCTACACTTGTATTTTTCAATTAAATTATTTTTAAATATCTTTTTTTGCGCATTATTCTGAGACATATGGTTGCAGAGAGGAACAATTAGTGTTTCTGCATTTAAAAACTCGGAATAGCTAACTTGTGTCATGTCATCGTAACTTGCAAAATCTTTGTTTAGATCGCCATTTAACAAATTTTCATGCATTTTATTTATTGGAACTTGATTCGCTAAAAGAGTAAGTATGAATTTAAAGTATATTTTACATAGATCATTTACAGCTCCCGAAAATTTATTTTTAATTTCTTTAATATTATTATTTATAAATTCGTTTGCTATTTTAAGAGATTTTTTCAGTACTATTTTAAAGAAATTCATATCTATTTGGTCTTTATACTTAGTTATAAATTTTTCTCTTGTTAAACTTAAAATTTTATCAGATTCTGGGCTCATAAAATTCCACGTGAGTTTGCAATATGAAAGTGCGGTATAAGAGATTAGTGTACTTTTCACAGGCATGTCTCGAACATAAAAATCTGTTTGGTATAGTGGCCAGTTGTGTTCAATATCCGCATTGTCGTCGCTAAAAAAGTCTAATGAAAATTCAGATCCAATGATGTTTTCATAGAAATGGAAAATTAATTTTCTGTCTTGAATGAAAATATTTAAACTAATTTCTTTATCTGCTAATCGATGCGGTAAGAATGGTTCTTGTAAGACTTGTTTCACATTCAGTGTATATTTCTTTTGTAGTAACGTTATTGACAATGTATCTACTCTATAGAGTTCTTTTGAAATGTAGTGATATAGTTTATGTATGTATATGTTGCCGAAATCGTCAGTGAAATGATCATAGTTACTTATAATATCCCAATTAAAGGAGGTGCCAAAAATGTCAGGAAATCTTTTTGAAGGGATTGAAATTTGAACCTTGGTGCCTCTATTTTTTAATAATGTGTTGTATGAAACTGTTGAATATTTGTTTTTCTTTGAAGATCTAAAATCAATTTCTTTTCCTATCTCACCTTCAAATTTTGTCACTACCCGAAATGAATCTACTATAATGAATAGTGATTGCAGTCCCACTCCAAATGCGCCAGTTGGTTTAAGCCAGAATGGCATAGAGTCTAAAAACTCCTTAAAATGTTTATCACCTCTTCTGCTTTCCCCTACTTTTGAAGTCATACGAATAATATTTGCTTCAGAAATTCCCGTTCCATGATCAGATACTTCAATTATTAGATTTTCTTTTTTGGTATTATCCCAACTTATTGCTAAAGATATACGAAAGCTATCGTATATTTCTTTAGGGATATCATCTGGGAATTTAATTTGGTCGATAATTTTGTCATGTGATAAATTTGTGTCATTAAATTTTTTTATAAACGCAAAATCGTAAGTGCCTCTTGTTATTTCTGACCATAGTTGAATCTTTGATGCATCTATGGCATTTTGAACTAACTCTCTCAAGAATGTGAACTCAGCTTTTTCGTATATTGACCCGCCTTCCAGTATTTCGAAGATTTTCTGATTTGATACTTGAAATTTAATATTTAAAAATTTCTCATCCCTTATAGAGTTGTTTAATGCAACCTTAATTTTTCCCTTTGGAATTCTTGGTGCTGAACCTCCTAAATCATTAGGTGCTATATTTGACCATTCTTTGTTTAAGTTTTCTACCTCTATTTCGAGCCAATCAAACCAGCTTCGAGCTAACCTATATATATCTTCTTCTGAACAATCAGCAGTTATTTCAATTGCATCTGGAGTAATTAAAAAATGTCTTATCGATGAATGTTTTTTTTGATGTTTTATTGAACTGTCAGGTGATTTGAAAACTCCATTTGTGAATGGATTAAAGCGGCCATCATCAATATCCAGTAAATCACCAAGTCTAAGCATTGTAGCAACAAATCTTGGATTTATTTTGTCATTTGATATTCCATTTGATTCGAAATTCAGCCTTTTGAAAATTTCATAAAATTCAACGCCATGTAAAAAAGCAATATCCCCCAACATTGAGAGCAGTCTGTTTGGTATTTGATCAGAATAGAAGGCACTCGCAACGTCATGAAATGCTTTGTCAATACCTTTTAATATATCCGAACTACGTTCATGGTGAATCCGTCTCATGTATTCTGCAACAACAAGTGTGACAGCATTTTTAACTTCTATGGGCGAATAGTCTTCTGAATTCTTTGATGTTGATCTATTTTGGAAGGACAATAATATATTTCCGCTTTTACTCATGTCAAAATCATCCCATCCTGATAGTTCATTTAAGAAATTTTGAAAGTCAGAGGATGTTCAAGTTTTTTCAATAACTTCTTGAAAGATAACCATTCCAATATCATGAGTAAAAGATGCCATTAGAATTAGCCATGTGTTTGTCGGACTTAACCTTTTAATTCGATCTTCTCCAAGAAATAATTCTATATTGTTAATGATAGTCAACGAGTGACTTCTATCGTGTAAACTATAGTGTGGATAGTATTGATTAATGTTACTTAATGCTGATGAGAGATTTTTCTTGTTTAATTTCCATATGGAATTTAAAACTTCAAATTGTGGATTGAATTTTACCGTCTCTTCCAAATGTTTCTCTAAAGAGTAATATGTTTTTAGGTATTCCATGATTAACCTTATGTGTTTTAGATTTTATTGCAAAAGACAATTATTGATAATATCATTTATTTATGCGAATTTATTGAAAATATTTAGCAAAAGGACTTTTATAGAATATGTTTTGATAGTTTTTAGTTTCACTTCAACCTCACAAAGTCAAAATATCCAATTCCCTTAGTGAGCGTTGTTCCCCTTGTTGAGCGTAATCTTCCTTAAAATAACATAAAATATCGTTAGGCGTAGTCCCCTTGTTGAGCGTAATCTTCCTTAAAATAACACAAAATATTGTTTAGCGTAGCCGGAGATTACGCTTAACAATATTTTATGTTTAAAAAAATTAATATGTTGTTGCTATAATCCTCTTTTGTAAATCAGAGTTTTCAAATACTTCATTATACAATTCTTCTATTACTGTTACATAGTTGCTATTAGATAATTGTCTACTGGCTGAATATGTTCTTGTTCCACTTAATATTAAATCAACATTAACAGTTATGTGAAAAAGTGAACTGATTTTTCCATTTACAGTTCCAAATCCGCTTCGAAAGAAACTCAATCTAATTTTGCCTACTGTTTTCCCCAGCGGATTTTTCATTATATCCTCCATGTTGGCGAAGTCATCTGATAAATAGGATATTCGTGATTCAGGAAAATGATACCTAACAGCAAGGATAAAAGATTGATATTTAATCTTTAGTTCTGTTTTTTTATCTTCAATTATCTTATTTTCTGTTGATTGTTTCATTAAATGAAAGACATACAAAACTATCATTATTGCTAAAGAAAGTACAAGTATAATTTCAGAATTGACAGTTTCCAATAGCAAGATAATTAGCATATTTGTTCCTCTCGTTAGTTTGAAGTTAAAATACAAAGATAGCTATAAATTAGTGTATATAATAATGATTTTTTTCTTGTAGCTCGTACTGTTTTTATTAATATAAATAAATATCGTAAATTGTATTCTCCGACTACGCTTTGGTGGCAAGCAATCTCCTATTACTTTACTTAAGAAGTCTACTCATTATTATGTTGATAACTCAACCCCTTGTTGAGCGTACTCTTCCTTGAAATAACACAAAATATCGTTAAGCGTAGCCTCCGACTACGCTTGGATGGCGGGCAATCTCAGATTGCACTATAATGTGCACTATGCTTCTCTCGAAACCGCTATAGACTCAGTTCTTGAAAATTAACGTTTATGTGTTTGTAATCGTCTGTGCGCCAACCAATTCCGCCATTTAGACTTATCGTTTAATTATTCTATTTGCATTTTTGGAGTAAATTTGTTGACAACAATCTATTTACTGCCAAAAAAATCATCTGATGCGGACCGGCTTCTTTATCTCAATGCTTTTTTTCATTGCGCACTTGGCAATTGCGCAGGTCATACCGGTCAACAGGCAGGTGTTATGGTCGGGCGCAGGCATTCCTGCCACTAACCCCGTCATCACTAATGAAGTGAATGTAATGAGCTTTGGTGCAGTTGGCGACAGCATACATAACGACGCCGCTGCAATAACAAGCGCTATCGCTTCGTTGGCCGGGCGTGCAGGCATCGTTTACTTTCCTCCCGGCAAGTACCTCATCCGCTCCAGCATATCACTTCCCGATAGCGTTATTTTGCGCGGGCATTGTAACGACTCCACAAAACTGCTGTTCAACCTTAGCGGCCTAAATATGCATTGTATCGAGGTGAGGGCAACTGTGACGGACACCTTTCAGAATGTCCTTGCCGGATTCTCCAAAGACACTACTGTAATTAAAGTTGGTGCCCCCACTGCTTTCAGTGTTGGCGGCTACGCAGAAATACAACAATCTAACGGAGCATGGGATGCTGTGCCGGCATCATGGGCCACCAACTGCGTAGGCCAGATCGTGCATATCACAGCCATTAGCGGGAATTATATTACGTTCGCAAACCCCTTGCGGTTCACCTATTCACCCTCACTCACTCCGCGGATAAGAAAATGGACCCCACGCGTTTTTGTAGGCATTGAGGATATGAAGATAGCACGCATAGATAGCATAGCGCCCACAGCAGGCTACATGGTCAGCTTCAATAATGCTATGAATTGCTGGATGAAAGGTGTAGAAAGCAGTAACAGCGCCGCAGCGCATGTATCGCTGGATGCGTGTACCAATATCACCATCTCCGGATGCTATATTCATGATGCCTATGCCTACGATGGCGGCAGTACAAGGGGCTACGGAGTGATGATGATACAGCATACCGGCCAGTGCCTGGTCGAGAATAATGTATTCGACCACCTCCGCCATGCTATCATTGTAAAGCAGGGCGCTAATGGTAATGTGGCCGGGTATAACTATGCCTTAAATGGCTACAGGAGTGAGACGCCAAATGATGCGGGAGCAGACCTTGTTTGCCATGGGCACTATTCTTTTGCCAATTTATTTGAAGGGAACATTGTAAATAATATCATGGTCGACTCTACCTGGGGACCTACCGGCCCATTCACCACCTTTTATCGCAACCGTGCTGCGTCTTATGGTATCATCATGACCTCTGGAGCCAGCGTATTGTCTGATAGTCTAAACTGGGTGGGCAATGAGACCACTAACAGTTCCCTTTTTCACGGCTTATTTCTCATGGCAGGCGCTAATCACTACCTGTATTGCAACAACATTTTAGGCACATTCACCCCCGCAGGCACTACTACTATTGTGGGCACCTCTTACTATCGCACAGGTTTTAGCGACATCTTCTATGCTGGACCATACCCGCCCACCGTAGGATATCCTATCTCGCCGGGCTCAGGCACTATTCCTGCCATGCGGCGATACACAACAGGGGGGCGGATCACCACTTCTTCGAATCCGCGATGTATTATCACTACGCAGATTCCACCGGTAGCTGCAGCAGCCAGCGTCGCCATTTACCCCAATCCCGCAACTGATTACATCATAGTAACAGGTATGCCTGCTAATGCTGTAGGTCGTTATACTATCAATTCAATGGTAGGAGCGAAAGTAGCCGAAGGCGTGCTTGAAGACAACAATGTGCCCATTGATATTAGCAAGCTTTCGAACGGTGTATATTTTCTAAACATCATTGGTAACAATAATGCCAAGCCAATTAAGTTCGTTGTACTGGCAAATTAGCTATGGCTGTGAGCTGTTCGACAGCCATAGACAAATATTGAATTTGATAGATTTTCGGGTTTGGATAAATATTTGGTTGTTGAAAGGTAGGGTAGGTTCGATTACTGTTAGGGGCATGAAATAAGAGCAGGGAGCGGTTACTGCGCTTTTTTGGTTTTTGAAATTCAATTTCTGAAAATTCTTTTTTTCTAAAAATTCTGATTCAGGCGATTAGTATTCCTTCTCCTTATTTCTTTCCAGCGATATTTTCTTTATGGTCAGCGCTACCAACGCTATACCACAGACTGGCAGTAACGGCAAATAAAGCCATAAGATAGCGCCATCACCCTCTGCGGTTTTAGGGCCGGTCGAAAACATCTGTGATAAGAGAAGAACAAGCGCAGGCGCCAAAAAAATCATGATTACCATTTTGATGCTTCGATTGGTAGTGGCGAGTTTAGTCAGTTTAGAGTTGTGAATGCCAGGGCGTTTTCTTAAAATGAAATAGTACCCGACCGTTACAATTACTAAAGCAAAAAACATACGGAAATATTTTATATGGAGAAAATGCATGTGGCTCTTTGGATACCGACCCAATAAAGTTAGCGCTTATATTGGAACTAAAACCTGAAACCCATGAAAAGCTAAAGCAAATATCCAGATTACAATATAAAAAAGAAGCCATATTCAACCTTTGATTTCCGCTATGTCGAATCTTTTTTCAGATACTCGCCGCCAATTAAGGTATTAAAGCAGATTTCAATCGATATGTCTTATGAAAAAATATTTTATTTGGTTCGAAGTTTTGTCTGGGTGGGGCATGAAAATGAGAGCGGGAGCGGCGAGCGAAGAGTCCCTTCTTGAGTGTAATCTTCCTTAAAATATGCAATTTGCGGTTAGTCCTAAGCTGCGACTACGTTTTGCTGGCAGGCAATCTCTCTATTGCCTTACATGGTTTGCCAGCCCACCCTCCTCACTCCTTTACATACCGCAGCGCAATAGCTCCCGACTCAAACACCCTTGTTGCTACCAGATTTAATTGTTGGCTATGCAGTAGGGTGGTGGTGTCTAAAAAACGCCGGCCGGCGCCTGCTATTATTGGCTGAATGACAATATGAAATTCATCTACCAGGCCAAGGGCTATGAGTTGCGAAGGTATGTCTACGCCGCCGGTAGATATGTTGCCGCCCGGTTCTTGTTTTAGTTTTATTATTTCTTCCTCCAGGTTGCCGCTTATTATGCTCGTATTTTTTTTCTCTACTTTCTTTAGCGACCGCAAGCAAACCACAATGTTGTTTACAGAAGCAAAAGCCTGCGCAAAGTCGCTCATTGCTTTTGTGGGGGCGGAATTGTCTTTGGCAATATTGGGCCAAAAAGGCACCATCAGTTCGTAGGTTTTACGGCCGTATAGCAGCGTGTCTGCATCTCGCATAAGTTGCGCAAAGTATTCATGCACTTCGTCGTTGCCTCGCCCCTTGGTGTGGTCGCAACAGCCATCCATTGTTAGGTTTATACCGAATATCAGCTTTCTCAAGGTTGTTAGTTTGTGATGAAAGTAGCGATTTTTTTGATTTGCGTTTTATGCGCACTACATAGATTTTGTAGTATCGGTTTGAACGAGTAGGGAGCGTAAGGGTAATGGCTATCGTCTATACACGTTAACCATTTTGACGCCCAACCCCAGTTAACGATTTACCCCGCTTGCTTTCTACAATCCAAATAAAAATTACTCCTAACGTATAGGCCAATATATCACCCCAGGAAAAGCCGGTACCTAATATCCATTGCGCAGCGGTAGAGCTATGCAACCCAAGAAGTACAATCAGATGAAAATACTGGGTAATCTCTACGATGTATGCTATGAGTCCTACTACTATGGCCAGGGTGCGGTAGTCGGTCTGTATAAACGATCTTAAGAAACAATACATGAGCAGTACCACCAGAAAATCTCCGAATGTAGGGCGGATAAAGTTATCGTGCACAAATGCAGCTATCAATGCTTCGGTAATAAACAACCCGATAAAACAGAGGAAGTATCGATAATTGAAACTCAGCATGGTAGCGCTTTTTTTCAAAGTTGCTGGAAAATACGGGAAATGACAAATGCTTAAATCATACTCTTTATTTGCCTGGTATTTCTCATATTGTGCTTCAGAACCTAAAAAGCGCACAACCGTCAGCATACAACGGTTTAGCGCTATGTTATAAGTGGAAAGATACCCAATACTACCTGTTTATATTGTACAAAATCTTCGCGTAGTACCTATAAAGTAAATGTGCTCCCTAAGTTGGGTTAAATCTGAGCCGAGATTGGGTGTATTCTATATTTATTTTTGTTTATCTTTATTTCGAGACGTTATATTATCAGGCTGCTGTTTTGAAGGCGTCAATATGCTGCGGAAACGATAGACGGCTCTATCACACAAAAAAACACTTAAAAACTATAAATGAAAAGCGATGAAAAAAAGCCTGTCGATTGTTTTCGTTCTTATTCCTATAGCAGTATTTATTTCGTTTGTAGCCTGCAAGAAATCTTCTACAACTCCAAGATTAACTACTACTGCTGTTACTCCAATTTCAGACACTATCGTATTATCAGGCGGCGAAATATTAAATGATGGCGGAGCAGTAGTTATATCAAAAGGGGTTTGTTGGGATACCATCATAAACCCTTCTGTTTCGTTAGTTACCAAGACAAGTGATGCAGGAGGGCCAATATTTACAAGTGTAGTAAGCGGTCTGAAATCTAATAAAACTTATTATATTCGGGCTTATGCCACTAATAGAGTTGGTGTATCTTATGGAAACCAAATTACGTATGTTACTCCCGCTGACCCAATTGACTCTATTGTTGGAACTTATCATGGCGTTATCAATTACTCTACAAGGTATGATAATTATTTGTATCCTTCTGAAAATAGGAGATTCGACACAACGTATAATTTTACATTTATTGTCTCAAAAGCGTGTAGTGATACATTTAAGACAAATACTACCTATTCTACCTGTTTATTTAGCGAGTATGCAGGTCATTGGAATTTTGTATACAACCCCACTAATTCGTATAGGGTACTTTATTACAACTGTACCACTTATTTTGGTAACAGTAATGGTGATTTGAAGTTTTACCCAGGTTTGGATAGTGTGTGGTATCATGTAGTTAATGTTAACGCTTCAGGGGGATATATGGGGTCCTCATACTCTTGCGGCGAAACTTTTTCCGGTAAAAAATAGTAGCGATTTTTTTGCTTCCGTTTTCTTCATGCTATTAGTTTTCCAAATATAACATTAGATCGTCCTCCTAAATCCGTGAATTAAGTAACACCATTACAGAATTACGCAACAGTAGCCGCTGTCAACAAATCTATCTTTGTGTTATGCAATTTTATTTTGCACCAACAAATACAAATAGATGAAAAAGATATTATTTTTTGCAACAACGGCTATGTTTTTAGCTTCGTGCGGCAGCAATCAGGACATGTCAAACAATACCAATCAGGCGAAAGTAGACTCATTGTCGCAGGTATTAGTAAGGCAGCATATTGTCGACTCGATGAATGCCGTCAATACACCTCATAGCACAACAACGGTTGAAAATTCAGTAGCAGAAAACAGGGGCAATGGAGCATCTTACGAAAATAGCAGCTCCGGCAGTCATGCCGCACATGCCAACGACGCTGAGCCTGCTGCCAATAAAGTTTCTGGGCCAACTGCTGCCCAGATTGAGGCTAAAAGAAAGGCTGATAACCGTAAGAAAGCTAAAAGTGCCGCAACCGGGGCTGTGATAGGCGCTGGCGCCGGCGCATTAGGCGGCGCTATATCGGGCAAAAACGATCATTTTAAAAAGGAAAACGCAGCAATTGGCGCGGGCGTAGGCGCTGCTGTAGGCGCCGGCGCCGGATTGCTGTTGCAAAACCACAAATTGAAAAAAGAAAGAGAAGCAGCTGAAAATAAGTAAGTAAACAAGGCGGTAGTTATTTTATGGAAGGCTATAATATGCCTCGCAGGTAGTGGTCGAAGCAACAGCTCCGGCCATTACCCGTTTTAAGAGTTTCACAAACAACTATAAAACAATCCCTACACCCCCTGCCCAAAAGTAAGTAGTGTGCCGTTGGGGTCTATTACGGGAAACTCTATTTGTCCCCAGGGTTTGCGTTCAAGTTTGCCAAGGCGCGGGATGGCTGGGTTAGCCGTTGCCCACTGCTGGTACAGTGTCTCAATTCCGGCATCTATGCGCAAGTATATCATAAAATCCGATTTTGCGGGCACAAGGGTAGGGTAGGCAAAGAAATGGAGCTCTGCGGCATCACGGTTTAGTATCAGGTAGTCGCCATAGTCGGCGCCCATTGTAAACCCGAGTAGCGCTAGGTAGAAGTCTAAGGTCTTGCGTTTGTCAATAAACGGCAGTTTGGGTATGGCACAAGTGATCATATTGCCTGATTTCTGTACAATTATAGGTAATTATGTTGGTTTATACTTCGTGGTGCAGGGTTGCGCTGGTTTTATCTATTGGTAATACCGCCAATGTACGAATCATGTAACGAAGAACAATAGTTATGTAATCCGTTGGTCGGTGTTTGTTATCACCTTTGTGTGTGATAAGGCGTTGGCAGTATTTGCGCTGCCGGAAACCGGAATAAACAGTAAAACATAGTAAAATGGATACCAACAGACTTTCGAAGAAGATGGCAGCAGCGCTCAATGACCAAATAACTGAAGAGGCCAATGCGGCTCAAATATACTTGTCGTATGGTGCATGGGCTGCCGGCGAGGGATACAATGGTATTGCGCGGTTTTTGTTCAGGCATGCAGAAGAAGAACGCAACCATATGATGAAGGTATTGGAGTACATAATAAAGCGTGGCGGTGCGGTAAAGCTTGCCGCTATAGCAGCCCCTCCAGATAATCCGAATAATATAGGTAGTTGTTTTGGTAAAATTTACGAGCACGAGGTAAGCAATACCAAAATGATCTATGTGCTGGTAAAAAAGTGCATGGAAGAAGAAGACTGGGCGACCTGGAATTTTTTGCAGTGGTTTGTAAAAGAGCAGACGGAGGAGGAAACATTTGCCATGAATCTGGTGGATAAAGTGAAACTGGCGGGCAACGAAAAGTCGGGTAACAATGCAATGTATATTTTGGACAGAGATATGGATTCGGCTACGGGCGAGGTTGCATCAGCCACCGATGTTACGGCCGTTAATCCTTAAAATAAAGAAGGTTGTATGTTTGTTGTAAAGGTTCCGTTGCTTGTTGGGCAGCGGAATTTTTGTTTTGCCGAGCATTTTCGGGTAGTTGCTCCTCCAGTTGCAGGTGTTTGTGGTATTGTTATCTCTATAAATATCTGCTACATTAGCTGCCTGCAACCCAAAATGCCTATGCACAACTTTACGGCTATTATAGAAATCATAGGCGTCAATCCATATGTGTTTGTGCCCGAACCCATATTGCTCGATTTGTTTGCCAAGGCAGGAAAATCATCGGGTCCTATTCCTATTCGCGGATCTATTAATGGCCGACCATATCGGCAAACTTTGGTTAGGTATAGCGGTGACTGGCGGTTATATATAAACACGGCTATGCTGAAAGACTCGCCCAAGAGGATAGGAGAGCTCATAGACATTTCTGTAGATATAGACGCCGAAAGTCGTGAAATAGCGCCGCCCGGCAGTTTTGTGCAGGCTCTGCAGCATAATACCGCTGCAAAGGCAGTGTTCGATACTTTGCCTGCATCGCGCCGGTTAGAAATTGTCAGGTATCTGGCTAATCTGAAGTCGGAAGCGGCGCGCGAGCGCAACATCAGTAAAGCCATTAATTTTTTGCTGGGTAAGGAGCGTTTTGTGGGTAGGGATGCGCCTTAGTTTGGGCGCTGGTGTTGATACTGGCTGATTTTTCGCTTACAAGATTTATGTTTTGCCTCTGCTTCAAAATACAAGTCTTTTATTTGTGTTTTAGACTTGTTTTTTTGCTTAAGTTTAATACTATAATTTTTATGTTGAGCAACTGCGATTATTTGCGATTTTCTATTGTTTTTTGTTTTAGATTAAGATATCATTTTTTTTGTAAAAATAACTTAAATGCTATCCTTATGAAATGCACTTACTTGATTTTACTCGTTTTTATTTTCAGTTTTTCAGCTTCGGCACAGTTAATTACAACTGTAGCAGGAAACGGTATATTAGGTTACAGCGGAGATGGTGCAGATGCACGTTCAGCAGAAGTATACAATCCATATTATACTACAACCGACGATTCTGGAAATATTTACATTGCAGATTCGTATAATAATTTAATTAGAAAGGTTAATGCTTTAGGTATCATTTCTACTTATGTAAGTAATTACTACGGATGGCTTGGGTTAGGAGGCGGTTTTGCAGGTGACGGTGGACCCGCAACTGCTGCACGGCTCAATTTTCCGGTAAGTGTTGCTGTTGATCATTTCGGCAACTTATTTATTTCCGATCAGGTCAATTACAGAATTAGGAAAGTGACTGCAAGTGGAATAATAACTACGATAGCGGGAACAGGTTCAGTTGGGTTTAGCGGTGAAGGAGGTCCTGCAACGGCGGCAAGAATTAGTTCAGCACAAGGTATGTGTGTAGATGATACAGGGAATCTGTTTTTTGCAGACAGAAATAATCACCGTATAAGAAAAGTAAGTGTAAGCGGTATCATAACTACGGTAGCAGGTACCGGCGTTGGCGGTTATAGCGGCGATGGCGGCCCGGCAACAGCGGCTCAATTCGGTTCGCCGTGCGACGTTGCGATTGATCGTGTTGGTAATTTATATGTAGCAGATGAAATGAATAACTGCATACGAAAAATTAACACGACTGGAGTTATCAGTAGGTTTGCAGGCAATCACTTGATAGGATACACAGGGGATGGCGGCCCGGCAACGTTGGCTCAATTGCACTGGCCGGTAGGTGTCGCAGTAGACAAATCGTCGGGACCAGGGGCTGGGAGTGTTTATATTGCAGATTGTAATAATCACAGAGTTAGGGTAGTAAATACATCCGGAATTATTAGTACAGTCGCAGGAACCGGATTCCCCGGCTACAATGGTGATGATATACTTGCTGTAACTGCTCAGCTGTATTCACCCTACAATGTTGCTGTAAGCGGTACAGGCGCAGTTTACATTACAGATGCTGGAAATACACGTATACGTAAAATAGGCAGTGATTTCAATATTGCAGTATTGCCCGGCGCTACCGTATGTCCAGCTACCGTTGTTACGTTTACCACCTCTCCTACACCTGGGTGTACATCTCCAACCTATCAATGGATAAAAAACGGTATTGTTTCGGGTAGCGGTAGTAGTTATAGTTACCTCCCTGCTACTGGCGATTCTGTACGTTGTGTTCGTACGTGTAGTGGTGGTAGTCCTCAGAATAGTAATACAATCATCATGACTGTCAGTCCTACTGTATTACCAACAATAAGTATAACTTCAAGTTCTTTAGACACAATATGTGCCGGTTCGTTCGTTACATTTAATGCACTTTCCACCTTTGGAGGTTCATTGCCTACCTATCAGTGGAAGGTAAATGGTGTCACAGTAGGATCGGGAAGTTCCTACATATATGCACCATCCAATGGCGATTCTGTAAGGTGCATTCTGACCAGTAGTTTGGCTTGCGCAACTCCGACAATTGTGAGTAGCGGCACAATACGAATTTATACACGCCCCTCGACGATACCTTCAGTTTCTATTACAGCTGCGCCCGGAGATAGGGTATGTAGCGGCACACCTGTATTTTATACAGCCGCCGGAACTGGCGGTGGGACAGCCCCCCGCTACCAATGGATGGTAAATGGTGTAAATACAGGTACGGGAAGCTCGTATACTTATGTCCCAAGCCATCGCGACTCAATCAGATGTATTTTTACGAGTAACGCAGCATGTGCAATGCCAACCACTATCAGTAGCAGTTCAATTACAATGACAGTAGATAGCGCTTCAATACTACCCAGTATTTCGATTGCAGCAACTCCCGGAACTCGAATTTGCGAAGGACAAGCAGTTTTATTTACTGCATCAACAACGAGTGGAGGTCTTACTCCGTTTTATCAATGGAGAGTTAACGGAGTAAATGTTGGCGCCGGAGGTTATGTATATACCTACAGCCCTTTAAATGGCGATACTATAATGTGTAGATTGACAAGTAGTATTCCATGCTTAACAGTTGGTACTGTAAACAGTAATAAAATAGGTATGGTTACCGATACATTTATTACACCCTCTATTTCAATTTCCGGACCTGCACTCGCCGTTCCCGGAACTGTTGTAGGGTTAACAGCGTCAGTCGCTAATGCCGGTAGCTCGTATACGATTAATTGGATGAATTATGGGGTAGTCTTTAGAACTACGAGCATACCTACCACAACCTATACTAAAACCACTGGAACAGATGTATTGACAGCAAAAGTTGTTTCAACATCGTCAGGCTGTTACGATACAACCGTATCAGAAATTATATTAATTACTCCAATTTCCACACTTGGCCTTAGTAATATCGAAGAAAGGGACAACTTGACCGTATATCCAAACCCCGCAAGCAACCATATAATGATTTCATCAACAGAGTTGCTTACTGATTTGTCTATTATCAATACTTTGGGACAAAAAGTATATCATAACAGTTATAATCAGAAACAAGTGGATATCGATTTATCGCAGTTTCCCTCAGGCATGTATTTATTAAGAATCAATGATCGGTATGCAAGGAGTATTGTGAAACAGTAGATGTTTTGTCCCACTATTTGTGTTGAAATATTTTGACTATTTTGCAGTTTATTAATAATTGCAAGTTTTATCTTTGTTCATCATTATTTTCTGATCCACCAGGACCGAAACGATCTATTGTTGAAGTTCTTAAATTTAACTGTAAATGTTTATATTTAAAAATTACAAAATTATTTTAAATAAAGTAATTTTGTAAAATATTCGCCTGATGCGTTTTATAGGCTTGTAGCTACAATAGACGGAGTAAAAAGGCCAATTCTAACTTGCAATCGTTTTGATTTTTGGTTTAAATAAGTTGTTTTTTTATAGAATATTATAAAATTTTACTTGTTGCTGTTAAGCGTTTTTTCGCTCAGATAGTAATAGTAATAAGTTGGGAATGGAAACTTTGGGTATAGTGGCGAAGGTGTTAAGCAACAGTGGCCGATCTCTCCTATTAAGCGGTCAATGCTTCAACAATGCCGGCAATATTTACATATCTGACGAGCAAATTTGTGTTTTAGGGTATTGAATACAATCGGAATCATTTCACGATGGCTGGTACTACAACCCAGGATTTAGTTCTGAGGCGGTCAGCAATGGCCACTCTGCTAAAGGCGTAAACAGCAATACTTGCGCGAGCGCAACATCAGTAAAGCCATTAATTTTTTGCTGGGTAAGGAGCGTTTTGTGGGTAGGGATGCGCCTTAGTTTGGGTAGGGCGTTGATACTTGCGACAATATATATGGTATATAATTAGCTGTTGCAATCTTAACTTTTCTATGTGATGGGCTTCGCAAGCAATCACTATTTTTGTGGTTGTAGATGAAGTTATTAGTCAAAATACTGCTGTCGTTATTTTTCGTTCTGTTTTGCGGATCGTGTCAGTTGTTAGCTAATAGCTATAATTTGTCACAAATTCCTTCTGTTACGGTCTACACAATGGTAGATCATTGCACACCATTATCGGACTGCGATGAAAATGTTGTGAAATCCGGCTCGCCAAGTCATGAACGTCAGGACGACAGAATTGATGACCGGGAAGAAAAAGACGATGACGACGAGCCTACATCATTGAGGAAGCCGGTTGCTTGTCTTAATTACTACAGTTCTTTTTACAGTTTGCCCAAAGCCGGGTATCAAAGCCGCTGCCCTAAAAAGCGGTTATCGTTTTACAAACATTTTTCTTACACAGCTACCGATACGCATATCGTATTCCGTGTTATTCGGATTTGATTTTGTTTCCATATCGGGATTTTTTGGTGTTTACCGCGTTTTATTTAACTATAAAGGTCGTGTTGTTGTATATTAGCATTATAGCTTACCTACAATATACCTGCACTATATGTGTAGCGATCAAAAAGTTACCAGCGCCATTTATTCCGTTTATTTCTTGCCAACGCCCCTTATCGCGCGTTTACTTCTGCCAGTTGGTATTAGCATTTTGCTGTAGCCCGGGCACATATATTATTTCCTAAAAAACGAGAAAAACAAAACGCTTTAAAAAGCTAAATAATCATGAACAGGATATTCCTACTCATTGGTTTGTGTGCATTGCTGTGCCATACCAGCTGCACTACCCAAAAAGAAGAAAAAGAAGTAGAGCAAAAATTGCTCGTAACAAGTCCGTTGAAGATGGATACATCTATTGTTAGTCAGTATGTATGCCAGATACACTCCATACACCACATAGAGTTACGAGCCCAGGAGCGTGGGTATCTGGAAAAGATATTTGTAGATGAAGGTCAGGCGGTGAAGCAGGGGCAACTGCTGTTTCAGATAATGCCTAAAATATATGAGGCTGAATTGCAGAAGGCAGAAGCAGAGGTGAAGTTTGCAGAGATAGAATGTCAGAATACCAAATCGCTAGCCGATAGAAATGTGGTGGCGCCCAGCGAGCTGGCCATGGCTCGTGCCAAGCTGGATAAAGCAAATGCCGAAGTGGCGCTGGCAAAAGTGCACCTACGGTTTACAGAAATCCGGGCTCCTTTTGATGGTATCATAGACCGCTTCAAGGTGCGGGTGGGTAGTTTGCTTGGCGAGGGCGACTTGTTGACAACACTGTCAGACAACAGCAAAATGTGGGTGTACTTTAATGTACCTGAGGCCGAGTATCTGGATTACAAGGCTAAGAAGGATGCCATGGTGAAGGTGAATCTGATGATGGCCAATCATCAGTTGTTTGAGTTTCCTGGCGTTGTAGAAACGATAGAAGCCGATTTTGATAACGAAACGGGCAACATTCCTTTTCGCGCCACATTTCCTAACCCCAACGGACTGCTAAGACATGGCGAAACCGGTAATATACTGGTGAATACTTATCTTAAAGACGCGCTCATTATTCCGCAAAAGGCAACGTTTGAGGTGCTGGATAAAAAATATGTGTTTGTAGTAGATAAAGACAACCATGTGAAAACGCGCGAGATAACAATAGCTGCAGATATGGAAGACCTGTATGTGGTAAAATCGGGACTGGCCGATAATGAGCGCATATTGCTGGAAGGCCTGCGCAAGGTGAAAGAGAACGACAAAATAGCTTACAACTACGAGGAGCCAAAATCGGTAATACACCGGTTGAAACTGCCTGCTGAATAGTTTAATCACTTAAAAACAAAACTCAACAATGTTTAATAAATTCATTCAGAGGCCAGTCCTCGCTATAGTATTGTCGCTGGTTATCATCTTTATGGGGATGCTAGCTATCAATACGCAGCCCGTTTCGCAGTTCCCGTCGATTGCTCCGCCCATGGTGGTGGTCAATATAGCCTATCCCGGCGCCAGCGCCGATGTGTTGGTCAATTCGGTGCTGGTGCAAATGGAGAAAGCCATAAATGGCGCGCCGGGCATGAAATACATGACATCCGACGCCACCAGCGCAGGCGAGGCTACCATACAGGTGGTCTTCGACCTCGGCACCGATCCCAATCAGGCGGTGGTAAACGTAAAAAACAGAATAGAACAGGTGACCAATCTGCTGCCCGAACTGGTGCAGCGGGAGGGGCTGGTGGTGAGCTATACATCGCCAAACATGCTGATGTATGTAAACCTGTATAGTAAAGACCCTAAGGCCGATGAGAAGTTTCTTTACAACTTTGCCGGCGTAAACATCATACCCGAACTTAGCCGCCTGAAAGGCGTGGGCAGCGCTAAAATATTGGGTAGCCGCCAATACGCCATGCGCGTATGGCTTAAGCCCGACAGGATGCGCGCCTACAATGTATCGACCGAAGAAGTGATGCAGGCGCTGTCGCAGCAAAGTATCATTGGTTCGCCGGGACGTATTGGTCAGGCATCGGGCAAGCGTTCGCAGTCGCTGGAGTATGTGCTTACTTATCAGGGCAGGTTCAATACTCCGGAGCAGTATAAGGATATCATTATCCGCGCAAATGCTGAAGGCGAAATACTGCACCTTAACGACGTGGCAGATGTGGAACTAGGTAGCGAGTTTTACGACATTTACTCTAATATGGATGGCCACCCATCGGCAGCCATAACGATGAAACAAACCTACGGCAGTAATGCAAGCGATGTAATTAAGGAAGTAAAGGCTAAGCTCGATGAGATTAAAGCAGGTTCCTTTCCTCCAGGAATGGACTACCAGATCAGCTACGATGTATCGAGCTTCCTCGATGCATCTATTGAAAAAGTAGCGCATACGCTGGCCGAGGCATTTATACTGGTGGCTATAGTTGTGTTTCTTTTCCTTGGCGACTGGCGATCAACGCTTATCCCCACGCTTGCGGTGCCGGTATCGCTCATTGGCGCATTTATATTTATGCAGTTGTTTGGGCTAACCATTAATCTTATCACACTTTTTGCGTTGGTATTGGCTATAGGTATTGTGGTAGATAACGCTATTGTGGTGGTGGAGGCCGTGCATACAAAAATGGCCGAGGAAGATTTGTCGCCTTACAAGGCAGTGAAAAAAGTGCTGCAAGAAATAAGCGGCGCCATCATAGCCATCACCCTGCTTATGACGGCCGTGTTCGTGCCGGTTGCATTTATGTCAGGTCCAGTGGGTATATTCTACAGGCAGTTTTCTATTACTATGGCCACGTCTATTGTAATCTCGGGCGTTGTGGCGCTTACGCTTACGCCGGTGCTGTGCGCTATGATACTTAAAAACACGCACGGCCAGCCGCGCAAGCGCTCACCCATCAATTATGTGCTCGATGGTTTTAATAACTGGTTTGAGCGGGTAACCGGCAGATACACTAAATTGCTCACGCTTATTGTAAACCGCAGGGTAGTAACTTTTGGAATGTTGTTTGCCTTTTGCGCTGGCATATGGCTCACCTCGCGCACACTACCTACCGGGTTCATACCCAGCGAAGATCAGGGAATGGTATACGCTATTATTCAGGCGCCGCCCGGCTCTACGCTGGAGCGCACCAACGATATAGCCCGCAAACTGCAGGATATAGCCAAGCGGGTTGAGGGCGTGCAGTCGGTATCGGCATTGGCAGGTTACGAGGTGCTTACCGAGGGTAGGGGATCTAATGCCGGCACCTGCCTTATCAATCTGAAAGGTTGGGCGGAGCGTAAACACTCAGCCAAAGAAATTATTGAGGAACTTGAAGAGAAGGCAAAAGTAATACCTGGCGCTACCATCGAGTTTTTTCAGCCTCCGGCCGTACCTGGCTATGGGGCCGCCGGCGGATTTTCGCTGCGCTTGCTCGATAAAACCAATACCGGTAATTATAAGGCGTTTGGAAAAGTAAACGACGACTTTATGGAAGCCCTTAAAAAGCGCAAAGAGCTTACCGGACTATTCACCTTCTTCGCAGCCAACTATCCGCAGTATGAGCTGGAAATAGATAATAAGGCCGCTATGCAAAAAGGGGTATCAATAGGCAAGGCAATGGATAATCTTTCTATACTTATTGGTAGTACCTATGAGCAGGGGTTTGTAAGGTTTGGTATGTTTTATAAAGTGTATGTGCAGGCTGCGCCCGAGTACAGGCAGCTACCTGAAGACCTGCTAAAGCTGTATATTAAAAACAACCGCGACGAAATGGTGCCTTATTCGGCATTTCTGAAAATAAAGAAATCGCAGGGGCTCAATGAAATAACGCGGTACAATATGTACACATCGTCGGCAATAAATGGCGCGCCGGCAGGCAACTACAGCAGCGGCGAGGCTATAGCGGCAATACAAGAAGTAGCTAAAAACACACTACCGCGCGGTTATGGAATAGACTGGCTCGGATTGTCGAAAGACGAGGTAGGGAGAGGCAATGAAGCATTGTACATTTTCATAATCGTATTGGCGTTTGTGTATATGGTGCTTGCTGCGCAATACGAGAGTTTTATACTGCCTTTTGCGGTAATACTTTCGTTGCCAGTTGGTGTGTTTGGCGCGTTCCTGTTACTCAAAATCATGGGGTTGGCCAACGATATCTATGCCCAGGTGGGGCTGGTAATGCTAGTAGGCTTGTTGGGTAAAAACGCTGTACTTATTGTAGAGTTTGCGGTGCAGAAACAGCAGCAGGGCGCTACCATACTCGATGCGGCAATAGAGGGCGCCCGCGTGCGTTTCAGGCCCATACTTATGACCTCGTTTGCATTTATAGCAGGTCTTATCCCCTTGTTGTTTGCTACAGGGCCGGGCGCTATAGGCAACCGTACTATTGGTTCTTGCTCAGCGGGCGGTATGCTATTGGGTACATTGTTTGGGGTAATTATAGTTCCCGGGCTTTACTACATATTTGCCAAGCTGGCCGAAGGCCGCCACCTGATTCGCGACGAGCATGAAGCGCCGCTCACAGAAAGCATAGGACACAAAAGGAAGAAGAAAAAAAGCAAGTTCAACTTCTTTAAGTCGGGCGAGGAAAAATCACAGGGCGAGGAAAATTCAGTAAACTAAAAAACGGGCAAAAAATGTTTAGGAACAGCATGTATAAATACATAGGCATAGGGCTTATAGCCCTTGCCTATACCTCCTGCAAAATCCCGAAACTGGTAGGGAAAACAGAAAATATAACAACGCCTGCAAGCTACGCAGGCGTAACAGATAGCGCTAATACAGCAAAGGTGAACTGGCGCGAGTATTTTGCCGACCCAAACCTAGTAGCATTGATAGACACAGCCTTGAAAAACAATCAGGAGTTGAATATACTGCTGCAAGAAATAGAGGTGGCTCGCAACGAAGTACGCGCAAAGAAAGGCGAGTACCTGCCATTTGTAGGTATTGGCGCTGGCGCAGGTATAGAAAAGGTTGGGCGGTATACGAGCCGGGGCGCCGCCGAATCGAACATAGATATAGCATCGGGTAGGGAAACGCCCGATCCGTTGCCCGACTACCGGGCGGCGGCAACCGCCCGCTGGGAGGTAGATATCTGGCAAAAGTTGCATAATGCTAAAAGGGCTGCCGTAAAAAGGTATTTGTCTACCATGGAGGGGCGTAATTTTGCAATAACAAACCTTATTGCGGAGATAGCGAATTCGTATTACGAATTGCTGGCGCTGGACAACCAGTTGGAAAATGTAAAGAAGAATATAGACATACAAACCAATGCGCTGGAAATTGTAAAGTATCAGAAAGAGGCTGCGCGCGTTACTGAGTTGGCTGTACGCAAGTTTGAGGCGGAGGTGTATAAAACCAGAAGTATGCAATACGATGTGCAGCAGAAAATTACGGAAACAGAAAACAAGATCAACTTTTTGCTAGGCCGCTACCCGGAACCCATTGTCCGCAACGACGCTGCATTTAACGGTCTGATACCTAAAACAATACTGGCGGGTTTGCCCGCGCAATTGCTCGACAACAGGCCCGATATTAGACAAGCAGAAATGCAACTTGCAGCAGCAAAGCTGGATGTGAAGGTGGCCAAGGCCAAATTTTATCCATCGCTGGGTATATCTGCGTCGTTTGGGTATCAGGCATTCAACCCTGCTTATCTTATAAAAATGCCGGAATCCATTTTGTTTTCGCTGGCAGGCGATATGATGGCGCCCATGGTAAACAGGAATGGTATAAAGGCGGCCTACTATAGCGCTAACGCTCGGCAGATACAGGCGGCATACAATTATGAGCGCACCATACTGAATGCCTATGTAGAGGTGGCCAACCACGTAGCTAAAGTGAGCAATATGGGTAAAAGCTACGAACTTAAGGCCAAGCAGGTGCAGGCCCTTACGGAGTCTATAGTAATCTCTAACGACTTGTTCAGGTCTACCCGCGCCGACTACATGGAGGTGTTACTTACCCAGCGCGATGCGCTGGAATCGAAGTTTGAACTGATTGAAACCAAGAAGCAACAATTGAATGCAGTGGTAAGTGTGTACCAGGCATTAGGCGGCGGGTGGAAGTAAGGTGAATTTGTAAATGAGCCGGAGTGTGGTAGCGCACTCCGGCTTTTTGTGTAGCAAATACATCATTTCATATGGGAAATGTTCTTGTTTTTTTCTGCAAACTAATCCAATTATAAAAACAACCTAACTTTGTCAATATGGTACAGTTTGTTTCAGATGAATTAGGGCATACAACAGCGGTTGTTATACCGATAGAAGAATGGTATCAAATCAGGAATAAATATCCTGAGGTTGAAAAACTGGAGGGTGATTTGCCTCAATGGCAAAAGGATATTATTGACAAAAACCTTTTAGAGATACAGCAACGTCCCGAAAGCTTGCGTCCTATTGAAGAGCTTTTTGCAGAATTAGATAAGGAAGATTGATAATGGGGTATAATATTGTTTATTTTGAAGTAGCCAAACAAAATGTTATCGCTGCCAAAATTTGGTACAAAGCACAACAGAATGGCCTGCAAATAAGATTTGCCAAGGCAATTAAGGACGCAATATTGCGAATACAAAACAATCCTGACGATTTTTCTATCAGATATAAAAACATTAGAATAGCGCACCCTCATAATTTTCCTTACAGTATTCATTTTTATGTTGTCAACGATAGTAATCAAATTGTGATTACCAATATAATACACAATTATCGAGATGTATCGTATTGATTGGATTTTGGTGAGTCAAGCAACTAAAGTGTGTTTAATAGATGTAAGGCAAATCATTACGCTAACTCTATAGCATCTACTTATCAATTTCGATGCATGTCAGCTACATCTCTCTTTCAAATTACACACCGCTATCTCCCAATGGTGGGTAACATGGTATATAGCATTGTAGAGCATTTCGCGAAGGGTTATGGCGCCCAGCAGTGGGTGGGGTATACACAGGGTATCCAGTTCTTCTTCGGTAAAAGTGTCTATAGTTTTAGTTAGTTTATTTATTAATGCGTTTAGCTGTTTGCATAGGGTGGTACAGTCTTGCGGGTTGTCGTCTGGTACAAAGCGGGTAGGGGCTTTGCCTCCTTCGCTAAGTTTTGCTTTATAGTCGGTGAGTAATTGCTGGTAACTTCTGCTACCGCGGTCAGTTATGCCAAAGGCTTGCGTAATGGCGGCTTTCTCCATGCCAAACACTTGTACCAGCGGTTGCATACAGAGTACTATATGCGCCAGTTGTTGTCCGGCCGACCAACTGCTGCCATTGGTGTAATGGAAGTCGCGTTCCATAAGATTTGCCATGTAGTTGGTAAAGGCTGTATAATTGTCTGTAAGGCTTTCTGTAATTTCTTGTTTGTTCATAGCGTTTGTACTGAGGAGTATAGTGGTAAAAGTAGCCAATTGTTTCAAAATGTTTTGCCGGATAGGGCATAAAAAAGCAATGCGCCGGGTGAGGCGCATTGCTTTTTTAGATCTTAAAAACAGACTAAACGTTGAATTTAATACCCTGAGCAAGCGGCAGTTTGTCGCTCCAGTTGATGGTATTGGTTTGTCTGCGCATATATGCTTTCCAGCTATCCGATCCACTTTCGCGTCCGCCGCCGGTTTCTTTTTCGCCGCCAAAAGCGCCGCCTATTTCAGCTCCGCTGGTGCCAATATTCACATTGGCAATACCGCAGTCGCTACCCAGCGCTGCCAGGAATTGCTCAGCTTCGCGCATGTTCAGCGTCATTATAGATGAAGACAGTCCTTGTGGAACACTGTTTTGCATAGCAATAGCCTCGTCGAGGGTACTATACTTCATCAGGTACAGTATTGGTGCAAACGTTTCGTGCTGTACTATAGGCCAGTGGTTTTCAACTTCGTATATAGCTGGTTTTACATAGCAGCCGCTTTCGTATCCTTCGCCGGTCAGTGTTCCGCCGGCTACCACTGCTTTTCCGCCGGCTGCTTTTACTTCTTTTATGGCAGCTGTGTATGCAGCCACGGCGTCAGTATCAATAAGTGGGCCCACATGGGTTTTTTCATCAAGCGGGTCGCCTATAACCAGTTGTTTGTAGGCAGCTACCAGTTTTTTCTTAAATGCATCGTATACGGATTCATGTATAATCAATCGGCGGGTGGTAGTGCAGCGTTGTCCGGCTGTACCCACTGCGCCAAACACTGAACCGATGAGCGCAATGTTCAGGTCGGCATTTGGAGTAATGATAATAGCATTGTTGCCGCCCAATTCCAGAAGCGATCGCCCCAGGCGCTCCGCTACTGCCGCGCCTACTGCCTTACCCATGCGGGTAGAACCTGTAGCAGACACAAGTGGTACGCGCGTATCGGTAGTCATCCATTCACCTACTTCGCGGCCGCCGGTTATCAATCCGCATACGCCTTCGGGTACGTCGTTTTCCTTGAAAACATCGGCTATTATGTTCTGGCACGCAACTGCAGATAGCGGTGTTTTTTCAGATGGTTTCCATACGCAGGTGTTTCCGCATATTAGGCCAATCATACTGTTCCACGACCATACAGCCACCGGAAAGTTAAAAGCTGAAATAATACCCACTACGCCGAGAGGATGCCATTGCTCGTACATGCGGTGGCGCGGACGCTCGCTATGCATGGTAAGGCCATATAGCTGGCGCGACATACCCACTGCAAAATCGCAGATGTCAATCATTTCCTGCACTTCGCCCAGGCCTTCCTGCAGGCTTTTACCCATCTCGTACGATACCAGATGACCCAACTGCTCTTTGTGCTTGCGGAGCGCCTCGCCTATTTGGCGCACTACCTCGCCGCGTTTTGGGGCGGGCCACATGCGCCATTCCAAAAAAGCTGATTGCGCCTGGGCAATAACGGTATCGTATATATCACGATTGGCTACGGTTACTGAAGCAATTTTTTTACCATCTACAGGCGAAAAAGACTCAATCTTTCCTGCGTCGCTCTTCAGCCATTTCACTCCGGTTGATGAGCCTTCGTTGTTTTTTTCTATACCCAATTTATTGAGCGCCTTTTCTATTTTCATGTCGTAAATTGTCTTTTTCAGTTTTTTTGCAAAATTACATTGTTTGGCGTATTGATGTATTATTGAAGGATTGATTTAACATTATCCAACACAGCTCCATCCACTTTTTTTACTTAAAATCAGCGTATAACAAATGAGTAGAACGCAGCATGTGCCTTTTGGGTTGGAGTCATAAACAACAAGTGTCTTGCTTTCTGCAGCATAAGTTTGACGGGAATAATATTATTGTTGTCAATAGCGGGATAGTTAAGCAGTATGCAGCATTTTAAAAGAGCTATTTTTAACTTTTTTTAAGGTTTGTCGCTGTTATTTTCGTTGCTCAATAATACAATCGTCTGGTTTCACTGGTATACATACAGCGTATTGTTAAAACTACAGTTTTAGTACTGTTGTTTTTGTTGCCTTTACTTGGTAATAATGGCATTGTTTTGGGCAGCGATGTGGAGCGCGCCAGGCTCGCTGCTATTATTGAAGAAACAGGAGGTGAGCAAACGTTTGCTTATAGCAAGCAATGGCAACAAAAGGCAATGCCATCTATCAGTCATCCTCAAAGAAGGCACCACATTGCTAGACGTCGGCATTCATATTCGCCTTTTTACAGTAGTCCGGGACTATGCCCGGGAGGTTGTCATATCCGCAGTAATACCGAAACGGAAGATGAGTCCGCTGCCTGCTTCAGTTCAGATTATTTCATTCGTCCCACCTACTACGTGTTCCTGTTCAGGTATGCGCTATTCTAATTGAATTTTTAAAGAAGTCATTTTTACAAAGACAGTCCGTAGGGATTTCTCCTTTCTTTATTTATTCAACAGATCATTTCATGCGTAAAATATTTACTTTGGCCCTGGCTGTAGCCGGGACCGTAGTCGTTTCCTGCAACAATAACAACACTACCGCCGATATTGCTAAACCTACAGAGGTGCCGGTAGTAACGCTTGCAACCACCCCTCTGGAACTTGACAGGCTGTACGTAGCCGATATACAAGCAGTGCGGAATGTGGAGATAAGAAGCAAAATATCCGGTTTTCTGGAAGGACGTTATGTAGATGAAGGCCAAGGTATGCAACCGCTATTCCCCGAAACCCGTTATCGACAGCCGATGCCGACCGCATAACCCATATAGGCGTGCCAGCCCGATTACTGAGCGCCAGACCGGATATACTGCAAGCCGAACTGGAACTGAAGGCTACGAATGCCGATGTGGCGGCAGCAAAGGCTGCTTTTTTACCATCGGTAAATTTGGGAGGCGGCATCGGGTACAATACTTATAGCGCTACTATGTTGTTCAATCCAGCTTCGTTTGCCTACAGTATGTTGGGTGGACTCACCGCGCCGGTATTGAATAAGAATGCGCTGCGGGCCAACTATAATCAAATGTTGGCAGAACATACGGGCGCATTTTACCAATATGGTAAAACGGTGATGAACGCGGTATTTGAGGTGGCGACGGGTATAGAGAGTCTTGAAAATTTGCGCTCGGAGTATAGCTATAATTTGAAAGCCGCTGCCGGGCTGAATGAAGCGGTGAATATATCTAACGATCTGTATGTGGCGGGTTATGCCAACTATATGGAGATAATAACGGCACAAAAGAATGCGCTTGAAGCGGAACTGGACGTAACGCTTACCAAAAAGAAGCTTCTTTTCGGATCTGTGGCGTTATACAGGGCGCTCGGCGGCAAATAACCGTAAGCATTGAGGATGACCTATACACAACACCATGTTTAGCGGGGAGGCAGGGCTTCCCCGCATTTTTTATCTACCGTTTATCAACAGGTACCCATCTGGCGCGAGTGTTCCGAAGGGTCTCTGGTGTCTACTAAGTAGCCAGTTTGTAACTGGCGTTTAGTGGTTATTTTCAAGTACAGGCAAGTCTACCCATCCGCGCGCCAACCACCCCGGTTTGCGCCGGGTGCAGCTTCGCTGTCCCGGCGCAAACGTCCCCTCCTAAAAACAGGATGGGGGTGTTTCGGTTGTTTTCTATATTTGTTATCTAATTTTATATTGTGTATTCTGCTGTAGATAAATGAGTTGTGTAAAATACACACCCCTCCTGTTTTTAGGAGGGGATGTTCGTGAGGAATTAGCGAAGCTGTTCCACACGAAGAGGGGTGGTTGGCGCGCGGATATGTTAGCTGAACATCTAAAAATGCACACCTGCCAATAAATGTAGAACCCGCAGAAATTAAGAATATACGTGGGTGGCAAACCGGCTACTTTAGCGGGATTGATCCTGTGGAACACTCCCGCTCTTGGTTACTAATACCTAATTTAGCAAATTTCGCAAGTAAGCCAGTTGCTGTTTTCATGGGTATTATTGCTGCTGTTTGTGATACAATTGCAGTGTCTTCTAACTGTAGGGACACAGAACCAACCCTGCTAAAAAAATACCGGTGGCAATGTAGGTTACACCCCACATCGCCACCGATACCTAAACTCTTTAATCCTTCACCATCCGCTGCACTGAAGTAGCGCCATCGCAGTAGGTGATGCGCACCAGGTACATACCCACAGGGAGCCCGGCAATGCTTATAGTAGCGTGGCTACCGTAGTACTGCGCATTATATACTACCTGCCCCATAGCATTGCTAAGCTGCACTGCCTGTAGCGGTTTGGGGGCTGTAATGGAAAATGCATCGTGGGTGGGATTAGGGAAAATCTGTACATTACTGCTACTGTTTACCACAACACTGCCCAGTGTGGACGTACTGCAATATTTACATGTAGTATCGTAGATGACTTTACGAATTGTGTTGCTTTCAATTGAAGAAAAGTACGGATTACCACACATATCAATAGCCACCCCCACCGCGTGATCAATAGTTGCCGCCGTTGCTGGCCCACCATCACCAGTCGTAGACATTGTACCATTACCTACAATCGTACGGAAAATACCAAAAGTATCAATTTTGTAGCAACGTTCACCTCCAGCTATGTACAAATTACCTATGGTGTCAAATCTAAGAAAATTGGGGACAAACTGAGCATTAGTAGCAGGTATACCGTCACCGATATAAGTGTAAGCACCATTGCCTGCAAAGGTTGAAATTCTACCAGATAAATCTACTTTTCTTATCCTAGAGTTTCCTTGGTCACATATATACACATTACCGTACCTGTCCGTTGTAACGTCTTGTGGAAAATATAATTGTGCATTAGTAGCTAATATTCCATCTCCATTAAAACCTGCAACCCCTGTACCTGCAATTGTAGTAATAACACCAGAAGCATCAATCTTTCTTATTACATGATTGTTGTCCGATATATAAATTGCATTAAATCTGTCAATATGAATGTTCTGTGGATTCCGTAAAAGCGCAGCAGATGCAGGTCCATTATCACCTGAATACCCAGCGGTTCCATTACCACAAATTGTTGTTATCACCCCAGACAAACGATCTACTCTTCTGATTACGTGATTATTTAACTCAGAAAAGTAAATATTACTACTTGTATCAAGTGCAATCCCTATCGGGAAATTAATAAGTGAAGTGGTGGCTGCCCCAAAATCGCCACTATAACCAGATATGCCAGTTCCTGCTATTGTTGAAATTACACCACAAGAATCAATTTTGCGCACTTTATTCGAACTTCCTGACGCAATATACAATTCTCTATTCTTACTAAATACCAAGCCACAAGGATGATCAATTCTTGCATTAATTGCAAGTGCACCATCACCCATCGTACCCCCGCCCGCAACTGTCGTAATTATTTGAGCTTTGCACATAATAGATAGACTCGTAAATAAATAAAGCATTAGTGTTTTTTTCATATATTATATTTTTATATATAATGCTACTGCTCCCATTGGAGGTGAAGTAGTTGTTGAACTGAAAATCGTACCACAGCAATAACCAGAAGAATAACCAGAAGGTGTATCACATGCAATCAAGAAATTAGTGTGAAATCCCCCATCGCAAACGGATGTAATTCCGCTACCAAATACTGCGGCACAATTGTGCTTCAAAGTATTTCCACTACCACCCAATATAGAACCGTGCTTCACACCTGCACACACAAGGTTGTTTTGCCCACCCAGTATGCTACTGTACCTTGTGCAATCGCTACTGCCTGGGCCAGAATCTATACAGTTATCTCCACCACCTAATATCGTACTATATTCTACAGCATAATACTCACCACTTCTAACTATACTGTTGTTGCAGCCGCTAAATATACCATTGTGGTTAGAATAGCCGACACCACTGTTAATGCTATTGCATGTACCTGAGGCGATAATTGAACTAAGTCCAGCTACGGTATTGCATAAACCAAATGCAGACGAATAAGTGCAAAGTACCTTATTGCACTCACCACCAATCACAACGGAACAATGATTTTCCACTAAATTGCAATGCCCGGCAAAAACACCTGAATACCAGCCATTACACACAAAGTTGTTGCAGCCGCCTACTATAGATGTACTTTTAATATTGCACATCTTATTGCTTTGTCCGCCAAGTATACCACCAAAGTAAACTTGACAACTTAATGTATTGCATTCCCCACTGAGTATAACTGTGTTACAACCAGCTTCGCATATTGTGTTGCAAGAACCGCTTGCATTAGCAACAGGTACAATATGCGCATTGGCAAAATAGGTAAGTAAAAGAAATAAGATAGTGATTGATGTTTTCATAAGGTAGGGGAATATGGCTGTTTATGATACAAAATAACGAAATACTACCTTGTAATTGTGCGAAGTTATGTAATGTGTGTATATAGTGTAACTTTTCTATTTTTTTTTTAGCTGGAACAATAAGGGGGGACGTTGCTCAGTAGTAAGCAACCATCTCGTGTGCGCCGGTTGTAGCAGCGCTGTTCCTCACAAAAGGGGGGGGGCATCTCGCACGATCGTTCCTACAGATCGCTGAAGTCTGCTAAGTAGCTGGTTTGTAACCGGCGTTTAGTTATACACGTTAAGAATAATCCTAACTGCCCCACCACCATCACAAAATATCATCATCTCCCCATAAACAAGATATTATTCTACCTTTAGCTATTGGTTATTGTTGCGGCTTAGCCCATACACTTGGTTGATAATGAAGAAATTAATTGCTATAGGTTTATTTGCGGCGGTATTTACAGTAGCTTTTTCTTTGCCTAAAAAGTTAAGACTAACCCTGCCTAAAGGCTGGCCCAAACCGGCAAATGATCAAAGTAGAAAACCGTTGTCTCCCAATAAGGTTTTGCTGGGCAGGGCGTTGTTTTACGACCCTGTACTTTCGCGCGATAGTACTATTTCTTGTTCGTCGTGCCACACTCAGTATGCAGCATTCACGCATGTAGACCATGCGCTGAGCCATGGTATAGACGGTAGGGTGGGCGTGCGCAATTCGCCATCGCTGATGAATCTGGCCTGGAACGCCAGTTTTATGTGGGACGGCAGGGTGGCCAGCATATACAATCAGGCGGAGTTGCCGATAAAACATCCCGATGAAATGGCCGAAACTGTAGAAGGGGTGGCGGCAAAGCTAAACAGACAACCGCTATATCGCATTTTATTTTATCAGTCGTTTGGCGATAGCGCCGCCACCGGCGAGCGTTTGCAGGAGGCAATAGGCGCATTTATGCTAACGCTGATAAGCAGCAATGCCAAGTACGACAGCGTAATGCGTAAGCAGAGCGAATTTACTGCCCAAGAGCAAAACGGATACCTGCTTTTTCAGCGACATTGCAACGGATGCCATACCGAACCGTTGTTTACCAATCTCGGTTTTGAGAACAACGGACTGCCAGTGGATGCACAGTTGGCCGATATAGGCCGGATGAAGATTACCGGCAACCCTGCCGACTCGCTAAAGTTTAAAACGCCCACCTTGCGGAATATAGAATATTCGTTTCCGTATATGCACGACGGAAGATTTGAAAAACTGTACGATGTATTGGGGCATTATACCGGGAGTATAGCGGAGAGCCCCACCTTGTCGCCACTTTTGCGGCGGCCTGTTGCGCTTACCGCCAATGAAAAAATAGACCTGATAGCATTTTTGGTTACGCTTAGCGACAGGCATTTTATTCATAATCCGGATTACGGATATCCGAAAAATATTTTTCAGCCTTAGTGAAGGATTTTATAAATCTTAGCGTCTAAGAAATGTACCAGCCAAAACAAACAACATATTCATGAAAAAAACAGCTTTACTACTGGCCTTTATGTCGAGCGGCGTCATGGCGATGGCGCAGACCAACCCGGCAATATTATCGTGGTTGCAAAACCGCTCGGGCATTACCGGTCGCCACTATGTGTCTGGCGTGCCTACGCCTATAGTAGACGCCGATTCGGCCAATGTGCAAACAGTGCTCTATTCGTCCAACTGGGTATATGTGCGCACAAAGGGCATACCGGCCTATATTACCGGTCCGTTTCTGGATGGCAATCCATCTATAGCCAGTAATCAGAATGCCATATTTAAAATATCGCTCAATCCTGTGCAAAACACGGGTACGCCCACCAGCACTACCGGCGGTAATATTGGCATTTTCATCAACGGCGTTGCTATGTTCGATTATCGCGACGGCGTATCGTGGAAAAACTCGACCGGCGCGCTTGCAGGCGGACCGCTGGGCGGCATGGGCGACGGCGTATGGAACCGAGATGCAGTAGTAGCCGAAAAAGGCGGTTTCGACTGTAGCAAGGGGCACCCTGCCATGGGCAACTACCACCACCACCAAAACCCGAGCGCTTTCAATCTCGATCGCACAGTAATATCTACTATTTGCAACGTGTACACTGCCGATGCGCTGTATGCTATAGATAGTACCCGTCACTCGCCATTGCTTGGTTTTGCCTACGATGGCTTCCCGGTATATGGCGCCTATGCCTACAAAAATATAGATGGCACAGGCGGTATCGTACGCATGAAGTCGAGCTACACGCTCCGTAGCATTACTACGCGCACCACCTATGCCGGCGGCGGCTCGGTTACTCCGGGCCCGGCGGTTAGTATGACTTATCCACTGGGTTTGTTCCGCGAGGATTATCAGTACAACCCAACTACAACCGGCACGCCCGATTATCTGGACGATCATAATGGTCGCTTCTGCGTAACACCGGAATATCCACTGGGCACTTATGCCTATTTCTGCACCGTTGATGCCAACTGGAATTCGGCGTATCCCTATATGATAGGCCCAACTTACTATGGCGTTAGGAACGCACAGAAAGTAACTTCTATTACAGAAACGGTAACACCTTATGTGACGCCAACTACCGGCGTAACTTCAATCAATGAGTTGCCATCTGTTAATATCTTCCCCAATCCGGCGGCCGACTACATTGCTGTTCAGCTCAATAATCTTACCTACGAAAACGTAGCGATTGAACTGTATGATATTACCGGTAGACTGCAGCAAAAAACAACTTTGTACCAAGGCAGCACTATAGCTTATTTCGATACCAAGACGCTCTATAATGGCGACTACGTAGTGAAGATAATGAGCAGCGCAGGCGTAGTAAGCCAGCGTGTTTCTATTTTGCGATAAATACTTTTGTGTTTTAATATAAATGTCAACGCCCCGCAAATCGCGGGGCGTTGACATTTAAGACTGGTATATTAAACAGCAGCAATAATTTCGAGCGACTGCACGATCATCCTTTCTACCGCAGCATCTGGATCTGTAGAAAAAGTATGTGTGGCGCGGTTGGCTAAAGCTACGCTTACCGACAGACAATTATGCCCAAGCAGCTTACCCAAGCCATATATAGCGGCAGTTTCCATTTCGAAATTGAGAACGCGGCTGTTGTGGTGCGTAAAGCCTGCCATGCGGTCGAGCAGGTCTGGGTACACAGGGGTCAGGCGCACACTACGTCCTTGTGGGGCGTAAAATCCCGGGCAAGTGGCGGTAATACCGCGCAGGTAACCATTGCCAAATTTATTCAGCAGCGTATCGGCGCAATCGTTCAGGTAGGGCTTAATAACGCCATCGCCAATGCCGGTTTGCGTAGTAAAAGCATTGAGTAATTCCACTTCCGCCTCGCTATTCTGGAAATTATAGTAGTGCAACAGATTGTCGAGGCCTATGGCGTGGGTAGACACAATAAAGCTATTAACCGCTACATCTTTCTGCAATGTGCCGCAAGTGCCTAGTCGAATAATATTAAGCTCGGTTTTTTGTTCTTTTATTGTTCTGGTTGTAAAGTCTATGTTTACCAGAGCATCCAGTTCGTTGAGTACAATATCTATGTTGCCGGTGCCTATGCCTGTACTGATAACCGCAATAGGCTTTTTGCCTATATAGCCGGTGTGGGTGATAAACTCGCGGTTTTGTGCGCGGTGTTCTATACTATCGAAATGTTTTGATACCTCGGCCACACGGTCGGGGCTACCCACGGTGATCACAGTGTTTGCCAACTGATGTGGCTGAAGGTGCAAATGATATACTTCCGATTGCGGAGTAAGAATTAGTTCGGTTTCCGAGATGGTGTTTGTTTCGCGTATGTGCATTACCTGATTGTATATAATAGCCGGTTTTATGCCGGGTTGCTTCAAATAAAATAAAACCGTAAAAATAGACTAAATAGGCATTTAGGTTGCGCTATACATAGTTAAATTTAATTAATGGAAACTTAACGAACTAATAATACTCCAGCGCAGGCGCTTGCACTAACTTGTGCGCTCAATTTAAGAATCATGACCAATAATATACCGGTAGTAGACCTTGCCGATTTTGTGAATGGCGATGCAACCGCAAAGAACCGATTTGTGCAAGAACTGGGCGATGCCTACGAAAATGTAGGATTTGTAGCAGTAACCAATCATGGTATACCTGCAGATCTTATAGAAGAACTATATAGAGAGATTGCGCAGTTTTTTGAACTGCCGCTGGCTACAAAAGAAAAATACAAGAAGCCCGAACTTGCCGGTCAGCGTGGATATACCTCGTTTGGTACAGAACATGCCAAGGGTTTTGAAGCGCCCGACCTTAAAGAATTTTTTCAGTTTGGACAGACGCCTGATGATACTTCCGGCGACCATTACCCCGATAATGTAACTGTTGATGAGCTACCGGAGTTTACGCCTACTATGCTTGCGGCCTACAAGGCATTCGAACAATCTGGAACGGCTTTGCTGCAGGCAATAGCATTGTTCTTAGGCCTCGATGAGCATTACTTTGATGAGTTTGTAACCCGAGGCAATTCTATTTTGCGCGCTATATATTATCCGCCTATTACCGAAGAACCAAAATCGGCCATACGAGCAGAACAACATGAGGACATCAATCTGATAACATTGCTGGTAGGCGCATCGGCCGAAGGCTTGCAAATACTGACCAAGCAGGGCGAATGGGCGCCAGCCACATCGCTGCCCGACCAAATAGTGGTGAATGTAGGCGATATGCTGCAACGCCTGACCAATAACCGATTGAAGTCTACCACACACCGCGTTATTAATCCGCCAAAGGAAAAATGGAGTACGCCGAGATATTCAATACCCTTCTTTTTGCACCCTAAACCAGATATGAGCCTGGCGTGTCTGGAAAGTTGCGTCAGCGAGGCTCATCCGAAGGCTTATGAAGACTATACTGCCGGACAGTACCTGGATGAGCGCCTGCGCGAAATAGGATTGAAAACTAACTAAACACCATAGCTATACCCCAAAAACAAAATAAAATGAATTACCTGACTGACACTGAAGCAGAATACCTGCTCCGGGAGGCCAAGGCAACTGTGCAAACATCCTATTCGCCCTACTCTGCATTTGCGGTGGGCGCCGCAGTGCAGGCGCAAAACGGATTGGTGTACCGCGCCGCTAATGTGGAGAACGCATCTTATAGCCTAACGCTATGCGCCGAGCGTATAGCATTGGGTTATGCCATAGCCGCCGGCAATAAAGGCATACGCGCTATAGCGGTGTATGCCGATGTACCTACGGTAACGCCTTGTGGCGCCTGCCGGCAATTTATCCACGAGTTTGGCGAGCATATAGTGGTCGTGTTTTTCCACAACGGAGAAATAGTGCAAAAGACTATTGGCGAATTGTTGCCCTATGGATTCTCTAGTCGCCATATGTATGAAGTTGGTGACTGAGTCAATAACTCGAAATTAAAATTATCCGTGTATAGTTTTACCCCAAGTTATTGGGGTAATTTTTTTGAGCTTAACAAATACCAGACGTGTGTTGGCAGGGATGCATTAGCTGTTTGGTTCACTGATAGCCCTATCGAAAAAATGTATAATTGACTTATTTTCGGTTAGCTGTTTTCGTTATTTTTGTTTAGATAAATTCTAGAAATATGAAACAGATATCCTTCTTTTTATTAGCGCTACAACTAAGCATTTGCGCTCAATCGCAAACCAGTAGCAATTTTTATGGTCTTGCCAGAAGAAATACGCCCGACGAAGCTGTTTATCTTTCTACTGTAAATCCATCAACAGGCGTGGTGACCAATGTCAACGATAGTTCGGTGTCTGCGCTTGTTAATCTGACGGGCGCCGCCCTCGATCCATATCGTAATCTATACCATTTCATGGGCTACAACGAGATCAAAAGCGTTGATCTTTCCTCAGGCATAGCTTTGCGTAGCGTACCTATCAGCAACCCGATTGCCGACAGTTACTTCGACAACTTCAGGTTCAATAATTCAGACTCCACGCTTTACGGCCTTGCCCGCATAAATACATTTGATTCTGCAACAATGACTAATTATGGAGAGCTTTATCTGGCTACCATCAACACAACATCTGGCGTAATAACACAAATATCCGATTCGTCGGTAGGGCAGGGGTATGCGCTTGCAGGCAGCGCCATCGATCCGTATCAAATGGTTTTTTACTATTCTACAGGTTCAAATCTGGTAGGGCTGGATATGTACACGGGCAGTGTGTATTCCAACTCCAGGATGATATTGGGCGACGGAATGATATTTGATAATTTTACTTATAGTTGCGCCGATACTGCTATCTATGGTATGATACGGCAGAACTTTTACGACACGGTTTATGATCCGGTGGACTCAAGCATTTTCTGGCAGGAAGTTGACTCAACTGCGCTTTTTCTTGGCAGGATCAATCCCAATACCGGTGTCGTAACAGTTGTTTCTCCTTATTCAATTGGCGTGGGAGGATACAGCCTCAATTCAGGTTCTACAATTGACCCTGATGCTATGGTATATTACTACAATAACGGGGCTGAGCTGGTGGGAGTGTCGCTTACAACAGGCCTTGTAGTGAGTCGCCAAACACTAACAAATACTAACGGACAGTTTTTTGAGCTAATGCGTATAAGCGCCAACTGTATGGAAGCAACCCTGCCCATGCGCACAGCAAGCACAACGAGTGTAAGTAAATCTTTGGCAAAAGACAACAGCGCATCTATATATCCGAATCCAGCAACAGACGTGTTATATGTAGATACTAAGGAGCATGTTCAAAAACTGGAGCTATACTCGAGCGTCGGTACATTGGCATTATCTTCTAATGTGGTTGCTGGCAAAATAGATATTAAATCATTGCCTGCAGGAATGTATGTGATAAAGTTGTTTACAGCGAATGGTGTTTATACACAGAAAGTAATGAAGCAATAAGACGAGGATGTATATGGTAAGGGGCGCAGCTGTTTGGGGGCTGCGCCCTTTTTTTTGTAATTCGTTACTTGGACAATAGTTGGTTGATCTTTTGTTGTAACTAATAGGTTGGCGCTTCATAACTATTGATATTATTTTGACAATAATCGTCTTTGTATATTTAGTGCATAAAAACATCTTTTGTAATGAAGTTAATCGGTGTATTACGCTACTTATTATTTGTGCTATGCTTAGTTGCATTCGTTCCGGCACACAGCCAGCCGCGCCTTACCCGCGCAGTAAAAGACAGCATAGCGGGCGCTATAAAAACAATGATGGCAGCCGATCAGCGTTACCGCTGGATGCTTATGTATGGTGAAACGGATGAACAAAAGTTGAAAGAATTGCGCGCACTAGACGGACCATCTTCCATGCAACGTATGAAGGATGTGCAGGCCGGCAGAGTAGGTATCAATAAGGAGCAGAAAGATTCGTTGTGGCAACTGCAGAGCCAAATAGATGCAGCCAACTTTGAGGCTGTAAAAGCGATAATTAATAAGTACGGCTATCCGTATAAGTATGTCGCCGACGAGTTGGTGTCGACAATAATAATGCACAACTCCGAAAAGCTAACAGACGAATTTTTTGAGCTGTTGCACAAGGCAGCAGTAGACAGAAAAATGCCCGGTATGGAATATGCGCTAATTTACGATCGCACTATGCTGGAGCGTAAGAAGCCGGAATTGTATTATGTAATAGAGCATTACGATGCGAAAACAAAGGCCTCTGCGCCTCTTAAGCCATTAGACATAGAAGCTACCAACAAAGCCCGCGCCGAGATTGGGTTAGGGAAATGGTAATGAGTGGGATATTTGGTTTATTCTAAGTTACAATATTTGCAGCTTATAATGCTCCTAATTTCTTTCTTAACGTTTAGTGCGTTGTAGCTAATATCAGAGGTTTGAAATAAAAATGTACTGTTTGCCTTAACTTTAATGATAAAATAGCCATTATGTCAGCGTTGTCGATTGATGCCGAAATTCAACAATGTCTACAGCTTTTAGAGCCGGAAGATAAAAAATCTGTTTTAAGCGTCATTAAAGCATTTATTAAAACTAAAGAAGGATTTCAAGCAAAAAGGCTCACAATCGAACAGTATAATAAAGAACTGGCCGATGCTGAAGCTGCTATCGACGCAGGTAACAAAATAACGCAAGAAGACGCTGAAAAACAGGCAGCCGCATGGTTTTAAGAAAGGTAATCTGGAATAGCATTGCTCTCCAAAAGCTTAAAGAAACTTGTGATTACATAAAAAACGATTCTTTGCAAAACGCTCGTAAAGTTAGAAACGATGTTTTGGATGTTACCCGGTCTTTATGTACCTATCCGGAAAGATACCCATTAGATAAGTACAAAACAGATAATTACGGTACATATCGAGCTTTTGAAATGCATAGATTGCGGATTGCCTACAGAGTATTATCTACAGAGGTTAAAATCATTGCCTTACGCCATACGAGTATGGGGCCAATGGATAACTAACAGGTTCATTTACAGCTGCAAAAATCAAATATTAGATACCTGTAACATCTCGTAATTTAGTTGCTCATTACCCTATCCACGTATGTGGGTAAAAAAAGAGCGGCTTTTTGTTGGCGATTTCCAAAATAATGTTATTTTTGGTAATATAATTTCTTGGCAGGGTGGCGCCTGAAATAAAAAACGTTTTTTTGTTGATGAAAAAGAACTCTTTACAATTGGTAACCGCCAGTTTAGCAGGCAGTTGCTGTTGTATCAAAGCTATTAATCGCTATCTGTTACTTCTATTGTTTTGTCTGTTTGGGTTCAGCAGTTTTGCGCAGGTGTTGGTCACGCCGGCATCCGGTGGAACCACAATATGCCGTAATAAAGCTGTTGGCGGTATTGCTCCGGCATTTACTACCGTTGGCTCAATTACAATTACAGAGGGGGGCGTTAGTGATTTTTACGGAGGTAGCGGCGGAGTGCCTGCAACCAATGTAGTGTTACTTTCGGCGCCTGCGGGCTGGCAGTTTAGCGGCGCGTTGCCAGCTGTAACTTATACATCAGGAGCCAATGTTACGGCGGTGTCCTGTTCTATTACAAGTACAACGCTTACTGTTAACATTACCACGTTGGGTAGCGCGGCTTACGATCAGGTAACGGTAACTGGCCTGCAAGTGCAGGCAACCTCTACATCTTCGTCGTCTGGCAATATATATGCTACCTCTGTATCAGGAGTCACTGGCGTTACAACGGGTACAGGCGGTACAAATTTCGGCAGCCTTGCATTGGTAGTTCCGGTTACGCCGTCGGTTACTATTGCTGCATCGCCATCGGGAACAATATGTTCAGGCACGAATGTGATTTTTACGCCAACGCCCACCAATGGCGGATCGGCGCCGGCATACCAATGGACGCTGAACGGTGCGAATGTGTCGACCAGTACTACCTATGCCAATAGTTCATTATCGAGCGGTAATACTATTGCAGTAAGTATGACGAGCAATGCGGCATGTGTAGCTCCTGCCACTGTCACCAGCAATACAGTAACCATGACGGTCAATCCTTCGCCTGCGGCAATTAGCGGCGTCAGCGGTATTTGCCCGGGAGCCACTACAACGTTTACCGATGCAACAAGCGGGGGAACATGGGCCAGCAGTAATACGGCTATAGGGTCGGTAGATGGTTCAGGTAATGTGACTGGTATTGCAGCCGGCATCTGTAATATTACTTATACGGTTGCCGGTTGTTCGGCTATAAAACCTATAATTGTATATGTAGCGCCCACGAGGCCCGTAGTTACACCATCGGTAACTGCAATATGTAATGGCAATAGCGCCACACTCACCGCCACCGGTTCGTACTCTCCCGACACAATTCTGGTTCAGAATTTCAATGCCGGTCTCACCACGTGGACGGTTGATAGCGCCGGAAGCGTAGGCACAGTATGGGGCGCCCATTGGAAGTGGTGCGGCGACGGATATGTGAACGAACAGCACACCTACCATAGTCCCGACAACAGCACATTTGCCATGTCGAATTCTGACACGTCCGGTTCTACCACCTATACATCGTCTCGGCTTATTTCGCCGGTGTTTACACTTGCAGGTTATTCGGCTGCGACGCTCACTTTTCAGATGGCTTACGACTATTGGTCGGGCGATATGAATGTGAATGTTGAGATTAGCACAGACGGCGGCAGCACATGGACAACCATGCGCAACTACGCCGGCGCAGACGTAGGCACAAACATAAGTTTTGCCATACAGACAATTTCGCTCACGCCATATCTTGGCTCGTCTAACTGTAAAATCAGGTTCTACTATTATTGCCATTGGGGCTACTACTGGGCTATAGACAATGTATTGATTATGGGTACCTCATCAGAGGCCACACCGAGTTGGTCGCCGGTTACCCATTTGTATAACGATGCTGGCTTTACCACGCCTTATACATCGGGTACTCAGCTTAATACAGTTTATGTTCGGCCAACTACCGTACTAACCACAACTGTTGTTACCTATACTGCCACGGCTACTAATAGCGCTTGTTCATCGTCAGGCACATCGGCTGTTACGATTAACCCAATTCCTGCAGCTATAAGCGGCGCTTCGGCAGTGTGTGTGGCTTCTAATACAACGCTTACAAATGCCACAACAGGCGGCACGTGGAGTAGCAGCAATACAGGAGTTGCAACAATCGGTACATCGAGCGGAGTTGTTACCGGAGTAGCTGCAGGTACCACTATTATCACTTATACCGCGCCTACCAATTGTTTCATTACACAATCATTAACGGTCAATCCACTACCCACGACCACAACTGGAATTACTAATGTGTGCGTAGGACTTAATACAACATTATCTAATAGTACGCCTGCAGGTGTTTGGAGTAGCGGCGCATTTTCGGGGGTAGCTACCGTGGGTACTGCTTCGGGAATTGTAACTGGCATTGCCGCAGGTACCGCGCTTATTTCGTACACGCTACCAACCGGTTGCCGCACCACAACCACAGTAACCGTTAATCCGTTGCCGCCTACCATCGGCGGGAGCAGTTCGGTTTGTATCAGTTCTTCAGTTACACTCAGCAATACAATTACCGGAGGCGCCTGGACCAGCAGCGCACCGGCGGTAGCGTCAATAGGGTCGTCTTCCGGCGTTGTAAATGGCCTAGCTCCAGGTACTGTAAGCATTACTTACACAGCGCCTACTGGGTGCATTATCACTAAAACAATGGTTGTAAACGTTTTGCCTGCGCCAATCTCGGGTGTAAGAAGCGTTTGCGCTGGGCTAACAACAACGCTATCTGACGCCGGTGGGGGGATGTGGATAAGCGGTACACCTACTGTGGCTACTATAGGATCTATCTCGGGTGTAGTAAGCGGGCTGTCGTCAGGCACTTCCGTAGTTACTTATATGTTGGGTACCGGATGTACCGCTTTAGCGACTGTTACCGTCAACCCGCTACCTGCTCTGATAACAGGTACTACTTCAGTTTGTGTCGGATTAACGACATCGCTTGCCTCGGGCAGCGTCGGTGGATTTTGGAGTACCGGCAATCCGGCAATTGCTGTTGCGGGCTCTGTCTCAGGTATTGTATCAGGTATTGCTGCCGGTACAACTGTTGTAACTTATGCATTGCCTACGGGCTGTATAACTAGATCAAACCTACTTGTCAATCCTTTGCCGGCCGCTGTAGCCGGAGCCGATGCAGTATGCGTTGGACTTTCAACCATACTTACCAACAGCACTTCCGGCGGGTTGTGGTCGAGCGGTGATTTATCTGTTGCTACGGTTGGTTCTCTAAGCGGCTTGGTAAATGGCGTAGCTGCTGGGTCCGTAAATATTACCTATACTTTGGGTACGGGTTGTATATCCATTAAGGTATTTACAGTTCACCCATTGCCTGCCGCAATTTCAGGAACCACAAATGTATGCGTAGGGCTTACCACTACTTTATCAAACACAGGCGGTGGTACATGGGCAAGCAGCAACAGCGCTATTGCCTCAGTTGGTTCTGCAACTGGCATTGTTGCCGGCGTTGCCGCTGGTACGGCAATTGTTACTTATACGTTTCCGACCGGATGTATAATAACTGCTTCTGTACTCGTAAACCCATTGCCGGCTCCTATAACGGGAGTTGCCGCTGCATGCGAGGGTGGATCCGTTACATTGTTAAATATTACCGTTGGAGGCTCTTGGTATAGTAGCGACAACGCTCTTGCTACCGTAGGTTCGGGTACAGGAAATGTTACAGCAATTGCCGCCGGAACACCAATAATCACTTACCTGTTAGCAACGGGTTGCGTGGCCACAAGGGGCTTTACTGTTCATCCACTGCCTTCGCCCATTGGCGGCGGTCCAACACTTTGCCTCGGTTATGGCGCCACGCTTACTAATCTCCTTACGGGTGGAACGTGGGTTAGCGGCAGTCCAGCAATAGTATCTGTCGGCAGCTCAAGCGGGATAGTTTCAGGGCTGGCGGTAGGTACATCAATCATTACCTACACACTGCCTACCGGCTGTCAAAACACTGTGGTAATTACGGTCAATTCACTACCATCGCCTAATACTGGAAACTTCAGTTTGTGTCAGGGTGTAGTTTCTAATCTGTATAATCCGTCTGGTGGAGGAACATGGAGCAGCAGTAACACCGCGGTGGCTTTCATAGGTTCGGCTACCGGTAGCGTGCTTGGTGTGACATTAGGCACCGCGCGCATCACCTACACCCTGGGTACAAGTTGCACCTCGTTTACAACCGTTACTGTTAGTCCGTTACCTGCTGTTATAGTTGGTCCGCCTTCGTTGTGCGTTGGTATGTCAGCGCCATTTACCGATGCAACACCGGGCGGACTTTGGTCGAGCGTAGGGTGGGGCGGAGCGGCCGATGTTGGTTCTACCTCGGGCGTTGTTACGGGTTTGGCCAGTGGGTCGGCGGTAATTACCTACACACTACCTACAGGATGTTCTGCTACCAAGCCATTAGAAATAAATGGCCTGCCAGCGTCAATAGATGGCGTTCCATACATGTGCGCCGGATTTACTACAACGCTTACCTGCACCGGCGGCGGCCTGTGGTCAAGCGGTAGTACAGCCATAGCTACGGTCGGTTCTGTATCGGGCGTTGTGCGCGGCGTGCTGGCAGGCACAAGCAATATAACCTATTCACTAGGTACAGGTTGTTACAACATACAGACAGTAACCGTCAACCCCTTGCCAGCGCCTATTTCGGGTACGCCTGTAGTCTGCGTCGGGTCAACAAGCACGCTAACAAGCGCTTCGCCCGGAGGTATATGGGTGAGTATGAATACCGCTATTGGCGATATTGGTACTACAACCGGCGTGCTTACTGGCATATCTGCCGGTACCACTGCAGTTGTTTATACATTACCCACAGGTTGTTCAGGGGCTTCATCTGTAATAGTTAATCCGGTACCCGATCCAATATCAGGTGTTACCGGCGTTTGCCTTGGGCTCACAAGTTCGCTAAGCAATGCAACGTCGGGTGGCATCTGGAGCAGCAGTAATCCGTTTGTTGCGCGTATTGGCTCTGTCTCCGGAATGGTTAGCGGTTTGTCGGCGGGTTCTGCAATAATTACTTATAGACTAAGCACTGGATGTCTGGCATCTACTACGGTTGTCGTATATGCCACTCCCGGCGCTATAGCCGGGCCATCTGGAATTTGCATTGGCTCTACAGCTACTCTGGCGGCTATAGGCGGCGGCACCTGGAGCAGTAGCAACCCAGCAGTAGCGGATATCGGATCGACTACAGGCGTTGTTACGTCGGTTGCAGTAGGTACTACTATTGTTACTTATTCCTTAGGGGTTAGCTGCAATTCTTTTCTTACGGTCACAGTCACTCCGTTACCATCATTAATATCGGGTCCGGCGGGTATTTGCACTGGAGCTATTGCCTACATGACCAACCCCGAAACCGGGACATGGAGCAGCAGCGCACCAGCTATTGCCAGTATCGATACTTATACGGGCGGCGTTACTGGTATTACTGCAGGTACCGTTACTATCACCTTTACGCTGCCTACTGGCTGCGTAACCACGGCAAGTTTGGTAACTTATCCGTCGCCCGATCCAATAACTGGCATATTGTCGGTATGTCAGGGCTCAACCACAACCCTATACAATACCAGCGCTGGCGGCGTTTGGAACAGCGGTAACGATCTTATAGCTACCATTGATTCCATTACGGGCTTGGTAAATGGCCTCGGCTCCGGGACCGTTATCATGTCTTACACGCTCCCTACCGGTTGCATGACGATCGCTGCATTGACCGTTAATCCCAGAACCCCTATAACAGGGCGACTAAATGTATGTGTCGGATTGACAACTGCACTATCGAGTACATCTGTTGGCGGTACCTGGACAAGCAGTAATCCAGCGATAGCTTCTATAGGGCTCACATCCGGTATTGTTACAGGTGTGTCGGCAGGGGTGGTTACCATTACTTATGTGCTGCCCACGGGTTGCACTGTCGCCAATACGCTTGCAGTGTTTCCGGCTCCAGCGCCGGTTACAGGTCTTGCCATGGCATGTGTAGGACAAGCCACTACATTGAGCGATGCTACGCCTGGCGGTACGTGGAGTAGCGGCGATCCTGCTATTGCAATTGTAGGCAGTACGAGCGGCGTTGTTATTGGCATAGCAGGCGGCATGGCCGACATTACTTACACATCATCTATTGGCTGTCCGGCATGGGTTACTTATACCGTTAATCCATTACCGCTACCAATAACTGGTCCGCTAAGGGTTTGCCTCGGGCTTACCTCGTTTGCTACAGCGCCGAGTTTTGGCGGCACATGGAGCAGCAGCGCACCTGCCATTGCTACCATAGGCTCGTCATCGGGTCTTATGTATGGCGTGGCATTGGGTACTTCTATTATTACCTATACTTTTATTTCTACGGGTTGTTATACTACTTCGCCTGTTACCGTCAATCCACCGCCTTCTCCAATAGTTGGCCCGTCATCGGTATGCGTTAGTGGATTAATTAGTTTAACAGACGCAACTCCCGGTGGATCGTGGAGTAGCAGTAATACAGCTATTGCAGGCGTTGGCTTGCTATCGGGCGCTGTTAGCGGCGTATCGGCCGGAGCAGTTACCATTACCTACACGCCGCCTACTGGTTGCGTGGCTTTGCATGCATTAACGGTCAATCCTTTGCCAGCCGCTATTACCGGCGGTTCGGTAGTTTGCGCGTCCTACCCGTTATTGTTGGCCGATGTTAGCCCCGGTGGGTTGTGGACTAGTGGAAGTCCTGCCATAGCAACAGTTGGGTCTGCCACAGGCGTAGTATTAGGTATGTCTGGTGGCGGTGCCATTATCACTTATACATTACCCACAGGTTGCAGGGCAATGAAATCGATTTCTGTTTTGCCGACAGCTCCTGTGTTTGGTCCGGAATATTTATGTTTAAGCCAGCCAATTATATACACAAATGCGGTAGCTGGTGGCACATGGACAAGTAGTAATATAGGTGTTGCCACTGTAGGCTCGCTTACTGGTTTGGTCACTGGCGTTACATTAGGGTCGACTATTATTAGTTATAGCTTGCCAACAGGTTGCGTACGTACTGCAACCGTAGTAGTTAGTCCGTTGCCTTCTACAATAGCAGGTCCCTCAGCCGTTTGTTACGGCGCATCGGTATTATTGACAGATTCTTCAACCGGTGGTAGCTGGTCGAGTTCCGACCCAACTGTTGCAACGGTAGGCTCATCAAGCGGACTCGTTTCCGGGGTGTCAGTCGGAGAAACTGTTATAACCTATACACTCCCTACCGGATGTCTGGCATACAGATCAATGACGGTTAATCCGCTACCTGCATCTATAGTAGGTTTGGGCAGTGTTTGTGCCGGACAAACCATTAATTTATTTAACGCCTCACCCGACGGCGAGTGGCTTAGTTCAGATGTTGCCATAGCTGCAGTGGGCAGTACATCGGGCGTCGTAACAGGCGTTACGGCAGGCTCGGCTACCATTAGCTATGTTTTGCCTACCGGATGCTATGTAACACATTCCGTAGCAGTCAATGCCTTATCGCCAATTGTTGGCCCGGCAAATTTATGCTATGGCGTTCCTGTAACTTTTACCGATGGAACACCTGGCGGAAGGTGGTTGAGCAGTAATTCGGTTATTGCTGTTATTGGTTCTTCTACCGGCGTTGCTACTGGTATGGTTTTGGGCACGGCAACTATATCTTATATATTACCTTCTGGCTGTGTTGCAACCGCCACGGTTACCGTTTATCCCTTGCCAACACTGGAAACGGTTACCGGCGGCGGCAGTCGGTGCGCAAGCGGACCCGGTGTTGTTATAGGGTTGGCAAGTTCGCGTACTGGGTTTATCTATATACTCAAGAGAAGCGGGGTAAACCTTGATACACTAACGGGAACCGGTAGCTCCCTCGACTATGGAACATATACAACTGGCGGTTTATACACTGTATTGGCTGTAAATATTATTACTGGTTGTAGTCGCACTATGAGCGGCAGCGCATTTATTACCGTGATACCCGATGCTGTACCCGAAGTGCGTATTACTAGGGGCGGTAGCGATACACTATGTACAGGTGTAAGAACTACATTTACCGCATTGCCAATAAATGGAGGAACAGCCCCTACTTATGTGTGGAATGTAAATGGCACCAATGTCGGTATACTTAATTCTTACAGTTTTGTTCCAGCAACAGGCGACGTAGTTACCTGTACCATGACCAGTAATGCTGTTTGTGCACTGCCTTCTGTTGTAAGCAGTTCAGATACTTTGTATGTAAGTCCGTTCCTGACGCCTTCAGTTACAATCGATGTCTATCCGGGCGATACAGTCTGCGCGGGTAGGGTAGCCACGTTTACGCCATCGCCCGTTATTGGCGGCATAAGCCCTACCTATATGTGGCGCAAAAATGGTGTAGATCAAGGCCTATCTCCAGTATTCGTAACAGCTCCAGTTTTTGGCGATGTTATCAACTGTATTATGACCAGTAGTTTCCCTTGCCTTGCTATAAACGATGTGGCCAGTAATAGTATTAAAATGAAAACAGTGGCTCCGTTTAGTCCGTCGGTAGTAATTGAAGCTCGTCCGGGCGCCTATATATTACCCGGACAGACAGACACCTTTACCGCAATCGTGAGCAATGCCGGACTAAATCCCGAGTATCAATGGGCTATTAATAATACAACCGTACCCGGCGCTACAAATTCGGTATTTATTACCAGTTCATTGGCCAATCGCGATTCAGTTTCGTGTGTGGTTACAACAACCGGAATTTGTAATGGTAACCAGACCTTCAACTGGATTATTGTATCAGTTAATAATGTTGGCTTTGATAATGTTTCTGAAAATGCAGGATCACTTTCATTGGCTCCGAACCCTAATGATGGAAATTTCAAATTGGTCGGTACATTGAACACGTCAGACCCCAAAGATGTACACTTAACAGTTACAGACATTTTGGGTAGAGTTGTTTTTGAGGAGGAAGTATTCGTCAACAACCGATCTTTGAATATCCCCATTTCGCTTACCCCTCAGATTAAAAATGGTATGTACCTGCTACAAGTGCAATTGGGCGATAAACGCAAAATCATGCATTTCGTTGTTGGCAGATAGAGTCATTTGATTTACACTTTACATGGGCAATCTCTAACACAGATTGCCTTTTTTATTTTTCTTGCTTATTACGGTTGAGTATTGTTTAGCTGGCAGCGGCTGATAGCGATTTCTTTGATTTTACAGGGCCTACTACTTCCTGTAGCATTGAAAACGTGGAAAATTGAGTAATTCAACCACTAAATTAATTGGCTTAACAATTATATAGTGGCTTCAAAAAGATAGGTAGGCATACCTTAATGTTTTCGACTTTCTAGGTCAAATATAGAACGTATAAAAGATACTTCGTTGTTGCGATTGATTTCCGAAGGCAACATTTTATGCAATTGACCTTGCTTATTGACCAAAAGAAGTGCTAAAGCCACACAGAATGTTAAAGAATTGGAAAAGTATCCCAAAATGGGAATCAGTTTTTGAATAAAAATACTGTAATTTGTTGTAAATCAATGTTTTGTAATTTTGGTATAACATTTGCCGCCAATTTTGAGCTGCGATAGCTGTGTTTTACATATTTTATTGAGTTCAATAAAAAACTGTCGTAACAAAAGAGTGATGATTCTTTGTAAGGGTAAATAGTTCTTAAATTAATGTTGAGTGAAGTGCAAAATTGCTTGTTTTCCAATTGTTAATAACAATTCAATAGCTATGTAAGTGGAGTTAGGGGTAAGTGATTTTGTAATTTTGCGGTTTTTTAGATATATTTTTTAATCTGCATGTGAAATGCATTCCAGATTAAAGGGGAAGTAAACGAAAATTTGATTTTTTTAAATTGTTTTACATGAGCGCTTTTTTTACAGGTTTATCCAAGAGTTGGCAACAACGTTATAGCTCGATGAATATCAGGCGGGGTGACCGAAAGTTAAAGAGTACAGAAATAATGGGAACATTGTCTGCCGCCGGCGGCAATTTTTCTGTTTTCGGGAAATTCCTGACTGTTACTTTGATTGCTTTGATGAGTATCGCTCAAGTAAAAGCACAGGTAGCTATCACATCGATTACCACCAATTATTCCGCTACGAGTAGTGGAACAAGGTATGATGCATCGGGTGCGCCTGGTAGTCCGCTTTCAGGTAATAGTTATACCTATCGTTTCGGTACATCGAGCGGTACAAGTAATAACATTCTTAACTTTAGTTCGTTTGGCGTAGGCTCAAACAACTATGCATATAGAAATATACCAACGGCGTTTGTGCGCATCAGAAGGCACGACAATGCCTTGGTATCAGGTCAGCGTCAGATAGTATGGTATAATGCTTCTTCAGCTCCGCCATCTTCTACATTGAACATGGCTCAAAACTACCAGTCAAGCATGGAAATCATGTTTAACGGTGCAAGAGGATTGAATGCCGGAACAGATAATATATTTAACAACTCATCGGATGGTAATGGTAATAATAACAATATTGAGCGCTTTGACTATATAATACCTGGCGGTTATTCTATAGTTGCAGCATCACAAGAAGGTTTTATAGTTTTGGATCGCGGCGTAGTAAATGCGCACGATCCATTTTGTGTTTCTGTAGTAACTGCTCTGAATGGAAGTAATGACCCGAGCGCGTATACAACAACCGTTGTAAGATGTAACAGCACAAATTATGGTTCGTCGAATCCAATATCGGTGATGTCGTCAAACGTATTGCGTATGGATGCAGGCGATAGCCGTTTGCGTATTTCAGCGGCTACCGACGCTTCACAGGGTGTTGGCGGTGTGTTCATTCGGTATTCAGATCTTGGACTTGCCAACGGAACAGTAATTTATGGTTATTCTGTTTTTGGCGGCGACTTCCCATCTGGCGCTACAGGCGCTAATGTTGCGGACTGGAACAACACAACTTATTTCCCCACAGCTACCGACCCAACAAATGGCGGACTGGACATGCTGGCAGTATCGGGTATATTCCAATTGTCAAATGCTTTAGCGCCATTGTCTAATGATATTACTGCTTCCCCAATCTGTAATGTTACCGGCACCGGCAGAATAGCGATACCAGCTTTGAGCGCTACAGACCTGAATAGCGGAGGTACGATTTCAAGTTTTACTATTCTCACCATCCCTTCGTCAGGTAGCGGTGTTTTGTATTTTAATAACGGTACAATAGACTCGCCCGTATTTGCCGGACAGGTTTTGTCGCCAGCTCGCGCTGCAACTTTAAAGTTTGATCCTGCCGACGGATACACGGGTACAGCAGCATTTACCTATTTTGCTACGAACAACTTTGGATTATTGTCGAGCACGGCAGATGGTACGATTCCAGTCAGCACGCTACCAGTTGTTAGCGGAGGTTCAAATACATCAATTTGCTCTGGTTCTTCTACTACACTAACAGCTACAGGAGCAGACACTTACACATGGACGCCTTCAACCGGCTTATCGTGCACTACATGCGCAAGCCCAACTGCAAATCCTACTTCGACTACAACATACAGCGTTACAGGTGTAAATGCTCTCGGTTGTTCAAGTGGCGCTATTGTAACGGTAAGCGTAAATCCGCTGCCCGCTGCTATTTCTGGCACAGCCCGCGTATGCGTTGGCGCTACAACAACACTATCTAACACTGGCGGTGGAACCTGGAGCAGTGGAACGACAACTGTTGCAACAATAGGTTCATCTACGGGAATTGTAAGCGGTGTACTTGCCGGAACTTCAGTGATCACCTATACACTACCAACAGGTTGTAAGTCGTTTGTAACTGTTACAGTACAGCCGCTTGCCAACCTTACCGGTACCACTTCATTGTGTCCGGGTCAAAACTCTACGCTTGCAACATCTATTACAGGCGGCACATGGTCAAGTGTTTCCACAGCCGTTGGAACGATTGTTTCTAGTACGGGAGTGTTTACCAGCATTTCTGCAGGAACTACAGTTGTATCTTACACAGCCCCGACCGGTTGCCTATCTACAACTACTGTGACTGTTAATCCATTGCCAGATGCGATAGCAGGTTCTGCGCGCGTTTGCGTTGGCAGTACGGTTACAGTAACCAGCGCCTCGACTGGAGGTACTTGGACTTCTGGGTCGGCTAATGCTACAATTGGTTCGGCAACCGGCATTATTACCGGCGTTACCGCAGGTACAGCAGCTATTACTTACACATTACCAACAAGCTGTAGAGCATTTGTAACGGCTACAGTCGATCCCTTGCCAGCTGCTATTGTTGGAGCTGCAGGTATCTGTCCTGGCTCTACTACCACTTATAGCGATGCTACAGCAGGCGGCCTATGGAGCAGCGGTAATACTGCAGTGGCAACAATTGGTTCAGCAACAGGTGTTATTAGCAGCATTACTGCGGGCACAGCTACCATTACCTACACATTACCTACAGGCTGTATTGCCGTTAAAATACTGACCGTAAATCCTACTCCTGCCGCAATAGCTGGTAGTTCAAGTATCTGTATTGGCCTTACCACAACTCTTACTGACGCATCTGTTGGCGGTACCTGGTCGAGCAGCGCTCCGGCTGTTGCAACTATCGGATCGGTGTCCGGTATTGCTACTGGCGTTACATCTGGCACAACTACCATCACCTACACCTTACCTACAGGTTGCGCTACCTACAGCACATTTACCGTATATGCAATACCAGCTATTACAGGACCAACCAGCGTATGTAACGGACAGAGCATAACACTGAGTAATGCTACCGCAGGCGGCGTTTGGACCAGTGGTAATAGCATGATCGCGACAGTAGGCTCTGCGACGGGTATTGTTACCGGTGTAGCCAATGGCGCAACAAATGTCTCTTACACGTTGAGTTCAGGTTGTAGAGTAGTGCAGGCAATAACTGTAAATGCACTGGCTCCTATCACTGGCGGAACCGGGGTTTGTATTGCACAGCAAATTACATTGGGTAATACAGCAACCGGCGGTACCTGGTACAGCGGCAACACAGCAGTTGCAACGGTAGGTTCATCTACCGGGGTAGTTACAGGCGTTACAGCGGGTACTGCTGTTATCTCCTATTTGTTGAGTACTGGCTGTTTGGCAACTACAACAATAACAGTATCTCAGATAAATAACATTAATGGCCCCGCCGCTGTGTGTATGGGCCAGTCCATAACCCTGACCGATTCTACTGCAGGCGGTGTTTGGACTTCTGCAAATGTGCTTATTGCGAGTGTTGGATCGTCTACCGGTATAGTTACCGGCGTATTGGGCGGATATACTACAATCAGCTACACGCTCGGATCAGGGTGTACAGTTACAAAAGCAATAACTGTTTACACCTTCAACACAACTATTAGCGGACCATCTACAGTTTGTCCCGGTAGCTTAATAACGCTTACCAATCCGGTTACTGGCGGCGAACGCTGGACCAGCAGCAATACAGCATTGGCTACAGTGGGTTCAACTTCAGGTCAGGTTATTGGCGTTTCTGGCGGTACAGTAACAATCACTTATGCATTGGCCAATGGTTGTACAACAACAAAAGACGTTTATGTAATACCCGCTGAGGCTATAGGAGGCCCCGCAATAGTATGCGTAGGTCAACCATCAACATTAACTAACTCAATACCCGGCGGTACATGGATGTCAGGCAGCTCCCGGGCTACAATTGGTGGAACAACAGGCATCGTTAACCCGATCAGCGTGGGAACAGCGCCTATTACTTATACGGTTAACGGTTGTCGTTCGATAACAACCCTAACCATTACAGCATTGTACGCGATAACGGGTACAAGCAGCGTATGTGGCGGGCAAACAGTAACACTAAGCGAAACCACAACCGGCGGCTCATGGAGCAGTAGCGATATAGGCGTAGCAACTGTAGGATCTAATACCGGCGTTGTTACAGGTATGCCAGGGGGGGGGACCGCAATAATTACCTATTCAATTGGAACAGGTTGTGTAATTTCTCAGTCAGTTACAGTTAAACCCTTGTACCCAATAGCAGGAGCAGCCTCAATATGTTTAGGTAACACCGTAACGTTGACAAATGGCGCTGCAGGGGGCACTTGGACAAGCAGCGCTACAGGGATTGCTACTGTAGGCGCAACAACAGGCGTTGTAACTGGTGTAGCTGTAGGCACTGCTAATATCACCTATTTGTTAGCAACGGGCTGTAGAGCAATACAAAATGTAACTGTAAATCCAATGGCTGCTATTACAGGCATCGCTTCTGTTTGCGAGGGCCAGACAATAACACTTGGTAATACCACAAGCGGCGGAGTGTGGACCAGCAGCGCAACCGGTGTAGCAACCATTAGCAGCGGCGGAGTTGTAACTGGTATTGCGGCAGGAACAACAACTATTAGCTATACAACCCCCGCAGGTTGTTTGTCTACACGTACAATCACAGTAAATCCTTTGCCTGTTTCCGGAACTATTACAGGAACAAGTACAATATGCGCTTCATCAACTACTACTTTGAGCAACAGCGCCATAGGCGGTATTTGGAGCAGTAGCAATACTGCGGTTGCAACAATTGGTACCGGTGGTTTGCTGACGGGAGTTTCTACTGGTACAGCAATAATATCTTACACAGTAACTAATGGTTGCGGTGTATCAGTAGCGACTTATAATGTTAATATCACTCCTGGTGCAAGCGCTGGGGTAATTTCTGGTGGCACAGCAGTTTGTGTCTCAGCGACATCTACACTCATCTCAACAGTTTCCGGCGGTGTATGGAACAGCAGCAATACTGCAGTTGCAACTATCGGTTCTACCGGCGTTGTTACGGGTGTTGCTGCAGGAACAGCAACAATTTCTTACACAGTTACCAACAGTTGTGGTACAGGCGTTGCTACAGCAGTAGTAACTGTTAATCCATTGCCAAACGCGGGCGCAATTACTGGTACAACAACCGTATGCGCTACATCAACTACAACCTTGAGCGATGCAAGCGCTGGCGGCGTATGGAGCAGTAGCAATACAGCAGTTGCAACTATCGGTTCTACCGGTGTTGTTACGGGTTTTGCAGCAGGAACAGCAACAATTTCTTATACAGTAGCTAATAGCTGCGGTACAGCAGTTGCCACGTCGGTTGTAACAGTTAATCCATTGCCAAATGCAGGTACCATTACTGGTACGACAACCGTTTGCGCTACATCAACTACAACCTTGAGCGATGCAAGCGCTGGCGGCGTATGGAGCAGCAGCAATACAGCGGTTGCGACTATCGG
>CAIRYK010000046.1 GCA_903882805.1 uncultured Bacteroidota bacterium | reverse complement strand
TATTTAAAAGCAAATAAAACTGCCAAAAACAATATTAATTCCAATACCCCTCCAATTATTTCTACGCCTCAAAATGAGAATATTTCTCAAATATCAAATACCCCTACTGCACAAAAAGCAAATGTTAGTATTAGTAAAAAAAATAAAAAACTAATTACAATTGTTGCTATCGTTGCTATCATTTGTTTTGGTTCTTATAAACTATATGACCATTATAGAGTTTATAAAATTGGTGATATAGAAGACTTAGCCAGTGAATTTACAAAGGATTCAACTGCCTGCCGCAGTAAATATCTTAATCATGTCGTTGAGATAACCGGATATTTTGAAAAAGATAAATCAGGTGAATGGAATTTTAAATGTCTTAATAAAAATAAGGGAGAGCAGGGTGAAAAAGCAATTATTAATCAGGCTTCACAAGCTGGTAAAGATAATACTAACTTATCTGTATTAATTAATCATTCATTAGAAGTAGGAATAAATACAGATATACCCCCCAAAGATATTGATGATTCATCAAAATCATTCATTACTCCTATTGGTTATGGGACTTCAAACTATTGGATTTACAATAAAGAAAAAAATATTGCTAAATCAGGTAATGATTTTGTAAATCCACTTTTTTTTAATAATAACACCTTTGGCGAAAATTTTGATACCCTATTAAAAACAATTGGGAAAGAAGGGCGTAGATATTCTTATACTACGACTACGTTAGTTCCTATAATAGGAGCGCCAGCTTATGCTGCTCAATTTATGGCAACTCCTCAATTCTATACTTATACTGATACAACTACCGATATGTTAAATGACCATATAGTAAAATTACTTCAAGACCCTAATGATTTATTAGCAATTGAGCATAACAATATACTTTACTCGACATTTGATACTAAACCTATCTTTAATACATTTACGATAAGGGGAAAGGTTGGTGAAATGATTCATAGAGTAGGGAATTATGAATTCATTGGAGTTATTGATGTGTTAGTTCTCAATCTAAAAGACGTGAAAATTATTAATAGCGAAAGGTTTGATTTCAGCAAACTACCTGTTCTTGATTATTTATCCAAACAAAGGCTTATTGAAGATAGAATGAAATTAACACCCAAAGATATAGCCCCAAAATCTAAAATTGATACAACAGCAATCAAACAGGATTCAACAAAAACCAAACTGGACACAGCTACAATTAAGCAGGACACGACAAAGAAGAATTAAACCATTTAAAATAAATTTTAAAATACAACTGTTATGAAAAAATTTACTGAACTACAAAAAGAAGACTCAAAAGAGCAGCAACCTACGAATGAAGAAATATCTGGTGATATTAACGATAACGACCCTGATAAATTTAAAAAAAAGGAATTGAAAAATTTAATTCAAAAAGGGAAAAATCTTAAAGACAAAAATAAAGCCGTTCCAACGGGTGACCAAAAAAATGCTGCAAAAATAGAAATTGCAAAAACTGATTTACAAAAAGCACAATTGCGGAAGGACATAGATAAAGGAAAAGAAAAGTAATAACAGTTTCATTTTTTGTCAGCAATATCCCCATTTTTATTGTGGATAAATATTGCCACAAATTGTAAGCGAGCGATTCCAATTTGTGACGGAACCTCCGTAGGTTAGCCACATGGAACAGTTTATATCTTATAAGAGGGTCAGTACATCTCGGCAAGGCGCATCGGGTCTCGGTATTGAAGCACAGGAAGCAGCAGTTAAATCATTTTTGAATAATAGACCCCTTATTGCGGAATACACCGACATTGAAACTGGTAAGAGTGATAACCGCCCGGAATTGCTAAAAGCCATTGAATTAGCAAAGCAAACCAATTCTACATTACTTATTGCCAAGTTAGACAGGCTTTCAAGAAACCTTACATTTGTTAGTACGCTCATGGATACAAAGGTTCGTTTCATTTGCTGCGATATGCCTGATGCTAATGAGCTTACGATACATATATTTGGTGCGCTTGCCCAGTGGGAACGTAAGAGAATAAGCAGCCGGACGAAAGAAGCATTAGCGGCACTTAAAGCAAGGGGTACATGCCTCGGCACACCGGAGAACTTTACAGATGCAGTGAGGAAAATGGGACCATTGAAACTTAAACAAATTGCTCTATCAAATCCTCATAATCAAAAAGCAAAAAAAGTAATCAACCTGTTAAGCCGCAACGGAAAATCTCTGCGGGAGATAGCCACGGAATTAAATGAGGCTGGCTTTAAAACCGCACGGGGCAATCATTTCGGGCCCGAACAAGTAAGACGTTTAATAACCAAGTCCATTGCTGCGTAAATGAAATTATTGCCGCAAAATTACCGGGGTGGCAGAAAAGTGGCAGTATTTATTCATGCTAATGAACACTAACAAATTCTACTTTATAGTCAAATTTCACATAAGTCAATGAGGGCGCTGATTAGCATGAAACAAGGTAAAATAACATGTAAATTTTAGTATCCAATCCGGATCACCTGTTCGGACAGGCTTCCAATTTCGGAAGCCTGTCCTTTTTTTAATCCTTCTAAAAGCCCGTCAGGGTTGCATATTACACGGGCAGCCTCGTTAATTCTTGCGGTTCGATAAGATTTATTTTCGTAAACCAATTTCTCAGGGTACATCGAACCAATCAACTTTTGCTTAGTAGATAGCGTTGCTTTCTCATAGTAGTTCGGCAGGTCACGCAAAACCTTTGTCGCCGTGCTGATGTACGCCATCAGGTTATCATCTACCTTACTCAAGTCATATTTCTTTTTGGTAAGCTTCTCTATTTCGGGTTCGTAGAGGTTTTTAATCTCCCTGTAATCCAAAGAGGTTATTTCATCGTCCGACATTTTGCGTAATGCGTTAGTTATCCTTGCTTGGTTCTTCTCTATAGCCTCGTCTATGTCTTTTAAGCTAATACTCTTATGCTTCCCTGCCTTTTTATAATAATCGGCAGCAATACCCTCGAAAAGTGAAATCTCCTCTTCATAGGTGCTGAATTTTTGCAGTTCCGAAAAAAAGTGGTCATTGGCTTCTTCTGCCTTGTATCTTTCCCCGCATTTACTCGTACAATGATAATAGAAGTATTTACCGTTTCTTCCGGTAGATGCACTGCCTGTTAACCTGCTACCGCATTTACGGCAGATTAAAAAGCCTCTCAATGGCAATTCAGCTTTACCCGTTTGTACGGATGCCTGTTTTCTTTTCTTGCCATCTAATACATCCTGTGCCTCATAAAACAGCCCTTCGGAAATTAACGACTCATGTATCCCTTTTACCATCATTGCTTCCTCATCCTTGTAGGCAGGAACATAAAGCTTCCCCATGTAAACAGGATTGCGAAGCAGGTAGAAAATATTGCTTCTACCAACCTTTAGCCCTTTTTTGACCGCTACCCGCCAAAGGTCTTTTACGTTATTGATACCATTAGCTACTTCTTCAAAAAGCCATCGTACCAAATGAGCATCATTTCCCGGCACAATGATCGGCCTGTTCATGTCGTTGCGTACATTCTTGTAGCCTTTAGGTGCAGTCGTACAATATCTACCGTCCTTCATAGCCCTGCGCATTCCTGCAATTACATTTAGTGAACGGCGGTCATTCTCCACTTCGGGCGCAGCAAGATAGAATGCCAGCATTATTTTGTTTTCGGGTACGGATAAGTCCAGCGGTTGCTCCATAGCCTGTGGCTCTACTCCGAGCTTGTGCAGCGTATTTATCATGCCATAGGCATCTCCTGCGTTACGGCTAAACCTATCCCATTTAAGGAACAATAGCAGGTCAACGGCTTTTTTGTTCTTTTTAAGATAAGATAATAGCTCATTAAAAGCAGGCCGCTCGAATGTTTTAGCCGAATGGTCTTCTTTGTAAAAGCCAACTACAGTGATGTTGTGCTGCTTACAATAATTCCGCAGTCTTTCTTCCTGATGCGCAAGGCTGTAACCCTTTTCTGATTGTTCTTCTGTGCTAACCCGCACGTAAATAATGGCGTTCCTCATTGTCATCATTTTGATTTTCTGTTAGTGGTATTATAATACACGGTTGCTGATTAATAAAGTATTCATCGTAGGTAAGTTCAACAAGCTTATAAAACCAATCCCTTATCAGTAGTATATCTTCATCAGTATATTTCTTGCCCCTACCTTTTAGCAGTTCCCTGCACTTTGCTAAAGGCATCTGATCTTCTGCTGCTACCCCGACATTATCGGTTGTTCCTCTAAATGGGATGATTTTATTATTCTTCTCTTTTCTCATGGCTAAGTTACAACTACTTGATTATCAATGTGGTTATATTTTTCTGTATGGGGTCTTTTTAACGTTTTATTCGGCAACATTAGCTTGATGCAAAAAGGGCTTTCGCCCTTCTGCATCAATCAATTATCAGGATGAATATTTAGTTGTGTTCCTCTTCCTCCTCATCGTCATCGTCTTCCTCATAATCATCTATAAGGTTTTCAATTTCATGGATAGTATCCCTTTCGTCTTTTTCATAAGCGATCTCCAGGGTGAGGCAATTATTCTCTGCATCAGTTCCGATGATCTCGTGTGAGAGTTCATTTTCAATTAGCAGGTCTGCTACTTCCATCAGTATCCCAACAGGCACTTCTATTTCTTTTTTCACAATTACTGTCTTCATTTTGTTTTTGTTTTTTTAGTTGTTTAAAATTCATCTTCTTTTTTGCAGCCCCGTTAAGAGGCGGTTCCCGTGCTTTATTTCCCATATTGCTGTTTCTATTTTGAAAAATCAAGGCAGTGAAATCTAACTTTTGGTACGAGGTCTGCCAGTTGAAACCTTAAAGCGATTAGCTTAACTTTTGTCTCCCTTTTAAAGCCAAGCCGAATACTTTTATCACATACTTTTATTATTTTCTCTATCCTTTGTTGCTGTGCTTTTATTTCATTTTTCAGTGGGTAATTGTGCGGCATGTATTTAAAATTCCATGCTTCCATCATAGCTATCAAGGACTTATTTATAGTTACCAAAGTCTTGCGTTCAACTATTGAATTATCAAAATGAAGCAGGTTTTCTATTATGCACAGAAACCGAACACTTACCCATTTTACCTTTTCCAAATCTGAACCGTACCAGTATTTCTTTGGATACTGAAACATTTCGGAGGTCTTATAGTTGTCCTGCACATAGTCGGCAATGTCATCAATCAATTCTGATCGAATCCACTCGTAAGGTTCTTCTTCAACCTCGGTATCATCGTAGCGTTTAGAGTGTCCTTTGGTCTTATCTTCTTCCCTACGTTTAGCGTTATATGGCTCCGGTACGGTTTGTTGGCTGGTGGGTTTTCTAACGATAAACGGTAATGGCGGTTCAGGATCATCATAGTTTTTTACGTTACGGCTTACGTTAAACGGTATCTTATCCGGTAATTGCTCATCATTGAATGATTCCCGCTCAACGTTGTTGGAACGGTCTATCTGCTCCTCATCGGTGTCTTCCCCATCAAGTTCTATTGCCGTTAACGGTTCGCTGCCGTTTAACGCAATCGATGGTTGTGCGCCCCGGCTGTAAAAGGCTGCCTGTTTACAGGTATCAGAGCAGTATTTTTTAGTGCTTCTTTGAGTTTGCATAGATGCTCCACAATGCAAACATTTTTTTATGAAATCTGTCATATTGAAATTTTGGTTTAACTAATTTTTAATATTCGTCCTCATCTTCATAATCGTTATTGTCAGCTTCGCTATTATGGGTATTACCACTTTCCGATTCATGTCGGTAATAGCTATAATCGGAGATAAGTGTTTTAAGGTTATCCAGTGCTTTTTTATGCCGGGTTAGTTTCGGGTTCGTGGTTGTCCTGATAAGCATTGTGTTCTCATGCTCATTTATCCCTTCGACCTGAAAAGGAATATCGTTGTTAAACAGGATGCTCATTACATCCATTACTACATTCACATTTACTGTGTGAGATTTCATTTGCATTGCATTAGTCTTTACCATATTTCCGATTTTGGTACAAAGCTCCGACCGTTTTTTGCGGTGGGATGCCCCTATTGGTGTACCTATCTTTTGAAAAATCTTGACATACAAAAGCCGTCTTTTTACAGACGGCTAAACATATTTTTAGCGATAAACGGTAACTGGTGTTACGTTAAACGGATTAAACGTTAAACGCTAAAAGCCCCTATAACACTGATTTCGCAGCGTAATTGAATAAAAAATGCCGACTTTTTATAGTCGGCTAAATATTCTTACGTTAAACGGAACAGCCGTTTAACGGTAACGGGGGAAGCAATGAGTAAACTTGCTAATAATATTTATTTAACGTGTCCTTACTTATTTGTAATTCTTGACAAATGACAACCTTTGTTTTGCCTTCTTTTTTTAGCTGTTGGATATTCTGTACCAACTGTTGTTCCTTTCGAGGTTTAATCTCTATTTCATATATGCTTTCCGCAATTTGAGTGACGGCATAAAAAGCATTCCCATCATAATCCGCAAGTTCAGGAAATAGCTTTTTCGCCAAAAAATCTCTTTGAGACCTGTTTTTTACTTTGCTAAATTGCTCATGCTCCGCCAATTGCCGACCTATTTCATTTGCTTTATCTTCCGGCAATTCATTAGCCTGAGCATTATGGATAATATCTATTAGCGTAGCTTGAATATCATGGAAAATCTCCGCTTCCTGTGATGAATTTTCAAAGACATAGATTGAACCATAATGGATAAAATGAAAACTAAACTTTAGAATTTTATTCTTATAAGGCTCAAGCTTTGTAAAATCACTCTTCATTTCCTCATCTTCCAATTTCGATACATAACCCAAATATTCACTATAGTCATCTTCCGTAAATAAAAGACTTTCGTAAAAAACAGCCTTACCACCTGAACTACTAACAAGATTGGTAAAGTCATTTATGCTGTTTGTTTCACTCGCATTAAAAGTTATTAACGGGGCTTTATTGGTTTTAACTTCCGCACTAATCAACAAAATGGCCTTTTCTTTAGCCCATGTAGTTAAGTAATCATATTGCTCTTCAATAGTCATATTTTTTTGTTTAAAGATCATTGAACTTTTTGCGTTCCCCAAATGGTAGTTCTTTAATAGCTCTATTTATCTCTTCATCAATCATCTTTACGCACTGTCTAAACCTAAGTCCACAAAATAAGGACGGATGAACTTTAAATCAGTTATAAGTTGGTTATCCTTTTTATAATTCGGCATTTGCAGGTATTTCTTATAAATATCAGAGTTCTGAATGGTTGTAAATTTTGTACCTGTTAGTAAATGAATAAAACGGGCTATTCCGCTAATCGAACTGCTATCCCGGCCTTCTATACCTAAAGATGCTTTCAGAAAGTAGTAAATGGCAAGTAGCTGGCGGGCTTTGGTCATACCCTTATCAGGTTCGTCTGCCGTGATGGTTGTTTCCTCTATGGTAAAGGTTGGCAAAACATCGCCTTTATCGTGTAAATAAAGCAACTTCCTCGCATGGGAAAGCGCATTCTGAGACATTAGTAAAAACTCCTCCTTGTCTTCCTCTTTAAACTCTTGCTCCCCTGGTGTCATAGCATCAAACTCCTCTTTTGTAACCAGATTCATTTCGCTAATAACATTGTCAAATAGAAGATATTTAATGAATCCTTTACTAAAATAAGCTACTAAACGACTACGGTACTTCGTGAGCAAATCATCTTCATAACTTTCGATTAATTCAGCAAACTTTTCATTGCCTGTTTTAATATAGCCGGATGCCAATTGAAAAATAAGCATGAGATGCTCGGTTATTTCTATTTTCTCAGCGTGATTATAACGGGTTAGCACTTCCAAATAATCATTCCAAAATTTCTTTGCCAGCAGATGAGCAAATTCTTCCCGGTTAGGTTTAAGTTGTATTTTATCCTCCATACCACAAAACTATCAAAAAGAATTTGAACATGACATTTGAACACTATTACACTATTCGTCAGCAATTCGACCACGAGTTGAAAACCATTCGCTCGACATTCAAAACCATTCGCCAACGTATCTTTTGTATTTAAAGCACAAGGATAAGTAACCGGATACAGACAATGTTGATCGTATCTGCTCTCTTTTTTATTCGCAACAGTAAATTAAAAATAAAATTTCATAGCGACATAGTTTGGCGTTCATGGCATTTACTTTTGACAAAGAATAGAAATTTATAGCCATGACATCAAAAACAATCAGCTTTAAGGATTTACAAACAAAAGAATTTGGATTGAACAAGTCAGCAACCAATATGGATTTATCTGAAATTTTCGCAGAACGTAATGGTTCTTATTTGAATGAATTTACCTTGTTCCTTGCTTATTTCAATACGATCCCAAATTTCATTAACGAAATAAATATTGATTGTAAAAAAGCAAATGGATGGTTCATGGAAACCTATAAAACAGAAATCAAGGATTTCCATTTTGATAAGAGGTATTTCAACAGCAGAAGGAAAGCTGAACTTGATGATATTTTCTATATTTTGGATGAAGATTTGATTGTCGACTTTGATACGAATCAATCTACGGTAAGATTACTTTTTCGCAAAACCGGGATTGAAAAAGTTGAGGAAATAATAAATGGAATTCAAAAATTCAGGGAAAAGAAGAGCAGAAAAAAACCTAAGATTTCACTGTTAGTGAGTTCAAAGCTTGGTATTACTACTAAATCATTGGAGATAACAAAACCTAAATTAAACATAACAGACAACTACAACGATGATTTTAAGGATATACACCAAACTATCCTGAAAAGACTTGCGAAGAAAAATGATAAAGGGCTGGTGCTTTTGCATGGTAAGCCGGGTACAGGCAAGACCTCCTATATCCGGTATCTTATATCATTGCTGAAAAAAGACATTATCTTTTTACCGCCAAACATGGCTGGGGCAATTACAAATCCTGATTTAATTTCGGTACTTATTGAAAACCCCAATTCTGTGTTCGTTATTGAAGATGCGGAGAATATTGTTGTTGACCGGGAAAAAGACGGGAATTCTCCTGTTTCTGCATTATTAAATATTTCTGACGGCCTGCTATCCGATTGTTTGAACATACAAATAATTTGTTCATTTAATACTGATATTTCAAAAGTGGATGCTGCATTGATGCGCAAGGGGAGGTTAATTGCAAAATATGAGTTTAATGAGTTAGAAGTTGACAAAGCCCAAATGTTATCGCAGAAATTAGGGTTTGCGACAAGCATAAATAAGCCTATGACATTGACAGCAATTTACAATCAAGAGGAGAAGGACTTTCAACAAACCGGGAAAAATAATGCTATTGGTTTTAAAAGTTCCTCTTTAAGATAAAATACACAGGGATGCCGAAAACTGGATAGAGTAGGCACGTAATATAAAAACCACAGTTATGCCAATTTCAAACGTTCAAAATGAAGGCTCTTGGATAAGAGTTTATGACGAAAAAAGTAAAAGAATTTCGGAAATGTCTGCTTCTAATAAGGAAGTAGTGGGCATCGGTTCTGACTTTTTTGTGACCGAAGAAGGCTCATGGATAAGGACTTATGATGAGCACTGCAAGAGAATTGCAGAAATGTCGGCCAGCAATAAGACTGTTAGAGCCGCTGCCGGACAAACATTTACCACAAAAGAGGGAAGTTGGTTAAGGACGTATGATAAGAAATGTAAAAGGTTAAGTGAAAAAAGCGCCTGATCCATGAACAGTTCTTTTACAGCTATTGATTTTGAAACAGCACATGGGAAGCGTTGGAGCATTTGCCAGGTGGGGCTTGTCCGTATTGAAAATGGGATGACAATAGAAAAACTATCAATTTTGGTGCAGCCACCGAATAATTTCTATTGGAACAATTTCATTGATATTCATGGAATTACTCCTGTACTAACAGCAGATGCGCCAACGTTCAACCATGTTTGGGATAAAATAAAACCATTCATTTTAAACCAAAATTTGGTAGCACACAATGGTTTCGCATTTGATTTTCAATGCCTCAGGCAAACATTGGATTATTACAAACTTGAAGTGCCCGACTACACCGGGCATTGCACCTATAAAATTTACCGAGAAAGCTTGAAATCTCTGTGTATAAAGCATAATATTACTCTTAATCACCACGATGCGCTGAGTGATGCTATGGCTTGTGGGGAATTGTATTTGAAGCATTTGAAATTTAGCTAAACACCTAATCGAAAATTATGTCCAATTTTAAAACACTCGCCCAATACTTTAGCGACCGTCGGTTATTTGTTGTCCCCTATTATCAAAGAGGGTATAAATGGAGCTTACAAAAAAATGAAAAGCGAGGTGACCTGCATTTAAGATTGTTGCTTACCGATTTCAAACGTGAATTCAATAGCGCAATACGTGATGGTAAAATTATTCCCAATTATGAATACCATCTTCAGGGTATTACAACTAAGCAAACAGCGAATGAAATAGAATTGGTGGATGGTCAGCAACGCACTACTTCACTCTTTATTCTGTTTTGTTTATTCAAAAGTAAGGGTCTCTCGCTGAGCTTCAGTTTAGAAAATAAAATGAAATACAATGTAAGGGATGCCGCAAATAAAGTATTACAAGGTTTTTTGAAAGGAAAATGTGAAGGGGATGAGCAGGTGCAGGATATTGCGGCACTTAAAAAAGCTTGGCGCATTTGTGAAGAAGAGTTATTAGGGGTAAACGACTTGGAATTATTTGGCGAGTTTATTCAGAATAACATAAAAATAATTTACATAACATTGGATCATAATCAGGATGAGACAAAAGTTTTCTCCATGATGAATCAAGATAAGGCCGAAATGAGTCAAACAGACCTTATTAAGTCCAATATACTCAGAGAGGCATCTAGGCAAGTTTATCATGAAATTAGCCAGCAACAGGGAGAAAATCAACTGGATGGTTTGGAATGGCAGATAAATCAACTGAGGACAAAATATGCAACGGAGTGGGACGATTGGAGAAAATGGTGGGAAGATGAACGACATTTCTCCTTTGCAAAAATGATAGCGTTGCCATCCAAACCGAAAGATCCCGAGCCAAATTTGGCTATTTTATTTAAGCTATATCAACGATACGTTCAAGACGACAAAACTAAGGACAATGACAATGGGCTATTTGAGTATTTTAAGGACAAGATAGCGGCAACTGAAGATTCCAACATACAAGCACTACAGGTGTGGGAACGGTTACGTTTATTACAAAATATCATTCAGGAATGGTTTGAAAGCCATGAGATTTATAATTATTTGGGGCTGCTGTTCAAAGGGAGTGGTTTAATAGGAAGAGGGAGAGAAGAAAAATTACTTGAACTAATAAATCGGTATTTAGAGAACAAAAATGGATTTATAAAGGAAGTTCGGAATCAATATATTAAAATAATCTTCGAAGAAACAACAAAGGAAGATTTTCTCAAATCACTGCTGAATGAACTTGACGCATACCACCAACTTTATACCCCTGTTTGCCGACAATTGTTAAGAATGAATGCAATGATGGCAAATAAACAAAAACATAAATTCGAATTTGATTTGTACGAGGAGGACAATCTAAAAAAGAAAGACATCGATGTTGACAAAACAAGAAGCCTTGAGCACATAAAGCCCCAGACTTACGTAAATCTCAATTTAAGTGAAGGTGAGCTAATGCATTTAAATTCCTTAACTAATACTATTGGCAATCTGGTTTTAGTTCCCCGTGGTTTGAATAGCAAATTGAGTAACTGGTCTTTTCACGAGAAAAAAGAAATTCTCTTTAAGGAGATTTTAAATATAAGCACGAAAAATCAAGGTCTATGGTTGCATACATTGTCGGTTTTTGGAAGCAAATCAGATTGGTTAGCCGAAGAAATTGAGAGTAATAAAAGAGCGTTCACAACAGACTTTAATGATTTTTTCAAATAACACCACCATGATCCAAGGAGCATTCAACTTACTTACTGCCTTATTTAGCGATAATAATAAATTAATAATACCGGACTTACAACGGGACTATTGCTGGGGAGAAACTGTGCCTAATGGCAAAAAAACAAGTCTGGTATACAATTTCACCAACGACTTGGTAAATGATGCCCAAAAGCAATCATCTATAAAGGAATATTCTTATGGTATAATATACACCTATGAATATCCAGATTCATTCCTGTATTTGTGTGATGGACAACAAAGATTGACAACACTATACCTGATACTAGGTGTGTTAAACTGCTATGTGCCAAGTTCAGGCTTGATAAGTTTATTGCAGTTAAGCAATTCACAACCCCGGTTGAAATATGAGGTCAGAAACTCGACTGACTATTTTATTAAAGATTTGCTACATGAAGTATTTCTAAAACAAAAATTCGCTCATTTAGATGACATTAAAAAGGCAACCTGGTTTCGAGGTGAATATGAAAATGATCCGTCAGTATCCAATATGGTGAAAGCATTGAAGGACATTAAAAGCTTGGTTAACACAGGTAATGCGGAGGAAATCAAGAACTATATTTTGGACAAAATAGGTTTCGTTTATATAAAATTGGAGGCTAATGATGTTGTGACCGAGAAAACGTATTCGATAATAAGAGAGTACGGCGAGAAGATGTATGAGATAGTAAATACATGTGGCGATCCAATGGAAAAAAACGAACATCAAAAATCAATTCTGCTATCAAAATTATGTGCCAGCGAACGAATAGAAGGAACAGAGAAATGGGAAATATGGCAGGATTTTTTTTGGCAAAACAGACCTGAGGGTCAGTTGAGTGCAGATGAAAGTTTTAACGCTTTTTTAGATTGGATAGAAGATATTGAAAAAGCAAAAGATCTTTCCTTCGTGATCATCGAAAGTTATTTTAAAGCTTTCTTCCTTCTAATCGGTATTCAGGAAAGACTGGCAAAAACCAGAAAATTTGAAATCGTAAATGTTAAGACCGAATTTAAAAGGAATAATAAACCGCAGACTATAGTGCTATATCCCTGTTTGGTTAAACTGGTCAACACGGAATGGGTATCTTTTGATGGCACTCGTTACTTTATCAAATTTGACGAAGTTGACTATGATAGTTTCTATCGCTACATGCGTTTCTTTTCGAATTTGGCTAAGAGTACAGAAGCCAAAACTGAAGCAGTTCTATTAGCAAAAAGCGTTGGTCAAAAGTCTGATGTGGTTGATTTTCTATACTTAGGGGAAACACAATTTGATTCTATATTAACAGAAGAAGAAAAGTTCAAGCTTAGGTTATACAAAAGCTGCAAAGATGAAAATGAAAGAAAAGCGCTGGAAGATAGATTTTGGGAAGCAGAGGACCATCAATTTTTAAATGGGAAAGTTACTCCAATATTGGCTGCAATGGATGGAGCTCTATTGCAGGTTGATTTTACGTTTTTACTGTCAGAATTTATTAGACTTTATGAGGTATTTTTGGATTTGACTGGCGATTTAGCTATTGAACAATTGCGAATTGCTATGTTAGCTTCAAGTCGAAATTTTTGGGAATTTCACGATGGTTGGTCAACAACAATGGAGGGGCATAGGTACTATCTAGGTAAATCAGGTGATTCCCTTTTTTGGAGAAAGCACATTCAAGGTGATGTGTTTAAGGGTATTTTTACGCAATTAGCTGCTGGTATTACAATTGCATTGATTATCGATAATTGTATTGCAAGAGACACGGATGAATACAGAAAGAAAGTAATAGCATTTCTGCACACAACAAAAGTACAAAATTCATGGTGTTGGATGAACGGGAAACGTTTTATTTTAGTTGAAAATACTATATTTTTCCCTTACAATATAAAAGTTACCGCAGATACTGATGAATATGATTTGGACTCTATCGAATCGAGTTTGGCAGAGGTCTAATACACTGTTGCTTCCCACGATGGCTAAAAATTCATTGTGCGGGGCGTCGTACTTTCATGCTGTCCTCAATGGTAGTTGAGTAGTATAAAGAAAATATGTTACCTTTTTCTAGCAAAAAAGCATATCAAGTTTGTAGGTATATACTTAGAAGCCGTCAAAGCAACAGTAAAGGAACATTCCGCTAATGGAACCATTTATGTGTTCTCAAGAATTAGTTGAATCGTTATCAATACATACAAACAGTCACGCAGAAAATTGAGAAATTTGAAATGCGACAATTGTGTTTTGTGTATAAATGTAAAATGTGTATTTAGATGTCTAAACGTGGCTACATATCTCGCTACCTGCTCATCCTTAAAAAGCTGAAAGCAAAACCTTATAGTTCTTATGAGGAGTTGAACCAGTATATTGAAAACAAGGTTGACAACATGCAAATGCGGGATGATACATTGGATATTGGCTTTTCTAAGCGCACCTTTCAACGCGACATCCGGGAGATAAGTAATATATTCGGCATAGACATAGAATACTCAAAATCAGCAGGTGGTTATTTTATCAACCAGGGCGAAATGGAAAATCTAAATTTTCAAAGGATGATGGAGACTTTTGATGTATTCAATTCTTTGCGGCTTGCGCAGGATTTATCTCCTCATGTTCACTTAGAAAAACGACGGCCTCAGGGAACAGAAAATTTGTATGGACTGCTTCATGCTGTTAAAAACAGGTTGAAAATAAAATTTTCCTACCAAAAATTCTGGGAAGAAGAAAAAAGCGAAAGAGTTACCGATCCCTATGTTTTAAAAGAGTTTAAAAACCGCTGGTATATTTTAGCTAAGGATAATAATGATGGCAGGGTTAAAAGTTTTGCCTTAGACCGTATGTCAAGCCTTGAAATTACTAACGTAACTTTTATATTGCCTGCTAATTATAGTGCAGAAGAAAGCTATCGTTACTGTTTTGGGATTATCAGCCCTACTGATGAAAAACCACAAGAAATAATATTGTCATTTGATCCTTTTCAGGGGAAATATATAAAGACATTACCCCTTCACGAAACCCAGCAGGTTTTAATAGACAATGCAGACGAACTACAAGTAAAACTGCATCTGCATGTTACTCACGATCTGCTCATGGAGTTGCTGTCTTTTGGCAATAATGTGAAAGTCCTAAAACCGAAAATATTAGCCAATGAAATTAGGGCTGCTCATCAGCGAGCATTTGAACAATACTAATCAGTCTGAGAGTATGCCATTTGCCAATAAGCAATCAGTATATGGCTGGGAAGTCCGAGGGTAATTATACAACGACTACTTTGTAAAAAATAAAAAGCATGAAAAAGATGAAACTAATATGCGTTATGATATTTTTGATGCAAATATCTTTTGGGCAGACCAACACATCGGAATCAACGCCTGGGGGAAAACATCCAGGTCTTGACCGGAAACAGTCGCCCCGAAAGGCCACAAATCAATCTGCAAGACCATATTTGACCGTAGACCAGATAGCAAATTGTAACAATACACCTACATTATGGCCTAAATACCACGGTGCTATTCTGTACGGTTGGCCTTACTATTTTAAGGATATTGATATTGATGTAACAAACAAAACACACTACGATCATATTGAATACTATACTAACAATATAACTAAAAAGAAAACAGCATATGAGTATAAGCAAGTTTTAAAAAACAATGATGAATATGAAGGTTTATTGCTTGAATGTGATATGCAAGGGCAACCAGTATCAGTAGTTTACTGGAATTATTCTAAAATAATAAAGAGATATGAAATCCATTACAACGAATTAGGGAAGCCTGTTTCATTCAGTGTATATGATTCAGTTGAGTTAAAACATGGCACATGGGTTGACCATCAATCTGCCGATATTGGTGATTATAATTGCTACACGGCGAGAAAAGTAACAAGATACGAACATGGTAAACCATTGTTTCAATATATCTATAATTGCGACAATAAGATTGCAGAAATTGATACAATAGTTGGCGAATACGGTTTTATTAGACCACGGACGATGACTACAAATGAAATTGAAGTTGCGATAGGGATGTATGAAGAAAGGGTAAAATCCGGCAGAGCAGATAGTGCCGATGACCAGAAGTGTATTTTTGCATTACAAGCAGAAATGAACTCAAGGTTAAAAAAATGATGCTAAAATTTTTTCTCTCGAATTTTCATTAACCATTATTAGAACTACTTTAAAAATGAACTGTATAAGAAAAGGTAGTACAACTGGCGGTCAACCATTGTACAATTACATAAATGGTGAGCTTCGTGATGGGGGAGTTACTGGCGGCCAACCCTTATATAACTATAAGAACGGCTGCATACGCAAAGGTGGGACAACGGCTGGTTCCCCATTGTACAATTATGTAAACGGGGAACTTCGCGAAGGTGCTATTACTGGAGGCCAACCTTTATACAACTTCAAGAACGGGCAAATACGTAAAGGAGGTATAACAGGTGGTCAGCCACTGTACAATGTCACCAATAATTGCTTGCGAACAGGAGCAGTTACAGGTGGTCAACCTATTCTAACTATTGACGGTGTTATAGATGAGGCAATTCTTATAGCCATTTTTACAAGGTTGATATTGGCATATTAATCTACCTACAGCAGACCGTTCGGGTATAATTCATGAAAAAATCTCCTCAAAATATTTTCGCACTTCTGCAATAACTACTGCATAGTTTTCTAGTCAATAGACGTCATTCTTATGCCTATCACGGGAAACTGAAGACATTTCATTTTTTTATTGCCAACTATTTACCTCCAAGTTGAAAATCGGTTACCTGCATATTGAAACCAGTCGCCCAATTATATATTTTGTTTAAAATAGAGAAAAGACATTAAAAAAATCGAAATGATGATAAAATGCTATCCTTATTTGATAGCTTTGACCGAATAAATACCGGAAAATGGTAAAACGCTTGCTACGCAAGGGTTTCCTTATTTGATGGTTATTTGATAAAAGCCTAAAAATGATGTCTGATAAGGAACTCCATAGTCTATTAGAAAAGCTGATTAAGCAGAGCAAAGAGAGTGAGTGGGTAGAGTTTAAACTAAACTTCCATAGTGCGGAAGAAATAGGTGAACGGCTATCAGCTTTATCTAACGGTGCTTGTCTGGAAGGCCAACCTTACGGCTATCTCATATTTGGTGTTCGTAATGATAACCAAACCATAGAGGGTACGACATTTAATCCCAAAACATTCAAACATAAAAAAGAAGATATTGAGCATTGGTTGGCTCAAAGACTTAACCCCCGAATTGATTTTCATATTTATGAATTTGATTATAGTGGTAAGCATATTGCAGTTTTTGAAGTTCCGGCAACGCATAATCAACCCGTTAGTTTCATGCATAATGCTTACATCCGGGTGGCCAGCATTACCCGGAGGTTGAGTGAATTTCCTGAGAAAGAAAGAAAAATCTGGAAGAAAGAACCGGAGGTGCCTTTCGAAAAGGAAATTGCGGTCAAAAGCGTTTCGGCTGCCGATGTTATAAGGTTGCTGGATACACAATACTATTTCGACTTGATGAAGTTGCCTTATCCAACTAATCAGCAAGGGGTCTTGGAAAAAATGACTTCTGAAAAGCTGGTACTTACAAATGGCACTAAGTATTCGATCACCAATTTAGGAGGTTTATTGTTTGCCAAAAACCTAAATGAATTTGACGGACTTAGTCGAAAGGCGGTTAGGGTAATTGTTTATAAAGGCAAGAACAAGCTGGAAACCATTAAAGACATTACAGATTCAAAAGGTTATGCTTTAGGATTTGAAAGTTTGGTGCATTACATCAACGATCAGCTTCCTCAAAATGAAGAAATCAGTAAAGCCTTGCGTGAAATGGTTAAAATGTACCCGGAAATAGGAGTTCGTGAGTTAATAGCAAATGCTATTATTCATCAGGATTTTAGGGAGAAGGGTAATCCGGTTGTGGAAATTTATACTGATAGGATTGAATTTAGTAATCCTGGACTGCCAATCATAACTCCGATCCGTTTTATTGACGATTACCAAAGCCGCAATGAAATATTAGCCGACCTGATGCGCAGGTTACGGATTTGTGAAGAAAAAGGCAGCGGCATTGACAAGGTGATTTACGGGTGCGAAGCATATCAATTACCAGCACCGGATTTTCAGACACAGGAAAAGCATACTAAAATAATAATGTATGCTCACCAAACTTTAAATCAAATGGACAAACAGGATAAGATAAGAGCCTGTTATCAGCATTGTTGCTTAAAGTATGTCTCAAATGAAAAAATGACCAATCAAACTTTAAGAGAACGGTTTAAAATTGATGAAAAAAACTCTGCCCTTGTATCAAGAATAATTAATGAGACGAAAGAGGCGAATTTGATTAAAGATGATGATCCGAATAATAAGTCATTTAAATATTCAAAGTACATCCCTTTTTGGGCTTAATCTTATTTGATGGTTATTTGATAAAGAACCTCGTAGGAACATTAAACCCATTGAAAATCAATGCTTTTTTATTTGATGGCCATTTGATAGAACAATAAAAACTCACAAATGAGCATTAGGTGTTCTATTAGAAAATAGTAGAAGTTGCACGACTAAATAATGATTAACGTAAAAATCAGCGAAATGACCATAAAAACGGCTTGCTTACAAAGTTTGCGAGATCTAAATAAGACAGCAACTGTAAGAGAAATATATGAGCATATAATTGAACGAGGATATTGCGATTTTACAAATTCAAAAACGCCATTAAATACCCTTCATAGGGATTTGGGAATATTATTTAATGAAGGAGAAATTATCAGGGCAAAAGCGGGTACATATTATCTCAAAGGAAATGAAGAGATGAGTGATTTACCAGAGATAAAAATAAAAAAAACTGAAATAATAAATGATAGCAATAGTAGCGTATCTATTGTACCCTTTGACATGGTCGCAATCAATAACATAAATGATTCTGACAATATCGAGGGTGGCGATTATTTTTCTCTATTTCATAAATTAAGCAATAAAAGGAAAAAAGATGCCGAAGTTCTTTTAGATTGGGAATATCGTGGAATTTGGGAAACTGCAATTAAAAAATACTCTGCAAAAGCTCATTTCATTTATGAATTATTGCAAAATGCTGATGATGTAAGAGCTACATGGGTTGAATTTGGATTAGAGCCTAATGGATTCTGGTTTAAACATAACGGCAAAAATTTTTCTATTTCTGATACTGATACTACCAAAACAGATACAAATTCTGGTAAACTTGGTGATTTGAATGCCATTACTTCAATTGGTAATTCTTCAAAAATTGACGATCAGAAAATAGGAAAATTTGGCATAGGGTTTAAATCTGTTTTTGCATATAGTAGTACGCCTGAAATTTATGATGACAATTTTAATTTCAAATTAGAAAACTACATTATTCCAATAGAGATAGAGCCAATATTGGAAAATCGCAGAAAGGGAGAGACGTTATTTTACTTTCCATTCAACCATGATGCCAAAAGTAAAGAGGATGCCTATTTTGAGATAGAAGAAAAATTGATGTCTATTTTTCAGCCAATATTATTTTTGAATTGTCTTGAGAAAATAAATTGGGCTTCGGCAAATAATAGTGGTGAATACTCAAAAAAGATAATCAGAAGCGAGCGGTTTCCTGATACGGAATCCTCACTGTTAGAAGTTACGAGTATTAGAAATGATGAAATTCATACAGAGAATATTTGGCTTTTTTCAAGGAACATTATTTATAAACCATTACAATCCAAACATAAAATTGTAGTTGGTTTTTTTATCCAAAACGACAAGAAACTAAAAACCGGAAAGCAATATGATGCTTTTTGCTTTTTTCCAACGAAAGAAAAGACGAATTTGGGATTCATTATTCAGGCTCCTTTTATGCTAACCGATAATAGGGAAGGCATTATGGCAGGAGAAAAATTGAATATTGATCTCATTCAGCAATTAGCCTATTTAGCTGCCGATACACTTTACTACCTAAAAGAAATTGGAATAAAAGATAAAACTTATCTTATAGATGACACCATATTGGATATTGTCCCCTACAGAGAAACTGATTTTACAGACATAAATAACAATGAAAAAATTTCTTTTAAGCCTTTTTATGATTCTATACTCAATAAATTTAAAAATGAGCAAATAGTACCAGGAAGATTGGATACTGGCAAATACTATGAATCCAATAAAGCGTATTGGTTACCAGATACCAGAATTACAGAAATTTTTTCTGACGAGCAAGTTAGTACGCTAATGGATAATGCTGATGCAGGTTGGGTGTTTATTTCAAAATGGCTAAAGGCGGTCAATGCGGTAGATAAAACATTAGAGAAGTATATCCGTTCAGTTGTGAAAGAATGTCTTGAGCTCCCCAAAATTTTAAAAAAAATAACGTCTAAATTTATAGAACAACAATCTGATGAATGGATACTTAAATTTTACGCATATTTAAACGCAAATGAACATCAATGGGATATAGCAAAGAAAATACCGATAATATTAAATCAAGATCGTAAGGCGGTTACTCCATAATGATGCACACATTTTCTCGCTAACTTCCTTTTCTTTTGTGTAAGCAAATCCTAGATAATTAGTTAAAATATCGGCGTACAGGGACCTATTTATTTCACCTTGGTGCAAATTGTAGTGAAGCAAGTACCACAATTCAAATGACTGATTAGAGTATGCTACCTGAAAACCAGCCGCTTGAGCCACCCATATGGCATTGTTAAAATCATTGTTACTAAAATCATCCTTGTCAAAAACTACCCAATATTGATTGTAAACATGTCCCTTTCTTGCATAATCCTTTTTTATAAAAATTGCTCTTTCTACCAATGAAATTGTATTCATTCCCTGACCAACAGACTCTACTTTTGCTGAACCTAACTTAAACTCATTAAAATAGTCAGGTTCTGTATTTTCTCCTTCACAAATAATCAAGAAAGATTGTTTAATTTCTCTGGTATTATTATTAAATCTCTCAATACTCCGTTCTTTGCGTTTGTCCCATATACGCTTAACCTTTTGTGGTATATCTATACTAGCCATTATTAGTTGAGGTATTTGAAGTAAACAATTTTTTGAAATTTTTGAATGTAGGCACAGCGCCGTATTTACCCGCCAAATAATCTTTTTCAAATGAAGCATCATTTCTGACTGCATATTCTGATAAGGAGTACATACTTGTAGCACCGTATCGGTTTTTCTCTGTAAACCATATTTGGTCTCTTCTAAATACTAGTGCGCTCAATAAATTAGTATCGTGAGTCGTAAAAATTAACTGTGCGTTTTTAGGATTGGTTTCTGTCGAGTTGAATAGAGAAATTATCTTTTGTGTAAGCAATGGATGTAGTTTAGAATCCAATTCATCGATAACTAATGTTTTTCCATTATCCAAAGTGTCAAGAATCGGTCCGGCTAAACTGAAATATTTTTTTGTTCCATGCGATTCGCTTTTGGTAAATGAGAATTCTACTGGCTTCGACTCAACTTGAAATTTGTCATCATATTTTTTATGAAAACTTAAAATTGAATTAATGGACTTAGCCAAACGTGGTTTTCGAATATCATCCGAATCAACAGATGTATTCTCCTGCTCGTTCACCAAATCACCCTCTGTAACTTGAATATCATCAATGCCCAAATCTGCATACTTTGTAAAGTCAACAATCCGCTGCTTATAAATTGGGTCTTGTAATTTAGTTATTGTGTACCCCGCATACCGCTCGTCATGTAGTCCAGAAATAACATTTAAAGACAAAAGCCACTGGAAAATCTCATTCGCAATAGGTTCGTTAAATTGAGCCGCAACTGAAAGTAATAAGGCATTGGGGCGAACCATGTTTTTTTGCACAACATCTTTTCCAATAGTGAATTTTTCATGCACGACTGGAAAAGAGTCAATATCTCTGAAAAATAGTTCAATCTCTTTTGCCTTTGGCTTTATATCCTTAATATATAACCATTCACCCTCAACTTTTTTAGGGGAAACAGCAAAACCATAGCGGTAATAATTTTCTTTCCACAGAAACACTACTTCAAAAATACTTGGCTCATTTTCTGTTTCTGTACTCAATTTGAAATTATCAACATCAACATTTTCATCAACTTGAGTGCCTCTTGAAGAATTAACGATAAACTGTCTGAAAAAACGAATCGCTTCAACAAAGTTTGATTTCCCACTTGCATTTGCTCCAAAAATTGCAGCACTCTTCAGCAAGCGAAGCTTGTTGTTTTTTATAGGACTATACATTACTGCAAGATTATCGACCTTTTTATCCTTCAGAGAAGAGGCTACAAGGCTAAAGGTTGCTTCATCTTTGAATGAACGGTAATTCCCGAACTTAAATTCAATAAGCATAACTGAGTATTTTGTGAATTATCCACAAATATCGCTCTTATTGTCCAAAATTGCAAGAAACAGAAGAAATACATGTAGATTTTAGGCTGATATTAACACTGATAAATTCGGCAATCATTCACTTCAATAGAGTTTACAGCAATTTACGTAAGCACAACAATTTTCTGTTTTTTTAATTTATTGAAACAAGCCTTTGTGGCAGATTTGTGGCAAGTGCGACTCAATTTGTTTCATCTTAATTCACATTAACTCAGGTTGCATTATGACCAAGGCGAAGCCCGGTAAGAGTTAGGTCTATATTAGCTGATTTTATATAAATAATTTTACATCCAATCCGGATCACTTTAGAAAGCGGAGTGCATAAATCGCTCCGCTTTTTTGTTTTTATTTCGCAAGCGGGACGCTTGTTCTAGTAGTAGCTGATTTGTGGCAGTTTATAAGTATTTTGTTTCTTTTTGCTTCACAGCGCGTCATTTATCTAGATAACCAAATAAAACATGGAGTGAATTTGGTTCAAATAGTTGCAAATACATGTCAACAAACTCACCACAAACAGGATCGTTTCATAAATCATTGATAACCAACACTTTTAAGGTTTTTCATTACCCTGCTGGGTTGCATTTGATGTATCATTTCATCTTTGCACAACGTCATCAGCGAACGATTACGGCCCCAAGCAAATTAATTTTCATAGCGCCTTCTGGCATTATGCATTAAATAAAGAAGTATAAGACCAGTTAGATTTAGTCCAGATTTTAGCTAACGACAATTAATAAATTTATGCACTACGCAATATTTGCTTCCCCTTTTGTAAAACCTAAAATCTTCTTTATTTTCCTCCTGACGACCCTATGAATTTCAAAGCGACCGGATATGCACTTTTCGCACCTTGATGGTTAGGATTTAATTTTAGCGTTACATCCCATACCTTGATAGCGGCCGTATAATCCTTCATACTATAATAAGTTATACCGAGCATATACCACATTTCTGGATCTTTGGGCGCCAGCTCACAGCCTCGTTTGAAAGCATTTACAGCGTCGTCAAATTTCTTCGACTTCCAGCAGTCTAAACCCTTGTCGTGGTACAGGTACTGGTATTGGTCGGCTAACCCGGGATAATCGGGCTTATACTTTTTCACAGAATCCAGATCGCTAAGTTGCTTATCCCATTGCGAAAGAGAATTGTATGCCAATGCCCGGTTAAAATACCCATTTACATATTTGCCATTAATCGCAATCGACCTGTCGAGATAAGCTATTCCCTTTTCAATCAGTTCTACCCTTTTTACTTTATTTTCCGGCAAATCTGACATTGCACAATACCCTACCCCGGCAATTCCGTTGGCGAGAAAACTTGCGGGTACTGTTTGAACATCCTTTGCGAACAAAGTATTTGTATTTTTCCAGTCTTCATTTCGGGTTATTACTTCGTACCCGCTTACTACCACAAGAACAATTAATATTGCCAAATAAACAATTCTGTAGGGTAAATACACCTTTATTTTTTCAATACCTGCTACCAGCAACCATGAAATTGCCATAACAAAACCGGCAGATGAATGATAGATAAGTCGCTCCCCCATAGTAGCCCCAAGATCAAAAAGCAGATTAGAAACCAATAACAGGTTAAGTAGATAAAATACAATTGCAAAACACAATACATTTCGTTTCAAAAACAAGCTTATACCCAAAATAACCAGGCCGAGATGCACGGCCAAAGACACCCAAAACTTCAATGCTGAAAGACCATTATAGGGTATTTGGCTGTAAGAGTAGTCGGCTGATAATGGATAGGGTAATAATAACAGTTTAAGATAATTAAGTAAAGTGGCTATTTCTGTTGTTATTTTTTGCAAACCTGTAGCATACAGGTAAGGGTTATTTTGAAGATCGGTATCCACAATTGGTGATTTATGCCCTACTACCGAAAAACGAACCAATAAATATCCCGCCAGTATTATTAAAAAAGGTACGGCGCCCTTAATGCTATTCTTGAAGGTATCGCGTTTGAACAGATAATACATGAGTGGAATTAAACCCACCATAACAATTGCATATTCTTTAGAAAAAAGCGCCAGCGTATAACATACCAGTGCAACTACCAAAGCGCTAATTTTTTTATCCTCTGCATACTTATATGCATTGATGAAAGTGAAACAGATAAAGAGGAACGACAACAACTCGTCTCTGCTTTTTATATTAGCCACAACCTCTGTATGGATGGGATGAATGGTAAATAGTAAGGCCGCTACAAAAGCAACTAATGAGGCATTCTGAAAAATTATTTTGCGCAGAAAGTAAAGGAATACCACAACTGAAAGCATATATAGCAATACATTGACCACATGCCTTGTATGCATATACTTTGCAGCTTGCTCGCTTATGGTTTGACCCAATGCCGGGTTTTCATCATTGTCCTTGCCAAGCAGTTCTTCCTCTATAGCAAATGTAATTACAGACAAAGGACGATATCTTCCCCCGGAAAGCTCATTAGTGGAATTTGCCTGCCTAAAATAACTATCATAGGTATCTTTGGCAATGATAGATGGAATACCCTTTAAGCCTTGGTGTACATACTCATTTTGCTGTATAACCATTACATCATCTAGCGCATATTCGTTAGTGAAGGTATTGAAATATAAAACGAAAGCTATAGCAGCAAGTATAATTGCCTGAATTGGGAAACGAATAAAAGCGCTACTGAAATTACGTATGCCGCCATTATCTGTCGGCCTTTTTACATTGGGAACATCCATTTTAGGCAAAACGCCCTGCTTTCTAACTTTATTCACAGGGTTAAATTATAAAATTTCTGCCAAAGGAGTTTCGAAAGTTAAAAGAAAATAATAAACTACCTAATGAAAAATCCTCTTTTAAACTCTACCACAACCATCTGCATATCACTAATTGGGCTGGGCTGTAAATGCTAAAATCAGTACCTTGGCAGCTTTGTTGTGAACTTTAACCCACTTGCTAGAGCATGGATCGAGGCTTTCCAAATTTAGCGTGTAAAGATTAGCGGCATCGAGATCATTTTGAAATTTTTAAACGGCTTTACTGCATTTAGAATTGATGAAATTTATTATACATATTTTTCTACTTTCACTTAGTTTGGCTGCAAAAGCGCAGCCAACCGACTCACTAAATTATCGCGCCTTTTGTTTTTACTACAATTGGTATGGCAACAAAGCTACAGATAAGCAACTTTATCATTGGTCGCATCCGGTGATGCCGCAAAATGACAAAGACACTACTAAAAAGATGTTTGTGGGCAATGGCGATATAGGCGCTGATTATTACCCAAAATCGGGTGAGTATAGTAGCGCAGATTCAGCGCTTATAGATAGGCATTTAGCACAAATCGCCTATGCCGGCATAGGCGTAATAGCCGTTACCTGGCTTGGCGAGGATGATTACACCTATAAATCTGTAGCGCCAATTCTGAATGCCGCCTATCATCATCGCGTTAAGGTGTGTTTTCAGATCGAACCTGTGGTTAGAAAGACAGTATTGACAACCAAAGCGGCAATTGCATTGCTAATCGATCGATTTGGCAATCACCCGGCATTTTACAGAGATCAAAAAACAGGCAGACCGATTTTTTTCGTATACGACTCCTATATGATACCTGCCATACAATGGGCGCAGATATTAACCGATACCGGCAGCCATACCATCCGGCATACAACACACGATGCCGATATTATTGGGCTTTGGGTAAACAAAGATGACGAACAAACATTTATAGACGGCGGCTTCGACGGCATGTACACTTATTTCGCAAGTAGTGGATTCACCTATGGATCTACTCCCGCTAACTGGCCTAATATGCAGTCGTGGGCAGATAAGCATAATAAACTTTTTATACCGTCGGTTGGTCCCGGTTATAACGATAATCGCATACGTCCATGGAATAAATCGAATACAAAACCAAGGAGGCAGGGAAAATATTATGATGAAATGTTTGCAGCAGCATTCCAAGCAAATTTGAAAATGATCGGAATTACATCTTTCAATGAGTGGCACGAAGGCACGCAAATTGAACCGGCAATACCTTTTACCTTCAACGAATTTCGCTATGAAAGTTACGCACCATTATCCCCCGATTATTACCTGAAACGGACTAAATTCTGGTTATCAAAATTTCGACCGACTTGCACAAAATAGGGCCAGGGTTTATATGGTTTAAATGTTCTTCCTTTATTGTTTGTACCTCCTCAACTGGTTTTGGATAGATTTTAAATAAAGCAAACAAGATCAAACACCAGGTGAACTATACTGTTTGAAAATTAAAAATCGCCATGCGAGGTTTGTTACGACGCTACGAAGCGCAGCTTATAAATAATTAATAATACATAACGCTACTACAAACCTAATGCACCTAACGGCGCAATGACATGCGCTGGCGCCAAATTTTTATGTCGATTTGGTATGATTACCAATCTATAACAAGCGTATAAAATTCAAAAAAATATTGCGCAGTTGATTAACTGCATTATATTTGCAGTCAATCAACTGCATAAATAAATCAAACAATGAGACGGGACATTTTTCAGGCCATTGCAGACCCTACCCGCAGGGCTATTATTGCCCTGCTTGCAATACAGGCGATGACACCCAATGCCATAGCCGAACAATTCGACTCTACGCGGCAAACTGTGTCAAAACACATACAAATTCTGCAGGAGTGCGGATTGGTCACCAGCGATCAGAAAGGAAGAGAAATCTATTACCAACTCGAAATAGATAAAATGAAAGAGGTAGACCATTGGCTTGCACAATTCCGCAAAATCTGGGAAACGCGTTTCAATCAACTCGACAATTTATTATCAACAATAAAAAAAGAAAAAAATGAGCAAGAATCTGCTATTTGATTTTATCGTAGACAAAGCATCAAAAACGGCATTCGTAAACAAAGAATTTGATGCCGACCTATCGCTGGTATGGGATGCTTTTACCAAACAAGAAATCCTCGACCAGTGGTGGGCGCCCAAGCCATGGTTATCAAAATCAAAATTCATGGATTTCAAAGTTGGTGGGCATAGATTCTACGCTATGGTAAGCCCAGAGGGTCAGGAGCATTGGTCGCTACAAAAATTTGTGTCCATTAGCCCGAAAACCAACTTCAAAATGATAAACGCCTTTGCAGACAAAGATGAAAACCCTGAGTTGCCGGGCACTGATTGGGACTTGAGTTTTAGCGAACAAAATGGAACAACAAAAGTGAGTATTGTAATAAAACATGATTCGCTCGAGCAAATGGAAAAAATGATTGAAATGGGCTTTCAGGGAGGCTTCACCATGACACTCACCTATCTGGAGCAGTTATTAGCCAATATCAAGTAAGTGCGCATTAATAACTACTACAAAATCAACCATACAGTAAAAACCACACGGCTACCGAGGTGAATTAGACCTACCCAAGCAACAAGCGCACTTATTAATAGCATTGCCTGATATAGGTTAATAATGTTCGCACGGAATACTACAGCTAACGCATTTGAACAAACACCTGCTATACCAAGGTATTTAGGCAATGACACCCAAATGCAAGGATGATATCGAGATCGTGAAAACGCTTAACCAAGTAACTTAGAAAAGCCTTGATAGCTAACACTTTCAAGGCTTTTTATTTCGGACGATGTTTTTTTATGCAAGCCAGCGTCTCCAATTTACTAAATGCTTATCATCAAATGACTGGCTTTGCTTCCAATGCACTTTCTCATAACCATTTTCTACCAACTTTCTATGTAAATGACCCGTTTATTGGCTATATTTACTACCTGTTGCGCTGTTCTGAAAACACTTAAAACGAGTAATTTAACTTTATGAAGATTCTACTCACTGGTGTTACAGGATACATTGCACAAAGACTTTTGCCAGTTCTTTTAGGCGATAAGCATGAAGTAATTTGCTGTGTGAGAGACAAGAACAGGTTCAATTACAAAAACTATTCGGCGCAAAACCTGACAGTAATTGAAGCTGATTTTTTGAATAGCGCTACCTTACAACAAATCCCCAATGACATAGATGTTGCGTACTATCTGATTCATTCGATGTCGACCGAAACAGGCGACTTTGAAAATATGGAGGCGGTCTGCGCAACTAATTTCAAAAACAGGATAGAGCAAACAAACGCAAAGCAGGTTGTGTACCTCAGCGGTATTAGCAATGCAAGCGAGTTATCTAAGCATTTATCTTCCCGCAAAAACGTTGAAACAGTTTTGTCTGGTTCTACTTTCGCATTGACTACCTTAAAGGCTGGCATAATAGTAGGGTCTGGCAGCGCTTCTTTTGAAATAATCCGCGATTTGGTTGAAAAGTTACCGTTTATGATTACGCCAAGTTGGCTAAAAACAAAGTGTCAGCCCATTGCCATTCGCAATGTTGTAGAATTTCTGATTGGCGTATTAGGTAAAACAGAAACCTACAATAAAAGTTACGATATTGGCGGGCCCGACGTATTAAGTTACAAGGAGATGCTTTTAATTTTTGCTAAAATAAGAGGATTAAAAAGGAGCATAGTAATTGTACCGGTAATGACGCCTAAAATCTCGTCGTATTGGTTATATTTTGTAACTGCTACTTCGTTCGCCCTTGCAAAAAACCTGGTTAACAGCATGAAAATTGAGGTAATTTGTACACCTAACAATTTAGCTGCACTGCTTGGCATTAAACTCATCAAATATGAAACTGCCATCGAAATGGCGTTCGACAGAATAGAACAAAACCAAGTACTTTCCAGTTGGAAAGATGCACAAACAAGCGCCATATTTACAGGCGGGCTTTCAAAATATATTGAAGTGCCAGTTAACGGTTGTTTCAAAGATATACGAACGATGAACATTAGTAACCCTGTTGCTTCTCTTGAAAAGATCTGGGCAATAGGCGGTAAAACGGGATGGTATTATGGCAACTGGCTTTGGAAACTACGAGGCTTCTTAGATCAGCTTGCCGGCGGTGTAGGCATGAGGCGAGGTAGGAAGAGCGACACCGAACTGGCATCCGGCGAAGCGCTCGATTTTTGGCGCGTGCTATTGGCTAACAAAAATGAACAACGGCTGCTTCTGTATGCAGAAATGAAGTTACCCGGTGAGGCCTGGCTAGAATTTAAAATCGACAAAAACAACCTGCTTACTCAAACGGCTACTTTCAGACCATTGGGTGTGTTGGGCAGACTGTACTGGTACTCTGTGCTACCATTTCACGGATTAATCTTTAAAGGAATGATTGAGAAGATTGCTGAGCCAATACCCTATTCTCCTAAATAAACCGGCTAATTGCCTTCTAAAAAATGAAACAAACTCAAATATAGAGCAATCAATAACAACCCTTCCATCGATAGTTGGCTTTGAGACAAACAACGGCAAACACTAAATTTACATATCTTCGCCCTACATTATCTGTTGGCTTCGTATAGACGCTATAAACATCCCTCTTTGTAATTTACAGTTTATAGTTTCTACTTTGCACACAATATGCGCAACCTATACCTATTATTCCTAATTATTCCCTTGCAATTGACAGCGCAAAACACGGGTAAATCACTTCCCACCGCTTTGCCTGAAAGTCGCGGATATGCCGCTGGTTTTTTAAAGACTATTGCAGTTGAAGCGTCGAAGCAAGTACCCAACCTCGATGCATTTCTGATTTGGCAAAAGGACGCGCTTATTTACGAAAAATACTTCCACAACTTTAATCGCGACAGTACTTTCAATATCAAATCGGCCTCTAAAAGCGTACTTTCTGCGATAGCCGGCGTAGCGATGGCGCAAGGATATTTAAAAACTCTTGACACAAAAGTGTTGGATGCGTTGCCAAATTATAATTTGAACAGACACACGCCGGGAACATGGTTTGCAGAAGATATGAAAAGGGATGATTCAATACTACAAACCCTGACTTTGCGAAATTTAATAACCATGCAAACAGGTCTGGAATGGAACGATTTCGGACCTATCTGTCAGGCATTTGTCAATTCATCCGATCCCGTACGCTTCACATTAGATCTCCCCTTTTCCGAGGAATATGCGCCAGGCAAAAAATTTAACTATTGCAGCGGTGGCGCACACACTTTCGGGGTAGCGCTTGCCCGGCATATACCCTTTGATTTATGGAAATTTGCGGATTCTTTTTTGTTTGCCCCCGCCGGAATGAAACTGCAACGCTGGAACACCGATGCAATGGGCCGATACATTGGCGGCTGCGATATGTATTTTACGGCTCATGACATGATGCGGTTCGGGATACTATATCTAAAAAAAGGTAAAATTAACGGACTACAAATTATTTCTGAAAATTGGGTGAAAGAATCGACAGCAAAACAAGCGCAGCTCAATTACTGGGATGTGCTTCCCGGCGCAAACGGCTATGGATATTTCTGGTGGCGCAGACAATCGAACAAACACCAGGTTTATGTGGCAAGCGGCGTTTGCGGCCAGCTCATTTGCATTGTTCCCGATTTAGAGCTGGTTATAGTAACGGCATGCTCGTGCGGTGAAGAAAATGGCAGGGCGGAAATCAGGAAACTTCATTTACTGATGGATAAAATAATTGCTGCTACCAAGAAATAGCAGTGTTTAAAAAACTAATCCGTCGGTTGCGCCGCAGCCTTGCATACTATTTATCAACCTAATAATTTGTAGGAATACTAAACCCAATTTAACACACATTAAATTGCTACACATACTACTCGCACTGTGTGTAACTTTACTCCCAACCCTCCTATTACCCAAAATACTATCAACACAAACTAACAGGCATATCACATAATCGCCTATAGATAACATTACAGATTTAGCGCTTATACCTGCTTAGTTGAGTTCAAACTTTGTGAACATCCTATAAATTTGATATCCAATGAACGAACACCCCAAACCAGCGCAGAGAATTTTTGCATTCCTACTATTTTTTGGCAGTTGCACTTCGCTGCTTAGGGGCTTTACAAAACATGAAAACCATAAATTGCTTTCCATTATCGAGATAGCAATCGGCTTATTAGGTTTATACGTCTACTATACCAAAATACGGAGCAAAGATTAACATTGCGCTTGTTTGAGCTTTAGGGCCCAAATACAGATAGTGTTGATGCGACTTTTTGCTGGAAAAATATGATATATATCAAAAAAACCTCACTCTTAGAACACATACAATGAGCAGCCCATATTATAGAGTATGAGCGCCCTGTTAAAGTCAGTAAAACAAACTTTTTTCGGGGCATATTAAATAAATACCATCTCAACACTCATCTTTTGCACCCGAACAACCAAAATTTATACAAGTCATTTTTTGGCTTTTTCTGAAAAATCTGCTAATATTGCACACCGAAACAAAACAGTTCGATTGTGTAACGGTAGCACAACAGACTCTGACTCTGTTTGTCTTGGTTCGAATCCAGGTCGAACTACTTCCCACAAAAACCCTTGCTGAGCAAGGGTTTTTGTTTGTAATATCGCAGGGCATTTAGAACTATGCCATTAAAAATACCCATGCAAACCGCAAAAAGATACGAATGTTTAAAGGGTCTTCCTCCCTATGGGCCAATGTATGTTTCGATCTCTGAAAATGATGAGCAATTATTCAGTGAAGGTTTTGTAGTGAGGTTTACAAAAAGCGATGGTACTAATTGGGTCGCAAATTTCAAGATAGGCTGGTCAAATTTCTCAACTATTTTCGAACTTCCATCGGCTGGTAAAATCGTAGTTATCGCAAACGGACAAGGCTATGTAATGTGTGCTGATCAGCAAAATGCAATTACTACTTTTGGAACAGCGATAACAGATCTACTTCGAACCGAAGATGGAAGATATGTAGCTGCAGATAACACAAATTTAGTAATAATCAATAGCGATGGTTCAGTTTGGGCAAGTACACGTTTATCTTTTGACGGCATCAAAGAACTGGAGATCAATGGCAACATAGTTAGTGGCTATTCCTACCATCCCACATCTGATGCGGATGAATGGATCAAGTTCTATTTCAATATTGATACTAAAGGCGCAGAAATTGGGAGGCATAAACGCTACGATGATGATACACCTGATAAAAAGAAACCGTTTTGGAAATTTTGGCGACTATAATCATTTTGCATCTGCTAGCGCTATTTTTACTGAGCACATATTCAAATCGTAAATGGAAAATACCAACCTGTAGTAAAAAGCTCAATTATTGTAGTTAACAATCGTTGCGCTCAAAAACTACAAACGCTAATTTTACCCCATAATTGTAACTACTCATGAATATTCCTCAGCATATAGCAAAACATTTCAGGGAAGTGTATTTTGGTGGCAACTGGACTTGCGTAAACCTAAGAGATACGCTAACAACCGTGACCTTGAAGCAAGCAACAATGCAAGTAAATGGATTAAATACCATCTCGGTTCTTGTTTACCACATGCATTACTACGTACGGGCAGCTACAAAGGTATTGCAGGGCGGCCCCTTGGATGCGCACGACAAATACAGTTTCGATCTCCCAAGCATTGCCACTGACGACGAATGGCAACATTTCCTGAACAGCATTTGGGCCGAAGCAGAAACATTCGCGCAACTCGTTGAAAGTCTGCCTGACGAGAAAATCCACGAACATTTCACCAACGAGAAATACGGCGCCTATTACCGCAATTTACATGGTATTATTGAGCACGCCCATTATCATTTAGGACAAATAGCGATTATCAAAAAAATAACGCTACAAAGCGATGTAACTAACGTTTAATAGACCAGCTTTATTAGTGGCATAAAGCGCTATTTGTTCATCATAAATAGCGCGCTTTATTATTGCTGTGCAATTAGTTCGGTAAGTATTTTATGTATGAGATCCTTACTCAATGGTTTTACACAAAAATCTACAACAAACGAATATTGCTTCGACCGCTCTACATCATGTGGCGACACGGAGGATGAAAGCACATATAAGGTATTCTGCTTTGCAATACCTGAACGCAATACTGAGTACTCATCTAAAAACTCCCACCCGTCCATAATGGGCATACTTAGGTCTAAAAATACCACATCGGGCAACTCGTCTGCATTATTTATGTTATTCTTGAAGTAAGTGATTGCCTCCAACCCATCTGTGCACGAAATCACCTCGGTAGGCAGATGCAACGCCGCGATCATCCTTGAAGTTAGAAAAAACACAAGTTCATCATCATCTACAATCATTAATCTTACCGTTTTCATAAGTTTTGGTTTTTAAATTCGATAAAAAAGGTAGTACCTACTTCGGGCTTGCTTTCCACCCATATTTGCCCATTCATCGCTTCCACCTGAGTTTTGGTCATAAACAAACCAAAACCCTTTGCCTCTGGATGCCGATGAAATACCTTTCCAATTTTAAATATCTTCTCTTTATGTCTGTTTAAGTCAATACCCAAGCCATTGTCTGCTACAGAAAGCAAAATAGATGTGCCTGTATTTTTGGTAGTTATTGCAATTTCGGGTGGTCGCAGGGGCGATTTATATTTTAGTGCATTATTCAGCAGGTTGTATAAAATGCTCTGCAGGTATTTAGTGGGCGCTAAAATATATGGCGCATCGGTAAAATCAGTTACAATGTTGGCTCCGGCTGTAACAATCTGCACCTCAGAGCCAACGATTATCCGCCGCAATATTTCATCAAGTTTATTAAGTTCGTAGGGTATATCCACGTCCTGCCTTACCTGCACAGTCTCTACGAGTTCATTAAACGTACTATTCAAATTTGCCAATACAGGGTTCAGCTTACCTATCATTATACCGCGTTCTTCGTCGCTGGCGCTTTCTTCAATAAACCTTACCAACATCGCAATATTAACAAGCGGACCACGCAAGTTATGGGATACAATATTGCAAAAATCTACCAACTGCAGGTTTTGGGCCGACAACTGCTTTACCAGTTGCTCTTGCTTGTCTTCCATTATTTTCCTATCGGTAATATCTATACCAAAACCAATTACAAACGACACCTTTTGTAACTCATCTTTTACAGGAAATAAAATACGCAGATGGGTGATTAAATTACCATTAGGATCTACCCTATTATCTTCCCAACGCTTTGCTATTCCCGACTCTACTACCTGCAAAAATTGTTCTCGCCTTAGCTGCGCTACGTCAAGATCCCATTTTCTGTATTCAAAGTACTCAAAATCATCCTTTCCAACAATAAACTTTCTGAGTTGTTCGTCCTTTATGGCCCCAGGATTCACAAACAGGTATCGGTGATTGGGATCAAAAACTACGATATCGGCAGGTATGGTGTTTAATATATTTTCGTAAAATGCTTTTTGCTCATCGAGGCGTCGCAATACGGATTTGCGCTCAGAAATATCGCTAATGAAATTAATAAAATGATTCTGTCCCCCGGCAAGCATGTGCGAAATGCCTAATTCTATTTCGATCTCGCCCTTATTTTTTGTTGCAGCAGTAAGTTCAAAAATTCTGTGGCTTTCCTGGTTGTGGCTAACATAGTTCACTATGGCTGCCAGATAATCATTAATTTGTTTTTCGGGAATAATTAGTTCATGCAGATATCGCCCTACTGCTTCGTGTTCTGCCCACCCAAATATTGCTTCCGACCTTAAATTCCATTGTAAAATGACGCCCCTGCTATCTACGACGACAACTGAAGCAATTGCATTCTGAAAAATAGAACCTACCTGTTCCCGGTTTGCAGATGAATCACTGTTGTCTCGGCTCAGTTCAATTATCCTCTTTCGATTGTTCAGCAACTCAGTAAGTTGGCTACCTAATAGCTGAAAGGACTCCGACTGCGTTTCAGAGAATTCGCGGGGAAAGGTATCGGCGATACAAAAATAGCCAACGCAAATACCATTGACATCCCTAATTTTCAGACTTGCAAAAAACAATACACCGTTTAGCGAATTTATCAAAGGGTGGTATTTAAACTCTGCTCGTTGGCTTAAATCATTAATTACGGTTAAATCTGTAGGAAATAACGACACCTCGCTCAATTCTCGATACACAGGTATTTCTTGTAGATCAACACCTTGTTTTGCCTTCAGCCATAGTCGCTGTTTGTCGCAAATGGCAATAAAAGAAACCGGAGTGTGACAAATTAGATTGGCCAGCCTAACTAAGTTATCAAACGCTTTTTCAGGCCCCGTATCCAGCAGCAACAGATTACTCTGGTTCTGAGGCAGGTCGGTAAGGTTATAGCTAAGAATACCTGAGTACATTAGTGTCGTTGTTTTCTATTTAGGTAATTGAAGTTACATAATTCTTATCGCAAATTGAAACAAATATTTCTGCACATATTGCACTAAATAAGACAGAAACACAATCGTGTATTTTCAATACTTGTAATACCGAAGACTATAACCAGTTGCTTTACCTAACCTTATTGGGCAAAGATATCTGTAGAAACACACTTCCTCACCCCTAACATTAGTAGTATTTGGAGCTATGGTATATTTTTCTGACAAAAGTTTCTGATAAACCATTTAAACCAACAACAATTCAGAAAGTACGCACAGTAAAAAAAAGTTCAAGCGCTGGCTGGCGCGCCAATTATCGGTATAAATGATGTATTGTCCGCTCCTAACAATTCGATAATTGCTATTAGTGCAGTTGCACGAGCAGCCCTACTATGTGAATAGTATATGATTCTTTCAGCAACATTTTCCTGATTGCCAATTCAACGCAGCATTTTTATAAAATGGGTAAACATCAATAATCTAATAACAACTACTATCCTATTGCAGTTGGCTGGTTAGGCTATTAACAAGAATCGCCCAAAACTACCACCCTGAAAAAACAACCAATTATTGCTATACCTAATAGCTGGCGCTAATTTTGCTACGCTATTTTACACACAACAATCGATACAAAAAATGAAATTGTAGCAGCTTTGCCCCTACTCCCGAAACATTAATTTATATAAACATTAGTATTTGCACACTCTAAACCCAACAAAGCGATGAACAAACATTATCTGTTACTGTTACTGTTTTTCTTTTCTGTGCTATATTCGGCATCTGGTCAGGCGCCTGCTATAGCCTGGCAAAAAGCAATTGGCGGCTCTTCGAGCGATGAAGGATATTGCGTCAGTAAAACCAGAGACGGCGGATATATTATGGCAGGGGTTACCTCATCAACAGACGGCGATGTTTTAGCCAGACATGACAGTTCAGAGTTTTTGATCATCAAATTATCTGCTTCTGGCGCAACAGAATGGAGTAAAACATATGGCGGCACGGGCAAAGATGTAGCCAAATCCATTAAGCAAACTGCCGATAATGGCTATATCATAGCGGGGTTCAGTACATCGGACGATGGCGATGTATCAGGTCACCATGGCGACTCCTCTACTACCACGCATGGCGATTCCGTTTACAATTACGATGCTTGGGTGGTAAAACTTGCTGCCGATGGTAGCATTATGTGGCAGAAATCACTCGGTGGATCGGGAAACGATGAAGCTTATGCCGTTGTTCAAACATTCGAAGGTGACTACTTGGTTGCTGGCGCAACCGTATCATCAAATGGCGATGTGAGCGGCTACCATGGCTTTCACGATGGCTGGCTTGTTCGGTTATCGGCAACAGGCGCTATTACATGGCAAAACACTTATGGCGGCAGCGACTACGAATCTATTCACGACATTAATCAAACTCCAGATTCCGGATTTATTGTATGCGGAACAAGCAGAACAGCAAACGGCGACGTAATGCAAAGTCACGGTAGCTGGGACGTATGGGTATTTAAGACTGACCGCAACGGCGGACTATTATGGAGTAAATCATACGGAGGAACCGGCAGCGACTATGGAGTAAGTATCTCTGGCACATTCGATGGCGGTTATATACTTTCTGCCGGCTCAGACTCCCGCAACGACCAAGTAACCGGCAACCATAACCTGGAAGACTATTGGGTAGTAAAGCTAAATGATACAGGAAGGATTGTATGGCAAAAATGCTATGGAACCAGCGACTACGACAAAGCTGGAAAAATAATCCAAACAACGGATAGCGGCTATGTAATTGTTGGAGCAGGTGGCCCTAACGACGGCGATGTCACCGGAAACCATGGAGGTGGTGACTTCTGGATAGTAAAACTGACTCAAGATGGCAATATTCTCTGGCAAAAAAGTATTGGTGGATTATCGCTTGAATGGGCTTTTGATGTTAACCAAACTTCTGACGGAGGATATGTTGTAGCAGGATATACCAGCTCGGCCGATGGCGATGTAACTGGTAAGCACGGAACAGATTTTAACTCAGATTTCTGGATGGTAAAATTAAATAATGGCAGCGACGTACCCATCTGTACTGGCACACCAAAGGTAGCAGTATACCCAAACCCCATGCAAAATGTTGTTAATATTACATGCGCGCCGCCATTTGCAGTAACTATTAATAATGCAAACGGACAAAACGTATTTACCGGACGGGACTGCCAAATAATAAACACGGAATCGCTACCCAGCGGCGTATATATATTGTCCGTTCACAATAGGGAGACTGGTTTGTTGTTCACACAAAAGCTAATTAAGTAAACGGCAAAAAACCACCATATTAAAAATGTTGCGCTATATAGAAGTATAAGGGTAAGCCAATGGTGATGTTGACAGGAAAAGTAACCGCGAGCGCCATGGGCAAAAACAATCCCGGATTAGCTTTAGGGGCAGTAATTTTCATTGCTGCAGGTACGGCTATATACGAGGCGCTGGCCGCTAACACGGAAAATATAAATCTGTTAGATAAATCATTAGTTACAAACGAACTAAGCAAGGCAAAAATAACGCCATTAACTATTGGTATAACAATAGCAAAAATCATAGGAAACCAGCCGAAAGCAAAAAAAGTTTTTAGTTTTCGGCCACTGGTTATTCCCATATCAAGCAGGAAAATTGCCAAAAAACCCTTGAAAATATCATTTGTAAATGGCTTAATTCCTTCAGCCTGTTTAGCATTTGCCAAATAGCCTATTATCAGGCTACCCAGTATCAACAACACACTACCGTTGGTAAACGAATGTGCAATAACCGACCCATTGTCAACCTCAGTTTTATCTTCTTTATTGAACATCGATATCAGTAACAATCCAATGATTATTGCTGGCGCCTCCATAAGCGCCATTATAGCTACCATGTGCCCGTGAAGGGCTATTTGTTTCATATCAAGATATGATACTGCTGTAACAAAAGTTACGGCGCTAACTGAGCCATAGGCTGCAGCAATAGCCCCCGAGTCAAAAATATTGAGCTTTCGCTTAAGTATAAAAAACGTGTACACAGGTATCAACATGGCTATACATATACCAAAAAGCATTGACCATATTATTTCACTGGTAAACACTTCTCTCGACAGCTCTTGCCCACCTTTAAAACCAATGGAGAACAGCAAGTACAATGAAATAAACTTAGAGGAATTGGGCGGTATTTCGAGATCGCTTTTTAAGTATACGGCAATAATACCCAGCACAAAAAACAGTAGAGCCGGATTAGTCAAATTTTCAATCAACAATGAGCAATTCATATTTCAGCGTTTAGTTAATAATAATTGTTGCTGCTTTTTGCAGTCGGTCATTTATACCTACACCAATACCGCAGTCGGGTAAAAAGGGACAAATAATAAAATCGAGCGATAAATTATCGAGTTCAAAAAGTGCATCATACAGGTTGTAAGCAGCTTCATTTACATCGCCTGAAGTACTTAAATTGCGTACAACTTCAAAATTACCTGTCACTACCCCATCCCCAAAAGTTAGCAAGCCTATCGAATTACCTTCATACATGGCTACCGTTTCCGTTAAGCTATTGGTAAGTATGAACTTTGTTTTAGGCGCATAGTGCTTTTTAAACATTCCCGGTGCGCGCACTCCGGCGCTGTTAGAAACAGGTACAACCTCTACTCCCAACCGGCTCAACTCAGTTGCTGATACCGCCCCCGACCTGTAAACAACAATCCTGTTATCCTCTATGCCTACTATTGTAGACTCAATGCCACGATTGCAGCTACCCCCATCTAAAATGTAGGGTATCATACCGCCCAACTGCGCTAACACATGCGCCGGCCGGGTAGGACTAATACTCATAAAAGTATTGGCGCTGGGAGCAGCAAGCGGAAACTGTACTAAACGAAGTAAATCTAAGGTAATCTTATTATCGGGTATACGCACTGCCACAGTATTCTGCCCTGCAGATACCAGGCTGCTCACCGCTGTGCTTTTAGGTAAAATAATGGTAAGTGGTCCGGGACTAAACGCATCAAATAATTTCAATGCCAAATCGGGTGTATGGCGCACAATGCCGTTCAACTGATCTATATCATGTATATGAACAATCAACGGATTGTTAGCAGGTCTTTTCTTAACTTCAAAAATCTGGGCAACCGCAGCCTCATTAAGTGCATTACCAGCCAACCCATACACTGCTTCTGTAGGTATAGCTATTAACGATCCTTCTGTAAGCAGCTTCGCCGCTTTTTCTATATCCTTGCCGGTTTCAGTTACGAATGTCATAAATATATCAAGTTTACCTAACTGACTATCGCTTTGTTTCCAACAATTTACTTTTCACTTACTATACAATTTACCCTGCCAAACAAAACGCACCGCAAAGATAGCTAAACAACTTTAAATAATAGCTTTACTATTTTTCATTATCGTAAAATAAACCAGAAAATGAACAGCTTTTGATATTCCTTCATAAATAGAGATTCGGATTTGAGGCTTGCATATTGGTTCACCCTATTTTGTAACTTTAACGCCAAATAAAATAACATGGCCAATTCATTGCCCCAAGACTTAGGTATAGATACATTATGTATACATGGCGGGCACTCAGCAGAGAGCAATCGCGCACACCTTACGCCCATATACACATCGAGCACATACACATTCGATACAGCAGAACAAGCAATTGCCGTGTTTAAAGGCGATGAGAAGGGATACATTTATGGCCGCTGGGGCAATCCTACAATTACAGAAGCCGAAGAAAAAATAGCCTTGCTGGAAGCCTATGGATTGAAAGACGAAAACGGCAACCAATTACAGTTAAAAGCTATTTTGCATGCATCGGGCATGGCGGCTTTATGCACCATGCTTATGGGCAATCTCAAAGCCGGACAAAAAGTAATTACGCATCAATCGCTTTATGGCGGCACGCACGAGCTGGTAGAAAAAATACTTCCCGACCTGGGTATAGACTCCGTAATAGTCGATTTCCATGATTTGCAAGCTGTGGAAAACGCCATACAATCAGATAGCGCAATAGCGCTTATGCACATAGAAACGCCGGCCAACCCAACGCTTCAATGTGTGGATCTGGAGGCGCTTTCAGCTATAGGCAAGCGACACGGCCTTGTGGTATGCGCCGACAATACCTTTGCCACGCCCTACCTACAGCAACCATTCAAGTATGCAGTAGACTATGTTATGCATTCAACTACAAAATTCCTGAATGGCCACGGCACAGCAATAGGCGGCGTACTTGTAGGTAAGGATATGGATAGAATGAACAAAGGACTCACCAAAATGCACCGACTTCTCGGCGGCAACAGCAATGCGTTCGATGCCTTTCTGCTCACCAATGGGCTGCGCACATTTGCACTGCGCATGGAACGCCACTGTGCAAATGCTATCGCTGTCGCTGATTTTCTGCATAACCACCCACTGGTGGAGCGCGTTAATTATCTTGGACTCAGTTCGCACCCCGATTATGCTATCGCGCAGAAACAAATGCGGCATGCAGGAGCCATGTTGAGTTTTGAGCTGAAAGGCGGGTTCGACGCAGGCGTTAATTTTATTAACCGCCTAAGATTGTGCACAAATGCTGTATCGCTCGGGACCTGCGACACGCTGGTATGCCACGCAGCATCGTCAACCCACATGGGGGTGCCGCGCGAAAAACGCTTAGAGTTCGGTATTACAGACGGGTTGATACGTATGAGCGTGGGCATGGAGAACATTGGCGACATTATAAACGATCTGGCACAGGCCATAAACTAAAAACACAACCATTAGAATAGCAGGCAAGCAAAACAGAAACGCCATGAAAATAGATATACATACCCACATAATGCCCGAACATATACCAAACTGGTTTCAAAAGTTTGGATATGGTGAATTTATAAGACTGGAACATCACAAACCATGCTGTGCACGCATGATTAAAGGAGATAAGGTGTTTCGTGAAATAGATCAGAACTGCTGGGACCCGCATACGCGCGTAAAGGAAATGGATATGACAGAGGTAGGCATGCAAGTACTCTCCACCATACCTGTTTTATTCAACTACTTTGCTAAACCAGAACATGCCCTCGAAACGTCGCGGTTTTTCAACGATCATATAGCCCAATGTGTAGACCACCACCCCAATAGATTCATGGGCATAGGCACTGTGCCCATGCAAGATGTAGATACTGCTATCAAAGAAATGGAGCGCTGTGTTACCGAACTGAAAATGCCGGGACTGGAAATAGGATCTAACATCAATAACAAAAACCTTAGCGATCCATCGTTCCATCCTTTTTGGGAAGCGGCCGAACAATTAGGCTGCTGTTTGTTTGTACACCCATGGGAGATGATGGGGGAAAACGATATGCAACGCTACTGGCTGCCCTGGCTGGTAGGTATGCCCGCCGAAACCAGTCGAGCTATTTGCTCATTGATATTTGGCGGCATATTCGAAAAATACCCCAAACTACGTATTGCTTTCGCGCATGGCGGGGGTAGTTTCCCTCTTACCATTGGCCGTATAGAACATGGTTTCAACGTGCGTCCCGACCTTTGCGCTATAGACAATCCCAAAAACCCTCGCGACTATATAGGCAAGTTTTGGATAGATGCGCTTGTACACGACCCTAAAGCGCTCGATTTTGCAATAGATATTATGGGGCACGACAAAATATGTATGGGTAGCGATTATCCGTTCCCGCTTGGTGAACACCACCCCGGAAAACTCATCGAAAGCAGCGCGTATCCTGCTGACATGAAGAATAAACTACTCTACAAAAACGCAATGGACTGGATGGGCCTGACGGCTAAATAACTGAATGAATTTTGCATAAATAATAAAGTCGCGAGCCAAAACCCGCGACTTTATCATTTATGCAAACTATTGCCGCTGATAACAACCAATATCTACAGCGCTACCAGGGCGCATATTACCATCTAAATCATTAGTTACCCCGGGTACGCTAACACCCTTACCTAATGCCGGCGAGGATGATTGTAAATGAAAATCACCCACCGAAGTATTAACAAATAATGGATCGAACTTGAATGTAGGCGCCTGACTGATAATGCAGTTATTCATTTGCACAAACGGTTCGATACGCGTGCCCATATTCAACAGGCAATTATTAAACTTTAGGGTAGCAGTAGCGCCTTTAAGCGAATCGCAAATTGTTTCTCCGCTATCCAGCGTACCATATACAATGCAGTTGGTGAGTACAGCATATAGGTCGCCGGGATTCCAGGTGCCGTCGCCATTATTGAAATAGTTGAGTATAGCTACGGTTCCGTTTGTGGCATGAGAAATTGCACCCGAGCCATAGTTGGCAAAAGTACAATTGGTGATAGAATCGAATCCTCCTTTTATCACTGCAAGAGCCTGTGCGCCTGTAGTGTGCACCAGACAGTTTGTTGCCACAACATTACCTTGCATGCTCAATATCCCATAACCAATGGAGTTCTTAACCGTAGAATTCTTTATTACCAATAAAGCCGCGGTATCCACCTCAATCGCTGCCGACGGTATGCCATAGTTGTAGTAACGGGTTGAACCTCCGCAATTCTTGATAACTGCATCTTTAATATTACCCAAACCACCAGGTACAAGGTAAATACCCCCCCACTCACCTGGATAACCTATATAACCGAAGTAGGCCCTATCAAGCCTGTCGCCCTGAAAAACTACACTATCACGCTCCGTCTTATTATCCTGGCCAACATTAAATTCGCCATATACAAAAAAACGTGCATCCTGGTGCATATACACCTTGCATCCATGTGGTATATTTAGCTTAGCTCTGGGTCCTACTACGCACGAGTGCATTACTACATAGGGTTTATCTGTAAGCCACGTAGTATTACTATAAATGCTATCGCTAATTATATAGTGTGCGTTCTGCCCATAGGCTGTAAAGGGTACCGAGAATTGTTTACCGTTAAGTGTTGCTACGAGCTCATCTGTAACCAGAAAAGGAGTAAGCGTATCGGTAGGATTAATGTTTACGGTTGCAAATACATAAATGCTATCGTGGGCCGGTATTTTGAGGTTAGGTATATTATTGCCTTCAAAACCATTTACATTTAAATGAAAATAGGAATTTGCCCCGTTTTTAAGCTGTACCGAACTAAGTACAATCTCCTGACTCTGTGTATTGTAAATAAGCAATCCAGACGTATAGCTGCCTGCCGCAGTAAAAACAGTATCGAAAGCTAAGGTATCGGTTGAAAATGTCAATACGCCGCCGGTAGTCAGTATCTTATCTTTCTTACACGAGGGCTGAAGCATAATAAGCGCTACCGCCACAATTACAAAAAAGATACTCTTTACGTTCAATTTCATTATTGGTGGTTATGGTGTAAAAATACTAAAGTGTAGTGATAACGCCGGTTTAGCCAAAAAATTATTAATAGGCGTAAAAACAGCTTTTGCGACGCTATACCTATCTATTGTATGTTGATAGATACAGCGCGTGTGGGCTAAGCAACTGCAAGTAATGACAATCTAATACCGTTTGGACATTAAAAATCGCCATGCGGGGATTTGTTGCTACCCTCCGGGGCGCAGCTTATAAATAATAAATAGCGCAACTACAAACCTTTAGCGCCTAACGGCGCAATGACATGCGCTGGCGCCGTATTTTAATCGACTTGGTATAATATAAGCATAATGCGAAATACACAACTCTGTATACCTGTTTAGCTGCAGTTCCAAAACCTAATAATAATTCGAAAGGCTACCCGCGGGTAGCCTTTCGAATTATTATTAGGTAGAAATCTACTATTGTTCGATTACTACGTGGAATACTTTCTTATCTGTAGAAGAATGTACGTTCAACAAGTACATACCGCTCGACAATGTATTAGGTAATGTTACACGCTCGTTCATTGATCCGTTATGAGTCATAATAGTAGTTGAATAAACTACCTGACCGAGCAAATTAGCCACTTCCAAAGTCACTTCTTTATCGTCGGTTACGTTGATGTTACCTTTCACTGTAAACGCGCCCTTACTTGGGTTAGGTACAACGTTCAGGTTTGTGATAGCGCCTGCAACCTGCTCAACACCTACATTACGCAAGTATATAGTGATGTCTTGTGAAGTGGTAACTCCACCGCAAGGATCCATACGAGTAACATCGCAACGAACAACATCATTGTTGAAGATGGTATCGCAAATAAATCTTGCATTGGTTGCGCCGCGAACTTTCGCGCCATTGATGTACCATTGATAAGTAAGGTCTACTACGCTACCTACTACTACAGCTCTCAATGTATCGCGAACGCCTACACCTATTACAGTATCCATATGAGAAGTAATGGTAAATACAGGAGCTGTTGCTGACTGAATGCTCATCAACAGATTGTTACTGTAAACGGTATCGTTAGTGCGGCAAATCTGGTTGCTGATCAATCTGAAGATCATTACATCGCCATTTGCTGGTACAAAGCTGATTGTCTTACCTGTACCCACTTCGATACCATTTTTCAACCAAGTGTAGCTTGGAGTAGTGCCTTCATTGAGTGTAGTAGCAGTAAATGTAACGTTTGTGCCGGGGCATATTGTGGTTCCTGTGCTTGCTGTGATATCAGCTTCTGGCAATACATAGCTACGGAGGCTCATCACCATTGCGCTGCTTGCAGATGGAGTAGAAGGACATGTAGCGCTGGTGGTCATTGTAGCAGCTACTGTATCGCCGTTTGCAGGAACATAGCTGAATGTATTTGAACCGCCCATGTATACGCCATTTACCATCCACTGGTAAACAGGAGTAGAACCGCCATTAACCGGAGTAGCCGTATAGTGAGTTACAACGCCAGGGCAAACCAGAGCGCCCATATCAGATGCAACAGTTACAGCTGGAGTTACCAATGGAGTGATTGCAATATTTGCAGAACCTGTCATTGTATTTCCGCAACCTGTAGTAGTATTAGTAGCTACTATAGTGTAGTTGCCAGCGGCAGTATTCAAACCAAAATTTAATGATGCGCCTGTACCGCCTATTGGCAAGCCAACCGCTGTTGTACCATTGTACAACTGATAGTTGTTGCCCAAACCAGATGCAAGCAATGAGATATTTACACCAGCTCCGCCTGCGCAGTAGCTGCCGCCGCCAGTAACTGTGTAGGCTACCGGCAATGCATTAACATTGATAGTAGCGCTTGCTGTCATATTATTTACGCAGCTTGTTACAGGGTTTGTTGCTATTACTGTGTAAACGCCTGCATCTGTCTTAGAACCAAAATCTATTGAAGCGCCGGTGCCCGTTACAGGGGTACCTACTGGATTGATACCGTTGTAAAGCTGGTATTTAATGCCTGAAGTAGAACCTGTAAGGCGAACATGCATTCCGGCTCCGCCGTCGCAGAAGCTGCCGCCGCCGGTAACTGTGTAGGCTGTAGGTAATGATACAGGAGTGATTGTAGCTGAGCCAACCATTGTGTTACCGCAAGATGTAATAGGATTGATTGCAGTTACAGTATAAGAACCTCCTATTGTCTGCACGCCGAAGTCGATGTCAGAACCAGTATTACCAGGAACCAATGAACCAACTCTTGCAGAACCGTTCCAAAGCTGATAGCTGATACCTGTTACTGATCCCATCAAACCAATGTGAACGCCTGTTCCGCCTGTGCAGTAATTGCCGCCGCCTGTTACCAGTTGCAATGCTGGCAATGGATTAACTGAAATTATACCGCTGTCGGACATTAATGAGCTACATGTATTTGTTGCATTGATAGCCATTACTTTGTAAGTGCCAGCCGCTGTTTGCAAACCAAAACTGATAGCGCTACCAGTACCATTTACCAATGCGCCAACCGGAGTTGAACCATTGTACAACTGATAGTTGATGCCTGTGTTAGTACCGCTGATGTTAATGTTTACGCCAGAACCGCCTGCACAATACTGACCGCCGCCTGTTACATTATATACAGAAGGAAGTGCATTGATAGCTATTGTAGCATTGCCTGTCATTTGTTTAGTACAGTTAGTAGCGTTGTTTGTAGCAATTACCGTGTAAACGCCGGGAGCTGTTTGAGCGCCAAAGTCAAGTGACACACCAGAACCAGCCAATGGACCGCCAACATAAACTGAACCGTTTCTGATTAACTGATAGCTAACGCCAACCTGAGAACCTGCAACGCCTACACGCAATCCTGCGCCGCCAGCGCAATAGCTTCCGCTACCTGTAACGCTGTAAGCAGTAGGTAATGGATTAACTACTACGTCTACTGTATTTGACATTGTGTTTGCACAACCGGTAGCGCTGTTTGTAGCTTCAACATGGTAGTTGCCTGCAATAGTCTGCAAACCGAAATCGTAAGGAGTGTTAGTACCTGCTGTTACGCCGCCTATCAGGGTAGTACCTCTGTATAATTGGTAGTTGATACCCAGATTTGAATAATTAAGACCTACATGAACACCGCCGCTGCCTGCGCAATAGCTACCGTCGCCGCTGATAGTTACAGTGTGCGCTTCTGGCAATGGGTTAACAAGTATAGTTGCATTGCCGGCCATTTCGCTCTGGCAGGTAGTAAATGTGTTGGTAGCAATGATCGTATAAACGCCTGTATCGAAACGAGCGCCGAAATCAAGAGCGCCGCCTGTACCTATCATTGGAGTCATTGAAGGAGCGCCCATATACATTACCTGATATTCAATACCTGTTTGTGAAGGAGACATACGAACATGTGAACCAGCGCCGCCGAGGCAATAGTTACCGTCGCCGGTTACCGTTTCTATTATTGGCAATGGATTAACTATGATACGCGCTGAACCTGTCATGTTGTTTCTGCACCCTGTAAGCTGATCGATACCTACAACAGTATATACACCGTCGGCAAAATGAGAATCCATATCTACCAGACCGCCATTACCAGAAACACGCAAACCTATTGGGGTTGTGCCCATGTATAGTTGATAATCGATACCGAAATCAGATGGTGAAACGTTTATGTTAACGCCCGCAGCGCCGAAACAACGGCTACCGCCAGAAGATACAACATATGGATTAGGCAAAGGATCGGGAGTAACATCTACGCTGTTAGCCATATCTATAGCACAACCAGTAGCTACGTTTGTAGCGCGCACAAAATAAGTGCCTGATGGAACTATTGGACCAAAATCGAGCGCTGAACTAGAACCTGTTCTTGGGCTGCCTACAGTAGTACCTACTAGCGGAACACCATTCCATAACTGATAGCTAATACCTGGTACAGAATTATCAAGTCCAACGTTTACACCTATACCACCTGAACAATAGTGACCTGAATTAGCTACGGTTACATTTTGTACGTTAGGTAATGCATTGATAGTAATAGTGGCGCTGCCGGCCATATTGTTAGAGCAACCAGTTGAGATATTGTAAGCCAATACTGTATAAACACCCGGATCCATGATAGCAGGCCAAGTAATGGCGCCGCCAGTGCCAAATGTCGCGCTGCCGTATGGGGTAGTTCCATTCTGGTATACCTGATAGCTAATGCCAGTTTGTGAGTTATCTAATGTAATATCGAGTCCTGTGCCATCAGCGCACATAGATCCGCCGCCGCCAACGTTGTATACAACTGGCAATGGATTGATAGCAACATTTACGCCGCCTGTCATAGAACGGGTACAGCCTGTAGACGCATTTGTTGCAACCACAGAATAACTACCTGCTGGAGTGAGCATACCGTAATCTATAGCTCCTGCAGTACCTGCAGACAAACCACCCATTGTAGTCGAGTTGTTGAACAACTGATAGTTTACGCCAATTTGTGAACCTGAAAGCAATACACGAACCCCAGTGCCGCCAGTGCAATAACTTGTTGGGCCAGTTGCTATCAGCGAGAATGGAGTAGGCAATGCATTAACGCGCACAGTACTTGTTGCTGCACAACCCGTAGAGGTAAGCGTATAAGATATAGTAGTAGTACCCGGAGTAACGCCGGTAACGACACCGGTACCAGATACTACAGACGCAACGCCAACACCTGCGCTAGACCATGTGCCGCCAGTAGTAGTATTAAACAACGTAGTTGTGCTGCTTTGGCAAACTGCAGGCGTACCGGTGATTACATCTGGAGCAGCGTTAACTGTAGTAGTTCTAACAGCATAGCAAGTTGTAGGCAGGGTATATGTAATAGTTGGGTTTCCTGCGGAAACGCCAGTAAGCACGCCAGAAGTACTGCCTATAGTCGCCTGAAATGTGTTGCTTGAACTCCATACACCGCCCGGAGACAATGTGTTAGTAAGAGTAGTTGACGTATTTGCGCATAATGTAGATGTACCTGAAATTGGAGCAGGTAGTGGATTCACCGTAATAGTATAAGTGCTGCTAGCAGACACAGAACAACTTGTTGCAGTGTAACTGATAACAGTTGAACCTGGACTAACGCTCGTAACAACGCCAGTATTGCTTATAGAACCAACAGCAAGGTTGCTGCTGCTCCAAACACCGCCTGGACTAGCGCCAGTAGTCGTCAAAGGGAAGTTAGCGCCTGCTCCGCATGCAACGGTAGCGCCGGTAATAGTGCCTCCTGTTGGCACAAAACATAGTGTAGTAACAGTAACCTGACCGTTGCCTGTATTTGATACGCTAGATGAAGTGGCGCTACCTGCGCTAAAAGAACCGCCGCCGCCGCCTGCAAAAAATGCGCCGCTACCTGCATCGCTACCTGCGCCGCCGCCGCTATAACCGCCGCCGCCGCCGCCGCCAACAGCTCCGCAACGACCTTGAGAGCCGCCGCCGCCGCCAAATCCACCGCTACCGTTTGAACCTGCAGAACCGCTGTATGCGCCGCCCGCGCCACCCAATAACGGTCTTGTACCGCCTTGAGAAACAACGCCGCCACAATTATAGTTTCCATTGGCGCCATTTGATAACCATCCTGCGCCGCCGCCTGCATAATATGTATGAGAAGGAGCTGTTCCTCCATTACCGCCAACACCGCCACCGCCAACGCCGGCTCTTCCCTGAGTGCCATTAGCTGTAGTTACTGCATCAACTCCGCTGTTGGTAGTACCGCTTAAACCTGCGCCGCCACCGCCGCCAGCTGCAATTAACAGACTGCTTGAAGCATTGTCCCAAACAAAAGATCCGCCGCCGCCGCCGCCAGTATTTGACGCATTTTGACCTGATCCCCCAACCAATACCTTAAGTACCTGACCGGGTGTAACGGTGAATGTACCCGTCATAATTGCACCGAGACCACCTGATCCAGCGCTTGACGAACCTCCTTGCGCACCCGCTGCCGATATGCGAATTAACGTCATACCTGCCGGTACCGTATAATTCGTTATACTCCCTGTATAGGAATAAACGGACGTTTGAGCAGAGGAAACCAAACTACATCCAAATACCACCAGTACTAGGATGGACAGTTTTTTAAGGAAAAGTTTTTTCATAAAAAGATGACTTTTAGAAAATAATGGACAATATAAGTACTTTAACCAAGAACTAAAAACAATGTAGCGCCAACATTCTTCAATTGCTCCTTTTAAAGAGTATTACCATAACTATAACTGCCCTTTTTATTATCGGACAACCATAATCATGAAAAAAATATTAACTCGCAACAATAATAGTCAATTAAAGGTAAATTTAACGAAATAAATCGCTAAAAATAGCCCATAGTCACAAAAATAATTTTCCACAATATTTTCAGGATATTACTTTTCCGTGAATTTTCTTTAAAAAGACAGTTATGCACACCTTATTAACGCATTGTGGCTTTTAGTTTTATCAATTTACTTCTCCACATCGGAGATTTAGGCATTAGCACGCCATTTGCTACCTAAACTATTTTTTGCTTCAACACTACCCTTCAGTTTATTGGAATACGCTAAAAAAAGCATGGCCATTTGTTTTTTGCAGTTTAATTACAAATAAGTAACAATTGGTGTTGTACCTTTGATATACTTAACAATACCGGGATGCCTCACCCTAAACTATTAGCTACGCTAACTATCGCCGCCATTTTGGGTATTTTGTCTTGTGAACACAATAATATAGACGAAAAGAAAGAAAATGGAAAAAATGAAAATGTTCAGGAACTATTTTCCCCACCCGACACATCTTCTATCCCTCACGATGCTTTTGGCGATGCGGTAAGGTATGGCCGTCAGCTTATTACAAATACAGCCTATTATATAGGTCCGGATGGCATTGCTGGGCAATACCTCGGCAATAAAATGAACTGCAGTAACTGTCATCTCGATGCAGGTACGCGCCCCTACGGCTTCAACTTTTTCAGTTCGCATGCGCGCTACCCTCAGTATCGTGGGCGCGAAAACAGGGTGCTTACACTATCTGAGCGTATAAATAACTGCATAGAACGCCCACACAATGGTCGCCCCATGCCCTTGGATAGTAAAGAAATGGTGGCCATGGTAAGCTATATGAGGTGGCTTAGCGGCAATGTGCCGGTAGGACAACATGTGAAGGGCGACGAAGGCATGGAGCTGGACTACCCCACCCGCCCCGCCGACCCCACCAAAGGCGCTGCTATTTACACCGAGCATTGCGCATCGTGCCACGGCGCCACAGGACAAGGAATGCTACAGCCCGATTCGGTTGCATATGCTTATCCACCGCTGTGGGGCGAACATGCCTACCAAAAAGGATCGAGCCCGCACAGAGTGCTCAAGGATGCAAGGTTTATTAAGGCTAATATGCCTGATAAAAAGGCGTTTTGGTACAAGCCGTTCCTTACCGACGAGCAATGTATAGATGTAGCAGCCTTCATAAACGACGACCGCATACACCCCCGCCCCGAAAAGCGCGACAAATCTATACCCGACTATCCGGATATTAAGGTGAAACCTATCGACTACGGCACAGGTCCATACCTCGATACGTTTTCAGCCATGCAACACAAGTTTGGCCCATACAAGCCAATTATAGACTACCACAAGGCGCACAATATACCGGTGGTTTTTTAGAGCGTTTTAATTAGATAGTAATCAGTCCATAGTAATTAGTAAATAGTCCATAGTCGCGAGTGAAGTATATAAAAACTCGCAACTGTGGACTATCTACTGTGGACTATCTACTATAGACTAACTAATCAAAACTAACGGTAACTAAGATCATCTACCAGCTTCTTGGGTAGTTGCGGTAACAGATGTCTTGGCAACAAGAACGAAGTAAGTTCAGATAGCTCTTTAAACACATAATGGCTATCGGCTGCCCCACGCAGGTATTCTGCGCCGGTGCTACCGCCGGTGCCTACCCGCTTACCTATAGTGCGCTGCACCAGATGTATATGCCTGTGGCGCCACATAGAGAGCGATTCGTCTATCTCCAGCAGTGTGTTGAGCAATTCGTACGGCAATTGCAGCAACGGATAGTCGCGATACAACATAATAAACAATGCATTTCTACCAGCGTCGGCGCTAAATGACCGACCTTGCGGATAGTTGGCATCAACTACAAACATATTATCGAACACCTGCAAATTATGTGTTTCGGCCGGCGACAAGCTATTAGCATACGCCTCGCGATATTTGAGCCAAAACTGACTTCCTGAATTTTCCAGCCAGTACGATTCGCTCTTTACAAACGGCATGCGCTCCAGCCACTGATTGAGCAGTACCAGCAACGATTTTTCGTGTTCGGCATTCATCACCTTTTCTTTATCTCCCTGATCGAGCTGAGAGGTGTAATACGCCTTACCATGACGATGTTCGTAAGTAAGCCCCAGCATTGCCTCTATCATTTTAAACTGTATACTCTGAAAACCCGATGCCGGGCGCAGCAGATCGCGAAAATCAAGAAAATCAAGCGGCGTCATTGTTTCCAGCACACCCATCTGCATTACTGCTACTTCCAGTATCCGGCAAATACGTTTTAGCCTGTGCACACTGTTGTAAATATCTGGCGCGCTGTTTTCTATATTGGGCTGCTTAAATATGTTGCGCACTATGCCCAATTCATGCAATATTTGCTTAAACCACAATTCGTAAGTTTGGTGAATGATGATAAACAGCATCTCATCGTCGGCCCGAATACCTTCTTTATCGCTTTCCGGAAATTGAGCGTTCAGTATTTTATCGAGCTGCAAATATTCTTTATAATGTACCGGTGGTCGTTGTTTTTGTTCCATAAAGTCAAATAAATTGTAAAATCGCCAATTGAAATATGATTTTACTCACAAACGTCAATGAGTTTCATCATTTTTTTGATAACACAATACCAAATGCTACATCTACACAAGTAAACTAGTACTGCCCAGTGCTAAGCAGTACCAGCGTGCAGGCTTCTATAGTATCAATACCCTTTTTTATAGCCATACGTTCCAGCTCGGTATTTTCTGTGCCGGGATTGAAAATAATACGTCGGGGCTGCAACGATAATATATAGTCGTAGTAAGGCTGCTGGTTTTGTGGGTTCAGGTATAGAGTCACTGTATCTATATCGGGTGTATTTACCCATTCTTTTACAATAGGCACAGTCTTCACCATACCATCCTTATTACCTACAGCCACCACCTCGTGATTGTGGTTCAACAATTTGATAATGGCCATATTGCTATATCTGTCGGGCTTTTCGGAAGCGCCCAATACTAAAGTTTTATTTTTCATAATTCTGATTTTTCCAATGTCGCATTGGGCGCCATTCTTAGCAACTCGCCGGCTTATGCCATAGACATAGCCACCATTTCGGCAATATCCATCACCTTAACCGAATCTTCTTTTTCTTTGTTTTTCACACCATCGGTAAGCATCGTCATACAAAACGGACAGTTAGACGCAATAACCGTAGCTCCGGTTTCCAAAGCCTGCTCAGAGCGCTCAAAGTTGACGCGGCTTGTACCGGCTTCTTCTTCTTTAAACATCTGAGCGCCGCCTGCGCCACAGCACATACCATTGCTTTTGCAGCGCTTCATTTCTATCAGTTCGCTATCAAACGCCTGCAGCACCTCGCGCGGAGCCTCGTATATACCATTACCCCTGCCCAGGTAGCAACTATCGTGGTAAGTGATCTTCTGCCCTTTAAATGCGCCGCCGTCTTTTAGCTTTATTTTGCCTTCGTTTATCAGTCCCTGCAAAAAGGTTGTGTGGTGCATCACCTCATATTTGCCGCCCAATGCAGGATATTCGTTTTTGAAAATATTGAAGCAATGCGGACAAATGGTTACCACCTTTTTAATGCCGTAGGCATTCATAACATTAATATTGTTGTAGGCCATCATTTGAAACAGGAACTCATTGCCTGCTCGGCGCGCAGGATCGCCGGTGCACATTTCTTCCTTACCTAAAATGGCAAACTTAACGCCTACCTTATCAAGTATTTGGGCAAAAGCGCGAGTCACCTTCTGCGCGCGCTGATCGAAACTACCTGCGCACCCCACCCAAAACAGAACTTCCGGAGTTTCGCCGTTTGCGGCGTATTCGGCCATTGATTTTACTGGCATATAATTAGTTTATACAAGATTTTTAAAAATTGATTGGGTTGTCAGAACCATTGCCTAAAACAGTACCTATCACAATGCACGGCAAATAAAATTGTTTCTAACAGGAAACTTCCATTACAAACGCAACCCTACCCATTCACCCAGGCATCCCTGTCATCGGGGCTAAACTTCCAGGGGGCCATGTTGTTTTCTATGTTGCCAAACATCATGTTCCATTCTTGAGGCGCATTGCTGTCGTCCATTACCAGGCTACGACGCAACTGCATGATAATAGACACCGGATCGATAGACACCGGACAAGCCTCTACGCATGCCTGGCAGGTGGTGCAGGCGCGCAGTTCCTCAACGGTTATATAATCGTTTATCAGCGATTTACCATCTGGCTGAAAAGTTTTGTGTTCGTTTATGTTCTTGCCCACTTCTTCCAGTCGGTCGCGGGTATCCATCATTATTTTACGAGGGCTCAGCTTCTTACCTGTCATGTTTGCCGGGCACGAATCGGTGCAGCGACCGCACTCTGTACAGGAGTAGGCGTCGAGCAGATTTTTCCAGCTTAGGTCTGTTACATCCTTAGCTCCAAAGTTTCTGGGCTCAGCAGGTTCGGCAGGCGCTGGCGGCGCTTTGTCGGGCTCCATCATATACAGCACTTCGTTCTGTATTTCGGGCATATTCTTTGCTTCGCCTTGCGGAACCAGCTTGCCATAGTAGGCATTGGGGAAGGCGAGCAACACATGCAAATGCTTAGAATAAGGCAGATAATTCAGAAACAGGAATACGCCTATAATATGCAACCACCAGCAAGTGCGCTCCAAGCCTATCAGTGCGCCCTGCGACATACCAGAAAACATGCCGGTGAGATGACTGGACACGAGGAACGGAGCCGTGCTGTGATAATGTTCGGCTCCCTGAGCTTGCAGCGCCAGGTCGGCGCCATTCATTACCAGCAGCATGCTCATCAACACAACTTCGGTTATTAATATCAGGTTGGCATCGTTTTTGGGCCAGCCATTAAGCTCCTTCATATTCAGGCGCTTCAGCTTCATTACATTGCGGCGCAATAAAAAAATAACGCAACCTATAAGCACCAAAGCAGCCAACACCTCGAAGAAACCTATAAGAAAGGAATACAGCCCACCCAACATAGGAGCAAACAAACGGTGTGTACCCAATATGCCATCTAGCACAATTTCCAGAATCTCTACATTTATTATAATGAAGCCGGCATATACAGCAAGGTGCAAAATAGCCGGCAGCGGTTTTTTAAACATTTTCTTCTGACCCAGCGCCAGCAACACCATATTTTTCCATCGCTGATTGCTATTGTCGGTCAGGTCTTCATCGCGCCCCAGCAATATGTTGCGGCGCAACTCCGCTACTTTTTTAGAGAAAAAATAAATAGCTGTGACTGCGCAAACTATAAACAAAATTTGTTGTGCTATATGCATCCCGGGTCAATTTTAATTCGAAAATAATGGGTTTTACCGTAAGTACGAACTTTAAAAGGTCAAAGGTAAAAAGAGGACACCCAAAAGCAATTTAAAAAATATAAAAACGGCAAAAAAGACTTTTATCTGCCCATCATTATTAGTTATGCCTACGCATTACCGCTGATCTGCGCGCGCTGAAAGCTCTCCCGGCCAATGACCGTTACCTTTTTGTGTATCTTTAACAAAAAATTGATTACGTTTGAACTGATGAAAAAAATGCCGCTAATGAAACAAACGTTTATTTTCATAAGTGTATTAGTAATGCTGGTTTGCGGTGGCGCTGCAAAAGCCCAAACTATAAGTCCGCAAGACATGGAGAAATTCAGGATCATGGAAGACTCTATGGTGCTTACAGCCGACTCAATGTATGAAGCTTTCCTACCCGACACTCACATAGCCTACTCCGAGCGACTAGTGCGACAATTGGTTCGAACGCTGAAAATACCCAATTCTTACTACTACCCGTTCGATACGTTAAAGAAACTCATCAACATTATCTATTCCGATGATAATGCCTTCAAAATGTTTAACTGGGAAATTACGCCATCTCAAATCACCAAGCGTTATTATGGCGCCATACAGTTACCTGGCCCAACGCTAAAGCTGTTCGGATTGCTGGATTATTCTGAACAACTGGGCAAAGGAGCAGAAGACAGCATTCTTACCAATCGTAAATGGTATGGCGCTATAGTGTATCGCATAATGCCGCAGGAGGTTAGGGGTATTAAGGTGTACACCATGTTCGGATTTAATCAGGCAAGCGCTATCAGCAACAAAAAAGTGCTCGACCCTATGATATTGGAGGCTAACGGCGTTAGCTTTGGCGCGCCTATTTTTGATGTAGCGAGTAATGTATTCCCTAACAGGCGTATAAACCGTTTTATACTAGAATACAAAAAACATACGCAGGCATCTATGAACTGGGATGCAGAACGTAAAATGATTGTTTTTGACAAATTGGTATCGCAGGTAAACGACCCTAACCGCAAGTACACTTTTGTAGCCAGCGGTCAGTACGACGGCTTTATCTGGGGCGGCGAATCGTGGATGTATCAGCGCGACATTATGCCTATAACCATACTGAAAGACGGTGAATCGCCATTAGGCATTGAAAACAAATAAAAAACAACACACTATACAAAAGCAAAGCCCCGGACCACAAAATTCCGGGGCTTTGCTTTTGGAATATGTTACGGCAAAACTATTGAAACAACCGCTCCATAGCCCATGCTTTAAGGCGTGTTTCCTCCCATTCATTTTCCGGTATGCTATCATAAGTTATGGCTCCACCTGTCTGGTAGCAGAGATATTGCGTATCGGCATTATACACAAGACTGCGTATCACTACGTTGAAGTCGAAATCGCCCGCTGGCGTAATGTATCCCACCGTGCCCGAGTAGACCTCCCTTGCCGATCGTTCATACTGCTCCGTTAGTTGCATTACTTTATACTTAGGGGCGCCGGTCATGCTGCCCATTGGGAAGGAGTGTTTTATTGCATCTGTCAGACTGCAGTCGGGCCTTAGTTTCCCGCTAATTGTTGATATCATTTGGTGCACTTGCGGAAAGGTATAAATACCAAACAACTCATCAACCGCTACCGACCCTACCACACAGCTACGGGCTAGATCGTTGCGTATCAGGTCTACAATCATCACATTCTCTGCACGTTCTTTCTGGTCGTGCTGCAGCGCGATTTTCATTTGTGCGTCAGCTTCGGCATCTTCGCCGCGACGGGCCGTGCCTTTTATGGGTTGAGCAAGCAGGATATCCCCGGTTTTACTAAGGTACCGCTCCGGGCTCGCACACATAAGATAGTTGTTTCGGAACCTGTAGTAGGCTGCAAATGGCGCAGGCGACAGCTCATTGAGCGCAGTAAACACAGCGGCAGGATCTATTGCCACACCGGCGCAATAGCGTTCGTTGCAATAGTTGATTTCGTAGCAATCGCCCTCTTTTATATGCGCTCGCAGCCTACAAACCGTATCGAGGTATGTTGTTTTATCGGTAACCGACTTAAAATTTAGTTTAGGAAGCGAGGCAGGTAGCCGCGAAACCCCCAAGCCCAATATTTGCGCAAAAACAGCGTCGGGGTCGCCAAAAGTTTCTATGACCAGCGTTGCCTGCCCCCTGACCATATAACAAACGGTAAAGGGCACAAAAAAGTGCATCAACGGGAATCCCGACTTGCTGCTGTGGCGCGAGTTAAGCCCCGGCTCCAATTCATTTTTATAATCGTAGCTGATATGTCCGAACAGCCAATCTTTATTCGCATCGTGTAGCGCTTGCAAGCCTTTCAGGCTGTCGCAATAACTATCGGGAGACAGCTCATTTGCGCCGCCCACTGCAACCATGCACTCATAGTGGCCCGCCGTATTACTATAGCCATTGCTATCTAAAAAAACAAGGATGCTGAATTGTTTAGCCCAATTCAGCATCCTTGTTTTTATTTCATTTACCTGCACTGCTGCAAGGGCGAAACTTTTATTATGTCTTTGCAAAAGCCTGCAAGGTTGTTTAATTAAAAATCGTCGTCGTCGTCATCAAATCCACCGCCGCCGCCTTCTGCGAAAAATCCGAGATCTTTAAAATCGTCGTCTACATCAAAATCATCAGACTTTGATGACTTTTTCTTCGGCGCTTTACTCTTTGATTTTGGCAAATCAAATTCTTCAAATTCTTTGTCCAGATCAAAATCGTCGTCGTCCGCTTTATTAAAATCATCGTCATCATCATCCAGATCATCGTCATCATCATCGTCGTCGTCATCTACCTTACTTTTTTTGGTAGCTGCTTTTTTCGATGCTGTTTTCTTCTTTGGAGTTTCATCAATATCGTCGTCATCATCGTCATCATCCACCTTTTTCTTCTTTGATGCTGCAGTAGCCGATTTTTTAACAACAGACTTTTTAGAAGGGGCAACTATGTCCTCATCCAAATCATCGTCATCGTCTAAATCTGCTTTCTTAGCTTTTGAAGCGGCTTTTTTAGGCGTTGATTTTGCGCTTGGTGTTGCGCTCTTTTTGCTCGCGGTCTTTTTATCGGTATTTGATTTCATAACTCTTAATCTTGATGCCGTAAAATTTTAATAGTTTGGTGAAATTGCCAAATTTTTTTTGTTCAGAAAAATATATTTTTTTTTAAGAAATAGCTAACAGTTGATCTCTCCCTGTACCGTTAGAAACGTATGCTATCTTGGTTTGCAGGTACTGTTCTACAAAATGACAATAATTTTTAAATACCTGTGGCAACTCATCGTAACTGGTGCATTCAGCAACTGGTTTGTCCCAGCCGGCAAACGACTGATATACTGGAGTTATCTCCATATCGCAAACATCGTAAGGAAATTCTTTGGTCTCAACGCCATTGACCAGATAAGCAACCGCGGCTTTTACAGGGTTGAACTGATCCATCACATCGGCTTTGGTTATGATGAGCTGCGTAACGCCGCTTAGCATAACCGAATAACGTAATGCCACGAGGTCAATCCAGCCGCAACGGCGTGGGCGACCTGTAGTTGCGCCAAACTCGTTACCTGCGGCCCTCAGCTCAGCGCCTGTTTCGTCGTGCAGTTCTGTAGGGAATGGTCCGCCGCCTACACGTGTACAATATGCTTTTGTGATGCCATACACCTCGCCTATACGCGATGGCGCAACACCAAGGCCGCTGCATACGCCTGCCGCTATGGTATTAGATGAGGTTACGAATGGATAGGTGCCAAAATCGATATCGAGCATACTACCCTGCGCACCCTCAGCCAGTACTTTCTTGCCTGCATTCAGGTGGTTATCCAACCAGTATTCTGCATTTACTATTTGTAAATGCCTCATCTGCTCTACCGCCGTAAGAAAGGGCTCTTCCCACGCCTGCCAATCGACAACCTGATCGTACTGGCGAAGCATTTGCAAGTGTTTATTTTTAAGTTTCTCGTATTTCTCGTTAAAATTAGGGCTCATTATATCACCCACGCGCAATCCGTTTCTTCCGGTTTTATCCATATAGGCCGGACCGATGCCTTTGAGCGTTGAGCCTATCTTGTCTGCGCCCTTCGCCAGCTCAGAGGCAGCATCGAGCGCGCGGTGTGTTGGGGTAATAATATGGGCTCTGTGCGACACAAATAAACGGCTCAGCAACGATGGGCAAAGCGGCAGTATTTTCTGGATTTCGTTTTGCAAAGTAACAGGGTCAATCACAACGCCGTTACCTATTAGGTTCAGACAGTGTTCCTGAAAAACACCCGACGGAATGGTGTGCAACACCACTTTATTACCATCTACATACAGAGTATGACCAGCGTTTGGCCCCCCCTGAAACCTGGCTATAATATCGTATTTCTGGGCTAGATAATCTACTATCTTACCCTTTCCCTCATCGCCCCACTGCAACCCCAACAAAACATCTATCATGAAACTTCTTTTAACTAAAATTCAAAAGTAAACATCCTGAAATAAAAACCAAACAACAATAAAACATTAAAACCCTGGGGCAGCCGCTTTATGGTTGTTGCATTTTTTTCAAGCTCCAAAGATAATTACTCCTGACCGGTAGCTTATAATTTTTCTTTTTCTTTTTCTGGATCAAAGCCCTGCAGCGTAGACATTAATTGCTGCATAGTACGTTGGTAATTATTGGCCGACCCATCCAGAAAAATAGTATTACCTTTTCCATATTCGGCAAAGTGCTTAATGGCGTCGGTCCACATAGAAAACAGGATGAAAGACGCATCCAGATTTGCATTTTCCATTTCTTTTGCAGCCGATGCCATACCGCGGGCCACCTCCTCCCGAAACAGCGCCACGCCCTGACCACGCATCTGCGCAGCAGTACGTTCGGCATCGGCCGATATTTTAATGGCGTTTCCTTCAGCCTCAGCAGCCTTGGTTTTGGTAATCAGCAATGCCTGACCTTCATTTTCTGCTGCAGCTTTCAGATTGTTTGACGCTACAACTCGCGACATTGACTTAAGTATGTCCTCGTCAAAGTTGATATCGTTGATCTGAAGGTCCATTAGATGATACCCCCACCCTTCCAGTTGTATGTCCAGTTGCTCCTTTACGTGATGTATGATTTCTGTACGCAACAACAAAATTTCAGATTGTTTCTTGGTAGCCACAAAAGCCCTCACCGCTCCTTCCACCGACCGTATAAGGGCTTGCATAAAACTCCGTTCGTCTACAAACTTAAATGCCACATTTTCTATCGTAGCGCTCTCCTCGTTAAGCACAGAGTACAGCAACATGGCGGTAAAGTACACATTGGCCTGATCTTGCGAAATAGCCTGAAATTTGAGTTCTATAGACCTGTTTTGGTAGGAAATACGTTTGAATATCTGCTCGATAACAGGTATCCGAAAATTCAATCCGGGGTGCAGAATGCGCCTGAACTTACCAAAAACAGTGATAACCGCTACTGTACCTTGCTGAACAGTAACAAAACTCATGACCAATATTGCTACTATAAACAATATAAACACTACACCTATAGACCCCATAACTAATAGTTTAGAATGGAAAAGTACAATATTATTTTCGAACATAAAATAACGCCCTCACCCGAATATTACAGGCTACAACTATATTTTTTTACCAAAAACAAAAATTGACCGCTATTTTTGACGTTTGAAGAAAATCGCCGCTTATGACAAAATTAGTATTGGACAATAATGCAATGCAGGAAGATTTTTTTGAAGAGTCTGCGCTAATAGGTATTGTTACTGCGCAACCCGGCTACCGTTTTTGCTGGATGCTGAATAAACACTTTGATATAAACCTGATACGCGACCCTGAACACGATATTTGCATGGAAAATAAAAACGGTGTAAAAAACTATTTCCCCATATACGAATACCAGATACCCAACAGCCACCAGAAATACTTGCTCTATAAACTAAAAGACGGAGCTGCATGCTTGCTGCCAGAAACTAAAAAAATAGATTATCTGTGGCTCGTGCAGACTGCCAAACCTGAAGAAGATGCGAAATGGATAATAAAAGAGCTACAAAAATTCCCTGAAATTCAGTTGGCCATTACGCTCGATCCTACTCAAATAAAAACACTCAGCAATCTTCTTATATAGATAAATTCTAATTACGGCAACAACCAACGGAATGAAAACAATATTTTTTCAATGATTGTTGTTGCAGCCTACTGATCTGAAGTTTCTACTACATTACTTAGACAAATAGTGTTTGGCAGTACAGGTAGCCCAAATAAAGCGCTGTAAGGCTGCCCAAGGGCGCATTTTATTTATTTGCATCTGCCACCGATTAACCATTATTAACGTTATTCACATCAAAAAAATCAGGCAAACTGACAACTTTTGTTATTTTTGTCGCCTGTCTAATAATATAACATGAACTATCGTAAAGTCAACAACCTTGTCGGTTGGATTACCGGAGCTATCGCTTTTATCGTTTATCTGCTTACAATGGAACGCACTACCAGTTTTTGGGATTGCGGCGAGTTTCTTTCTTGCGCCTACAAACTGGAAGTAGGTCACTCGCCTGGGGCGCCTTTCTTTGCAATGATTCAGCGCATATTTGCCCTGTTTGCCGGCGGTGAAACTGCTACTGGCGGTCCGTCTATGAACGCAGCGGCGGCAATCAACTCATTGTCGGCGCTGAATACGGCGCTTTCTATTCTGTTCCTGTTTTGGATCATCACCCATTTTGCCAAAAAGCTGGTTGCCCCGAACACAGCAGAACCTACAGGCAACGAAGTCGCTCAGATAATGGGCGCTGGCCTTGTGGGAGCGCTGGCTTGCACTTTTTCAGACAGTATCTGGTTTTCTGCCGTTGAGGCCGAGGTTTATGCAACGTCGTCTTTCTTTACTGCCGTTACCTTTTGGGCTATCCTGAAATGGGAACATGTGGCAGATAATAAATATGCCGACAGATGGCTGGTATTGATAGCTTATCTGGTGGGTATTTCAGTGTGCGTCCACCTTTTGAACTTACTTACCATACCTGCATTGGCAATGGTATATTACTTCCGTCGGTACAAAGCAACCCCAATGGGCACTGCGATTGCATTTGTTATGGGTTGCGTAGTGCTTGCGTTCGTTCAGTTTGGCGTTATTCAGTATATCCCGCGCATAGCTTCCAAATTCGATATTTTCTTTACTAACAGCTTTGGCGCATCGTTCGACACTGGCTCTATTATATTCCTTTTATTATTGGCTGGCCTGCTTGCTGCATTGCTTTTGTTTGCTAAAAACAAGAAATATTATGTGATGCATACCGGCGTATTATGCGTTATTTTCATCGTAATCGGTTACTCAAGCTATTTCTCTGCAATCATTCGCTCTCGCGCTGATGTGCCTATAGATATGACCAATCCCGACAACCCGATTACATTCCTCGACTATGTAAACCGTGAGCAGTTTGGTCAGCAACCTTTGCTTTTTGGTCCTTACTACACCAGCCAATACGAATCGGTTGATGAAAAAGGTAAAATATATGCTCAGGTAAAAGAAAACGGCAAAGACAAATACGACGTGGTAGGTCGCAAATTTGAGCCTGTATATGGCGGCGATCAGTCGCACTTCTTCCCAAGAATATATGATGGCAACGACCCCAACCACGTAAACTACTATCGTAGCTTTCTGGGACTTGGCCCTAAAGACGAGCCAACAAGCGCCGACAACCTGAAGTACTTTGTAGGCTACCAGATGAACTGGATGTGGCTGCGCTTCTTTATGTGGAACTTTGCAGGCCGTCAGAACGACTTTGAAGGTCAGGGCGACCCACAGAGAGGCAACTGGATATCGGGTATTCCGATTGTAGACCAAATGAGAGGTTTGGGTAATACAGACAATATGGGTAGCGGCTACAGCGATAATGGCGCGCACAACAAATTATACTTCCTGCCGCTGATATTGGGTATTATTGGTATCATATACCAGTTCAAACGCAACAAGCAAGATGGTATTATTGTACTAACCCTGTTCTTCTTTACTGGCGCCGCGATAGGCATATATCTTAACATGCCTCCACTGCAACCCCGCGAACGCGACTACGCCTTTGCAGGCTGTACGTATACCTTCACAATATGGATAGGGTTGGGTGTGCTCATGGTATACCAATGGCTGAAAAGCCTGAGCCCGAGCCCGGCAATGGTATATGTATCTATAGCGCTGTGCCTTACTGCAGTGCCTGCATTGATGGGCTTTGTAGAGTGGGACGACCACGACAGATCGCACAAAACACTGGCGCGCACTGTGGCTTACAACACCCTATCTTGCTGCGAGAAAAACGCCGTGCTGTTTACTTTTGGCGACAACCAGACATATCCGTTGTGGTATATACAGGAGGTTGAAGGTTTCAGAAAAGATGTGCGTATTATCAATACTAGCCTTTTGGGTATAGACTGGTATATAGACCAACTGAACTACAAAATAAATGATGCGGATGCCGTGCCTATGATCTGGAAAAAAGATGATTATATTGGCGACCACCACAACTATATAGGCTACAACCAAAACCCACAGCTACCTGCTGATAAGTATTTTAATCTGACAGATATCTGCAAGTTTATTATCAGCAAAGACCCTGCTAATATGGGTATGACACGTGGTTCTGAGCCGGTAAACTACATACCTGCCAAGAACTTCTTTACCCCATCTCCTTCTAAAGAGGAACTGGTGGCAAGAGGATTGGTAAAAGCAGAAGACACAGCGAGAGTGATTACCGACATGAAGTTTACTTATCCTAAGAATGCAGCCTCAAAAAGCGATCTGGCTATATTGAATATCATAGCTGCTGTAGCCAATGAAGGTTGGAAACGTCCATTGTACTTTGACGCAGGATTGAGATCGGGCGACTATGGCGGAACTGGCGAATACCTGCAAATGGAAGGTAATGTATACCGCCTGATGCCTTACAAATATGCAGATGCTGGTAAGGTGAACAGAGAAGTGCTGGGTACGATTAATACAGACAAAAGTTACAAACTGTTTATGGATACCTACCTGTGGGGTGGCAGCGAAAGAAACGACGTTTATTTTGACGAGCCAAACCGCCACGAATTAGTTACTTATCGTATGGATGCATCGTTCCTGGCTAACCAACTGGTGGCTGAAGGCAAAAAGGACAAAGCAGTACAGGTACTGGACAAAGTAATGGCTAATGTAAGCGAGCATGCTTATGCATACGACTATACTGCTTACTTTATGGCGGCAGCCTACTACAGAGCAGGAGCGGTTGCCAAAGGCGATAGCCTGAGCATGAAGCTGACGCGCAATGCAGAACAATATGTAAACTGGATTGCTACGCTGAACGACGAAGGCCGTGGATCTATGGCTGACGAGGTGAAACAACAGTTTCAGATTATGCAGAACCTGAGCACTACTGCATATCAGGCGGGCGACTCGGTTACTGCTAAGCGCATATTTGAGAAAATACAAACAATAGGACCTAAGGTTAAGGACCTGCTCAACACGCGCAGCATGCCACAAGGCGCCGCTGAAGAGGAATAACAACAATAAATCAATACTTTTTAAAAACTGCCTTCTTTACCGGAGGCAGTTTTTTTATGGCAACCTTTTACTTATTATACCAAATCGATTAAAATTCGGCGCCAAAGCATGTCATTGCGCCGTTAGGCGCTACAGGTTTGTAGTTGAGTAACTTATTATTTATAGGCTGCGCCCCGTAGGGTCGCAACAATTTTCGCATGGCGATTTTTAATGTCCAAACGGTATTAGTTATACGAACAGGCATAGGATAGTATAATCTTGCAAGGCGGTAGGCGAATTTTAGCGCCAATAATTGAGCAACACAGTTGGCACACCCAAATTCAATGCCCTGCTACTATTTTTCAGCGCTTTGAGCCATCACCCAAATCTGAACAAGTAAAATGAATTTATTGCCGGGAAAGTAAAATTTTGAGTTAAAAACACATCTTTAACAACCTATTTTAATCATGTGAGTTTTGATACAAAAATTTACAAACTATCTTGCATGATTATTCTTTCAAAACCTTGAAATACTCTCCATATGCGTCTTGTAGGATTGATATTAATACTTGCCGGCACTATTACTTTTTTCGTAAACAGCTGCAATGACAGTTCAGATGACAAAATGCTCGATTTGCGCGATTTTAAAGTAGTAAAAAAAGAACAACCTCAGGTAGGCTGGTGGGCTTATGCAGGCGGTATTATAGCCCTCGCCGGCGTGGCGATGGTAGTTTCGGCGGGCCGAATAAGGAGCAAGGGTAACGACGATTAACCAAAATTGCCATTACCATAACAACGGGTACCAATTGCAAATTGCAGGACCGCTCAGGATATTCGTCTTCGCAAAAACATCTGTTTCATTCGCGGTAAAATGGCAAACTCAACCCTACTTTTACAGCGGCTCAACAAAAATAAATTACCATAATCTGGACCAATACAAAAAACAGACAAAAGCGAAACAATACATAACTCACTAAAAACCAGCAAATTAGTTGTTAGATTTTTTAGAATATTCAATCGAAATTAAAATTTCAAATAAACACAAAAAATATCTTTAAAAAACCACAAAAATAATTTTGCAGGAACGAATTTCTTCCTATTTTTGCAATCCCAAACGGGGCGTAACAATCCTCCTTAGCTCAGTTGGTTAGAGCACATGACTGTTAATCATGGGGTCTCAGGTTCAAGTCCTGAAGGGGGAGCAGACAAAAAGCCAGCAAATTTGCTGGCTTTTTTTATTGTGAT
>CAIRYK010000045.1 GCA_903882805.1 uncultured Bacteroidota bacterium | reverse complement strand
TTATTTTTTTTAATATGTTAAACTAATTAAGCCACTAAAAAACCAAACAGTATTGCGACTATTTCAATTCGTTGTTAAGCCGCATTTCCCTATTCAGCGTCAGCATTTCTTCTTTGTGGTTTATACTTGGTTTTGGCATTCCAGCGTTTTTGCCATTAGTAGTAGCGTAGTCGCCTATCCATAACAGCTTTGTTGCAGCAGTAGTGTCAGAAATTGCTTCTGTTTCTTTTTCGTCTTCTACAGGGCAGCCTTTATTTTCAGCAGGTCCCCAATCGTTAGGGCATTTGTCTTTGGCATTAATAATTCCATCGCCATCACGATCAGGGTTACGTCCGTGGGCAATAGGCACAAAAGCGCCTATGTATATGTTAGCGCCGTACTGATTACTTGATACGAGCCCCAACATGTCGTCGCTACCTATATAAAAACCGCTGAACCGCAATCCAAGACCCGCCTTAAATGTACCCGAGAGTGCGTTGTAGGAAAGCGGCAAGCTACCGCAAAACATATTAGTTTCGTAGCGCGGGGTGATGCTCAGCTGGTTGTAGTACGAGTTGCCAAAACGTTGTCTGTCGGCAAGATTGGCCACATACAGTGCGTTTACATAAAAGTCTCCGCCAATATTATAATCCACATTCAGTTTCAGCGCTGTAGGCATATACAGTCTTGTGCTTTTCCGGCTGGTATCGGCAGCAAAACCCTGTTGCTTAGCATAATTCCTGAAATCGTCAAAGTTTTTCACATTGTCTTGCAAGCCCTTACCTGTAAGGTATCCATTGCCTTTCACATTGGCCGCAAAGTTCGATTCGCCATTATAATTTATCGAACCCAAATCTGTAATAGCTGCGCCTACGCGCACCAGGTAGTTGTGCGCAGCTCTCACTGCATGGCGTTGCGGGCGTTTGGGCAGCGATTTATTGGCAGGCGCATTTTGGCCCGGCGTAAATTCATACACCAGCCCTATGTCGCCGCCAATGCCATTACCAGCTTTGTCGCCAAAAAATTCGCTGACGATATTGTTGTTAGAAAACCCGTTCAGCAAAGCGCTTTTTGCGCTAAGCACATTGCTGGAATAAGAAATGTCGGAATTGTTGACATAAAATGAATCTACTCCGGCTCTATAATGCGCATCCAGATTATTGCCTTTCAGCCCCACATAACCTATACCCCCCAGGTACCGCAGTGTGCCGCCGGCTTTCAGGGTATGACCGTTCTTATCTACCACCACAGCCGCGTAGGTCAGCCCAATCTCGCTCCATATGTGCGCGGTGTAGTTAAAATTTCTTGATGTCAGATCAACATTCTCTCCTACAGTATAGGTGGGGTCGTTTACAATGTGGTGCAGGTTTTTATCAAAATTATTGAACTGATTGAAACCCCTTACTGCGCTTGTTAGCGCAATAGTGTGCTTACGCTTTATATTCACCATCAGGCCCGGCCCTTGCACTGTGGCATATGGAGCCTGCATACTTATGGTTTTGCTATTGCTGAAGCCAAACAGATTTTTGGTTTTGCCATCCTTTACTGCGCCCAGTATGCCTTTGCTATTTGTAACATAGCCGTAGTTATTGTCTACTCCTGCGTTTATTCCAAACAGATTGATTGCTACCTGCACATTGCTACCCGCCGCCGATGCCGGATTGACAGAAAGCCCCTGCATGCCTGCCCAGTTGCCCAAGCTTACACCCAGATTGTGCTGCGCAAACGAAGGAACTGAAGCTAATGCCAAGGCATATAAACATAGTATTTTTTTCATTACAGTAGGTATTTACGGGCAGGATATTCACATAAACAACAACCGCACAGTTGAAAATGTGGATAACGTAGGCCTAAGTAGCCTCAAATTTATTACTATTTGTCATTTTTTCTAAAAATCGGCACATATCCGCCAAAATAAAAGCCGAAGCCGTGTTGGTTATCGCTTACTATAGCCAGCATATCGTCGCTGCCAAAGTAAAAACCGCTAACGCGCATGCCAAAGCCCACTTTAATGTCGTTGGCCAGCATACTGTAGGTAACAGGTACACCAAAACTGAATATTTTACTTTCGAATCGCGGCGTTACCGTTAGTTGTCCGTAATAGGAGTTTCCAAAGGCCTGACGATTAACCATGTTGCCTATATAGGTTGCATTTACAAAAAGCCTGTTATGCAAGCGGTAATCAACGGCAAGAACCAATGTAGTAGGCAACTGAATTTTGGTGTCTACGGAGCCTGTATCGGCGGTGAAACCCTGTTGCACGGCGTAAGCCCTGAATTCCTGATAGCTTTGCAGCTTTGTTATCATGTCTCGGCCTGTTACATAGCCATTGCCTGCTACATTTATGTTATAATTTTGTTCCTTCTTATAGGTTATCGCACCTATATCTGTAACGGAAAGTCCAACTTTAAACAAGTAATTATCTTTTACAGCCGTTTTCTTGTCTGCATTGTCATCAAGCCGGTAGAGGTAAGTCAATCCTATATCGCCGCCATAACCGCTACCCGCTTTAGACCCAAAGAACTTTTCGAGAAGCCCTCCTGCATCAAGTCCTTTGTTAATCGCGCTATTTGAGCTCAGTACGTTACTGGCATATTGAAGGTCTGAGTTGCTGGCTCTAAATGTGTCGCTACCAGCGGTTATGCTCACATCTACATTTGTGCCCTTAAGGGCCAAATAGCCGATGCCGCCCAGGTAGCGGGCCGTGAAACCTACCTTCAGCACACTATTCCCCTTATTGAGTACAGTAGCGGCATAGCTAAATCCTATTTCATTCCAAATATGAGCTGTCCAGTTGAACTTGCTGGTATTGAACCGATAGTTACCGTCTGATACATAATCGGGATCGGTAATGGTATTGTATAACGACTGGTCGAAATTATTGAGCTGATTCATAGCCCTTATGCGCGTTGTTATGGCAAACGACTGTTTCAGCTTATCGTTAAACCCTACCATAAGCGATGGGCCGCGCATTTCGAAGGCCGGGGCAACCAGATTAAATGTTTTATTGCCTGAATTGCTGAATGATAAACCAGTGCTGTTACCTTCCAACGGTTTATTTATATCAAATAACTTGCTTATAGTGCCCAGACTGTTGTCGGCATAAAGCTGCATAGAAAACAGTCCCACAACAATTTTTTCGTGACTTCCTGATATTCCCGACGGGTTGAGGTACATACTATTCATCACGCTACGTTCGCTGGTGGCCATTCCCATCATGTGTTGGGCAACAGCGGGCTTGTTGCCTGCTATAATTAGCGCCGCCGCCAATGTTGCGATTCTGGTCAGTAATCTGTTATTAGGTCTGCGAAGCGGAGAGGTATTTATTTTCATAGGTAACGGTAATTAAGTTGATTCGATGGCGTGTAATAATGAGCAAATAAGGGCTACTAAATACAATAACAATACTTTATTTAAAAGTATAAACCCAAATATACATTGCAAATGTAACGCCGCGCGCCTAAAAAAAAACAAAAATGGCTATATAAAGCTGTTTTGCTCAATTAAAATAGGCGCCAAGGTTGATTGATTAATCGAGTTTATTATCTCCGGTGGGCTTTTTCTTATATATAGGCAGATACAAACCGCCGTAAAAACCAAATCCGTGCGCACCGCCGCCCACCAGCGAAAGTAAATCGTCGCTACCAATAAATAGGCCTGATAAGCGCAAGCCTATACCGGCCTTTACCTCTTTCGACAGCATACTGTAAGTAACGGGTATACCGATTCCCAAAAATCTGCTATCGTATCTTGGAATTACAGTTACCTGATCGTAATAACCGTTACCATACTCTTGTCGTCCGATAAGATTTGCGAGGTAGGTGGCATTCAGATAAAACCTGTCGTAAATCTGATAGTCGGCGCTGATTAACAATTTAGCGGGCAGATTAATAGACAAAGCAGCGTTCGATGAATCGGTACGAAGACCTTTTCTTAGACTATAATCTGTAAAATCGCGATAATTGCGGGTATTGAGTATCAAATCCTTACCTGTCAGGTAGGCATTTCCACTCACATTTACAATATGGTTTGTGTTTTCGCGATACTGTATTGCCCCAAAGTCAGTGACCGAAGCTGAGAATCTGAATTTGAAGGCATTACCAGTATACAGTTTACCCTGACTATAGTTTTGTGGCCTAAAGAAATAGGTAAACCCTAAATCGCCGCCGAAACCTATATTATCGGAAGACGTCATAAATCTGGTCGCAAGCTGCGAAGGATCCATGTTGTTGGTAAGCGAATTGGCCGATGATATGATATTCGACGCATACTGAACATCGCTTTGCCAAGCGTAAAACGAATCGGCGCCCTGAGCCAGATCCACATTAGCATTCTTCCCCTTCATACTTATATAGCCAATGCCACTAAGATAGCGGAGCGTGATGCCGGCGTTAAGTTGATGTCTGCCCGGCCCTGCAAGCACTACTGCATAAGTAAGCCCTACTTCGCTCCATGCATGCATAGCCCAGCCAAAATTTTTTGTACTGAAGTTATTGTTTTGAGCGGGTACATACCCATTGGTAGTAAGCGCATTGTAAAAAGCCTGATCGAAATTGATATACTGGTTTATAGCTCTTGCTCCGGTAGTAAGGGCTATTGTGTTGCGTTCGTTGAGGGTTATCATTACGCCCGGTCCTCGTAGTGTTGCCGATGGCGCCAGCATATTGAGTTTTGCCTGTCCCGGCAAATTAGAAATACTATCATAGCCGCGACCATTAAGGGCGCTGCCTACACTGCTAAATTTAGAAAACACGCCTGCGTTGTTATCAACTGCCATATTTTCTGAAAACAGATTGATAATCAGCCTTTCTTCCCTTCCTGCTATATTGGCCGGATTGAGATACAGTGTATTGAAACCGCTCCAACCATCGGACGATACGCCCAGATAATGCTGCGAATACCCCGACAATGCCATGCCGATTAGCGGAAAAAGTAAGAAAAATGATTTAGTAATGTGTTTCATTGTGCTGAATTTAGGACGCAGTGTATCCCCCGTTACGGGCTGATGTATAACTCCCTTTTGTACATTTGAATAACGTTTTCTAATCCATAATAGATAGCATCGCACACAAGTGCATGACCAATGGATACTTCCTGCAGGCCGGAAATAGATTGTTTAAAAAACCTGAGGTTGTCTCTATCCAGATCGTGACCCGCATTCAGACCTAATCCTTTATTGATTGCTACGTTTGCCGCTTTTATATAGGGGGCTATAGCTGCGTGCCGGTCGGTATGGTAGCCGCTGGCATAGGCTTCGGTATACAATTCTATTCTATCGGCTCCGGTATCGGCTGCGGCTGCTACCATACGTTCGTCGGGATCCACAAAAATAGATACTCTTATACCTGCACTTTTAAAAACTGCAATAATGTTTTGCAGGTAAACTTGTTGTTTTACGGTATCCCACCCGTGGTTTGAAGTGAGTTGGCCAGCAGCGTCAGGCACCAGTGTCACCTGCGCCGGCATAGTATCCAGTACCAACTGCACAAACTTATCTTCCAGTGGATTACCTTCTATATTAAATTCAGTAGTAATAATTCTGTTAATCTCGCGCACATCGCTGTAGCGTATATGGCGTTCGTCGGGCCTGGGGTGCACAGTAATACCATCTGCTCCAAACTTTTGGCAGTTGATAGCGGCAAGCGTTACATCCGGATTGTTTTCACCCCGGCTGTTGCGCAGCGTAGCTATTTTATTAATATTTACTGAGAGCTTTGCCATTGAATAGTTTGGTCAAAATTAACGAAGCATTTGAATTTATTTGTACAAATTAGATAAATTCAGGTTTTTTAGACAAAAATACGATTGTTATGCCCCCTATATGCTTAGTTATTAAATAAATAACTGACAATCAGCGCTGTGCAATGGTTGACAAGCGCGTGCTGAATGTGTAATAATTTAGTAACAGAACCCCTTACCAAGCTCCAGGATAGCAACTACGAAACCGAGGTTAAATATTATCAGTACTTTTAAGCCCGATGTCGGAAAATGTAACAAATAGCGCCAACGCATTAGACCTTAGCAATTCTATTTTTCAGAAAGCAGTTTCGTTTGTACGCGATACTAATCAAAATCTGTTTCTGACCGGTAAGGCCGGCACCGGTAAAACCACTTTTCTAAAATATATAAAGACCCAAACGCGCAAACAATGCGCTATAATAGCGCCTACGGGCGTAGCGGCAATAAATGCTGGCGGCGAAACAATACATGCCTTCCTACAACTGCCATTTTCGCCTTTTGTGCCGGGTAGCGCAGGCGGCTTTGGCAAGCTGCCCGGCGCCGACGATAAACACTCGCTGTTGGCCAACCTACGACTACGGGATACCAAAATAAAGATAATACGCAAGCTGGAACTGCTGATAATAGACGAGGTAAGTATGGTGCGCTGCGACCTGCTGGACGCTATGGATCTGGTACTGCGCCACGTGCGCCGCAACATGCTGCAACCTTTTGGCGGCATACAGGTAGTATTTATTGGCGATTTGTTTCAGCTGCCCCCGGTGGCGCCCGAAAACGACTGGTCTATCCTGCGGCAGTATTACCAAAGCCCTTACTTTTTCGACTCGTATGTACTGCGCCAAACGCCCCCACTATATATTGAACTAACGAAAATATACAGACAAAAAGACCAGATTTTCATTGATATTCTAAACCGGGTAAGAAGCGGCAACACCCGGCAAAGCGACATAGACCAGCTAAACAAGCAATATGACCCGCTACCTAAAAAGGAACCGGGATATATAATACTCTCTACCCATAACCGTATTGCCGACGAAATAAACCAAAAAGCGCTCGAAGACCTGCCGGGAACGCTACATAAATTTAAAGGATCGATAAAAAATGAATTTAATCCCAAAAACCTGCCCACCGACGAAGAACTACTGCTAAAAACAGGCGCTCAGGTAATGTTTATTAAAAATGACCTTAAAGTACCTAAACGCTACTACAATGGTAAAATAGGCGTAGTATCGGCAATAAGCGCGGGGGTGATTTATGTGAAATTTCCTGGAGAAAACGACAACGATGCGCTGCAACTGGAGCAAGAGACCTGGAAAAACATGCGCTATACCCTTAATCAGCAAAAAGGCGAAATAGAGGAAGAAGAATCGGGCAGCTTTACTCAATACCCCGTGCGGCTGGCCTGGGCTGTGACCGTACACAAAAGTCAGGGGTTGACCTTGCAAAAAGCAGTTGTAGACCTCAACCAGTCGTTTGCACCGGGACAGGTATATGTGGCGCTTAGCCGTTGTGTAAACATGGAAGGACTATCGCTGCGCACTATGCTACACTTGAATAATGTAATTGTAGACGAGCGGGTAATCAATTTCGCACAAAACGAAAGTGACGAAGACGAACTGGAAGAACTACTGGAAACGAGTATGCGCCAAACAGCTGCAGAACAGCTTTGCAAGCTATACTCGCTGACCGAACTAACAGCGCTTGCAGAACGCACAAGACCCGAACTGATAAAGAAAAAAAGTGGCCCAGTTGAAGAAAACCTAAAGGTGATAGATGCCGTGATTGAACTGCTCAACGATGCCAAACCACATGCCGACAATTTTCAGAGACTAATAATGTCGCTTAGCGCCGCAAGAAGCAGCGAAAAGCTAGAGGAACGAAAAAAAGCAGCGACTGCCTACTTCACAGATAAAGTAGTTGCGCCGTGCCGCACCCAAATAGCTGCGCATTTGCTATTGCTGGAAACCTATGGAAAGATAATAAAGCTAACAAAGCTTTGGAAAGACTTGGATGCCGCCCTTATAGAAAAAGCTAATGAACTACAAAAAGCGCTCAGCCAATAATCCATTTCATAACCTGCCGATCAATGCGTTTACCTGCTCAACGCTCAAACCAGATAGTTTTGCTGCTAAAGCCGCACCTAATCCTTCAGAAAGACAGTTCTTTGCCACTTCTATCATTTTCTGGTAAGCGCCCTCCTTGATGCCCTCTTTAATTCCCTCCAACTTACCCTCGTACTTTCCCTTGTTGTAGTTACCAACAACCACTCCGTAATCGTCGCGCCAGTTGGCTATGTATTGGTCATATTCCCTGCGCTCCGCTTCTGTGAGGTGCAGCATGTCCAGCTTATCCTTGGCTTCACGTAGTCCTTTGGCCTGTGTGCCGTCTTTTATCTCCTGATTCTTTAAAAAGCGCACCCACTCGTCGAGCGTATCCTTGG
>CAIRYK010000044.1 GCA_903882805.1 uncultured Bacteroidota bacterium | reverse complement strand
TATTGGAAAAACTAAAAACTTCTGGTGGAATAAAATCAACTTCTTTAAAAGAAGCCTTAATGTCTTTTTTGTCTATTTCATTTGAGCCATAACCACTATAAATTTTCAATGAGGAACTAGAAGTACATTCCAATGAGTAAATAGTTTGAAGCCAAAGTAAATCTTTGCGTAATGATTGTAAACTTTTCCGATCATTGTATAATTCAGCATCTTTAATTTTTGAAACTAATTGTGTCCACTTGTAATTATAAGGACGGTTTAATTCTTTTCTTTCCTTTCGCTTTTTAGCAAAGTCTGATTTGGAATATATGTCTGGTATTACAAGAACTAAAAGCAAACTGATTAATAATACCCAAGCCATAAGATTCAAATTTAATAGAGGTGTCGAATTGGTTGCCTACAACGGGCAGGGCTTTGTGCAGTTGGGGAATTAACCAACTGTCTGCCCGGAACCGAAGCTAAATTTATAACTAAAAGCCGAAGTTTAGAACTACTGCCCAACAGAATTCCGTCCGCCGAATATAAAGCCTGGATATGCACCGCCGATGATTGCTACAACGTCGAGCCCCAATTGCACAAAACCTTTTGTTAGCGGTAGTTTTTAAGGCCAATATTGAATTGTATATAACATGAAATTACCTTTTATTTTTCTGAAGGCGAGATCTTGTAATTCTTTCCCACGTCGTCCATGTTCCACTGTTAAAATGTAGGTACCCTTGAGACTTGGCTCTTCTTCCACCAATTCACCAGCACAAGCATAGTACTTATTATTTTTTATAGCATTAATTACATCTGGATTAAATATTCTATCAAAGTTTGACATAAACTGTTCTTTACTTTTTGAAGTAACAGAATTTGTTTTACTATAAACATCATTTGCATCATCAAAAGGGAGGTTTGTCAAAGCGAAAACGGCCTCTTTGTCATTGGATAGAACTGCAGATTTGAAATCAGTCCAAAAGTTAGCAAATTTTGAATGGTCTGAAGTAACAGTAGTTGCAGTTTGAGTAGTATTTGGTTTAGCTGTATTGTCTTTTTGACTTTGAGTATTTGATTCCTTCTCTTTTAAATCCAGTTCTCTTTGCTTTAGGGCAAGCTCCTTTTCTTTAAGTTCTAATTCTTTTTGCTTGTTTTCGTTTTGTCCACATGAGATAAAGAAAATACTTACTGTTAGAATTAAAATAAATTGTCGCATAAAAATAAGTTTAAGTGTCAAAGTTATGAAGTGCTCAATAAAATTACCGCTAACGCCCGGGGCTTTGCGCAGACGTGGAATTAGAATTGTGTCTGCCCGTACGTCTGCTGATTGAAAATATTAGTTGAAAGTTAGCACTAAAGTTCGATGTTGTTGTGTCCGCCCGAGCCAATGCCCAGCTTTGTACTTAGTTGATGTTAGTTGGTCTTGCCACGCTTGCGCAAAACCTCCTGTTGGTAGCAGTGCATTTACGACCACCCCAAACTTGCTTCCTTAGTTAAATGTTCTCTGTCTAATAAATGGTCAGCAATAAAAACGTCCTGAATAGTTTTTATAATTTCATTTCTGTTCATTGTTCCACTTTGTCGCCTGGCTAATGAGTAATGCTCTCTTGAAATTATTTCTATCAACTCCCGAACAGTTGAAACACTTAATTCTTTTGAAAATTTACCAGCTGTCCAAGTTAGTAAAGTGAAAAATGTCAACCCTGCAACTGCATACTGCCAACTTAAAAAGAAAGCAATTAATGAAAGAATAAAACCAACAAGAATTGTCAAAGCCAACCAAGTTTTCATTGTCAAAATGTCCACGGAGAAACCTAATTTCTCCTGAAATAGTTTTAAATTCTGTCTTCGATTTGGACGAGGAAAAATTTCTTCCAATTTTGTTTGAAGTTCAATACTTCTTTCATCCAAATTCTGTGTCAACCCGATTGCTTTGCGAACTTTATAAAATGCTTGTTGTGTCGTACAGTCGTCCTTGTGTGTAAACTTTATTTGCTTTTCAACAATATCACAAATATCGCCAAAAGTTTTTGCGTCTTTAAATGAGGCATAAGCAAAATTTGTCCCAAACGATTTTTCAAGTTTGAGTAAAGTGTCCCCAAAATCTTCTGGGTCAATGTTGTCAAGTTTAAAGTCGAAGAGTGTTGTCATTTTGCATTGCTACCAACGGACAGGGCTTGCCGAAGTACGGGAATTAGTATTCCGTCAGCCCGGTACCGATGATGATTGAAAAACTGAAGTTGAAGATAACAACAAAAAGTTAAATAGAATTACGTCTGCCCGATATGAAGCACAATAGAATTACCGCAGCCGAAGATAACATTGTCCAGCCCGTATTTTGGCAAACCCCCTGTTATGTGCTGGCGGATTTGTCGAACGGAATGGTTTTAATTGTGACGAGGGGTTTTGGAAGCGACTGCAAGCAACACTCTTTTACAAAGGTTTGCTCCTGTGTCTGGGCTTATGTGCCTTTGTAAATGTGTGGTGCTTTTGTCGAGCCATTTAGTTCT
>CAIRYK010000043.1 GCA_903882805.1 uncultured Bacteroidota bacterium | reverse complement strand
TTTCTGCCGGCGCAGCAACAATCAGCTACGCGGTAAGCAACAGTTGCGGCACAGCTACTGCGACTAAAACAATAACAGTAAATCCAAACCCAAGTGTTTCAGCTATTACCGGTTCAGGTAGTGTGTGCGAGAGCGCAACCATTACCCTGAGCAGCAGTACAACTGGCGGCGCATGGAGTAGCAGCAATACCGGAGTGGCAACCGTAAGCGGTGGGGTAGTGACAGGCGTCTCTGCCGGCGTTGTAACAATCAGCTATTCGGTAAGCAACAGTTGCGGTACAGCTACTGCGACAAAGACAATAACAGTAAATGCGTTGCCAGACGCAGGAGCTATTTCTGGATTATCGACTGTTGTGGCAGGTTCGACAATTACTTTATCTAGTTCATCAACTGGCGGCGTATGGACCAGCAGTTCATCCGCTATTGCAAGTGTTGGTTCCGCTGGCGTAGTTGCCGGGGTTTCTGCCGGAATTGCTATCATCAGCTACGCCGTTACTACAGGATGTGGTAGTGCATCTGCTATAAAATCTATTACGGTAACGTCGGGAGTTTTGGGCCCTATCAGCGGGCCTGGTAGCATATGCATTGCGCGCACTGCTACACTAACCAATAGTACTTCTGGAGGAACATGGAAAAGCAGTTCAACAGCTGTTGCTACTATTGGGTCAGTTTCTGGAGTGCTTACGGGAGTTGCTGCAGGAACATCGATTATTAGTTACACTGTTGGTACAAGCAGAGTCACTACGGTGGTTACTGTAATGCCGTTGCCAGTAGCTATTACGGGTACTGCTGTCATGTGCGCTGGATTTACCACTACGCTCGCTACAACATCTACCGGTGGAACATGGTCGAGCGAAAACACAGCTGTAGCAACTGTTGGAACTGGAGGTGGAGTAGTAACAGGTGTTAGCGGCGGTACGTCTTTTATAACTTACACACTTCCGACTGGTTGCATTGCTATCAAAAATGTAACTGTAAACCAAACGCCTGCAATTGGAGGGAATCCACAAGTTTGTGTTGCTTCAACCACAACACTCACCAATATTACCACAGGTGGAACCTGGGCGAGCGGCTCAACTGGTGTAGCCACGATAGTGTCTACCACCGGAATTGCAACTGGAGTGTCCTTTGGAACCGCGATAATTACTTATACGCTAAGCACAGGCTGTAAGGCATTTACAACAGTTTCTGTTGTTGCAGCCAGCCCAATAAGTGGTATTACGGGTCTTTGTCCCGGTCAAACCACAACGCTAAGTAATGTTATTACCGGAGGAACGTGGTCGAGCAGCGCCACTGCGCGAGCAACTATTGGTTCTGTCAGTGGTATTGTTACAGGCGTTTCGGCGGGTACAGCATTAATCACCTATGCAATCAGCGCTAACTGTCGGTCGTTGCAAGCTGTTACGGTGGCTCCGCTGCCAGCGGCAATAACAGGCGCGTCGGCCGTATGCGGCGGTTTTAACACAACACTGGCTAACACCACTACCGGAGGAACCTGGGTGAGCAGCGCTGATGCAATAGCTACAATTGGTTCATTGTCTGGCATCGCTACCGGCGTTTCTGCGGGTATCGTGGTAATAACCTATACTTCTATACCGGGTTGTCAGGCATTTAAATCTCTTACAGTAAACGTGACACCTCCAATAGGCGGTCCAACGGCAGTTTGCCTGGCATCTACAACAACGCTTACCAATGCAACTGCCGGTGGTACATGGACAAGCGGAACCCCTGCTGTGGCAACAATAGTTGCAACAACAGGCGTGACTACGGGCGTTGTTGCAGGTACTGCAAATATTACTTATACGATTAGCACTGGTTGCATGGCTATTACTACGGTTACAGTGGGAACTGCTTCTGCTATTACCGGTACGGCTGCTGTATGTGTCGGCTTAACTACGCCGCTTGCCAACGCATTTGGGGGCGGTACATGGAGCAGTAGCGCTGTGCTCAAGGCTACAGTTGATGCTACAAGCGGTGTTGTTACTGGTGTTGCAGCAGGCTCTGCTACTATTACTTACGTCTTAGGGCCCACATGCAGAGTTACTAAAGCAGTCACTGTTAATCCAGTACCAGCAGCAGTAGGAGGCGCCAGTATGGTATGCACGGGGCAAACAATTACACTTACTGATGCTACTACTGGCGGCAAATGGGGAAGTAACAACACCGCGCTAGCCACAGTAGGTTCCACTACCGGTATTGTAACGGGCGTTGCTACTGGGAATGTCACTATTTCCTATGCGTTAACAACCGGTTGTTTGAGTTCGAAAACACTGGCTGTACAGCCTATTTCGTCCATTGTGGGGTATAATCGTGTATGTGTAGGTCAGTCTATGACGCTTACAAACGCAACATCTGGCGGGGTATGGACAAGCAGCGCACCATCTTTCGCCACTGCCAATGCTATATCGGGGCTTATATCGGGTATTGCCGCCGGTGCAACCACTATAACTTATGCAATGCCTACAGGTTGCCGGGTTACTTTGCCCGTAACGGTTTCGTCGCTCGCTGCAATCGCTGGTTTAGCGAATGTGTGCCAGGGGCAAACTATTACGCTTACCAATGCTACAACCGGAGGGTCGTGGGCAAGCAACGATATTAGTATAGCCAGCGTTGGTTCGTCTACTGGTGTAGTTACCGGGCTTACAGCGAGTACAGCAACCATTACCTATGCTATTGGTTCGGGTTGTGTTACCACCAAATCTGTAAACATTATTCCTTTCTCAGCAATTGTAGGACCAGGCGGCGTTTGCATAGGTCAGACCATAACGCTTACCGAGGCTACACCCGGTGGGCTATGGACTAGTAGCAATAATGCTGTTGCACGTGTAGGATCACTTTCTGGTATAGTGTCAGGCATCGGCACTGGCAATGTAAATATTTCTTATTCCACCAGCAGTTGCCGCTCGGTGAAGTTAATTAGCGTGGGTACATTAAGTCCAATAGCAGGGCCATCGTCTGTGTGTATCGGGCAAAATATTACAGCTACGGATCTTGTTGGCGGAGGCGTATGGTCAAGTTCCGACCCCGCAACGCTTATAGTTGGTTCTTCTTCAGGTGTAGTTACGGGAGTAGCAGCCGGCACAGCTGTAATAACTTACTTGGTAGGTAGTGGTGGATGTATGGTGTACAAAACAATTTTGGTCAATCCGCTTGCGGGTATTACCGGTCCTTCGAGCGTATGTGTAGGCCAGACGGTAACACTCGCTGATGGCTTGCCCGGCGGTGTGTGGAGTAGTAATAATACCACAATAGCGACGATTGGGTCAGGTTCTGGTGTTGTAACCGGCGTTTTGGGTGGATACGTAACTATCTCTTACACTATTAGTTCAACCGGTTGCCGAACCACAGCTCCTATGACGGTAAATAGGCTTTCGCCGATTGGCGGTCCGGCGGCTGTATGTCAGGGACAGTCTGTTACGCTTACCAATGTAGATGCAGGCGGTCGATGGTTGAGCGAAAATACCGCAATTGCCACAGTAGGTACTGCTATATCTGTGGTAACAGGCATAGGCGCTGGTACAACTATAATTAGTTATTCGCTGCCCACAGGTTGTGTAACCACACGTACACAAACCGTTAACCCTATTTCGCCAATCACTGGCGGCGTTACCGTTTGTACTTCTACACCGCTTACACTTTATAACGCTACAACAGGCGGTATTTGGACCAGCGGCAATACGACGGTGGCTAGGGTAGGCTCAACCACGGGTATTGTAACGGGGTTACTCCGAAGCGCAACTACGATATCTTATACTATGCCAGGCACAGGATGCCGGGTCACCAGCCCTATTACAGTAAATGTATGCAGGATAGCCGGAGAGCAAGCAACGCCAGCAAATCGCGCTGCTGAGCTGACACTTACACCCAATCCGAATAACGGACAGTTTTTGCTTACCGGCGTTCTTTCTACGCAAGAAGATCAAACACTAATGTTAGAAGTTACTAATATGTCTGGGCAAAGCGTTTACAAAAACTCTGTTTCAGCATTGGGTGGACGAATTGATGTTCAGATTGAATTGACTGCTTCGCTTACTAACGGTGCGTATTTGCTCAACCTCTATTCACCGGATACACATTTGGTTTACCAGTTCATTTTAAACCGATAGATTTTTTGTTGGAGTATTGGCCTATGTATGAAAGTTTGAAAAAAGGCGATAAAACGCCGTGAAATTCACAAAAACTCCCTACATTTGCACTCCCAACAGAAAAGGTCTTTTAGCTCAGTTGGTTAGAGCAGCTGACTCTTAATCAGCGGGTCCAGGGTTCGAGTCCCTGAGGGACCACAGTGCAACATCGTAACGCCTTGTAAATCAATCATTTACGAGGCGTTTTTGTTTTTTGGTACAACATAGGTACAACATTTATAAAAGTGGGTGATTTGTTACCCTATTTGAGCTCTTTTTTGCATATTCTTGCTAGAGCTTTCTATTACAAAAAGGAAGACCCATTTTTAACACTGTGTGCATAATATCATTTCGAACCAACTGGACGCTCAACTAAACAGAATTGTTTGGTGAAATCGTAGATATCACGGGGACAACATACTACTCACATACTACACTTTTCTCTTCGGGGAGCGGCTACTAAGCCACTTCTACCTTCTTTTTAGTTTCACTTTCCCAATCCAAAGTTTACAATATTTCCCCTACTACTGCATCTGCATCAGTAGTTTGACAAGTATTACTTTCACATCCTTTCTACAACGGATCTTCGGGGACAAATAGTAATCGACTAAAAGGTATTATTTTTCTCAATAGCCCCATTCCTAACTTTATATTTCAACGAAAAACATTGTAAATACGACCAACGCAGAAATCAAAAGAATAATTATGAATACAATGCCTGGTCATAAATATATGACATACTTGATTTTGCCTCTTTCTACTTCTAAGTTGATGTAGTAGTGGACTTCACCCAGGGTGTAATAGGGTATAGGCTGAATGAGTAGTCATGCTAATATTTGTAAAAAAAGCCAGTACAAATTACTTTGAACCGGCCCTATTCTATAGGATCAGGTTATACCTCGATTGGTTGCTCCCCAGCGGTGCCTTTCTCCGTTTCGCCCACAATATTATTGTTGTAAAATTACCCACTGACTCAATTCAGATTACACTCCCTTTTCCTATTGTGCTCAATCGAAACTGTATAAAGTAAATTATTATTATCTCTCCGTTGAACAGTCAATATGTCGTTACTCTTAGTTTGACTGCCGAATAAATTGCTTCGGTTATGAGGACTTAAACTCCAACCATGTTAAATGGGTCGGTTGATATGGTCACCTTGAGGCGGTCACCTCCGTCGGATAGTTCATCGCAGAAGGTATCCGCCCAGCAACCATCTCAAGGTCGTCCTTGCTGCCGGCACTAGCTTCGAGAAACTGTCGCAAATCGATATACCAGCGTACATTTTCTTTTACAAAGTCAGGTCCATCTTACCTTCGAATGTTTGTTTTTGCTTGTTCACCTTCTTTATTTTGACTGTAAATTATACTGTTAAATGATGGATGAAATTTTATTACAAGCTTGTAAGATCAATAAGGATTAATCATCTATTATGTTGGTAAATAAATACTGGCACAAAAGACAAAATCTCTTGAAAACAGCATAATTTTATTTCAATGAAGCAGGAATTCCTAGACTCTATATCCGATATTATCAACAAGCAAAATGTTGGTCAGCGGGATATTGTTGAGAACCTATTGAACCTGCTTTTTGAGGTGAATTTTAAAGATGATTCTGAAACAAAGACTTTATCTGAGCTGTTTGATGATAACATAGATAAGTGGCAAACAGATGGCGAACACACTCATTTTATAAAAACTGGCTTTGAAAATCTAGACAACGTAATAGGTGGATTTTATCAGGGCGAACTAGTAGTTATAGGTAGTAGACCAACCGAGGGCAAAACACAGCTGCTCATTAACCTTGCAATAAATATTTCCAAGAATTTACCGTCACTATTCTATTCCTACGACCTATCTCATTATTTTATCAGTAGTAGGTTCGTTTCTACACTGACTGGTATATCTATGGAGGATATATTAAAACGCAACCTAAACGCTGAACAAAAGGCAATCCTTCAAGCTAAAATCAAGGATTTGTCTCAGCAGCAGCTGCTTATTCATAGTGGCAGTAATACTTCAATAAATGCGTTTAAATTAATGAGCCTAAAGTTCATAAAGGAAAATGGCGTTAAAGTGATTTTTATAGACTTTTATCAGTGTCTCAGCTCAAGTAAGTATAGGCGCAACCGAGAGCAAGAGATAAGTCATGTGAGCAGAGAGTTGAAGAAATTCGCTAAGGAAAATATGATTCTAATAATTGCATCTAGCCAACTCAATAGGTCAGTAGAATCCAGAAAAGAATCAAAGGTTCCACAGCTTACTGATTTGCGAGAAAGCGGTAGTATTGAGCAGGATGCTGATAAAGTTATTTTCATTCACCGTCCGGAACACTTGGGATTAAATGACGATGGGGATGGTAATGATATACGAGAAATAGATTTGTATATTGCAAAAAACAGAAATGGAGTTACCGGTAAGATACGACTGATAAGGGATCCCAAGTTTACAACGTTTAGAGATTTTAAAGATGAAGATGAGAACTTTACTTTTTCTATAAGCAGATTAAATGAATTTAAATAAACATTGAAATATTGAGCCGTTGCTTAAAATTATGAGTCATGTAGTAAGACTTTGCGGTTGTGTTCCGCAGCCCACTTCAAAATGAAGGATTCGTCTAGCTTGATTGCGATGCTCACTGCGTTCCGCTTCTCATCAAGCTTGTTAAAAATTAGATAATTAGCAACGGCTCATTTTATGAATACATTTTTAGAACTTCAGGTTGCATCAAACAAATACAGAAAGCAGCTATGGAGATATTTTTATGGTGGAAAGAAAAACCTGTCCAAGTACCTTGATGAGTATAAAAATCACGAATTAAATGCTCTGTGGCTCTTGTCTATCGAGAAACCAGCTGAGCTTAGTTTGTTTTTAGATACACCATTTTATTGTCTGGAAAGGCTCATAAATAATCCTTCATACAAATTCTATCAAGTAGAAAAGAAAAAAGGGGGCAAAAGAGACATATATGCACCGAATGATGAGCTAAAGAAAATTCAGAAGAAGCTGAACTATTACTTACAAGCATCTTACCTATGTATTAAACCAGAAGAAGCGCATGGATTTGTCATTAACCCCGGATATTTAGGAGCAAAAAGCAATATCGTAGAAAATGCAAGACCGCACACCCAAAAAAAGTATGTTCTGAACATCGACCTTAAAGACTTCTTCTCGAATATATCTGCCAAACAGGTTTGGGGTGTTTTTTCATCTTACCCATTTAACTTCAATGAACAAATTTCAACAGCGCTGACATTACTAACAACCTATGATAGGAAATTACCAACAGGTGCACCTACATCACCAGTTATTTCAAATTTCATTTGCCTGAAATTAGATGCTGAACTAAAAGTGTTTTGTAGTGATAATTTGTTGAATTATACTCGGTATGCCGATGACTTAACATTTTCAACAGACAATCCTATTTCGGATGATATACTATTGGATATAATGAATCTCATCAAAAAAAATGGTTTCTTCATAAACGAGAAGAAGCTAAGAGTAAGGTCTTCAAACAAGAAGCAGATTGTGACAGGAATTATCGTCAATGATAAAGTAAATGTAGATAGAACGTTGCTGCGTAAAATAAGGGCTATGCTTCATGATCTCAGTAAAAATGGCTTACATGATACAACACAAAAGCACTTTAAATTACTTGGATATGTTGATAAAAAATACCAGATACAATTTATCAATAAACTACAGGGGTATATAAATTTTGTTGGGCAGGTAAGAGGTAAAACAGATAGCCGTTATCTATCCCTAAAACGATCATTCGATGACTGTTTTAGCTTTAAAGAACATACGGACATTAAGGAAGTGGAATTCAAAATCGAGTTTTTCAATAAGGCATACAAGAAGGAAGACTATATGAAGTTAGCTATCAACTCTTATTTATCTGGAGATTACAAGATTGCAGCCAACTTTCTTGATGACTTTATTTATACAAACCGTTTTTTATCTATTGAAACTAATGGTATGGTTAATAGCTTAAAATATCTACTTGAGTATAGAGAACTGAAAAGCATCAAAAAATAATAATTTGTAACAGGTAGCCGATGCAATTCAAAGATTATTATGCCATACTTAATATAGCTCGTTTTGCTACTCATACTGAGATAATAACTGGAAAAGCAGTATCTAAATTAGAATATAGTTCCAGCTGATTCAGAAAAAGTGACTGTTTATCCTAGTCATCCTCTAACTTGGAGGTTGTACCAGTATATGTTATATGGATATAGGGAAATAATAGTTTTGCTGGTTGTTGGCTGGGTAAATGGCTCAGGTATAGCAGAAGTAGTAAAGGGTTGTTTTGGCTTATTGTAACGCTGATAATGACTTCTTCCTTTTGTAACACATCCGGTAGTAACTGAAATATCGGCTGCCGGATACATTATGCACCCAACAAACCGATACCCAGTTTCGCCATACTACTTCACTATGCAGCCTCACTAAGCACTTCCTCATAAGCCTTTTTTACCTCTTCAGCAGTAACACCATTACCACTTAGTACAGGTATTTCATAAGGGGTATAACCCATACTCAATAGGACGCTATACTCACATCTTAAGTGGTCTAGGTCATGCTCTTTCCCTTCACCACCAATTAGTGTAATATAATCTCCATCTGCCTCGAATACAAGGTCTATTGAGATAATTGCAGTTTTACCTCTCACAGAAGTTTTATAAGGTTTGAAGGGCATCCCAAGATATTCGTTAGCATTACCCACATGCACTTTGATGGTTTTGTAGTAATTGATAGCCCTCCCACGGCAATCCAGAATATCTGAACCTTCAAAAATGGTTGTCTGGTTGAGGTGTCTCCGGCTATCTTCATAAGTGGCCATATATACCTCTACTAGACATTTTGAAGAGGAAAGATACTGAATTGTTAAGGAGCAAATATTTTGAACGTGAAAATAACAAAAGATGTTGTTTTTATATGTTGAACGAAAAGGGAGCTGCTCGTAAAGAAGATACCTAATGCTCTACAAAACTTGTAATGAAATAGGTGTAACGACTTTGTTGACTTAGCATTTGCGCCAATGTGATTTTTTTACTTTTGAAATCGAATCATAGGGTAAACTTCCATAAGGAGAGATAGGTATTGATGTGCGTATGAAGATCATTTTTTGTCTTCTACTAATTTTAAAATGCCGAGAGCATTTAGCGATTTACATATAGATCCCGGTTCAAACAGGGTTTCACTTGTCGCACTCTTTTTCTCTTCTTCATCTACCCATACACACATTGCCTTTTGCCCTGACAATTTTGTAGTCTTGAATAGCTGCTATACTCAGGCCTTTTGCATGGTACTTTGCCATGCGTTCATTAATATTGGTCGGTTTTGCGTTAACAACTATAATATTTTCAGTTATATTATGCTCAACCACTTTTATTTTTTCAAGCGTTTACCTGAAATTGATAGGCTAAGCAATGAGTTGGCTCTATTAGATGTAAAGGGCTAATAGTAAAAAGACTATTTTTATTTTACAGATTGAATTTATAAGAGTACACATTCATCAGCGATGTGAATCGTAGATAGACATACGATATTTGTCGTCGAATGACAGCCTTTCTGTGTTTCATTTTAAACAAGTATTTGCTTAGTGCAAAAGTCATGGGTTTCTAACCCAAAGAGCAGATAAGATGCTTTATGAAATTGCAAGCATGACAAGCACTTCATGCGAAAGTGAAAAAGCACGACCAAAACTAAAGTTGTCCCTTACAGCCCGCTGAAATGGACTATACCCTTGTTATTCACTCGGTTCAAACCTACAATACATTACTCCTCCATCATTACCCCCAAATTTCGCATAATCAAATCTGCAATGGCATTCTGGTAATACCATATGCCATTTGTTTGTCCGTTAAAGGTTGGTTCGCCTCCTAGTTCGCCCTTTGGTATAAAGCCTGTAGCCATTCCGGTTGCAAACACAGATGGAATAGCTTTCTCGTTTTTATCCAGAAGTTCGCAATTGTCGTTCACCCAGCGATTGGTTTTTGTGCCGTTGAATTGGATTTCGTCGCCATTGGCATCGAAAAACGGTATCCTATTTAACTGGTATCCATATGCGGAAATAATAAGCGCGGCCGATTTTAATTGCTCTTCTATTTCCAGCATTTGGTTAGTGAAGACATTGTGTACAACTCTATTTTCTTTTATTGCATGTCCTAATCCAAGCATTTGCATATATAATGCTCGTCCATCCATACGCAACCCAGCCAACCGGTATAATTTTCCGGTTACCGGACAAAAGTCATCTTCCCCAAAATCATCGTAGCCGCTGGCAAGCGCTTCTGCTTTATTATTGAAATAGATTTTAGGACGCCGAGTTGACCATATCTGTATATCGCCATTCTTAAAGGTAATCCCATCTGGGCCATTCAAAAGGTAATGAGCTGCAGAGAATGCGCTGTGGCTACCGCCCATTATCACAACTCTTGGGTTGTTTTTAAGCGTTATTTTGAGGTCGTTTCCCAACCCTAACCTTAATATAGTATCTGTATGAATGATTTTATCACAATAGGGACTAAGCGAAATAGTATGAGCAAAGGTTGTATCAGATTGTGTTTTAGGAATTCCTCCGGTTGCTAACACAATTTGCCTGGCTGTAATCAGCTGTTGCCTTCCGGAAAGATGAATTGAATAGATACCGTCTTTGTCTTGAACAACCCGCTCTACAATCGTATTCATGAAGAAAGTGCATTTCTGGGCTGCTGTCAACGCCTCCTTCAAAAGCGCTCCAAGTTTATTAAAATAAGCGGCCAGCTTGGGTAAGGGAATAGATTTTCCTTTATACGATTGCACTAACTCAATTTCAGCGCTTAATTGCTCCAAATTGAAGAAATTACTTGTAGCGCCATCAAGGCATTCTAAAAATACGTCGGACAACGTATCGCTGTTCACTTGGTATTGGGTGATATTTCCTGCAATTAATTGCGATGATTGCTCAACTAAAGCTACACGCCTATTAAAGAAACCATTAGTTCCTCCGTCCTTTAGCGATTTCAATAATAATCCTGTTCCTGCTGGTCCGCCACCAATAATCAGAGTATCAAAGCAGATCAGATTTTTTTCGTTCATCAAACATTCCTTTTTTGAGCAGCATTATCTTCTTAAAGCATATATATGCGCTATGATCGATCGCAGTACACAATCTCCGTATAATTGGAAACGTTATTTAGGTCATTTTCAGTATCAATTCAGTAAAAACCTTGTTTTGTTTTTCCCATGAATAATACTCCCTAACAAAGGTATATGCTTCTTCCGCAATCGAATTGGCTTTGGTTTCGTAGGTTAATATATCATTTATAGCAATTGCAAATTCTTCGGCTGTGTTTGCCTCTATGATCGATTTATTGTTTTCAGCGCCAATTGAGTTGTTTGATAAAGTGGTTACTATGCACGGTACTTTCATGGCCATAGCCTGAATAACTTTGTTTGGCAAGCCAATATGTACGATCATCGGGGCAACCATGATCTTTGAGATAGCAATGGACTCGCTTATGTGACTGAAACGCTCAATAAAGTCAACGTTTTTAGACCCCAAGCTTTTCATTTTTTTTGAAGCGCCCGTACCGGCAATAAGCGTCTTTATGTCAGGTCTTGTTTTTCTTACCAGAGGAATAATTTCTTTCAATAAAAAGTTGACCGCTACTATGTTTGGGGGATAATCCAGGTTGCCCATAAACACTATGTCGTATTTCTTTTCCCGCGTTTTGGGGTGAAATGCTTCAAAATCTACGCCATTGGGTAGTATAATGATTTCATTGGTTTTGTTGCCCGACATCCAGCTCTTGTCTTGTTTAGAAATGATACACGTCCGATCTACATAACTGAAAACTTGATTTTCATAACGGTACAGTCGGTGTTGTTCATAACGGAAAATTAATCGCTTCAATGGGTTGCTTTCCAGTTGCGCCCTTTTTTCCATACCCTTACCAAAAGCGTCCATGAAGTCGAGGGATTTTTGCACGCCTTTAATGTTTTTTACATACTCAGTGGTCCGAATCAAGTGACAGTGTAGGTGATCCGGTTGTAGGGTAGCAACATTTTCTTCTATTTTTTTCCTGATGTCATCGTTGTAAAAAAAAGCCACTTGCAAGGGCAGTTTTTTAAAGGGACTTAGCAACAATTGAAACAACCTTTTATAAAGCGGTAAGATGTACACTTGCACAGACTTGCAAAACTGTGCAACTGCTGCGAGGTCGAGCTCCGAAATTTCAGCGTTGTGTATGGCCACAAGGTGAATTTCATGGTTTAAGGCAAGATGTTTTAACTGAAAATATACCCTCAACCTATCGCCTTTTGTAAGCGGGTAGGGAAAGCGGGATGTTATAAATACGATTTTGGCCAATGTTTATACCTTTTCTTAAGCACAAATTTCTAAACCTGAGTTTTCTGTAAAATATAATGATGAAAATACAAAATTGCCAGTATGTTCTCCACACAATGCAAAAACAGTCCCATTTACTTATGCAGATTATAAAAGTAGGCGATAAGCGTGTTTTGGGTTTAGTTAGCGTATTTGGCCCAAAGTAACGGATATCTAGTCTTAAGATCGTCATTGTCTTCGTCCCACTCTTCCCCTATTATTTCAACGTTTTCGATCTGTACAGAAGGTATTTCAACACCGGTAATTTCCTTGAAAACTGCAGCAGGTATATATCCCATTCCCTCCCAATCTACCTCTATTCGTTCTGCGTCTACATCAATTAGCGATCCGGGATCAGATACTGTTCGATAATAGAATTCCTTTCCTTGCGCAATCACCCAGCCACGAAAATCCATAAAAGAATCATCGCTGCATCCTCCATTTATAATAAATATTGCTGCCCACAAATTCCAGGTGTAGGCATCGCCTCTCAACTTCCTGAATTTGTTGTCAAAGTGGATAATCTCAATCGGTCGCAACTTGCTTAGCTCTTGATTCAGTACTTGTTGCTGCGTTTCAAAATCGCCTTTAGATTTATTATACGTTAGATTGATTAGTTTCCAAAATAGTTCATCGGACATAGTATCGGACGTCGGAGTAAAATTGCTGTGCTTTTTGCCTCCAAAAAAATTGCTTAGAAATCCCATTCTCTAAAGTTAGGAAAAGCTCCTACGCCATTGCGAAAAAGTTGGAAATTTATCTTTAATAGCAACTTTTCGCCATCCCGACCAGTCTATTACGGTGGTTTTGTTGAGGATTTGGGCAACGAATTCGGTTAACTAAACAGTGCTAATGGACATAGTCATTTCCTTTTGATTGATCTTTTACACGGTGATTTACTATTTTTGGATAATAGTTTCCATTGTAGTCTGCAGTTTGTAGGGCTATCTATTTGTCGTCGCGTATATGCCTTGTAATCATAAATTTAAAAGCTATTTAGCGCTGTCTAAGCTAAATTTTGAGCCTACTACATTGATAGTTGGTACGTTCAATCCGGAATGGCCCGATACTAATACCGCAGAATGGTTTTATGGCAGAACTGCCAGCAATAATTTTTGGGATGTTTTGCCTCGCTTGTATGGAAGTAGTACTTTAATAAATGCAGGACCTACAGAATGGAAGCAGTTTTGCAGCGATAATAAAATTGCTATTACAGATCTTATTAGCGCTGTAGATGACGCTGATGCAAGTAATAAAGAGCACCGGAAGATTATTGGCGGGTACTCAGATCAAGCATTGGTATTTAATTTCGATGATTTCGATTATGTAAATATCGTGCAACTGCTGAAGCTTAATCCGACGATAAAAAACGTATACCTTACCAGAGGTATAAGCGAGGCTTTTTGGCGGCACATTTGGAATCCCGTAATTCACTACTGTAGCCAGAATGGTATTAGGGAGCGCAGATTGCTTACGCCGTCTGGCAATGCCTTTTACCAGCATGGTGCGCACAATAACGATCATCCGGAAGATGTTATACCGCTGCTCGAGGATTATATTTTACGCAGGTGGCAACAGGAATGGCATTTCTAAAAGTAACAGAATCGTTTTTCTATAATTACAATCTAAGCCATGCAGGGTTGGTTTTCGCAACTTTGTTATACACGGGGCAGTCTTTACTGTGTGCACCCGGCAGGAAACCAATACTCATCAGAAATTCGTTTACTATTTCACCTCCGGTAAATCGGAAAGTCTTTTTAAATATTTTGACCCATTCCTCTTTAGTTTTGGGATGGCGCTGCTCCAGCCAATTTGCAAAAGAACCGTGCTGGTTTTGCAACTCTATGATAGTCCTGGCATTTTCTATTGCCGCATTCACTTTTAGCCGGTTGCGTATGATTCCTGCATCTGCAAGCAGGCGTTGGCGATCTGTTTCTGTATATGCAGCCACGGCAGCAATATCGAAATTGCTATATGCAGCTCTAAAAGTTGCTTCTTTTTTTAGTATAATTTCCCAACTTAGTCCTGCCTGATTTATTTCAAGTATCAGGCGGCAAAAAAGTTCGTTGTCGTCGCTAATTGGATATCCATAGAGATTATCGTGGTAGGCTTTATGCAATTCTCTTCTATCGCCCGACATATTTTCTAAAGCGCTGCAGTATGACATCGTTTGTGATTGATAACTTAGTTACCTAATTGTATCCCTAGCATCTATTTGCTGATAGTTAGCCAACAGCTTATTACTCGTTAAGGAACTTAATCATAAATGCTGCCGTTTCTTTAGCGCCTTCGCCATATAACATAGTTTGATGGTTGCCGCTTACGCCCCGGTAGGTAGCATTTTGCATCATGGCTACTGTTTCCCTCGCTATTTTTGTTGGTAACAATTGTTCACCCATAGTGTAGTTTTCCAGCGCATTCACGAGTAGGGTAGGCTGCCTTATACTTTCTATCATATCGTTCCAGTCCGACCGCATCAGTCCCATCGATTTTGCAGTCATGTTTTTCAACTTACTGTGTGGTTTCACGCCCCCTTCCGGAAGGTCTTGTACGTCTGCCCGGAAATAATGCATCATCATAGGATCCCATATAGTTAGGTAGGGCGCGTTGCGTACATGCGCTACATAAGCGTCGAAGTCGGGATAAACAACATCGAGCCGCGACATGGCGCCGGAGAGCATTTGGGGTGTTCTCGGGTTCATTGCTTTTGCAGCGTCCAGTATCACGAGTTTACTTACCAGCTCCGGATAATTTGCCACTATAAAGAATGCCATATACCCGCCAAATGAATGACCGGCAAGGTAAACTTGCTTGAGGCCAAGATGGTTGATAATTGCGACAATATCTTGAGCATGTTCTTTCAGGCTATAGGCATTAGTGGGTGCATCGCTTTGTCCGTTGCCTCTAAAATCAGGACATATAATGCGATAGTTGGGATGCAGGCGCGCTACCAGTGCATCGAAAGCGCGGGCATTGGCAGTCAGTCCATGCATTAATATAAGCGTTGGGGCATCAGCATGATAATAGTCTACATAATGCAGGCGTATGTAATTAACGGTAATGAAATGCGTTTTGTGAGCTGGTAGCTTGTGCATAATTCAGGTTGGTAAGTAGTGAGTTTGTGTTAGTGGGCTGTCCAGCCGGCGTCTACCGGTAAGGCAATGCCAGTGATGGTGCCAGCTTGTGGAGACGCAAGAAACCATGTGGTTTGGGCTACAAGTTCTATGGGTACAAATTCTTTTACAGCGTGACGTTCCAGAAATATGTTGTCTATTACTTCTTTTTCGGTCATATTATGTGCTTTTGCCTGCTGGGGTATTTGTTTGCGCACAATAGCCGTGTCTACATATCCGGGACAAATAGCGTTGCAGGTTATGCCATAGGGCGCGCCTTCTAATGCTATTGTTTTTGTGAAACCCACAAGCCCGTGTTTAGCAGCTACATAGGCGCCCTTGAACGCAGAAGCGCGCAAGCCGTGCGCGGAAGCGATATTGATGATACGACCGTAACCCTGATTTTTCATGCAGTCCCAAACAGCCTTCGTAGCATGAAACGCAGCCGATAAGTTTACAGCAATAATAGCGTCCCATTTGTCGTCCGGAAATTCATTTACTGGCGCTACATACTGCATACCAGCATTATTGACCAATACTTCTATACTTCCGAATGCGGCAATAGCTTCAGCTACCATTGTTCTAATTTCGGCAGGGTACATCATATTGGCTGGTGAAAACAAATACCCGACATTGTATTCGTTAGCTACCTGCCTGGCTATATCAGCGCCATTAGTTTCCAATCCGTTGAATACAATGTTATATCCCTGCGCTGCAAATGTTTTTGCTGTTTCCAGGCCAATGCCGCTGGTGCTACCTGTTATGAGAATTGTTTTTGCCACTGTTAGTAGTTTGGAGGCAAACTTAGGTTATTAGCAGCAAAGCCCAAAAGTTGTTGATGAATAAATAAAGAATAGGCGGTGCAATACTTGAGTCGCTCTGCGTGCATACTGTGCCGGAGCTTTAGCGTGAGCGCCGGATGATAAAAAACGAAAACCCGCCATAGTGGCGGGTTTCGCTTGCTGTTCGTAGCATGTACGGGAATCGAACCCGTCATTCCTCCGTGAAAGGGAGGCGTCTTAACCGATTGACCAACACGCCGTTTCCTCGTTTTGAGAGTGCAAAGATAGAAAGCTTTTTCGGAACAGCAAAATAAATTTTCAAAATTTTTTACAAAGCTGCCATCGCCTCTATAATGTCCAAAAATTCAGCTGCTTTTAGCGATGCGCCTCCTATCAATCCTCCATCTACATCGGCACAGGAAAACAGTTCTGCAGCGTTAGTAGGCTTGCAGCTACCGCCATACAGAATGCTCATATCGCCAGCTGCTTCATCGCCGTATTGGGCGCGTATTACACCTCTAATGTGGGCATGCATGTCTTGAGCCTGTTCTGTACTTGCTACTCGTCCGGTGCCTATTGCCCAGATGGGTTCGTAAGCGATAACCACATTTTTTAACTGCTCGTCGCTCAGATGAAACAAACCTGCTTTAACCTGACTTTCTACATAGTCGTTTTGTGTGCCTGCATCTCTTACTTCCAGCGGCTCGCCGCAGCAAAATATCACTTGCATTTCGTTTACCAAGGCCTGGTTTACTTTTTTCGCTACTGTCGCATCGCTTTCTTTAAAGTACTCTCTACGCTCAGAGTGTCCCAATATTACGTACTCCACACCAGCGCTTTTCAGCATTGCAGCAGATACTTCGCCCGTGTAGGCGCCCGATGTTTCGCTGTGGCAGTTTTGTGCGCCCAGACATACATCTATCATGCCGGCCAATTGTTCGCCTGTTTGCACTATATGCAGGTAGGGCGGAGCGATCACTACTTTTTTTTCTTCGTTTAGCACAGGCAAACCCTTGAATATTTCATTTACCAGTTCTGCGCCCTCGTTAAGGGTCAGATTCATTTTCCAGTTTGCTGCTACTATTTTCTTTCTCATGTTTTTAGATTTTATTCCATACAGGTATGTGGCTGTATTTGTGAGTTGTTGTTATCTGTTTTCGTATATATATCTAAACATTGCTGTTTCAACTTCATTCAATTTTTCGCCTCTTCTGTTCATCATTCTATTAGCGGTCTCCATGGCGCGATTAAAATCGTAGGTCGTCATTACGTCCGATCCTCCCCACGAAAAAGAAGGCACAAATTTTTCCGGAAATCCACCGCCGAAAATATTGCAGGATACGCCTACCACAGTACCGGTGTTGAACATGGTATTTATGCCGCATTTGGAATGGTCGCCCATAAGCAAACCGCAAAACGTCAATCCGGTTTTTACCGATTTTCTGTTAGCCTCATCCCATATTTTCACCTCATCGTAATTGTTTTTTAGGTTTGAGCAGTTGGTGTCGGCGCCCAGATTGCACCATTCGCCAATAACTGCGTTGCCCAGATAACCATCGTGGCTTTTGTTGCTGTTTGCAAAGAAAACTACATTGTTTATTTCGCCGCCTACCTTGCAGCCGGGGCCAATAGTAGTGGCGCCATATATTTTTGCACCCATTTTTACTACGCCATTATCGCAAATGGCTATAGGGCCGCGCATCAAGGTTCCCTCAAGCACCTCGGCGTTTTTGCCAATGTACACAGGCCCGCGGGCCGCGTTTATTACGCAACCTGCATAAATAATAGCGCCTGGCTCTATAAATAGTTGATCAGCGCCTGTTACGGTTATACCTTCTGGTATCGATGCACTCGTCCGTCCTGCGGTTACCATGGCAAAATCGTTGCGCAAGGCTCTATCGTTTAGTGAAAATATGTCCCAGACGTTTTTGATCGAATCTACTGTGCCCTCAAATTCAATAGCTTCGTACCCATCCCGTAGATCGTCAAGGTCTTGAAATGTGCTTACAGGACGTTCTATATGTATGGCAATGAGCACGCCGTCTTTTACAAGCCTGTGATTCTTTGCAAGGGTTTGTATTGCTTTTCCAAGCTCGATTGAGGCGAAAATGCCGCCATTTATGTAGCAATCATTTAATCCCCAATTAGAAGCGTAAACCGGTTGCAGGTATTCTTGCGTTAGCGTTGAAGTGTTTTTTACTTGCAGTACATACTCCCAACGCTCGCGCATGGTCATGATACCGCAGCGAATATCTGCTACGGCGCGTGTATGTGTGAAAGGAAGCAGGTTGTTTCTATTGCTATCGTCGAAAAGAATATAATTCATAAATGATTGAAAAGTGGTGTTTTCTAAAACGTTGGGTAGCGATATTTGCTATCGCAAGCATATGCAAAAGTAAAAAAATAAAACAAAAGGGCATAAAACAACAAAATCCACAGAAACCATTATAGTAGTGAGGAGGTAACTGACTTTGCCTGACTTCAATAGTGAACTATCCAGTTTCGCGTATAAATAAAATAGAAAACTTACGAAGGAGTTGATAGCAAGCAGGGCATTTTCTTCACGGTTGGTAAACCAGCAGAAGCTGCTGCAATGTGCTATTATTTTTACGATTCCGAATAAATGGAGGCGATAGGTATTTAAGTAAGGATTGATAAAAACAAGACCGGACAGCTGGATATGTCCGGTCTTGTTTTTATAGTGTGTTTTGCGCAAACCTCGGTTTTTTGTGTAATTACCGAATTTTGAATGCACGAATTAGATAGTATTTTTAAGTCATAGTTACTCCTTCACAACCTTCATAGTCTTCAAAACTATACCATTAACATCAGTCGCAGTAATAAAATATAAACCTGCAGGATATTCTGAAATTGATATTTGATTACTGTTTGTGGCGGCTTTAATAGATTGGCCTATTGTGTTAGTTATTGTGAGGTTGGTTTTTAGTCCACCTTCCACAATAACATTGCCACGGGTAGGGTTGGGGTAGAAGTCGATTGATGGATGTGTATTGATGTTTTCAACAGTATTTCCTGCCATTACCTTTACAATCCAGTAGTCGCCCTGACCATACCAATTGGTTATGTCGCCACTCACAGAGCCGCCAAAACCGATTAAAGCATAGCCGCCGTCGGAAGTAGCGCAAACGGACGCGGCCGCATCATTTTCGGTTCCGCCCATAGTCTTTTCCCAGGCTATTGAGCCGTCGCCGCGCAGTTTTATAAGCCAGTAATCAGAATTGCTGAAGCCATGTTTCCATGTTACATCGCCGTCTGTCGAGTTTGTTGATCCTGCTACAATATAGCCTCCATCGGGCGTTAGTAATATACGGCTGGCTCTGTCGTTTGCTGAGCCGCCAATAGATTTTTGCCATTCAATTGTTCCAGAGGAATTTATCTTTACAACCCAGTAGTCGTTGTCGTATTGCGTGCCAGGGTGGTGGTCGGTTATATCGCCACCCATGGATGTACTCCATGCAGCAAAAACATACCCGCCATCGGGTGTTTGTTTTATGTTCATTGCGCGTTCATCGAGCGTGCCGCCATAGCACTTTTGCCATTCCAGTGTGCCAACGCTGTTTACTTTCACCACCCACACATCCGAATAAAAGCCTACGCTGTGACTCCCGCTTACGTCGCCATTGTTTGAGCCCGTCATGCCCGTCAGAATATATCCGCCGTCACTGGTTTGTTCTACTGCCATTCCGTAGTCGCTGCCCGTACCTCCATAAGTTTTTTCCCAGATTATATCGCCGACCGGCGACATTTTTACGAGCCAGTAATCGTAGCTGCCATGGTTCGATGCTACATCTCCGTCGTCAGATGATGTAGCTCCTGCAATAATATAATTTCCATCGAAAGTAGAACGTATGCAATAGCCCATTTCGCTATGTGATCCACCCATTGGTTTTTGCCAAATCAAGTCGCCGGCAGCGTTTAATTTTACAATCCACATATCCGCTCCGTGTGAGCCGGCCACATCGCCGTCTTCCGATGTGGTCCAACCTACAATCAGGTATCCGCCGTCGGGTGTTTGCAGCACATTGTTGCCATAGTCGTCGCCACTGCCGCCCAACGATTTTTGCCACATAATACTGCCTGTATTATTTAGCTTAGCCACCCAAAGGTCGCCATTTACGCCGCCGTGGAAGCCGGAAACATCGTGGTCATTGGAGTTGCTGTTGCCTATTACAATATAACCGCCATCAGTTGTTTGGATTATGTCGCAGCCAAAATCATTCAGCGAGCCGCCAATTGATTTTTGCCAGTCTATAGCCGGCGCCTGCGCAAACGAATTGATTGAAAGGCATATTGACGCAAGCAAAAGAGTTAATTTACTCATACAGGTTAAGGTTTTTGTTTAGAGGAGGTATTTGTGGGGGAAGTTTAATGCATTGTTAGTGATTTTTTTGAAAATGAGCTATGAAGATAACAAAAATGGATATTGCTAAATGTAGATATTCCTGTAAACTTATTTTTTGTTGTCAATGGCAGGACGGTAATAAAACAAAAGCGCTGTGAATATGCTATAGAACAATACGCCTCCCTGGCGTAAAAGCAGGCTTTCGGTGAGCATTGTAATGGTAATAAACACAAGCAGGTAAGTATACAAATGATTGCGCATTTTTATCGCGCGCCAAAATTGGTAACACAATATGAACAATAATGCAATTGGCCCTACGACTCCAAATGATATCCATTCAAAAAAATATTGATTGTGTGGGTCGTAGTACCCTACGAAATTCTGATGCGCAAGCGAATAGAAAAAATACTTTTGTTTTAATTGATCTAAGGCTCTGCCCGGACCGACGCCGGTTAGCCAATGTCGACTTATTAATTCATTGTCTATGTGCCATATTAACTTGCGTACAGAAATAGAATTGTCAGTGACCTGATTTGTGGTATTTCCCGGCAGCAATTCAGCCATGCGCTGTCTGAAAAAGGGTATTGCCATAGCCGTTGCCGCGATGCCTAAAAGCGTAGCAGAAATGCGCAGCCAGTACCGCGCTAAAATTTTACGATTGAGCCATGCAAAATGCGCCAGTACAAGCACCAGCGCTATCAACGGTGATTTTGCCAAAAGGGCCAGCAGGAACAATAATAGCAGGTATAGGAGCGCGTACCTAAGCCAAGGCTTAGTTTCAAATCCTTTGTAAAAAAGTAGAATAGCTATTGAAAAACACAAATACAATCCCATATAGGTGGGATGTACGCCAGTAAAAGGCTCGAACAGCATGCGGTAGTAAACGTGCGATAATGGATAATTGCCGCCGCGGACGGTGAAGTGGTGGTATAGATAAGAGCAGTTGCCCAATGTGCAGGAGATAATACATGCATACACAAAGTATATTCGTTCGGCTAGTATCTGCCTAATGTATGCCGACGATACCATTGCAAAGGCTAACGGTAATAGCAATAGTGATTCCCGACGCTCGATAAGGCTACCCACTATGCTGCGGTATGGGGCTGGCGAAAGTGGTAATGCTGCAATATAAAGGAATAGACCGCTGCCCAATACCAGCGCTGAAACGATACGGGCTGATGATGGCCATTGTTTCTGGGATAAAGTGCGTACTACAAAATACAGAGCTACCGCAACCGTTCCTAACACCTGCAGTCGCATGGGCAAAAAAACAACAGCCATCAGGATGCGGGCCAGGTATTGCTCAATAGCGCTGCGGTTCATGCTTTGGCATTTTTTGTGTGAAACTCAGCGCTTGCTTTTTGTACAAATGCAAGTAATTCTGATTTGAAACGTTCGTCGGAGAAACGTATGGCATTTTGGCGTATCTCCTTATGGCTGGTTAGCGGATCGCGTTCCATTTTTTCAACTGCTTTTATCAGGCTTTGTTCGGTTTGTTCGGCAAACAAGTAACCAGTAATCCCGTCTACAACTGTTTCACGGTAACCGCCATAGTCGAGCGCAATAACTGGAGTGCCGCAGGCCTGCGCTTCCACGCATAGTATGCCAAAATCTTCCTTGGCAGCAAAAATACAAGCTTTTGCCCGCTGCATATAGTTTATCATTTCAGCGTCTTCGCGATAGCCCAGCCACTCAATATTGGGGTATCCGCGTAGCAGACTATCGAATTCGGTTGCGCCCCAGCCATCTCCAATCAACGCCAGCTTTTTGTCGGGCATTTGCTGAAAAGCACGGATCACCATATCTATTTTTTTATAAGGCACAAACCGCCCCAAGCACAAATAGTATTCTTCGCGCGGTGCAATGCTAAGGGCAAATTTCTTAACTCGCACTGGCGGATAGATAACCGTAGATGAGCGATTGTAGCTTTTTTGTATGCGTTGCTGTATGTGCGCCGAATTGGCAATGAAATAGTGCACGCGTTGTGCTGATGCATAATCCCAGCGACGTAGATAGTTTACAAACGAACGATAAAGCCACGATCTGCCCATGGGATGACTGGCGGCGTAATCATCGTACTGATCCCAAATAGGACGGAGCGGCGTATGGCAGTAACAGATATTGAGAATAGATGGGTCAGCGCGAAATCCCTTGGCTACTGCATGTGAAGTAGATATGATAAGGTCGAAATTGCGTAAATAAAACCGACTCATTGCCCACGGCATTAACGGTAGAAAATACCTGTATAAGCGCGATAGAAATGGCGCATATTGCAGAAACGATACGTTGACCGGACGGTCGTGCAGAATTTCTGCGCGGGCAGCTGGCGAAAAGCGATTGAACAAAGCAAAAATGGCGATATCTTCTTTTTCGTACGCATCCAGTATTGCTCCGGCTACTTTTTCAGCTCCGCCATTTGCATTAAACCAGTCTTGTACAAAAGCCAATTTCATATTGGGTACAAAATAAACGAAATTCTGCGCATAGCGCGGCTATAAGTTCGCTTGCAGCGGTGTAAGCTGTTTTTTATTGTGCTTTTGTAACCACTGACCTCCCTTGTACGATATCCAGGCCGAAGCCGCGCCGACGGCTGCACCGCCTAAAAGATCGGTAGGGTAGTGCATACCCAAGTGCATACGGCTGTAAGCTACCGTGGCCGCCCAAGCATAGCTTGGGGCAATTACATACCACTTAGGGAAAGCAAAGCTCAGCGATGTAGCGGTATTGAAGGCATATGATGTGTGTCCTGAGGGGAAAGATGCATCGTTGTTGTGTCGGTATGGCTCCAGATAGCTATAGGTAATATAAGGGCGCGGCCTGTTTATGGTATATTTCAATCCAAAGGTAAGCGCGGTATTGATACCCAGGCCGGCTACGCATTGCCAGCCTTTGTTGGTAAGTGTTTTGTCGTGGGTAAGGTAGCCTGTAGCTAGTTCGGCAAGCGGCGCAGCAGCTGAGATAATATAGGCTGAATTGGTAACTGCCTCCATACCGCCATCGAGGTTTTTATTGCGGTGCAGGTTTATATCACGTAACAGGTCTATATCGGTATTTTGGGCAAAGGCAGGCGAGATTCTTCCGGCAAAGATGTAATAAAATAAAGCCAATCTGAAAATGGCCATTATGCTATTGGGCACATACACGGTTATGCTTGCTTTTACCTTATTCATAGGGTGCAAAGTAAAGCAGATATTATATAACCCGATGCTGAAATGCCTCTTGAAAAACAAGGTTTAAGATTTTTCAAAAAATGATTTTGTTGTTTCAAAACTTTGCCTATCTTTGCACTCCCAAACGGGGCGTTTCAGTTGGTGCGGTAGCTCAGTCGGTAGAGCAAAGGACTGAAAATCCTTGTGTCGCCGGTTCGATCCCGGCTCACACCACCAGCAAAAAGAAGCCTTTCAGCGTAAAAACTGAAAGGCTTTCTTGTTTTAAGGTAAATTCCATCCATTTTATTCGGCAATAGTTACTGAATCTTAATTGTGCTGATTTTGGAACGGCTTGGTAGGTTATGATAAGCTTGAATTGCTTGTTTTTATCGTGGGTTTTATTAACAGGCGCTAAACTCTTGCATTTTATCGTCGTCAAACAACATAAATAGAACAAATGACCAGGCTATTGTTTTTGGTTGCTTTTATGGCGACTTGTGTATTTAGCGGTTTTGGACAGGTGGTAACCCGCATGGTATTGCCAGGACAGACAGATGCGAGAATATCAACTTTTAATACCGACTCGCACTATGTGTATTATAATGCGTCGGTTGTTCACAAAAACAAGTTGTTAGTGCATTTGCCAGGTAGTTATGGCGCGCCCAAAAGATCCAGGTTTTTTGGCGCTCTTGCTGCCGATCTCGGTTATCACAGCATTGGCCTCGCATATCCTAATGCACCCACAGTTGCAAGCTTCTGTAATACATCTGCCGACTCACAATGTTATGAAAAAGTACGGCGCGAAATAATTGAAGGCGTCGATTATTCCACCGTAATTACAATAGATTCTATAGAGTGTGCCTTTAATAGGCTCAGGAAAATATTAAATTACCTCGATTCTATTTATCCGTCAGAAAATTGGGGGCAATACCTTGATTTTGCAGGTAACGTCGTGTTCAATAAAATTATTTTTTCGGGCCACTCGCAGGGCGGTGGACATGCGGCGCTTATCGCAAAATACTATAATGTCGATCGGGCGCTTTGTTTTTCTTCTCCTAAAGACTACAGTGGATATTTTGGCAAGCCGGCATTTTGGCTTTCTTCAGGGATTTGGCAAACCCCGCCGAACCAAATATTTGCATTCAATCATACTTTAGATGGCTATCCAGAGCAACTGGAAATACTGGACAGTCTTGGCCTGGGCGCTTTAGGTGCGCCCGTCAACGTTGACAGTATTTCGACGCCTTACCGAAACACCCGCCAGTTGATTACCAACTATCCCGTGCCTCCGGGTGATGAGCATGGAAGCACTATACAAGATTACAATACGCCATTTGTGTCGGGTGTTCCTGTTTTTTTACCTGTATGGAATTATATGTTAACAGGGCCTGTTACAACAGGTTCTTCATCAATAATTAAGTTGCCAACAGCGGGTATTTTAGTTTCCCCCAATCCTGCATCTGGTTTTATTCAACTCTATTTGCCATCGCCTGGTTTTTTTGTGAAGGTATATACACTAGCAGGGCAAAAGGTATTTGAGCGTCACTTACTAGAAAAGACTTATATATTTAATTTAGATGGTTTAGCGCCCGGATTGTATGTAGTAAATGCCTGCGCAGAAGATCAGTTATATACGGCAACATTTTTGCGGGAATAGGGTAAGGGGAGACTATATTGAGCGAATTGAATTTACTTTAATTTTAGGGGTTATAAAAAGCCACGAGGGGTATAAAATGTTGCCATTTTGCACCCCTCGTTTTTGAAAAAATGTACTAAAAAAGTTATTAAGCTTTCTTTTCGTAGCGTTTCTTGAACTTTTCGATACGACCTGCTGTATCCACAAACATCGATTTACCAGTGTAGAACGGATGCGATGTGTTTGAAATTTCCACTTTTACTACAGGGTATTCGTTGCCGTCTTCCCAAATAATTGTTTCTCTGCTGGCAGCTGATGAGCGCGTCAAAAACGTTGTTTCGTTTGATGTGTCTTTGAAAACTACCATGCGGTATGCTTCCGGATGAATTCCTTTTTTCATTTGTTGGTTTTTTATGCATGGATTTTGCCATGCGTGTTTTAAAGTTGCAAAGGTAGGGTAAAAAATATATTTACCAAAGCCCGTTTTTATTATCCTTTCACCAGTTTTTTCAGCATTGGCTCAGCCTCTTCCGATCTGTTGAATTTTCCTATTACCTTACCGTTAGGGTCCAGCAGGAATGCCTGTGGTATATACTGTATGCCATAAGAGCCTACTACATCCGATCCCCATTGGCGTGGATTAAGATCGCTCATGTGGTATGGCCACAGTAGTCCGTCTTGCTTTATGGCCGCTACCCACGATTCTTTCTTGATATCGAGCGAGAAACTTACCACTGTAAAGCCGTTTTTAGCGTCTTTAAATTTTTTGGCTGAGTATTCTTTATACATAGCCACCAACGCAGGGTTTGATGCACGACAAGGACCGCACCAAGATGCCCAGAAGTCTACAAGCACATAACGGCCTTTGTTTATTTCCGACAATTTCAATGGCTTACCCTCCGGGGTATTATATGCCAGCTCGGGAGCTTTTGTGCCAACCTGAATTTTCTGATTTTCGTATTGTGCATTTGCCGAGGCAAAGCATACGGCCAAAGCCAATGTAGTTAGTATCTTTTTCATTTTATCTCCTCTATGTGTTGTAAATATAAGCAACTAAGTCAAATAATATGCCAAATGTAGGCTTTTTGCCTATTCTGTTAGCCAGATGAAACTTATTAGCATTTCCTTACCAATCGCTGTAAGGATGTTTTGTAGTGTTTTGATGCGCATTTTGATATTAAAGGTGTATAAAACCTACCTCAGCATGCACGCCAAATGCCTGTTTTATGCGCTCGGGGTGTGTGTCGGTAAGTATCACCTGCCCAAAGCCATCTCCTTTTATAATCTGCAGTAGCGCTTCCATTCGTTTTTGATCAAGTTTTTCGAAAATATCGTCGAGCAGCAAAATGGGTAACTGTTTTAGGGTTTTGCTGATATAGCTATACTGCGCCAGTTTTAGCGCAAACAAAAAGCTCTTTTTTTGGCCTTGCGAGCCAAATTGCCGCAGCTGCAGCCCATTCAGGTTAAAGTTCCAGTCGTCTTTATGTATGCCCTTTAGTGTGCGCTGATACCGCATATCGTGCTGTATATGTTGTTGCAGCCACAGTAGCAGGGGTTGCTGCATAATATCGCTTATATAGGTCACGGCCACTTCTTCTTTACCGTCGGTCAGGCTTCGGTAAAAACTGTTGAGGTCGGGCAGGAAGGCCGCAAGAAACAATTTACGCTGCTCATGCAGGTATGTGCCGCATCCTGCCAGTTCTGCATTGTAGAAGTCCAGTTCTGCATATTTGGGCGCAGGGTTTTGTCCGTGCAGTTTTAGCCATGCATTGCGCTGCAACAGTACGCGCTGATACCTGATCAGCATTTCAAGGTATTGCCGGTCTACCTGCCCCAAGATACTATCTATCCATTTACGCCTTAGTTCGCTGCCTCCGTTTATCAGCTCGGTATCATCGGGGGCTATCATCACTGCCGAGTATTGCCCTATGTGATCGGTGATTTTTTCGTATTCTACATTGTTGCGCGCTATTTCTTTCTTGCCGCCTTTCCATTTGCAACTAATGGTTTCTTCTTTTTCCATTTTTTGGAAAATGCCGGCCACCCTAAATCCATCCATGCCGGTCTGCACATTGTTTTGCTGATAGGCGGTGAAATAGCTTTTAGTATAACAGAGATAATATACCGCATCCAGCAGATTTGTTTTGCCGCTGCCATTAGGGCCGGCAATACAAGTTACAGGGGCTGCAAATTCGAAGGTAGCTGAGCTGTAATTGCGAAATTGCAGCAACGATATTTTATTTATACTGTTCAAAGGAGCGGATAGATACAAAAGTTTTTATAAATTCGCACAAATTTAAACAATAGTGTACACTCCTTTCGGTAAAGAGACATATTTGTATTGGTACGAGATAATGCTGTTACTCCGCCGCTTTGAGGAAAAAGCTGGTCAGTTGTACGGCAATCAGAAGATACGCGGTTTTTGCCATCTATATATAGGGCAGGAAGCAGTGGCTGCCGGCATAATGACCGCCACCAGAGACGATGACAATATGATAACTGCCTACCGCGATCACGGACTGGCAATAGCTAAAGGCATAACGCCCCGCGAATGTATGGCCGAGTTGTATGGCAAGGTAACTGGCTGTACCAAAGGTAAGGGCGGTAGTATGCACTTTTTCTCGAAAGAGAAGAGATTTTTTGGCGGTCATGGCATCGTGGGCGGACAAATAGGTTTGGGCGCTGGTATAGCGTTTGCAGAGCAATACAATGGCACCGACCGCGCAACTATATGTATGTTTGGCGATGGCGCTGCCCGTCAGGGTTTGCTGCACGAGGCATTCAATATGGCTGTATTGTGGCAGTTGCCGGTAGTATTCATTTGCGAAAACAATCATTATGCAATGGGTACTTCGGTTGAGCGTACGTCTAAAGTGCAGGATATTTATCGTATTGCAGATGCATATGATATGCCCGGCGATAGCGTAGACGGTATGAGTTGCGAAGAAGTGCACAAGGCAGTAGAACGCGCTGTACGCCGCGCACGCGAAGGCGGTGGACCAACGTTTTTGGAAATAAAAACATACCGTTACCGGGGTCACTCTATGAGCGACCCAGCTAAATACCGTAGCAAAGAAGAAGTAGAAGAATATAAAGACAAAGACCCTATTACTGAAGTTCTGAAAACCATTATGGCCAATAACTGGGCTACAGAAGAACAGATAGAAATGATCAACGAAAAAGTGAAAATGGAAGTGGAAGATTCTGTGAAATTTGCAGAAGATAGCCCATTCCCAAATGATGATGAACTGTATAAAGATATTTACGTAGATCAGAATTATCCTTTTATTGTTGACTAATGTTAATATATTTGCTGCTTACTGTTTTGCAAACATTCACAAACTAAACAACATTTACTAACCCAACATACTTTATTAGATAACCTTTGCAGGTTTTTTAAAACACAATTTTTATTACTATTTATGGCAAATTCAGCAAGAAACCAACCCGGCGTAGAAAGAACTCCAGTTACGGAAATAGAAGAGGACTTTAATCCCCTCGAAGGCGTTCAGTTGGCATATGAGAAAAATAAGAAGATCTTAAATACAGTTACATCTGTTGTTTTGGGCGCTGTTGTACTTTATTTTGCATATACAAAACTTTATAAGGGCCCTGCCGAGGAAAAAGCAGCTACGGCTCTTTCTTACCCACAACAATATTTCGAAGCCGATTCACTAAATGCCGCATTGAATGGCGATGGTAAGAATCCCGGTTTCATAAAAGTTGGCAAAAAATATAGCGGTACAGCTGCGGGAAACCTTGCGCACTACTATGAAGGTATTTGCTACATGAAAATGGGCGATTACAAAAATGCTATAAAAGCGCTTGGTGAGTTCAATGGCAAAGGTTCTGTTTTAGGTTTGCAGGCGTTTGGCGCGCTCGGCGAAGCTTATATGGAAAACGGGGAAACCGCAAAAGCGATTGACTACTTCAAGAAAGCTACCGAAGACAAAGAAGATGCGCTAACTACACCTATGTTCCTTTATCAGTTGGCGCTAGCTTATGAAGCCAGCGGCAATGTAAATGAGGCAAAAGCTGCTTTCAAACGTATACGCGACGAGTATCCCAAAAGCATGCAGGCCAGAGATATGGACAAAGAACTGGCTCGTTTAGGAGAATTGAACTAAGCTATCAATCATTAATTATACAGCCCGTTTTGCATAGTGCAGAACGGGCTTTGTTGCATGTATGATAAATTTGCATATTATAGTTTTGGCAACTGCTCAGTGGTTTAGCCTTTTTTTGCCAGTTCCAGTTCTTTTTGCAATTGTTTTGTGGTCTTAGCGCTGCCGTCGTGACTCCATCCCGGGGCGCGAAATAGGTAGTTGAATTTGTCGCGAATGGTCGGGGCTTTTTTAAGGTCCTTTGCAAGGTCGGCCCATTCGTGGGTCACTATCTTTATGGGATGGTAGGGGGTAGCGATGGGCTTGGTAATCCCGAATTTTGTTTTTATTTGGTCATCTTCGTCTGTAAATGTGCCAAAAATACGGTCCCAAACAATGAATACCATGCCCATATTGCGGTCTAGGTATTCTATGTTACTGGCATGATGAACGCGGTGATGGGCGGGCGTAACAAAAATATAGCCAACCCATTTTGGTAGCTTTTTTATTGCCTGTGTATGAACTAATATGCCGTATATCTGCGTAATTGAAAACATAAACAGAATATCCATGGGGCGGAAATTGAGCAGCGCGAGCGGAATGAAGTAGAAGTACTTGTAAAGCGGCATAAAAACCGAGGAACGGAAACCAGTACTTAGGTTGTATTCGGGCGATGAATGATGTGTAACATGCACCGCCCAAAATAGTCTGCTGCTATGGTCTACCAGGTGTTCGAGCCAAAAGAGGAAATCTTCGCCAATAAGCAGCACAAGCCAGTAGGCAATCGGATGCCATTCGATCGCTAAATGGTATTTGTAAAAAAAATTGAGAACAACAAAAGCAAACAGCAACCGAACAACCATATCAACGCCTGCATTGAGTATGTTCAGGTATATATTTACCATTGTTTCCCGCCAAGAGTAAAAATTTAGATGCCTGAAATTGCTCATCAATATTTCGAGCGGAATAATTAATGCGTAGATGGGAATAGAAAACAACAGAATAATCTGTTTTTGCAACTCGTCCATGTTGGGAAATTTGCGGTAGAATAGAATAGGTAAATATATTTACCTCCGATAGGGATTAAAACAAAATTGGAGCAATGCCCTGTTACTTATTTTGCTGTTAAGCCAGCTGCAATTAGTAAGGCATTACTCCAATACATTATTTTTCAACCATTAAACGGTCATTATTTCTTTTTCTTTATCCTTGCAGGTTTGGTCTACCAGTAATATGAATTTATCAGTGATGCCTTGTATTCTGGCTTCGCCATCCTTTGCAATGTCTTCGCTCAGGCCATCTTTTTGTAGCTTTTTTACCTGCTCTATACTGTCGCGGCGAATGCTGCGTACGGCAACCTTTGCTTGTTCGCCTTCACCAAGCACTCTTTTCACCAGTTCACGACGGCGCTCTTCGGTAAGTGGAGGTAAGAACAGACGAATCATATTACCATCGTTTTGCGGTGTAAGCCCAATGTTGGAAGCCATAATAGCTTTTTCAATAGCCGCTATCATTTTCTTCTCCCATGGCTGAATGTTTATGGTGCGCGCATCGGGCGTGGTAACGTTTGCTACCTGATTCAGTGGGGTAGGGTTACCGTAATATTCTACAGATATACCGTCTACAATTTGTGGAGTAGCTTTTCCCGCTCTTATTTTACTAATTTCCAGTTCAAGGTGAGCAATGGCTTTTTTCATGCTTACCGACACATCGTCTATTATCTGGCCTAATAATTCGGTCATAACTTTTGTCTTTTTAGCGAACGCAAATGTAATTAATTTTCAAAATAAAATTCCACGTCATTGGGTTGTTAGCAAGTTCCCCTTCATGTCGCTTAATGGATAAACATTTTCTCTCCTGCTTTAATTTCTATAGGTAAGTTATTTTCTTTTGGCGGAATAGGGCAAGACCATCCATCGGCATAGGCGCAGTAAGGATTGTAGCACTTGTTGAAATCTATGGTTACTTTACCATTTACTATATCATCAATGGTTAGGTCTATATACCGTCCGCCGGCATAGGTTAGTTCGTAGTTGGTGCGGTCATTAAAAGGTATAAACAGGTCATTCTTATGCGCTTCGTTGTTTATAAGATTTACGCTTTGATATACATGCAGCGTTTCTGCTGTAGCTCCGGGCAATTCATTAAGCGTAAATGTTATGATGCCGTATTCCTTAAAAGGCTTTTGCTTACCGCTATGAGTCTGTACCTTAAAAGGTTGTGCGCCTATAGTTGGTTCAAACGACGCTACGGTACGGTAACGGGGGTCTGGCGCAAAAAACTGAAAGTTTTTTACCTGCGAAGGCTTAACCGGTCCATTGGACTCTGCCACGAGTTCAGCCACATATTTTTGCCTGTATTTTACCATACTGTCAGTGTAAGACTGTGCAGAGGCAAACGCAGTGGGGATTAATAAAACCAGTTGGAGCAAATATTTAACAGCTGTCATTTGTATGGACGTATTACTAGGTTGAATATAGAAAAAAGGTTGCCCGTATAAATAGGACAACCTTTTTCAATTATTTTTCAGCTCTCATTTGTGGGAACAGTAGTACATCTTGTATAGATACTTGTCCGGTTAGCAACATGGCCAACCGTTCAATACCAAAACCAATACCGGCTGTAGGGGGCATGCCGTATTCGAGCGCGCGCAGGAAATCGTAGTCTATAAACATAGCTTCTTCATCACCGCGTTCCATAAGCTTCACCTGATCTTCAAAGCGTTCTCGCTGATCTATCGGGTCATTCAGCTCGCTGTACGCATTGGCTATTTCTTTGCCGTTTATTATTAGTTCAAAACGCTCTACAAGTCCGGCTTTCTCCCTATGCTTTTTTGTGAGCGGACTCATTTCTATAGGGTAGTCAATTATGAAAGTTGGCTGGATGTAATGTTTTTCGCACTTGCCGCCAAACAATTCATCAATAAGCTTGCCCTTGCCCATTGATGGGTCGGTATCAATATGCAGTTGTTTACATACGCCGCGCAATCCATCTTCGTCCATTTCACTAATGTCGATACCGGTGTGTTCTTTTATGGCGTCGTAAATGCTAATGCGTTTGTATGGGGCTTTAAAATCTATATCTACGCCATTTACTGTTGCAGTGCTCGATCCATTAGTAGCAATTGCTGTACGTTCCAGTAATTGTTCGGTAGTTTCCATCATCCACAAGTAGTCTTTATAGGCCACGTAAAACTCAAGAATAGTAAATTCAGGATTGTGCGTGCGATCCATACCTTCATTCCTGAAGTTGCGGCTAAATTCGTACACCCATTCAAAACCGCCAACTATCAATCTCTTCAGGTACAGTTCATTGGCTATGCGCAGGTAAAGCGGCATATCCAAGGCGTTATGATGCGTAATAAAAGGGCGGGCGGTGGCGCCGCCTGGTATGCTTTGCAATACAGGCGTATCTACTTCTAAAGCGCCACGTTCGTTGAGGAACGAACGGATAGCATTCTTCATTTTGGTAATCTTAATAAACGTATCGCGCACACCGGGATTGACAATTAGGTCGGCGTAACGCTGACGGTATTTGAATTCCAGATCTGTTACCGCGTCAAATACCTCGCCGTCTTTTTCCTTTATTACAGGCAGCGGGTGTAAGCTCTTGGTAAGCAATACAAATTCCTCAACGTGGATAGATGTTTCGCCGGTTTTTGTTATAAAAGCAAAGCCTTTTACACCTATAATATCGCCAATGTCGAGCAGTTTTTTCCATACTGTGTTGTACATGGTTTTATCTTCGCCGGGGCAGATTTCGTCGCGTTTTATGTATATCTGTATTTTGCCGGTCATATCTTGCAGCACGCCAAAATTGGCCTTGCCCATATCCCGAACGCCCATTATGCGCCCTGCAATGGATACTTTTTTAAATTGTTCGGCAGTTTCTTCTGTGTATTCTTCTTTAATCTGTTTTGCCGTGTGGGTAATTTCAAATAGTGGGGCTGGATAAGGGTCAATACCTAATGCCTTTATCTCTTTAAGCTTTTCGCGGCGCACCAATTCCTGTTCGCTAAGTGTTGCTTGCATGGGCGCAAATTTAGTTCAAATGTTCAATACTTCGATGGTCGGTATATGCGCTTGCTGCGATATTCAACTATTTTGGCTAAGTAGTGTAGTCAATTGGTTTGCGGTATTTGTATGTGCTTAATTGTTTGTGTGTTGTTGCAGTGCGGGTTTTTGAAAAATAAATCGGGTAATTCTTTTGTTTTTTCAAAATCGATTTCTATCTTTGCACTCCCAAAACGGGACAGCAGTTCTTAAATACACATGCGGAAGTAGCTCAGTTGGTAGAGCACAACCTTGCCAAGGTTGGGGTCGCGGGTTCGAGTCTCGTCTTCCGCTCTTATTTGGTCCATCAGGAAACACTCCTGATGGATTTTTTTTTGTGCCCAATATGTCCAATACATTATGAAACATACTGTACAACCACGGTTATTTGAGAAAGTTGATTTTAATGTAGCTCCACTGCCAACTGATGAGTACGAAAACTGCCTGTTTAAAAACTGCTATTTCTCTAATGCAAATCTGAGCGGTTTTATTTTTGACAGTTGCGAATTTTTAAGCTCAAACCTGAGCCTGGCCAATTTAGGAAACACTGTTTTGAGAGATGTAAGGTTTGCTGATTGCAAATTACTGGGGCTAAGGTTTGATGACTGCAACCAATTCGGAATTTCAATGTCTTTTACAGACTGTGTGCTCAACTATTCTTCCTTTTTCCGCGTCAGGCAGCCAAAGTCGGTTTTTAAAAATGTTTTGTTGCACGATGTAGATTTTTCTGAGTCGGATTTCTCTGGGGCTGTATTCGATAACTGTGATTTGCAAACTGCGACCTTTGATCGTACCAATCTGGAAAAGGCAGACTTTCGTACAGCGTTCAATTATCGCATTGATCCTACTGCAAATAAAGTAAAGAAGGCCCGGTTTTCTCTGCCTGCAGTTGTTGGGCTATTAGATGGGTTTAATATTGTTATTGAATCCTGATATACGCTAGAGATGGACATCCGACGGCGCTAGTTGTTCATTTAACTTACTAAAATAAAAATGTCAGAATAGTTATAAGTAAAGAAAATGAACTGTATTTTGTCGTTTCATATAATCGCTCATGAAACAGTATTTTGCTACCATTGGTTTGTTCCTTTTGTGTGTATTTTCAGCTATCGCATACGGGCAGGGGCGTATTCTCGATTCGTTGCAAAATGAACTAAACAGATCGAAAGATGATACCAATAAAATAGTTTTACTTAGTCATATTGCAGATATACTACCAATCAGCGCGCGCGATACGGTGTTAGCGTTTTCGAAACTTGAAATGAACCTTGCAAAGAAACTGCAATGGAAAAATGGAGAGGCAATTGCCGTCGGCGACAGAGCTCTTTATTGGTACTATATGGGGCAGTACGACAGCGCGATAATGCTTTATCAGTCGGCCATTGCCCAATTGGCTGCAGCTAAACAATACAAGCGTCTTGCGTATAGAGATTATGACTTGAGTTATGCCTATTTCGAAAAAGGGGAATTTCCTAATGCACTTGACGCTTTTTTGAAAGCGCTTAACATTTTTGAACAAATAAAAGATGATAGGGGATTAGCAAAAACACTGAGCGCTGTTGGTACTTTATATATTTACCGAAAGGAATATGAAAAAGCTAATCAGTTCCTAAAATCAGCCCTTGAACTCGCAAGGCGTACTCATAACACAAATGAAGAGGCGCATTCTTTGTTGTGCTTAGGGGAAAACTATGAAATGCTCAAAAAGTATGACACAGCCCTTCAATTGTTGTTGCAGGCAAATAGTATGTATAAGCAAATGAAACATGCTCGGTTTACTTATATGAGTTGCGCTATTATAGGAGATATTTATTCAGAGTTGAAAGATTATGGGAAAGCGCTTACCTATTACTCCGAGCTAACAAACCTAAATGCAGATAAGGTTGATGAAATCGGTCCTCCTTATTTAGGCGGTATTGGCCATGTATATTTGAAAATCGCTACTGACTCAACTGGCCAGATTAAGCAGCATCCACTGGTGCCGGCCTCAAAAAAGTTGGCTATTCAAAAAGCAATTAGATTTCTATCAAAAGCTGTGGAGGGGGCAATTGCGTTTGAGCAAATAGATAATATACAGATGTTTAGCAAAGATCTCTCTACTGCTCAAAGGCTTAACGGTGATTACCAGTCTGCGCTAAAGAGTTACGAATTGTATATCACCTACCGCGATTCTGTTTATTCTACAGAAAATCAGACCAGATTTAAAAAGCTGGAGACTGAACGCGAAGTGCAGCTTAAAGAGAAACAAATAATAATAGATAAGTTGGCGGTGGAAAAGAAGCGTAATGAGCGCGGGTATTTTGCTGCCGGTATGGCATTGCTGCTTATCGTTATTGGCGTAGTGTTTAGAAACTTTAAAAATCAAAAGCGATCGAATAAGTTGCTTACCTACGAAAAGAAGAGATCTGACGATTTGCTGCTCAATATATTGCCCTCGGAGGTTGCAGAAGAACTTAAATCCAGCGGTAAATCGGAGGCGCGTTTTTTTGATGATGTAACAGTGATTTTTACTGATTTTGTAAATTTCACTACTGCCACCACACACATGACGCCGCAGGAGTTGGTTTCGGAGTTGGATGCCTGCTTTAAGGCATTTGATTCGATAATTGGTAAGTATAATATTGAGAAAATCAAAACAGTTGGCGATGCTTACCTTGCAGTTAGCGGACTGCCCGTAGCTACACCCGACCATGCGGCCAATGTGGCGAGGGCAGCCATAGAAATGAGAGATTTTATGCAAAAACGAAAGTCTGACAAAGGCGATAAATCGTTTCAGATAAGGTTAGGCATACACAGCGGCAGCGTGGTGGCTGGAATAGTAGGCGTTAAAAAATTTGCCTACGACATTTGGGGCGATACTGTGAATACCGCAGCGCGTATGGAGCAAAACAGCCTGCCGGGCAAAATAAATGTATCGGAATCAACTTATCTGCTCGTGAAGGATGACTTTAGCTGCGAGTACCGCGGCGAGATAAGCGCAAAAAACAAAGGTCAGTTAAAAATGTACTTTATCGATTGATGAGCGCCAGCGCTACAATACCATTACTGTCGCTTACCTTTGCGGTTTATAGGCTGTTTTAAAAAATTGCTGCATTTGTACTGTCTCTCCAATAATATGCTGTTTCGTTGCGCTTCAGTTTTTTGTTTGCTGCTCGTTGCTTATGCCGGCAACGCGCAAACTACTATGCCAATTGACAATCTGACACCGGCTGCACGCCAAAGGATGAAAGATAGTATTAATAAAACAAATACTACAAAATGGCGCGATGAAGAGCCAAACGTGCAATACGAAATGCTCGGTACAGCACGTGTATTCGTTCCTGATACAGGTATTCATACCTTACACAGGAGGTCATTTGCGCAACCATGGAACAGAGACATGGGCAATTTTGGCAGTCCTTCGCTCAGTATGTTGTTTAACCCTGAAAGTAGGGTAGGGCCGTCGCTTGGTTACCATGTTTTTGACATTTATCGTTTCAACCCGGATAGTGTTAAGTTTTATAATACTCATCGGCCGTACTCCGTATTTAGCTATATGCTTGGTTCAAAACTTGAGCAATATGCCGGTATAATGCATACCCAAAATATAAAGCCCAATTGGAATTTTGCATTTGAATATCGAAAAATTAATTCGCCCGGGTTTTACAAGTTGCAACGCAACAACCACGATAATGCCAGCATTACCACTAATTATAAAAGCTATAATAAGCATTATGAATTGTACGCAGCTCTGGTGTATAATAAGGAACAGCACGATGAAAATGGCGGTATTGTAAAATACGACGAACTAAACAGCGACCTCTATGGCGACCGTGCAACAATTGATGCTGGTTATCAGAGTTCTGGTTATAGCGCTACAAGGTCGTCTGTTTCTAATGCATTGCGCGATTTTACAGCTGTTTTGCAGCATCAGTATGTTTTTGGGAGGATAGATACCAGCTACAATTCTGACTCAACGCAGTTTACCTGTACACTACATCGTAGGTTTAGTGTGGGACATAAGATGGAATTGAGTAGTGAAAAACATACGTTTAAAGATTTGACTCCCGATTCAACCCGTTATTTGAGTTTGTTCAATCACAGTTTTTTAAATAAAGGCAATGGGTATTATACCGCGGGCGGCGACTCCGTGTTAACCGTACAGAAGTGGTTTTGGATAGATAATAAATTTACGCTCAACGGATTTATCGGACAGCCAGACCGGCAACTTGCTTTTAGCGCGGGATTAGGAATACGGTACGATCAGTTTACTTCCGATCCGGTAGCAGTGCTCCTAAAAGATAGCTTGCCAAAAACATTGTATACTATAGTCGCCACCTCTGGCAGTCAGATAAATAACTATTTGGTAGCCGAGGTAAAAAAGGAAGCATTGAAGCCGGGTGAATGGGAGTACCGAGCCGATACCAGATTTTTTTATACAGGACCATCTGCGGGTAATTTTTCACTAAAGGCAATAATTGGTAAGCAATTTAAAAATAACAAAGGCGGTTTTGAAGTGGGATTTAATCAAAATCTCAATAGTGCGCCATATAGCTATACTAATTATGAGAATAGGTACGCGCGCGTTTTTTTCGATTTTACAACTGAAAGCGTGACTGGTATTTATGCTACAATTGAGAGCCCAAGGTTTGGATTTTCTGGCGGCGTTCGCAACTATTTGATTGCCAATTATATTTATGTAAACGAGCTGCGGCAGCCGGCACAATATACAGTGCCGTTTACGCTATCGCAACAGTGGTTGCGCAAGGTATTTAGGGCAGGGGCTTTTGTACTCGACAATGAGCTGGTTTTTCAACAAACTCCCGAAAATGCACCAGTTAACGTGCCATCGGTAATGGGCAGGCATCAATTGAGTTTGGAGCGGTTTGTATTTAAGCGGAGATTGAAAATGGCGTTGGGAGTCGAGGCTCGCTACAATACCCGTTATTATACGCCTGGTTACGATCCCACAGTCAACAGGTTTTATTACCAGCACACCCAGAAAATAGGTAATATACCTGAAGTGGCATTGTTTGTCAATTTTAAAGTAAAACGCTTCAGGGCATTTATTATGGGCGATAATTTACAACTATTGTTTTCGCCCAACAACAATACTGCTCTTTATACAGGAGCCCCCATTTATAATTTTGGCGGTAGCGGCAATGTTAATGTACCCATATATGCTGCGCCCGATGCACTTATAAGGTTTGGTTTCTCCTGGCCACTGGTCAACTAATCAATACTTGTATTTTACGCATTTATATAAAAACAGCCGCAACGAGCGGCTGTTTTTATGATGTTTAGTCAATTCTATAAACCGGATACCTATTTACACTCGGTTCAAAATATTCCGAATTTCGATACACAAATTCTAATTGCACAGCGCCGTTTTTGGCAAATTCAGGATCTTGTTTTCGTTTTTCAGCGAGTTTTTTTCTGAGGTCCGTATTATTATCTACAATTTCTGCCGCAATATCTTCAAACACATAGTCGCTGAATCCTTCTTTTTGTTGCAGGATGCCGTCGAAAAAATTCCATGCAAAGAAGCCGTCAGGCGCTGTTGGTTCCAGAGTTTCGACCAAGTAGCGCCGGGTTCCCTGATTTGTGTTGATAAAGTAGTCCCCTTCGGTAAATTTCATATTTATTGTACCTGGCGTTACTTGCACGTTTTTGTGCAGGTAGTGTTTTTCGTACGGATGGCCAATCGTTTCGTAATTGTCTATATGGTAAGCGGTTACTTTCATTATCGTGTCCTGACTCAGGCGGGTGATATGCACGCCATTGCTACGCAAGCAGCTGATTACTGAAACCCATGCTTTTGGAATAACATACGCTTGTGGAGCCGTTACTGTTTTACCGGGTATATAGTGGTTGTAAAAGGGCACCTTTTTTGTATAAGGCTTGTTGCGATCGTAGTACAAACGGGGCTGGCCTGATATTTTGCTTGGTTTATATCCCGCCTCATAACCTTTAAATTCAATAGTATCGAAGCGGGTAGTGTCTACAGTCCATTCGAGCGGAAATTCTTTTTTTGTCAATAGCGCTGCTTTGTCGTTAGCTCTGGCTTGTTTTATCTCGGCTGCATGTTCGCTGGCTACCTTAATAAAACTATTCATCAAGGCATAAGTAGCTATTACGCGATCTTTGAATGGCTTGAGCATATGGGTCTCGGGCACGTAGGCAAAAGTTTGAAATAGGGCAGCAAAGCCGCTCGCAAACCTTGGCGACTCATAAAACTCCCTCCATCCGTTGTCAGGCGTTTTATTGAAATCGCTCACGTAAGGTACCATATCATATCCCTTAGTTTTCATGTCTGCATACAGCAACGGCGTGAGTGTTTTATACATGTATTCGCCTACTTCGCCCCCGAGTTTGTCGTGCTGGCTGGCTAGTAGGGTCATAATATGTTGGTAGTCTGCGCCATCGCTTACATGATTGTCGATAAAAATATCTGGGCTTAGCCGCGCAAACAACTCCTCGAGTCCCTGGGTTTCGGCAGCATCGCATTTTGTGAAGTCGCGGTTAAGGTCAAGGTTTTTAGCATTTCCTCTGAAGCCATAACTCTCCGGTCCGTTTTGATTGGCACGGCTGTGGCTGTTACGGTTGAGCGCCCCGCCAATGTTGTACATTGGCACTACAACCAATACAATATTATCCGGAACCTGTATGCGATTGGTTACGGCATCGCGAATTAGCATCATACTTGCGTCTACTCCATCGGGTTCGCCTGCATGTATATCGTTGTTTATAAGAACAACAACTTTATTAGCCTTCTTCCAGTCTTCCTTTTTAAAGTTGCCGTCTGCGGTGTAATACACTGCCCTCAAGGGCAAGCCTGCGTCAGTTATTCCCACATCGCCTATCATCAGGGTACGGTGGCGCGCAAACAGGCGCTTATAAAAACTCATCGCTTCCTCGTAAGTTGCTGTCTGACGTCCTTTTGATACTTCGAATGGGGTAATAAAACTCGTATCGGGCGCAGATGCTCTTCCTTCCTGGCATAGCAGTAAGCCCAAAAGCGTACTGTATAGTAAACGTTTCATATTTTGTAAAGATAATAATCGCGCATTGTCTTTTACCCCGGTTATTGTACATATAATATTGTCATGACAATTTTAACAAACGGATAGGTAAACGTTATCTTATTGTTTGATTCAATTGTTAGCGTTCTCAGCAGAATCGTAGGTAAACTAATACGAGCAACAAATGGCGCCGGTGAATGCTTATCTTTGTAATGCAAATTTCTAACAATGGCAGATGCACTAATTCGGTTCGACTGGGCGATAAAAAGATTGCTACGCAACAAAGCCAATTTTGTAATACTGGAGGGCTTTTTGAGTGAATTGCTGATGGAGGATATTGAAATAGTGGAGATACTGGAAAGTGAAAGCAACATGCAGGATGCCGGTAACAAACTAACCCGGGTTGATTTGCTCGTAAAAAACTCCAAAGGTGATCTTGTAATAATTGAGGTGCAGAATAGCTATCGGCATGATTACCTAATGCCAATCCTGTTTGGTGTTTCTAAGCTGATCGTTGATAATTTGGGCAAAGGAATGGACTGTACACAGGTAAAGAAAGTGATTTCTGTCAATATCGTCTATTTCAACTTCGGTCATGGAGAAGATTACATTTACAGAGGATCTACGAATTATATCGGCCTGCATAAGGCAGATACTTTGGCATTATCAGAGCAAGAGAAAATCGTTTTTAAAGCGGAACGTATAGATAAATTGTATCCCGAATTTTATATAATAAAAGTCAATAATTTTGACAACGTTGCAAAAAATACGCTTGATGAATGGGTGAATTTTTTAAAAACGGAAGAAGTTAGGGCAGGGTCTACTGCAAAGGGACTAAAGGAAGCGAAAGATGAAATTGAAATGCTGAGATTGGATAAAAACGCCATGGACGATTATAACCGTGAAATTGAGGCGTGGCGCGACTATTCGAGCGATATGAGCACTAATTTTCTGGCTGGTAAAATTGAAGGTAAAGAGGAAGGGAAATTAGAAATTGCACAAAATTGCTTTAATGAAGGCAGGAGTGTTGCGCAAATTTCAAAAATTACCGGATTAGCAGAAGCTGTTTTGCTGAACTTTCTTCAGGATAAATAGACGTTTACTTATTTGCATAAAATTGCATTGCACAATATGCAGCGGAGAACATTATTAAAAGCAAGCGGCATGTTAGCGCTCGCACAATTTTCAGGTATGAGTACATTATCAGCTTTAGAGTCGCTGGGCAACCACTTGGCGCCTTCGCAGCGTATGCCCGTTATGTTTGTTGGGCATGGCAACCCAATGAATGCTATAGAAGACAATATTTATAGCCAAAGCTGGCATGCTTTGGGTAAATCAATAACGCGCCCTCAAGCCATCTTGTCTATTTCTGCGCATTGGATAACTAAGGGCACAAAAGTAACCACGAACCTTAAGCCCAAGACCATTCACGATTTTGGCGGTTTTCCTAAAAAGCTACTCGATACAGAATATCCGGTTCCGGGTTCGCCGGAAATGGCCAAACTAACAAGGGAATTAGTAACCTACAGCCATATTCAGTCCGACGAGTCGTGGGGTCTTGATCATGGCACCTGGAGCGTATTGCTGCCCATGTACCCTGCTGCAGATATTCCTGTATATCAATTGAGCCTCGATTATGACCAACCGCCGGCGTACCATTACGAAATTGGTAAACAGCTCAACAAGCTACGCGACAAGGGTGTGCTAATAATAGGAAGCGGCAATCTGGTACACAACCTACGCGATATAGATTGGAGTAATAGCGGCAAGGTATTTGACTGGGCGAAAGACTTTGATTCGAAATTTACCGATTGGATGCTAAAAGGCGACCATGCATCTATACTCAACTACCAGAAATTATTGGGTAAAACTGCGCTTATGGCTCATCCGTCTTACGACCATCTGTTGCCGTTATTCTACATTTTGGGATTACAGCAGAAAAACGAACAAATCAGTTTTTTCAACGAAAAATTTGAAATGGCTTCGATTTCTATGAAATCGTTGGTGATAAAAGGGTGATATTATTGTTGGTTTTGCAGCAAATGGAGGGTTTTGTATATATTCGGGCGGCATTTACCAGACCGACCTAAGATTATATGAAACTCTCTTTTCGTTCATTGATAGCAGCATCGTCGCTGTTTTTTTTATTTTCAAATACTGCTTTTGCCCAGAGCGAGGCTTATTTTTTATCACAGCCGTCGCTTTCTCCCGATGGTAATACGGTGTTCTTCTGTTTTGAGGGCGATGTGTGGAAGGCAGGCGTAGACGACGGAAAAGCTACCAGATTAACTGGAATGAAGGGCTACGAAACAAACCCGAGGGTGTCGCCTGACGGCAACTGGATAGCTTTTACAGGAAGGCAATTTGGCAATCCGGATATTTATGTGATGCCTGCTGCAGGCGGCGAAATAAGGCGACTGACGCATTATAGCGGATCTGATGAAGTAATGTCGTGGAGCTGGGATTCAAAAAATATTTATTTTACCAGCAACCGCCTAAGTCGCCTATCGTCGTACAAGGTAAATGTGGATGGAGGAGCTGCAACTCCGGTTTTTGGCAGGTATTTCTTCCTGAATGACCACAATATATTTGAACACCCTACAACAGGTGAGTTGTTTTTTAACGACACTTGGGAAAGCGCGAGTCAGGTGCATCGTAAACGCTACAAGGGACCCTACAATCCCGATGTACAGTCGTACAATCCAGCGACTAAACAATACAGGCGCTATACCAGCTACATAGGCAAAGACTTTGGCGTAAGTGTAGATAAGTCGGGCGCGGTTTATTTCCTGTCCGATTCTGCAAATGGTGAATATAATTTGTGCACGTTCAAAAATGGCAAGCGCGAGCAAATGACCAGCTTCAATACTTCGCTTAAAAATGCGATGGTAGCTGCTAATGGCAGCAAAGTGGTTTTTGAGCGCGATTATCAGCTTTGGGTGTATGAGCCTGCAAGTGGTAAATCGCACAAACTAAATATTTCTTTGGTGCGCAATAATGTGCTACTCGAGGCAATGGACTACAATGTAAAAGGCAAGATTACCAATTTCGATGTGTCGAAAGATGGTAAGAAAATCGCGTTTGTATCGCGTGGACAACTTTTTGTGAGCGATATAGAGGGTAAGTTTATTCAACAGATAGACCAGCAAAGCGAAGAACGAAAGAGTGAGGTAATGTGGGCTGCCGATAGCAAAACGCTGATTTACAACCAAACAAGCAATGGCTACCGCAACTGGTTTGCAGCGCCAGCCGACAAAAGCGCTCAACCGCGGCAGCTAACGAAAGATTTGAAGAATAATCGGTCGCTTTCTTTAAATAGAAAACGTACCAAGGGTGTATATCTCAGCGGTCGTAATGAAGTGAAACTCATAGACCTGAAAAGCTATGAGGTAACAACGTTGGTAAAGGACGAAATATGGGGATTCGATAATAGCGCGCCGGGTTTCTCACCCGATGGTGAAAATGTTGTTTATACTGCCTATCGCAATTTTGAGCAGGATATATTTGTACATCATATTAAAACTGGTAAAACTATAAACCTCACTAAAACGGGGATTTCGGAAATGTCGCCAATTTGGTCGGGCGATGGTCGGTTTGTGTATTTCTCCTCATCGCGTTTAAAACCGTCGTACCCGATGGGCCCTTCGCAGCCGCACATTTACAGATTGCCATTGCAGAAGTTTGATTCCGTTTTTTACGCTGATAAATACAGTGAATTATTTCTCGATTCTGTAAAGAAAGATACTGCTTATACCGGAATAGTTACTACAATAGATACCGTAGACATAATGGATAGGCTGGAGCTTGTAGGGCATAACTACGGTTCTCAGGACCTAATAGCTGTTACCGATAACGATGGCGCTCAGGTGGCGGTATTTGTTTCGCAAAACGGAGAAGAGAAGTCCGCATTGTATAAAACTGAATTTAAGAAGTTTGAAGCGCCAAAAACAGAAAAGATAAGCGGCGCTGAAGGCGATCTGGGCAATTTTGTGGAGGCGAAAGATAAGCGCTATATACTTGTAGACGGCAAAATATGCAAGCTGAACATAGGCGATGGTAATAAGGCCGATCCTATTAATATCGAATACGTGTTTAGGAAAAATCTTGCAGAGGAATTTAATCAGATATTTTATGAAACTTGGGCGCAAGTGCACGAAAACTTCTACGACGAACATTTTCATGGAATAGACTGGGAGGCAACAAGGGATAGATATATCAAAATGCTGCCCTTTGTGAATAACCGCGCCGATTTGCGAACACTCATTAACGATATGCTTGGCGAGTTGAACTCATCGCACCAAGGGTTTAATTCGAGCGGTGAAGATGAAGCGAATACGATCAAGGAGACCACTATGGAAACCGGAATACTGTTTGATGAAAATGATCAATATAAAGTAAGGTATGTGGTTAAAAACAGTCCGGCGGATAAGGTAAACATCAACATAAAAGCCGGCGATATACTGACGCATGTGAATGGCGTGCCCGTAGATAAAAAAGAGGATAGGTATAATTATTTCACCCGTCCGTCAATAGATAAGGAACTGACGCTCTCCTTCGCAAGAAATGGTAAATCGGTAACGGTAATTGTGCATCCACAAACGACTATCACCAATAGGCTGTATGACGAATGGATAGATAATAACCATAAAAATGTGGCCGAAAAAAGCCATAACCGTATAGCCTATGCCGCGATGAAGGATATGGGACAAGCAGAATATGAGCATTTTGTTGTGAAAATGACGGAGGAGTTGAACGGGAAAGACGGCTTAATATTGGATTTGCGCTACAATACCGGGGGTAATGTACATGATCAGGTGTTGCAGTTTTTATCGCAGCGGTCGTACCTGCAATGGAAATATCGCGAGGGCAGCCTTACGCGCCAACCCAATTTTGCTCCAAGCGACAAGCCTATTGTATTGTTGATCAACGAGCAGTCGCTGAGCGACGCTGAAATGACCGCTCAGGGTTTTAAAGCCCTGAAGCTGGGTACTATTATAGGTAATGAAACCTACCACTGGATCATATTTACAAGCAGCGCATCTATGGTTGATGGGTCGAGCGTGCGTATGCCGGCATGGGGTTGCTATACCTTGGATGGTAAAGACCTGGAACTGACCGGCGTGGCGCCCGATGTGCGCGTTGTAGAAACTTTTGAAGATAAACTAAATGGTAAAGACCCACAGATAGAGGCTGCCGTAGCAGATATATTCAAACGATTAGGTAAATAGAAAAATGAATTAATCTGTTAATTGTTAGTGTCGGCTGCCTTTTACGCAGCTAAATGAGCATTTCTTTTTACCTTCGCGCTTGTAAATTAAAAAAGATTTTTATGCCAGATCGCGTTTATGACAATATTCTGCAAACGATAGGAAACACACCCTTGGTGAAACTGAATAGGGTGGTTGCCGACCTTCCCTGTACGGTGTATGCCAAAGTAGAAACTTTTAATCCGGGCAACAGTATTAAAGACCGTATGGCGCTAAAGATGCTGGAGGTGGCCGAACGCGAAGGCAAAATAAAACCCGGCGGCACCATAATAGAGGGCACTAGCGGTAATACCGGTATGGGCCTGGCGCTGGCAGCTATAATTAAGGGCTACAAATGCATATTTGCGACTACAGATAAACAAAGCAAAGAAAAAGCAGACATATTGAAAGCGCATGGCGCTGAGGTGATCGTGTGCCCAACCAACGTTGATCCCGAAGACCCGAGGAGTTACTATCAGGTGGCTCGCCGCCTGCAACGCGAGATACCTAATAGCTGGTATGTAAACCAATACGACAATTTGGCTAATAGGCTGGCGCACTACGAGCAAACCGGCCCCGAAATATGGAAGCAAACCGAGGGTAAGGTAACCCATCTTGTGGTGGCAGCCGGTACTGGAGGCACCATTGTGGGTACCGGTAAATACTTGAAAGAACAGAACCCTAATGTGCAGGTATGGGCAATAGACACCTATGGCAGCTTGCTGAAAAAGTGGTTTGACACTGGCGTGCTCGATATGGGCGAAGTGCATCCGTATATATCAGAAGGATTTGGCGAGGACTTCCTGCCAGAGAACTATGATCGCAATGCGCTCGACTGGTTTGAGAAAGTAACCGATAAAGACGGCGCGCTGATGGCTCGCCGCATTACAAAAGAAGAAGGCATATTTGTAGGTTATTCAGGCGGCTCGGTGATAGCAGGTCTGCGCCAGATGAAGGATAAACTGAAGAAGGACGACGTGGTTGTAGTGATTTTCCACGATCACGGCAGCCGCTATGTGGGTAAAATATACAACGACGAATGGATGATGGATCGCGGATTTTTGGAAGTGAAAACCGTACGCGATCTTATTGGTGGATTGGGTCGTAGGAGACTGGTAACGATAGATGAGAACAGCAAGGTAATGGACGCCTTGAGCCTAATGAAGAAATACGACATTGAGCACATTCCGGTAATGATGGATTTGGAGTTGACCGGCAGTGTGTCGCAAGGAAGCTTGTTTAAGAAACTTATTGAGCAGGCTGATGTGCGCGACCAACTGGTGGCCGATGTAATGGATAAACCGTTGCCTGTAGTTGACATGGATACCCAACTGGAACGCCTGACACACTACATAAATAAAGATAACGGCGCTGTGCTGGCGCGCGATGAAAGCGGACAGTACACCATTCTTACTAAGTACGACATATTGAACGCCTTTTCTAAGGGCTAATATTTTTGCAGGAGCTACAGCCTTTTTCTAAAACGTTGTAGCTCCTGTATATTGTTTCTTCTCGCCAATTAATACACTATACCTACGGGCAATCATGCGCAGTTTCAAACAATTAGTTGTCGACGTATCTACTAAAAACATCATACTTTTTCCGCTCATAGGGCTTTTTCACCTGTTGTGGGCATTGGGTACTATATGGCGAGACCGCTATGAGCTGACATCCCATATCGTGATTATAGAGATAGCGTGGATGGTGGGCTTTACCGTGTTTTGGCTGGCAGCCTGCGACCTGAAGAAATGGGGCGCTATGGGTTATCTGCTGCTTACCATTATAGATATATCGCTCTATGTAGCTGTGCGTAATGGCAGCGTATCGCACTTTTACCTCAGCGATATTTGCCTGTTCGATGGTTTGTTCAGCTTTTTTCTGCTGTTCTTTTATAAGAATTTTATTTAGCCATGTATAGGCCTGCTGAGGTAGTCGTAACCGATATGATAGGTAGGAGTGTGCAGGCGCCGCTGTACCCGCAGCGTATTATTTCGCTGGTACCCTCGCAAACCGAGCTCTTATACGACCTGGGCCTAACAGACGAGGTGGTGGGAATTACCAAATTTTGTGTGCATCCTAACGACTGGTTTCGCAATAAAAAAAGAGTTGGGGGTACAAAAAACGTGAATATTGCAACCGTAAAAGCACTGCAGCCCGACCTGATTATAGCTAATAAAGAAGAAAATACCCGCGAACAAATACTTGAGCTGGCTGCTTTATACCCGGTATGGACAAGCGACATTACCAATCTTGCCGGCGCATGCGCTATGATAAGGCAGGTGGGGCAGCTGGTGGGTAAGGCAGGGCGCGGTGAAGAGCTTGCAGGGCAAATTGAACATTCTTTTGCAGCATTGCAGCAAAAGAAAATTCCTAAATCAGTAGCCTATTTTATATGGCGGCAACCATGGATGTGCGCTGGCGGCAATACGTTTATCAGCGATATGATAGCTCGCATGGGGTGGATAAATGTATTGGAAAATCAGATGCGTTATCCGGTAATAGCGCTTGATGAGCTGCGCGCCTTGCAGCCCGACATATTGCTGCTTTCATCAGAACCTTACCCATTCAATGAAATCCACATAGCAGAATTGCAAGCAGTACTACCCAACGCGCGTATAGCCTTGGTAGACGGCGAAATGTTTAGCTGGTATGGCAGCAGATTGCTTCATACAGCGGCATATATGGAACGGTTGCTCGCTGAGCTGGGGTAGTGTTTTATGTATGTACATGTAGAATTAAATCTAATTCACTTGTTTGCTTAGCAACAATAATATCTATTAATTTCCATGTCAATTTAATAACTGAAAACGATTTGCATGCTCCACTTTATAGGCGCATTTCGGTCAACATTACCACTTATCAATTGCAATCACTACTTTAGCGGCACAAAATGAACGGAATGAAATTGCTCGAAAACAAGGTGGCGATAATAACCGGAGCGAGCCGGGGAATAGGGGAGGCAATAGCTGTGAAATTTGCCGAACAAGGAGCCCATGTGGCATTTACCTACTTATCGTCGGAAGACCGAGCGCGTGCGCTCGAGGAGCGACTGGCTGCACTGGGAGTTAAAGCCAAAGGCTACAAAAGCGACGCCGCCGATTATAAAGCCGCAGAAACGCTTACTGCAGATGTGCTTAAGGATTTTGGCACAATAGATATATGCGTAAACAATGCCGGAATTAGCCGCGATAATTTACTGCTGCGCCTTACCCCCGACCAATGGGACGAGGTGATGCAGGCAAATCTGAAAAGCGTATACAACCTCACCAAGCAGGTGATTCGTCCAATGATGAAAAATCGTGCGGGCAGCATCATCAACCTCAGCTCAGTAGTAGGTGTTAAGGGCAATGGCGGTCAAAGCGCCTATGCTGCAAGCAAGGCTGGTATAATAGGATTTACAAAAAGCGTGGCTCTGGAAATAGGCAGTAGAAACATTCGCTGCAATGCCATAGCGCCTGGTTTTATAGAAACTGATATGACGCACTACCTGAAAGATGGCGGCGCCGAAAAATGGATGGAAAAAATTCCGTTGGGTAGGTTTGGTAAGCCTGAAGACGTGGCCAATGCTGCTCTTTACCTCGCTTGCGACATGAGCATGTACGTAACTGGGCAAACGCTGAGCGTGTGCGGCGGTATGGCCACATAGTAGCGCAATGGCAACGGCTGTTAATATTACAGGTTTTTGTAAAAGTATAAATAATGTTAACAAGGCCGCATAATGCGGCGTTTCGCCGTAACTTATACTAATGGTACGTTTCCTTATGGAAATGATTTTTTAATTTTGCCGGTAAATACTAATAAATGCAAAAAATACATGCTTCTATTACTGCTGTTGGAGGCTATGTTCCCGACTACGTGCTGACCAACGCGGAACTGGAAACAATGATGGATACCACCGACGAATGGATACAGTCGAGAACGGGGATACAGGAGCGCCGCATACTGAAGGGCGCAGGCAAGGGTAGTAGCGATATGGCTGTAGAGGCAGTAAAAAATTTGCTGGCCAAAAGGGGTATAAGTCCAAAAGAAATAGATCTGGTTATATGCGCTACCACAACCCCCGATATGCAGTTTCCGGCTACGGCGAACGTGATATGCGATAAAGCGGGTATGACCAATGCATGGGGATATGACGTAAGCGCTGCGTGCAGCGGATTTATATTTGCACTTACTACTGGGTCTCAGTTTATAGAAACAGGAAAGCATAAAAAGGTAATAGTAATAGGCGTAGATAAGATGAGCTCTATACTTAATTACGAGGACCGCACCACAGCCATTATTTTTGGCGACGGCGCAGGCGCTGTGCTACTGGAGCCTGATACTGAAGGTTATGGTATTATTGACTCGCTGCAGCGCACAGATGGCAGCGGACGCGTGTTTTTGCACCAGAAAGCAGGTGGATCGGTAAAGCCGGCTACTATAGAGACAGTAATGAATAAGGAACATTATGTGTACCAGGAAGGGCAGCAGGTATTTAAGTTTGCAGTAAAAAACATGGCCGATGTTGCCGCAGAAATTATGGGGCGCAATGGTCTTACTGCCGACAATGTCCACTGGCTGGTGCCTCATCAGGCCAACAAGCGTATTATCAATGCTACTGCCGACCGTATGAATCTTGCTCCGGAGAAAGTAATGGTGAACATACACCGCTACGGCAATACTACTAATGGTACACTACCGCTGTGCCTGTGGGAGTGGGAAAACAAAATGCACCGCGGCGACAATATAATACTGGCTGCATTTGGCGGCGGTTTTACATGGGGCAGCACTTATATACGCTGGGCATACGATACTCCGGCTAAGGCGTAATCCACAGGCCGTACCCACTTTTTACTTTTTATATAGTCCGGTACACTTTGTACCGATTTGTTACTATTTTTGCAACAACAACATTAAACATGAAACGCAGCAACCTCAATATTTTAATCGTAGTTTTTTTAATCATCATCGGCGCTACCGCTCGTATCGTCAATGCTCAGCTTCACGTGCCCAATGTGGCGCCTATGGTGGCATTGAGTCTTTTTAGCGGCGCTATTATAAAGGACAAGCGCGGGCTGGCGTTTTTGGTTCCGTTCCTCGGTCAGTTCATTGCCGACGCTTATTTTCAGTTGTTTACCAGCACTCCCGGCTTTTATAGCTGGGTGGGTATGCCGTTCAACTATGCCGGCTTGCTGTGCGCAGCGCTTATAGGCATGTATATGAAAATGAAGCCGGTAAACGTATTGGCTTATACTATTGGCGCTTCGTCAGCATTTTTCCTTATCTCTAACTTCGGTTACTTTATGGAAGGCTGGAACGGTTATTCATTTGCAGGTTTGAGCAAAACCTTTATCGATGCGGTTCCATTCTTCAAAAACACTCTTTTGGGCGACATGATGGGTAGCTTGCTGGTGTTTGGCGGTTATTTCCTGGTGCAAATGGGATTGGAGAAAAAAGCGCAGAAAGTAAAAGCATAATCAACTTTAAGTATTTATTAGTTCAATAGGCCGCAATAGCGGCCTATTGGCATTTTAAGGGGAGCGCACGCGTAATTGTAACCGTTACCCGCTATCTTACCACAAAAAAGTAGGACAATGTTCAGCAACGAAGAAAAGCCTGTTTATTATGAATGCCTTATGCAGGATAAAGCGCTGGCGCAGTTATTGCATTTTGTAACTCCCTACCAAATGCAGTTGAGACCCAATATCTGCTTGCGGTTGTGCGCGTCAATTATGAGTCAGCAGCTATCTACCCGAGTGGCAGACGTGATATTTCAGCGTTTCTTGGCGCTTTATGGCGGCGCGGAGCCAACAGCCAAGCAAATACGCGATACTCCCTTCGAACAATTGAGGGGCGTAGGGCTATCGAACGCTAAGGCTAATTACGTGCGTAATGTTGCCGCATATATGATTGAACACGGTGTTACCGACGAAATGCTGCTAAGCATGTCCAACGATGAAATAATATCTTTTCTCACACCTATTAAGGGTGTAGGCCGCTGGACTGTTGAGATGCTGCTGATGTTTACGCTGGGTCGCGAAGATGTATTTGCTATCGATGATTTAGGGATACAACAAGCCATGGCTCATTTGTATGGTATAGACCTTGCAGACAAAAAACAATCCCGAGCTCAAATGTTGCAGCTATCGGCGAGGTGGTCGCCCTACCGGACCTATGCTTGTTTCTTTTTATGGAAGTATAAAGATGCTGGTTTGCCGCCAACTGTGGTGAAATAGGGGTTATTTTGCCTGATAGGAGAAGAGCCAAACACAAATGATAGAATAATCCGTTAATTTTAATAGCAAATCAACCAAAACACGCCAATCATTTGAAACGCCTCGTCCTATCGGTAATGCTTAGTTGTGCTTTTTATAGCGCAGCCACAGCGCAATCGTCTTTTTTAGATACCACTTTTGCGCATACAGGTATTGCATTAGCCCGGCCCGACACTACCCGTGGCAGTACGCTGTGTGCAGTAGCGGTGTTGTCTGATGGGAAAATATTGGTGTCGGGCGAGGTAAACAACCGGATCATTGCGTTACGCTATACTGCTACGGGACATATAGATAGTAGTTTCGGTACTAACGGCTTGTTCGAAGCTGGTTTTAGTAGTTTTTGTTCAGGTTTGGTAGTGCAGCCCGACGGTAAGGCCATATTGGTAGGGACAACCGCCTATGCCACAGGCCCTACAGGCGCTGATTTTCTTACAATACGTCTGCAAAATAATGGACAACCTGATAGCTCTTATGGCATATACGGAATAGCTACTATAGATTTTGCAGCCGACGAAGACCATGCATACGCAATAGCGCTACAACCCGATGGTAAAATAGTAGTTTCCGGCGACGCCACTGACAGCGTGGCCTTGGCCCGGATATTGCCCAATGGCGCTGTGGATAGCGCTTTTGGTATAAACGGCAGGGTTACAACATTTACAGGTAGGTTTAGCGGGCGCTCTAAGGCAGTACGCATTGCCCCAGACGGGAGGATTATAATAGGCGGGTATGCATACCTGAATAGGGTGGGGCTTTCGTTCATAGCTATACGCTACCTTACTGACGGATCGGTAGATACGACATTCAATCATACCGGACTTGTAATGTGCAATGCCGGCAATACCTATAATTACGGCAAGGCCATGCAGGTAATGCCCGATGGCAAGGTGGTATTGGCTGGTACAGGCACTTTTAGCGTGGGCGGTAGCAATTTTGTACTGGCTCGCTATAATACTGACGGCTCATTTGATACCACATTTGGCCAAGGAGGCATCGTTACGCTCGATTACGATGGAGATGAAGAAGATGCGTTAGCCCTTGCATTGTTGCCCAATGGTAAGCTGGCTATTGCTGGTTATGCTACTATTGGCTCTGAAATAGATATGGAAACCGTGAGGCTCAACAATGACGGCAGTATAGATAGCGCGTTTGGGCTAAACGGTAAAATAACCACCGATGTACATGGCGAAATTGATATAGCGCGCGCCATAGCAGTGCAGCCCGATGGGAAAATTGTATTAGCCGGTCACTCATCTACCGGTCCTTACAACGACCTTGCTGTGGTGCGGTACATAGGCTTTAAGGATGTTTCGGTTGCGCTATCGGTTGCCGATGCCAGCGATCTTGCCGTTTTCCCCAATCCAACAAGCGGGGTTATTACTCTAAACAATCGCACAGTTCTTTCATTATCGGCTGTTGAAGCTACCGATATTACCGGCCGCCGTTTTAACATTGAGGCAGAATCTTCATTCAAAACTATAAGGCTGTTAGCAGAACATGCAGGTATTTACCTACTCCGAATAACGCTACAAAGTGGGCAAACGATTATAAAACAGATAGACCTAAGAAAGTAAGCTATTTGAGCATTACTTCCTTAGGTCTATCTATGTAATTGATAATCAGTCTGTAATTAATGTATTTTAGTGCGCAAATGCATTTTCGTAGTCGGTCATTCTTTCTTTGGGCGGGTTAAAGTAACCGAATTTCACGTCTGGAAACTCTTCATGAATAAGTTCCATCATTTGCTTTATACCCATAAATTCGCCAGTGTCGCCTACATTCATTTTGCCCAGATACCAGTCGGGGTCAATATTGAAATTGCGCCACTGAATCATATTTAGACCTGTCTCGCGGATCAGCTCGCACAATGTATCATATTCTGCAATGCTATCCGTCATACCAGGAAACACAAAGTAGTTGATAGACGACCATCCGCCATATTTGCGCACCACCTTAAGGCTTTCTATCAGGTCTTGAAACTGGTAATTGTTTGGTTGGTAGTATTTTGTGTAGATCTCCGGGCGGCAGGAGTTAAGGCTAACGCGAATGCTATCCAGTCCGGCTATCATTAGTTGTTCTACCGCCGCTGGCTTGCTGCCATTGGTGTTTATGTTTATGCTGCCTTTTTTGGTGTGTTTTCTAATTTCTATAATGGCATCTTTTATTGTTTCCCACATAAGTAGTGGTTCGCCCTCGCAGCCCTGCCCAAAACTTATCAATGGATAGGGCGCCGATTCAAGATGCGGCACTGTGAATTCAACAATTTCTTCGGCTGTGGGTTTAAACTGCAGCCTATCTTGTGTAGATACAATAGTCTCTTCCTCGGGCTGAAAAGAAATACAGCCGATACAATTGGCATTGCAAGCAGGCGAAGTAGGCACCGGGCATTCCCAGCGTCCAAGAAAATAGTTGCGGGCGGCTGGGCACTGGTAAGTCAGCGCGCAGTTGTCGGCAAGGTGTTTTACTAATCGGTTGTGTGGGTATGCTTTAGTCAATGCTTCAACGCCATGTTCTACCTTCACAGCGTCGTAGCCGCTACATTCCTGCCTTATATCGCGCTCTATGCGCACTGCAGGCACGTAAAACTTATCGTCGAGCCATCCTGCAGCTGTGTAGCAAAACAGCGGCAGGGTAGGAGCATCTGGCTGAGTTTCGTAAGCGGCCAGAAAAAAGCCCGTATGCGCTGGCGGAATGAAAGCAGCTACGGCCCATCCCTGGGTGCAAAGGCGCATTTCTCCGGTCTCTACATCTATACCTATACCTTTACGCCCGGGTAATTCATATAGATTACCGCCGTCGGGTAGCTCTATCCAGTCTTCAGGGTCTATTGGTATGGCATCCCACCCGGTACGGCCCACCACATAAAGCGATGTGTCTTCAAAAATATTGCCGTTTCCATCGGAATAAAGTAGGTATGGACTGCTTGTGAGCATAGTATTAAATTTTGGTATTAGTAAGTGTTGGTATTATTATCGGTTACCAGGCGTCGTTTCTTCTGTTGCTTTTGCCGTCTTCTATCATTTTATAGCAAAATGCTTCAAAATCCGGTCCATTTGTTTTGGTGTCGCCAATCGTCCATTGAAAAAGACGGTTGTCAAGACAGTCTACTGTAAACGTACCAAAACGAAGCGTTACCTGATCAACTTCCGGCCAGGTAATAAATTTTTTGCGTGAATTATCTGGAAGGGTAATGCCAGCCTCAGTTACAGTTATTTTCAGTGCACTGCCAGCTGCACGCTCCCAAAACAACGCGTATACAATAGCAGCCGACAAAGCGCCGAACATTCCCATTGGGAATTTCCATTGTTGCATAACAGAATAAATAGCCATAGTAAGTGAAATGGCAAGTTCGGCAATACGAAGTATTTGATTTGTTTTTGGGGCAGTTGCCCACTTATTTTTAGCTATTGTAATAACAAGCAGCGATAAGCCTACCAAAAGCAAAGCCACGCCCCAAAGAGGAATTGCATAATTGTAAACAGCTATTATAGCGCCTGCTCCTATGAATGCCAACGAGCATACAAGGTGTAAAGTAGTAATGTGGTGTGGTTTAACTTTTACCTCCACCAGCGGCAATTCATATACCATTGTGCAAAAATAAGCTAATAACTGCAAAAGCGGCTTTTGTTGTCGGTTTGCACCAAATAATCGATCTGCACCACTATACACATTATGGGCTAAAAAAGCGGAACAGCTTCGGCCGTTGTTACTGGCAAGCACACTTCAAAATCTCTTGGCGATTTAGTCGGGTCGCCCTGTATTTTTAGTTTACCCATTTCGCCCAAGCGGCGAAGGCGCCAAACAAGGTATAGGTCGCCGGTGGGTATATTGAATTTGGCCATTGCTTGAGCCACCACTTTCTGCGCCTTCTGAAAATGCCCTGCGCAGAAAGTGAGCAGTTGATGGTCGTAATTGGTATCGTTTTTTGACAGTACCTTTTTGCCGCCTTCAAGGGTTCTTATTCCAGCATTTACCTGACTGATTTTCAACCATTCTTCGGCATCTATCTCAAATTCAGATTTGGTCACCGGCCGCGCCAGTTTTTTTGCTTTTATCAGTTCTTTTGGCAGTATTTCGGAAAAGCTCTTTGGGAAAAATACTTTGCCATTTTCGTCTAGAAATGGCAAGCCGGCAATGTTAACAATGAAAATGCGTCCGGCATATTTAGTCAGGTAGCGCAATGCCCAATAATAAGCGCATATATCGGCAGGAAGCGGCGCAGCCCATAGCCATATCTTATCTGTTTCATTTTTAGATAGTTCGTTGGCAGTTTTCAGTAGTCGTTCCAGGTCATCTACTTCCGCCGGTCCTTTTTCAGAAATAACCACCTGTTGCCAAAACTCGGTCCGCATATCAGAAAATTTCTGGCCTTCGCGTTTCACCAGCGGCCCAACATTCAAAATGTCGCGCATAACTACCAGTGTATCCGGCATCGCCGGATCGGTATGCAAAGCCTGATCAAGTTGCGCTGCGGCATGGTCGCCTACTACTATATGATATACCATAACTTTACTGATTGGGAAACTGCGAAAATACTAAAATGACCGGCCTGCCTCGGCGGAAGATATACACACTATGTGCAACACTCCAATTCATTTAGTGGTTTATGACATAACTTTGTAAAAACGCACTTTCTTATCGCTACTGGCAAATCTGTGTTTTTATGTTAATGTTTTGTATCTGTAAATTATTGTCTGTCAGTATAATAACATTGGTGTGGATAACTTTTGATGATAGGGAGGGGGTAAAGAATTAATTTTATTCTATATTTTTATATGAGAAATCCAATTATCCGATACTTTACATCAATATTGGGGTAACAGGGGTGTTAATTTAATGAAGCGATGGCTGTCAGATATATTTTGTTTTGTTTGTGTTTATCTTTTAGCCCACTTGTTCAGGCTCAGGAGTCTGTTCTATCTGAAATTTCGTTGCCTTACCTGGATAAGTTAATAGCGGCAGCAAAGTCAAATTATCCAAGGGTCAAGGTGTATGAGAGCAAAACAGAAATTGCGCGACTTGCAGTGAAGAAAGCAAGACTTGATTGGTTCAATATTTTCACACTTACTTACCTATACAGTCCCAACAACAGTACTACCTTAGTTAACCCTACATTACTCAATGGTTTTCAGGTAGGTGGTTTTACAAGTATTGGGAATATTTTTCAGAAGCCTGTAGTAATTAAGGGCGCCAAGGAAGATTACAATGCAGCTATATTCAATCAGGAGGAGTATATGCTCAACCTGGAAACAATGGTTAAACAACGCTATTTTACCTATGTGCAGCAAAAATCGATACTTAACTGGCGAATTAAGAATGCTGAAAATGCAGGTAGTGGATTGAATGAAACAAAGCATAAGTTTGAGAAAGGTGAGGAAGGGTACGAGAATTACAATAAGGCAATAGGTTATTACTCCAATGCCATTCAGTTTAAAATGGAGGCTGAAGGAGCTTTCCTGATTGCAAAAAGCAATCTGGAAGAGTTGGTAGGAACGAAACTGGAGCTGGTAAAATAATTAATGATTCATGGAATTTACAAAATTCATTAACCTGCTGAAAAAGCACAAATTCGGAATTGCGATAATTCCGATTTTAGTGATGGGGCTGACCTTTATGCTGGTTAAAAGTATGCCTAATGTATATATATCCAAAGGCAGACTTTCGGCTGGCATTACTGATCGTTCACAGCAGTTGTTATCAGATAGGGAAAGCCAGCAGGAATCTAAAATAAATCAAACTTTTAGTAATCTAATTCAGACTTTGCAGTTAAAAACAGTGTATGATCAGGTGTCGTACAAACTGATTTTACATGAGCTAACCAACCAGGAACAATTTAGGAAGCCATCGGGTTTAATGAACGACCTTAATGAAAGCGCTCGTAAGCATGCTGTAGAGGTTTATTCAAGAAAATACGCCAACAGGCAACCGCTCTCGCTTTACGATAATGATGAGAAGGGATTAAACGAGGTGCTCAAATCTATGAAGTTTGACTACGAGGCATTGAAGAATAAAGTAAAAATATACCGAATTGATAACAGCGATTTTATTGATCTTGAGTATGAGTCAGAAAACCCGCAACTGTCGGCATTTGTTATTAATACGCTTAGCTCAGAATTTATTTCATATTATTTCTCTATTACTCAGCAAAATGAGCTGAAGGCTATTGATTATTTGAGTGATTTATTGATGAAAAAAAAGGACTCGCTTAATCAGAAGATGGATCACCTGAAAAATTATAAGATTCAAAAGCGTGTGCTTAACCTCAACGAGCAAGCCAGAAGTCTTTATGGTCAGATAGCAGATTATGAAACAAAATTGGAGCTTGTAGAAAAGGAAGTGCAGGCAAATTCTGGCGCGATACGTAATATAGATTCGAAGTTTACCGATCACGAGAAAAAATATCTTGAAAGCAGTCTGGAAGGTGTAAATAAAGAAATTGTAGCTACACAAGAACAACTGAATGCACTTAATGACGCTTACATAAAAAGCAATTTCGATAAAGGGGTAAAGGCAAAAATTGATGCTGTAAAAGAAACGCTCAACCAGAAAATAGCGCAGTCAGCTGATAAGTATATTGTTACGCCACTCAATTCGAAAGAAGGACTTGTAGCTCAAAAGTTAAAACTTGAAGTTGAACTTGAATTGGCAAAAAACAGTATTAGTTCTTTAAGAGGCGCAATCGCAAATTTGAATCGCAGATTAGATGTCTTAGTTCCTAACGAGGCAGTAATCCAATCTTATGAATCTGAAATATCCGTAGCCGGTCAGGAATATATTGAGATATTGAAGAAATTCAATCAGACTAGTATGGACTTAAATGCATCTGTACGTATTAAGCAGATAGAAATTGCGCTACCAGGCACTAAGCAGCCATCTAAAAAGATAATACTCGTTGCGTTAAGTGGGGTGGTGAGTTTTGCATTGTATGTATTTGTACTTTTCGTTTTGTTCTACCTGGATCATTCCGTGAAAAACCCTGCAGAACTTGCTATAAAAACAGATATGCGCGTTCTTGGTTTTCTACCGGTAATTAAAAGCTCATTTCTCGATATACAAAAACTATGGACTATAGACCCTGAGCATTCACTGAGTAGCGGAATGAACAAACTAATGCGTACCGCCAGCGGCGACTTGCAAAAATTAGCAGGAGCTACACCAATTAATCCTTCAAATGCTGAATTTAAAAAGCTCATTCGTAGCGCACGTTTTGAAATCAATATGGCATTGATGGGTGGTCGGAATCTGGTAATTACCAGCCTTGTAGAAGGTGAGGGAAAAACACTTTTTTCACTCAGTTTGGTAAGTGCATACCAGATGATGAACAAAAAGATATTGCTAATAGATGGTAATTTTTTGCACTCTGCCATTACAGAAATGACCCAGCCTAAGTACTTTATAGAAGATTACCTGATGGGTAAAACAAGTCTATATCAGCTGGTAGAAGAAAGTAATATCAGTGTGTTGGGTAATTATGGTTGCGATATTTCCTTGTTCGAAATAAACAATGAATACGAAATCAACCAGAAATTGCTGGAGTTGAAAGATGCTTTTGATATTATTCTTATCGAAGCATCGGCGCTATCAACACTTAACCAGTCGAAAGAGTGGATAGTTGTTGCTGACAGAGTGCTGAGCGTTTTTGAGGCCAACACAACCATAACGCACGAAATGAAAGAACAAATACTATATTTGAAAGGATTGGAAACTAAATTTATTGGTTGGGTATTAAATAAAGTTACCAGTTAGGGTTAGTTAATTTGCTGACAAAGAGTAGTTTAGTTTCTTTTTCTGAAAATTATCAATTATGGTTCTACAACTAATTAACGGATTATGGCTTGTCTTTCAATTGCTGATTGGCTACAACCTTGTATTGCCATTTGTTTTGTTTTTGTTTTATCTGGTAGTTAAAAAGCCGGTAAAGAGGCTGTCTTCTCACAGAATAAAGGAACACGATTATGCAATTATTGTTACCGCCTACGAACAAACACACACATTACCACCGGTTATTGAATCGATACTGAAGCTGGATTATGAGAATTACCTTATTTATATCGTAGCCGATAAATGCGATGTCAGCAAGTTGAAATTTGCTGACCCAAGAGTGGTGGTGCTACGGCCGCCGGAAACCCTTGCAAGCAACACCCGATCTCATTTTTATGCCATAAGGCATTTTAAACGCAATCATAACATTCTAACGATCATTGACAGCGATAATCTTGTAGAACCTGATTATTTACGAGAGCTCGACAAATCTTTTGCACAGGGGTTTAAGGCGGTACAAGGTATCAGAAAAGCTAAAAATCTTGATTCTACCTATGCTTGTTTAGATGCGTCTCGCGATATTTACTATCATTTTTACGATGGTGAAGCCCTTTTCCAACTTGGTTCCTCAGCTACTTTGTCAGGTTCAGGTATGGCATTTACAACGGAACTGTACCGTGAATGTCTCGAACATCAGGATATTACCGGCGCTGGGTTCGACAAAGTACTGCAGAAAGAGATAGTAAACCGTGGAAATCGGATCGCATTTAATGAAAATGCAGTGGTCTATGACGAAAAAACATCGCGCTCAGACCAATTAGTTAAACAACGCGCGCGTTGGATCAATACTTGGTTTAAGTATTTCAAATTTGGTTTTAGTATTTTGGCTGACGGACTTATAGGTTTGAATCTCAATAAGTTTTTATTTGGCCTTATTCTGCTTCGTCCGCCATTGTTTATCTTCCTTATACTATCTATGTTTTGTCTTTTTGCCAATGTGTTTATTAGCAAACTAGCTGTACTTGTATGGGCGGCGGCCTTCCTGTTGTTTATTATTGGGTTTATGATTGCAATTTTTCATGCAAAACCAGACAAACGTATTATAAAGTCATTGGTGAACATACCCAAGTTTGTGTTTTTTCAGGTGGTTTCGTTGCTTCAAGTTAAGAAAGCCAATAAAATATCGGTGGCTACTCAGCACTACAACAATACCAGCATCCACGATGTAAAGAAATAGTAAATGTCAATGCGGGAAACATCGGAGGAACGTACAAACAGAATAACCAGAACCGTAGCGTTGGTTATCGCATTTGTTAGCGTATTTTATTTTTTTATCAAGTTGCTGTTTTTATAGATGAACAAAGGCCTGCTTATTCCTGATACGCCACTTGCTGAAAAAATGCCCCCTCGCCCAAAGTGGAGTTTGAGGCGTTTTCTTCTTATTAATAAACTGGCGAGTCCTTTGGGGTACCTTTTGCTTTTTTTGCTTTGTTCGGCAATGGGGGTAGGTATAGCATTTTTCGGGATGAAGGTCGGTATATTGCTGTTGGGCGCTATGGCAGGCATTCCAATATTGGTCTGTTTTGTCCTTTATCCTAGGTTAAGTATACCTATGTATATTGTGATGGCCTACTTTATTATGTTGATGTATAAAATAGGGATCGATTTCCCCATGGGCACTTTGATGGATGGACTGGAAGGTTTGTTTATTTTAGGCATATTCATACAACAAAAAATTACGCCCGACTGGAAAATGTTCAAGGGTTCTGTATCAACTATGGTGTTGATATGGATAGGCTATAATTTGATAGAAGTGGCAAACCCCAGCGCTGAGTCACGTTTGGCATGGGTGTATACAGTGCGAAGCGTAGCCCTGGCAATGCTCAACTATTTTGTTTTTGTGTACAATATTCGCACAAAGGCGTTTATTAAAGTCATCATTAAGTTATGGCTCGGGTTGTCGTTTTTTGCTGCGCTGTATGCCTATAAGCAGCAGCACATTGGCTTTTTTGGTTTCGAGGATGCCTACCTGCATTCAGACCCATATATCGAGAATTTACTATTTATAGGCGGCGTCTGGCGCAAGTTTTCCATTTTTTCAGATCCTGTAGCGTTTTCTTACAACATGGTGGTTAGCAGCTTGTTGTGTATAGGTTTATTAACCGGTCCTTTATCTATTCGTAAAAAAGCGCTGCTTGTGGTGTTTATCTTTTTCTATGTAAGCTCCATGTTGTATTCGGGTACACGCGGCTCTTATGTGCTAATACCGGCAGCTCTATTGATATTTGCTATACTAAAATACAACAAGAAGGTAATGACGCTCATGGCTGGTATGGGTGTCATTTTTATTATTATCATTTATATACCAACATCGAATTACACCCTATATCGTTTTCAATCAGCCTTTAAGCCATCAGACGACGCTTCTTTCAACTTACGTAAAATCAACCAAAAGCGTATACAACCCTACATTATCAGTCACCCGCTTGGCGGAGGATTAGGAGCAACAGGCAAATGGGGATTGCAGTTTGCGCCCAATTCCTATCTCGCACATTTTCCGCCCGATAGCGGCTATGTGCGCGTAGCAGTAGAGTTGGGGTGGGTGGGGTTATTTATTATGTTGTTGCTTATGTATACCATCTTAAAGACAGGTATCAACAACTATTACCGCATAAAGGACCCGGAATTAAAATCGTATTGTTTGTCTATGATACTCATAGTATTTGCCTATCATATAGGTAATTACCCTCAGGAAGCATTAGTGCAATACCCGTCCAACATATTGTTTTATCTTGCTGTGGCTATGCTGGTAGTAGTAATGCGGATAGATAACCAACAAAACGGAATAACAGATGAAGGAAAATGACCTCATAAAAAACCGCGACATAATAATGGTGGGGCAGCAGGCCTGGGATATGGATTTGGGCGGCAATTGTAAGAACATTGCGCTCGAATTTTGCAAGCACAACCGTGTACTTTTTGTAAATCCACCGCTTGATCGGATTTCGAAAATGCGCCACAAGGCCGATCCAAAAGTTCAAAAACGACTAAGTATAATTGCTGGTAAGCAAAATGGACTTGAGGAAATACAACCTAACCTCTGGAACTTGTATCCGGACAAGCTAGTTGAGTCTATTAATTGGTTGAAAAGCAGGGGTGTATTTAACTATGTTAATAAAATAAATAATAAGAAACTAGCTCAGTCGATTCAGCTTGCGGTTAATAAACTTGGATTTAAAGACTTCATTCTTTTCAATGATAATGATATGTTTAGGTCTTTTTACCTAAAAGAATTGTTGAAACCCCAAGTCAGTATTTATTATTCCAGAGATTATATGCTTGGTGTTGATTACTGGAAGTTTCATGGTACAAAACTGGAGCCGGAATTGATTGCCAAAAGCGATTTGTGTATGGCGAATTCGACCTATTTGGCCAATTACTGCGGAAAGTATAATAAACGATCTTATTATGTAGGGCAGGGGTGTGATCTCGATATTTTTACAAATCCCAAGGATAAATCTATCCCAAGTGATATAATACCCATAAAAAAACCGGTAATAGGGTATGTAGGGGCGTTGCAAAGTATAAGGTTAGATATCGAGCTACTTGCATTCATTGCGCTTAAAAAGCCGGAGTGGAGTATAGTATTGGTAGGGCCGGAAGACGATGTATTTAAGAAAAGTATTTTGCATGGGTTCAAGAATATTCATTTTCTTGGTTCGAAACCGCCGGCTTCATTACCTGCCTACATCAATTCGTTCGATGTTTGTCTCAATCCTCAGATAGTAAATGAAGTAACGATTGGCAATTATCCCCGTAAAATAGATGAATATCTGGCAATGGGTAAACCGGTAGTGGCCACACGTACCGAAGCTATGAGTATTTTCAATATGCATAGCTACCTCGCTGCAAGCAACGAAGACTATCTGGAACTAATAGCTATAGCCATTGGTATGGATAGCCCTGAACTACAAACAAAACGCAGGGCATTTGCAGCCTCGCATACCTGGGCAAACAATGTAAAGGAGATATACAAGGTAATAAATGACTTTGAGGCAGGAAGGGGCTAAGAATGGCTTGTTAGCGTTAGTTATTTGTCGCCTAGAAGACTTAAAATGAATTGAATAGCTTTTTTGGGAGATTTTAACGAATGGCGCTGTTTTTGTTATAGCTTTTTAACTAAAAAAAATAAAAAGCCAGCCCCCCAATTCCGATACTATGAAACTTTCAAACCTCTCTCTGATCGCCATAACCATGCTCGTCATTTCTTCCTGCAACAAATGTGGCAACCAACTCTTTCAAAGTCGCGTACTCAAGCAGTTAGTTTTTCAAAAAACGGATAATTCTGTTTATGTGTTTGATGTTATTATGGGCGATCAGGGATTTGTTTCTGCCACCGATAGCGAGCATGAAATAACAATAGCGGCATTAAATGGCTCGTCTCCAACAGTAGGAGCAGGGTATATAAAAGGATATGTAGTGATCAGCAAAGGCGATACGGTATCGAAAGTTGAATTTACATTGCAAGGTTATTCTACTTCAAGCAGTCAAACGATGCTTGGTATGAAAAGCATAACCAAAGACACAACAAAGCCCTTCAGTCTGGGCAACATTATTTACGATTTCAGTTCGGGCACGGTAACATCTACTACAGATGGCCTGAATTTTAGCTATTTCAGATCAGAAGACACTATCATGTACGACAGTCTTTATACTGGTAATAGCGGGTTATACGATAATACGTTATACTGTACCTATAAATTCAATAACGGACCTTCTCGACAATTTGCAGGAACGAAAAATTATCTTTATTCAGAGGATATAAGCGTATGGGTTATTGAATGCGCAATAGGGTTCTCTGATGCCCATTTTAGCGACTATAATTTGTTTCAGCCTATTCGGTTGCAAAGAAATCTGGATTTAGATGAAATATCTTACTTCCAAAATGGGATAAAAGCTGCTTCTTACTACAATACTTACACTCTAGATGCGGATAAGTATGTAGTTGCTAAGAAAGAAATAAAAGATATTAGCGGTAAATCTTCCTACATCAACTTTGTATACAGATAGGTTAGCCATAGCCCAATGCTGACCTATTTGTTGCGCCACGAAATGAGACCGTACTTTACACCCTCGTTCGTTTTTATATTATAAAACGTTTTTTTTGCGTCAGCTTTTTGCACCAATGTTGCAGACAACGCTTTTTGGTATTTGTCAAAGGTAGTTTGGTCTCTTTTCAGCAAGTCCGGGTCGCGGTTTAGTAGTATTGTTAGCATTTCGCGGGTGGTAGCATCTTTTCCTATTTTCTTAAGTGCATATTCGGCTTTTACAGCTTTTATCTGGTTGGGAAGGTAGGAGTCTGACTGCGTGCCGATAGTTGATGCCGCAGTATTCACAGTAAATCCAGCTTCTTCAAACAGACTGGCGCTTTTAGGCTTTGACGGCTCTGCAAGTTTTACTTCTGGCGTTTCGGAAGAGTAGGAGGGAATAGAATCTGTTTGTTGGCCTACCAGTTCACCCTGTTTACCAATAAGGTGGTCGTCTATCCGATTGAGCATTTTTTTACAATTAGCAGAGGCGATTTCCAACTCATTAAGCTCGTTGAGTATTCTTTTTTTCTTCTCATTCGCTTCATTCAGCATATCGGCATAATAGCGGCGCTGCATCATTAGCTCCTCCTTAGTATCAATGACAAAATGAAAAGGTGTGTGCATGGCAATACGATTAATTAGCCCAAAGATAATCAATACCGCTAATAAAAAATAGTCAAAAGTTATCGATAAGCACATTGACCGCTAATTATTCTAAGGCAGGGAATAACCGCTAACAGTTAAATATTAAAGCTAACAAACAATTAGCTAAGGGTCGAACTTTCGTTAGCTCTAATCGGATCACCACATTATAGTAATAAATATTTTCTATGTAAAATATTGTTTTTTAATCTTAACTACCTCATTATTAATTGCATAAGCCTCTATATTTGATTATTAAAATCAATAATAACAGCTAGATAAAGAAAATTATTGCGATGAATCTAAGTCAATCGAATAGCATGTGCAAGATTAAAAACTGCTAAAAATGGAATTTAGCAGTTAGTGACGCCTCGTAACGAACGGTTGCAGAGATGCATAAAGGCTAACAAATGGTATACGGCAGGCTTAGTGGCTAATGCGCGCAATCTAAAAGGCTAATGAAATAAGTAAGCGCAAAGCTCTATTAGCCACAAGCGCACCTCGCATTAGCGGTTAATCTTGATTACTTTTCTTACCTTATTATAAGCAAAATCCAAGAAATTTCTAATCAAATAGCTGGTACAAGCAACCAATAGTTTCCTATCGTGCCAAGGCACAAAGCGCCACCTGCCTTCTTTGTTGAAAAGCCATGCACACAGTCCTTTGAAATCTTTTTCTACGATGCACCTATACAGATCTTTTTTAAACAGACATATTTTCATCATTTTACCTTCAAAATATGCTGAGGGTTTTACAAGCTCGAGACTACCGCTTACAATGTTCCTTATTCCTTGTGAAAAATCATTACCCAGAAAACGCCCATAGTTCATCCAGGCATTTGGACGAAGGTCGACTTCAATAAGGTAGTGTTGCCTATTGGTTTCGCAAAACATAAAAACAATATTAGCAAAACCACTAATGCCCAGCCGTTCACCTATATTTTGTAACTCAATTTCAATTTCGCCATTTTGGTAAAATAACCTTTGGGTGCTTACTCCGAATTTGCCCATTATTTTAATCGTTCTGGAGTAGCTGTAGGTAATTAATTTGCCATTTTTATATAAAGCTTCGGTGTTAATGTCGTATCCGTTAATGTACTGTTGAAAGACCAAATTTTCAGTATCATCCATTGCGCCGATAATTTCACCAAATTGAGATTCGTTTTCACATAAAAACACTCCGAATCCACCTTCGCTTCTATCCACCTTCAACAGAAATGGAGTTCCCAATAGGGTTTGTATATCTTTATATGTATAGTTAGGGTGGTAAATTAAAAACTTAGGAGTGATTATATCATATTTATTGCATAATGCTGAAAATCCGGCCTTCGAGCCCAAAAGCGATCGGTTTTCAATTTTAGAAAGAGGCATTATTTTGTAAAATTCAGCCTCGGTCAACAATCGTTCGTTCAGCAACCTGATGATGATATCATCGCCCGGTATTATCCATTTATATTCGTGGCCATTTGTCTCTAAGTAACGGAATAAAACATCTAAAAATGCCCTTTCATCCTTTGGTCCTTCTATCCATTTATCGTAGAAGCTGTTCTGAATCGCCCAGGAATTCGCAATGCAAAAGACATCTACATCGCTACCTCCATTTTTTAGCAGTTCGGGTATCTCCATTAATGAGTCCCAATTAATATATGATATTAGTAGTGTTTTGAATTTAGTCACAACGAGGTTGGTTAAGCCGGCGAAAATATTCAAAACTGTTAACAAAACTACCTATTTTGGTGAGTTTTATTGCCATTTTTAACGGAATAACGGCTATGTTATCGTTATTTTTAGTTTTTATTGTTTGGAATTGCTCCAATGATATAACCTTAAAATACAACAAGCTAATTATTGTGGTCTCCTAATTTGGGTTAACTATAATTATACGTACCACAAACTTCAATATTGAAAAACATAGTAGTAATTTGCAGCAGAAGGTATTTTTGCAGACGCCCAGAATGTTAATAACACGGAATGAAAAAAGTATCCATTATTACTGTAAATTATAATCAGAAACGAATCACCGAACTGATGCTTGATTCGGTATTTGCAACAAATACATACAATAATATTGAGATTTTTGTGGTAGACAATGCCAGCAATGATAATCCAGTACACGAATGGCGGAGCAAATACCCTAATGTGCAGTTTATTAGGAGCGAGCATAATCTGGGTTTTGCTGGAGGCAACAACCTTGCTGTAAAAAAAGCAACTGGCGATTTTCTTTTTTTAGTTAATAACGATACTGAATTTACCGCAGGACTTATTGAAACACTTGTAAAAACACTTGAAGATCATCCCCGCGTTGGAATGGTTTGTCCTAAGATACGGTATTACGACAAGCCGGAAATTCTTCAGTATGTGGGCTTCACTGCCATGAACTATTACACAGCAAGAAATAAGTGTCTTGGACAATTTGAGCGCGACAACGGCCAGTATGATAACACTACTGGCCCTACAGCTTATCCTCACGGAGCCGCAATGATGGTGCGAAAGACGGCAGTAGAGAAAGCTGGTATGATGACAGAGATATACTACCTATACTACGAAGAAATGGATTGGTGCGAACAGATAAAAAAAGCTGGTTTTGAAGTCTGGGTAAACATGCAGGCGCTTATTTACCATAAAGAGTCGGTGAGCGTTGGGGCGCGTAGTATGCTCAAGGAGTATTTTATGAACCGCAATCGAATTCTGTTTATAAGGCGAAATGCTGCGTTTAAGTACAGGATAGTATTTTATGTTTATTTTATACTGATCGTGGCCCCACGTAATATTTTTGGATATATAAAAGACAAACGGCTCAACGGTATAAAAACGCTGTTAAAAGCAATATTTTGGAATATTACTAATGGGAAGAATAGCGCTTATCTGGGGTATTGATTAAAAATTTGGTTATGATAATTACATTTTGGCTGAGCATTTTTATCGTTTTCTATGCTTTTTTTGGGTACGGTATTTTTTTGTTTGCTCTGGTAAAGCTGCGTACTATAGTAAAGGGTAAGAGGCCAATACCCGACAATGGGGGTAATTGGCCAACCCTAACACTGATAGTCTCGGCATACAACGAAGAGTCTTGTATCGAGGATAAAATACGTAATTCGCTCTCGCTCAGTTATCCAAAAGACAGAATTAAGTACCTTTTTGTAACAGATGGATCAAATGACCGTACTCCTGAGATAATCGGCAGATTTCCGCAAATAAAACTGATGCACAGGCCGGAAAGAAAAGGTAAGATTGCTGCAATAGACCGAGCTATGGCAGAAGTAGATAGCGAAGTAGTGATATTTACTGACGCAAATACTATGCTGAACACAGATGCACTGACTATGATTTGCCGTCATTACCACGATCCGAAGGTTGGCGCGGTGTCGGGAGAAAAGAGGGTAGCAGTGGACGATGTAGCCGACGCGACTGCCGGAGAAGGCTTCTACTGGAAATATGAGTCGAAATTGAAGACATGGGATTCGGAATTATATACAGTTGTGGGCGCTGCCGGCGAACTGTTTAGTGTAAGAACAAGTTTGTTTGAACATGTGCCACCCGATACTATTCTCGACGATTTTATGATATCCATGCTCATTGCTCAAAAAGGTTACAGAATCATTTACGAAGCCAAAGCTTACGCAACCGAAACAGGATCGGAGAATATAGGTGAAGAGCTAAAGCGAAAGATCAGAATTGCCGCGGGCGGTATTCAGTCCATTGTCCGGTTAGGGCCGGCGCTCAATCCGTTTCATAATTTTGCACTTAGTTTTCAGTACATCAGCCACCGCGTACTGCGATGGACTGTGACGCCATTTTTGATGTTGTTGGTGTTGGCTTTGAATATAGTAATGGTAATGTGGGACTACGGCTTTTTGTATACTATACTACTTACACTGCAGGTTCTTTTTTATGGTTCTGCATTGCTTGGATGGATATTAGAAAAGCGGGCAGTACGAGTGAAAGCTTTATTTATTCCCTATTATTTCTGTATGATGAACTATGCGGTGGCGGCAGGTATACGCAGGTATTTTCTTAAGCAGCAAAGTTCGGTATGGGAAAAATCTAAACGAAAGTAGTTGCAATAGGTCTATAAAATACAAGAAAATACTAACAAAAAGTTGATTACCAATAAATTAGCAATCCCCATCAAAACTACTTATTCGATGGGGATTGCTAATTGAATATCCTTCAGTATTAGTCTTCTTTTTTAGGCTTTTCTTCTTTTATTACGCCTTTTGCGTCTTTATAAAGCATAACTGCAGGTTGTTCCATGCCTGGCTTACCGTTGAAATAGAACACATATTTTTTGCCCGTTTCCATTCCCGCCATACATGGTTGGCAACTAAACTTAGGATTTAAAAATGTTGTAACATTAAAAGTATCCACGCGTTTATCGCCTACTTTATTATAAAAACCTGTGCCATGCTCGTGCACATCAGGGTCTGAAACATAAGGGAAAATACTAACCAGCTCTATGCCAGCCGGGTTGTCTTTACTGATAATGCAATTGCAAGATGATTTGAAAATGTATTTGTAGTTCTCTTCTTGTGCGCGAGATAAAACAGGTAACAGCATTAAAAAAACTGCAAACTTTAAGGTAACTGATTTCATAAGCTTGATCTTGTTTTATGTTTGAGTAGTTGGTTTGTGTTATTCTACGTTTGTGTAGAACAAATTTATAATAAAGCGTCAACCAATTTTGTTATATTTTTTCTAATGTTCCACATGCTTTCCGGCTTTTATTATTATGCCAGTTTTTTTAGGTGATTTACGATGTTCAATTGCGTTTTGTATCTTATTGTATCAAGTTCAAACATAGGCGCAATTGCCCGCAACTGCCTGTAATATGCCAACGCTTTTTTTGATATTTTATCCTGCGCCTGCAAATAATCAATAGCCTGCACAATGGTCAGCAGCTCAATAGCTATCACTTCATAGGTATTGAGAATTACCTTTTGCGCTATTAGCGCAGCATTAGCGCCCATGCTCACAATGTCCTGATTGTCATTATTGCTGGGTATACTGTGCACATACATAGGGAAAGAAAGCGTTTGATTTTCGGCAGTGGTGGAAGTGGCGGTGAATTGCACACCCTGCATTCCTAAATTCAATCCCAATGTGCCTAAATTGACAAATGGAGGGAATTTGCCATTTAGTTTGTCATTGAGCATAAAGTTCAACTGCCGCTCGCAGAGCATCGATAGTTTGGTAATGGCAATTTTTAGTTTGTCCATTTCCAGCGCTGCATAATCGCCATGAAAATTACCTCCATGAAAAACATTCTTATTAGCGTAGTCGATAATTGGGTTATCGCTTACAGAATTAATTTCATTTACAATCACCTGTTCTGCATAGGCTATTGTGTCTGATACGGGTCCTAATATTTGCGGTACGCACCTTATGGAATAATATTCCTGAACTTTTTCTTTGAGTATGTTTTCAATTACAGGCGCGTCGTACAAGTGCTTTTCTCGCTTTTTTACCAAGTGGCTGTCGGCAAGAAATAGCCGCATATCTGCTGCTATCTTGTTTTGGCCGGGGTGAAACTTCACTGAGTTCAGTTCAGTTGAAAAATGGTCGTCGTACGATTCCACAAGTTCCACTATCATACACGAGCTGGCAGTAGCAAGTTTTAGCAGGTTTTTTGCGTGTATCAGGTTGATCAGGCCAATGCCGCACATTGCAGAGGTGCCATTCATGAGCGATAATCCTTCGCGAATGTGCACTTCTAGTGGTTTAAGCTTCTCGGCAGCAAAAACATCTGCTGTCGGTAATATCTCGCCTTTGTAATGTACCTCTCCTTCGCCAATAAGTGTAAGCGCAAGGTGTGCAAGCTGCACAAGGTCGCCGCTGGCGCCAAGTCCGCCATGTTCGTAGATTACCGGGCAGATATCTCGGTTTATTAACTCTGCCAACAAGTGAACTGCATCGGGATGGATACCTGAATACCCACGCATCAGGGTATTGAGCCGGGCCAGCATAAGCGCTTTTACATTGATAACGGCAATCGGCGAACCACTTCCCGAACAATGACTGCGAATCAAGTTGTACTGCAACTGTTTTTGATCGTTGGCGCTAATACGGTATTGGGCCATCGGTCCAAAACCTGTATTAATGCCGTAAATCAGTTTGTCTTTAATGAACTCTTTTAAAAAATAGTAACTCTCATATACTTTGGCCAAGCCAGCGGAATCCAATTCCACCGGCCTGTCATTTACCAAAACTTCGTAACAGTCATTATAATTTAATATGCCAGCTCCGATTTTAATAGCTTCAATGCTTTCTTGCATATTAATTTTGTTTCATTTATAAAATCAAAAGGCGAATATATAAATCAATTCGCACAAATCAGGAAAAGAGGGCGTTTTTTTAGAACGATTAGCTCAACTGGTAAAGCTACGATTCCGGCGTCGCTACCGATTTGCTTCGCCGGAACCGTTTATAACTTTGAGCCATTTATTCTTCAGCGCTGTTCATCATTTTTGTCAGTAATGTATAGCTGTTTTTTATCACTATTTTTGCATCGGGCAGCGTAGTTTTTACTTCCATGTATCCATCGCTTGACGTTCCGGTCTCTACTTTAAGCATCTTAAATTTATTTGCAGCAATCTCATAAAACACATAGGGTTCGTTGTTCCATTTTACTATTGCATCTTCTGGCAGGCTGTTTACTGTGGCGCTTTGTATATCTATTTCGGCATTCATAAACATACCAGGTAGCAGTTCTTTACCATATTTCAGTAGGTGGCAATGTACCTCCGTGGCACGATCCTTACCTATGTTGGGGTTGATAACATGTATTTCGGCATCGTATTTTACATCTGATTTGTTGTTAGCATAACAAACTACTTTTTGTTCGCTGTGCAGGTTGGCTGCGTCGTTTTCCATTACTGTGAGCGTAAGGTGCAGGTCATCAGGGTTTACCAATTCAAAAAGCACATCTGTCGGACTAACATATTTTCCTATATTAACATTTACCTTAGCTACGTTTCCATTGATGGGAGCGTAGATGTTAATGCTACGGGAAATATTATTATCGGTAAGCGATATCGGATTTATACCTATTAGCATTAGTTTTTCACCTGTGGCGCGCAGTAGCGCTTTTTCGCTTTCGTAATCGCTCAATGCTTGTTGGTACACCTTATCGCTTGCGGCTTTACTTTCATTTAGCTTTTGTTGCCGTTCATATTCCGCTTTGTAGTAGTTTAGCTTAGCCTTTGCCGTCAGGTAGTCTTGTTGCAACTGTATATACTGTTGATCCTCTAAAGTGGCTAGTAGGTCGCCCTTGTGCACATGCAGACCGGGAAGTAGGGTGGTTTTTTTCAAGTAACCGCCTAATGGTATACTTACCGAAATCATATTTTGAGGCGGTACTTCTAAAACGCCGCTTACTTTCAGTGTTTTGTGCATGGTGCGTTTTTCTGGCCTACCCAGCTCCAGCGCTGCGTTTTTTGCTTGTTCAGGCGTGAGCTGAACCACATCATTTGCCGTTTTCGCTTGGTTCTCGTTTTTTGTTGGCGCTGGTTGTTTTTGTTGACTGCTGCAAGCGGAAAGCGTTATGAAGCCAGCCGCCAATATTGATGCTATATATTTCATTTTCTTTTGTTTAGTGGGGTTAGTTATTGCACAATTTTTCAATTTCAAAAGCCGCTTCGTTCATTTGAACAACTACATTGTAATAGTCGCCTAGTGTTTGCATAGCCTGATTCACGAGTATAGTCCAGTCGAGGTAAGCAATTTCGCCTGCTTGAAGTTTTTGGTCTGCTGTTTGCATCACAATTCTCGCGTTTGGCAGTAGCTTGTTTTCGAAAATCGCTACGATTTCCTTCCGTTTACTGTAAGCGCTAATTGCGTTTTTCAGGTCGGTAGATAGCTGTTGTTCTACTACAGCAAACTCAGCAATTCTTTGTTGCTGTAGTTTACTGGCAGCGGTAATGCGAGCACGCTGAGCGCCATAAAATATTGGGATACCCAAGCCCAGATTTACCGATGTAAACCGTTCGCCAGAGCCAAAGTACTGCTCTTTTCCTACACCAGTTGCCTGCCACCCAATAATCGACATATTATTATAGCCAGCGCTGATGGATGGCAATAATTTACTGTTCTCCAATCGTTTTTGTAGCTCTGCTAACTGTATTCGTTGTTGGTATTGTTGCAATAAGTGGCTCTTATTCAAACTATTAGGTGCATTTAGTGCAGTAAAACTATAGATTATTGTCTCGTCGTCTGGTTCGTATGTAGTTGTGGTGTTGAGTAGCAATTTGAACTGATTGAGGAGTATTTCATAATCCGAACGGAGCAACTGCAACTGATTGCCTATTTGTAATCGCTGGTTTTCCAGCGTGGCCATTTGCATAGCGTCTATATCCCCTGCTTCAAACCTCAGTCTACTCTTTTCCTGAAAACCTGCGTATATGCTGTCGGCATCATTAAGTAATTTGCTCTTGTTTTTTAGGGTCACAAGTTGAAAATAGGTTTGTTTCACCCTTGTTTTTATTTCGATCTCCCTTACTTTTTCATTTGTTTCGCTTATTGCGGCGTTTGTTCGGTTTATAGAGTTTTGATGCTTATACACAGTTGGGAACTGTATTGTCTGAGTGACCGAGAATTTGTTGTCAGTTGCTAAACTATTGAATCTACCATACTCCAGTCCAAACTCTGTTTTGTCTATATCGATACCGCTTTTCTTCAAGGCGTTGAAATAGGCTGTTTCTGCCTTTGCTACCTGTAGCGTTCTGTTGTTGGACATAGCGCTATCAATAGCCGCGTGCAGCGATATTTTTGGTTGAGCAGAAGCATTGAATCCTAAAATAGCAAGCGCAACAAGCGTAACAACGCCCTTTGTTTTTTGATTAAAGTAGGTAAACCCTTTTTCGAAAACTATATAAAGTACGGGTAACACAAATAGCGTAAGTAGGGTAGACACAATAAGGCCGCCAATAACCACAGTAGCCAGCGGCTTTTGCACTTCGCCGCCAGCGCCGGTACTTATAGCCATGGGTATAAAACCAAGGGATGGAACTAAGGCAGTCATCATTACTGCGCGTAACTTCGATTTAGTGGCATGTATTACAATTCGTTTTACATCAGTCCATCCCTCCGCTTTTAGTCTGTTGAACTCAGATACCAGGAGTATACCGTTCAATACAGCAACGCCGAACAAAGCAATAAAGCCCACGCCGGCCGATATACTAAATGGCATATCGCGCAACCACAGCCCCAGTATACCACCTATAGCAGAAAGGGGGATTGCTGTATAAATCAGCAGTCCTTGCTTTACAGAGTTGAAAGCAAAATATAGCAACATAAAAATGAGGAGCAACGCAATAGGCACAACAATTGTCAGGCGTTCTTTTGCAGCGGTCATATTCTCAAACGAACCGCCATATACAATCGTGTATTCGCGCGACAAATGCAGGCTCTTGTTCACCTTAGCCTGTAGTTCGTCTACTATTGTTTTAACGTCGCGGCCTGTAATGTTGAATCCTACAATAATACGTCTGCGCGTGTTTTCTCGCTGTATTTGGTTTACTCCGTTTATTTCTTCTACACCAGCTACCAGCGACAATGGAATTTGTTCGCCCTTATTTGTTTCTATAAGCAGATTCTGGATGTCGGCTAGATTTTTACGCGATTCGCCTGCTAGGCGTACTACGAGGTCAAATCTTTTTTCGCCTTCGTAAACCTGCCCGGCTATTTGTCCTGCAAATGCCGCATTTACCACCCGGTTCACGTCGGATACATTAAGCCCGAATTTTGCCATAGCGTCACGGTTATATTTTATCACCACTTGCGGCATTCCGGTCACTTTTTCTTCATAAATATTTATCGCTCCGTCTACAGTTTGTATTATTTCGTTTAGCTTTTGAGCATAGCTGGTCAGGCTGTCCAGATTTTCGCCAAATATCTTACACACCACATCCTGACGGGCTCCGGTCATCAGTTCATTAAATCTCATCTGCACCGGAAACTGAAATCCGACGCTTATGCCGGGTACTGCTTCCAGTTCTTTGGTCATTTTGGCGCTCAATTCGCTGAAGGTTTTCGCTGAGGTCCACTCCTTTTTGTCTTTCAGTATCACCATCATGTCGCTGGCTTCAAAAGGCATTGGGTCGGTAGGTATTTCAGCGCTGCCTATTTTAGTAACAACCTTGGTCACTTCAGGGAATTTCTCTTTTAGAATTTTTGCAGCTTGCTGAGTCGAACGGATGGTATTGCTTAGGTTACTACCTGTAAGTAGGCGTGTCTCTACTGCAAAATCACCTTCTTCGAGCTGGGGCATAAATTCGCCTCCCATACCTGTAAGAATAATGGTGGCTAATGCAAACAGCATCAAAGTAACCGCAATAATAGCTTTAGGGAACAGCATAGCTTTACTGAGCAGAGGTTGGTATTTTCTCTCCAGCCAGGCCATAAATTTATCTGCCATCGTTTTGTTGTGGTTCAGCTTCTTTTTAAGACAAAGAGCCGCCATCATAGGCACATAAGTGATAGATAGCAGGAACGCGCCAAAGATTGCAAAAGCTATGGTGTAAGCCATAGGTTTGAACATCTTACCTTCTATGCCCTGAAGCGACAAAATGGGTAAATAAACTATGAGTATGATGATCTGGCTGAATACCGCAGATTTGATCATGTGGCCGGTAGAGACGCCTACTTCAGTATCCATGTCGGATTGTGATATCAAGCCCATCGATTTGAACTGTCGGGAATGTGCAAAACGATGTAGAATTGCCTCTACTACAATTACAGACCCATCTACGATCAAACCAAAATCTATTGCTCCCAGCGACATCAGGTTGCCGCCAACGCCAAATTTATTCATCAGAATGATGGCAAATAACATAGAAAGCGGTATGACCGATGAAACTATAAGCCCAGCTCTAAGGTTTCCAAGGAAAAAAACAAGCAGGAATATCACGATGAGCGCGCCTTCCATTAGGTTGGTTTCCACCGTTTTAATGGCATTATTTACCATTTTTGTTCTATCAAGGAAGGGCTCAATTACTACGCCTTCAGGCACCATTTTCTGTATCAGCGCAATGCGTTCTTTCACCTTCTTGATCACCACCGAGGCGTTCTCGCCCTTCAGCATCATGACTACAGCTCCGGCCACTTCTCCTTTGTCGTTATAAGTCATGGCTCCATAGCGTATAGCTGACCCATACTGTACTGTAGCGACATCTTTCATGAGTAATGGCGTGCCATCGTCTAGTGTTTTTACCACTATCTTTTCTATATCTGATAGCGATGTAGCCAACCCCTCGCTGCGTATGTACAATACCGTTGGTCCTTTTTCTATATAAGCGCCGCCAGTATTTTGGTTGTTTTTCTCAAGGGCTTCGAATACTTGACCTATTGTTAGTCGGTATGCTTTTAGTTGCTCTTGTTTTACAGCAATTTCATATTGTTTTAGTTTGCCCCCAAAACTCGATACTTCAGCCACACCCGGTGTGCCCAAGAGTTGCCTGCGTACTATCCAATCTTGTATGGTGCGTAGTTCCATTGGCCCGTATTTACCTTCATAGCCCGGTAGCGGCCGAACAACATATTGGTATATTTCGCCCAAGCCGGTAGATACAGGCGCCATTTCGGGCGAGCCAATTCCTGAAGGAAAGTCGCGTTGCACCATCTGCAATTTCTCACTCACTTGTTGGCGTGCCCAATATATATCTACGTCTTCTGTAAATACAATGGTTACCAATGACAAACCGAAGCGGGAAAAGCTCCTGATTTGTTTCATACCGGGGATGCTACTAATGGCTTGCTCTACCGGAAAACTAATTAGACGTTCAATGTCTGGTGCGCCTAAAGCCGGCGAAACGGTAATAATTTGCACCTGATTGTCTGAAATATCCGGCACAGCATCTATTGGTAGTCTTGTTGTTTCGTATACGCCCCAGCCAATTAAAGCCAGCACGAACAAACCAACGATCAGCTTATTTTTTATAGAAAAGCTAATGATTTTATTGAGCATAAATTTATTGTTGAAATAATTAACGTAATCTCTTACCCAACGCCTAGGTGATGGGAATAGTTAAATATAAAAAAAACATTTACGCTAATGCACGTGGAGGCCTGAACAAACAGGATGTGACTTGGGTAGGGAAGAACAACGACCTAAACAGCGGCGTGTTTTTTACAATAGAAAAGAAATGTGGCGACAACGAAAAAGGTTCGTTATCGGGGAATGCGTATACTTGAAATGCCGTAGGGCTAAAACTCTTTAGAGGCAACTGCTTGTCTTGCTCGTCGTCTTTATCATTAATATCGTGTCCACCATAGTGCATATCCCAAAAGTCAGCTATCGTAACATCGTGGTTTCTTTGCCAATGGTCTACATAATGTATTACTAAAAGGGGCAGTTTAGAAAATTGATTCAGCGTTACAGTGTTTAACGCTGTAAAAACCAAAATTATATTTATTACGAATATCCTCAATTTTGCAATTCTATCTTAAATCTGCTTGTGTTAGCTGAATAATGATACAAAGATAGTTCAAGGCAAAATGGTATGCCGATTAAAATTGATAAAGAACCATTAAATTTAGTTATAACTAACTCGTTGATAGATTCGCGCTTTACTGCAAAATCAAAAAAAGGTAATTATTGCTAAGGAGCAGAATTGATAAATTAAAAGGGGATGTCGTTCTTTGTATTAGCGAGAAATAAATGTAATTATTTTGTGCAATATGATGCTGCTGATTTTGTTTTCTCGTTGATTTTCCTGACATTAGTCATGGTAAATATCGAGATAAATTGAGTGTTTTGTGATGGATTTATCGTTTTTTGTACTTAATGAGCAATTCAATTTTTGTTTTCGGGAGTTGGTGTAGTTAAGTTTAGCTTTCATTAATGTGTTTAGTGTTAATTGTAAATTGTTCTTATGAATGGTTCAGGTAAATGGTCTGAAGAAATACTCAACAGGCTAAAGTGTGAAATTTATATAATTGACCAATCTGGATCTGTCAGGTTTACTAATAGAAAAAACAATACTGTTTTTAATCAGTCAGCATCAATGATTGATGGCACGTCATTTTTTGATCTTCCGTTTTATATCATTGATAATCAGGAGTTTAGTTTGTTTGATTTAAAAGAAGCTATCCTATCCGGCGCAACGATTGATACTGAATTGGGTATTATAGTATCACCATTACCTGGCTACAGCGGAGATTTTAAAATGCAAATAAATTATCTGGGCCTTGATAATGATATTGCCTATTACCAATTGACACTTGTGGAATATAGGGCTAAAATACCATCGCCTATTGTTGAAGTCAAGGGTTTGTTTGCAGGAGGATCTACCGTTATTTTTAAATGGCGACCAGATTTTACCTGGATGATCGATTATGTATCACCTAATGTGTTGACTCAATTTGGATATGCTGCAAGCGATTTAATTTCCAAAGAGGTACCTTATGGATCGCTGATACACCCAGCGGATTTAGAAAGAACTATTGCTGAAGTAAAAGAATATACTAAGGCAGGGGTAGATAATTTTGAGCAAGAATATAGGATAATTCATGCTAATGGGATGGCGAGAGATGTATATGATTTTACTTCAATTATTAGAGATAGTTCAGGTAAAATTATTAGTTTCCAGGGCACTGTTGTTGATATTACAGAGAAAAAGCAAGCATTGGCAAGCATAAAAGAGAATTTAGCTCGCTTTAATGCAGTAATAGAGGGTATTTCAGATGCTGTTATTATTATTGATAAGCAACATAATGTACAATTTTGCAATGCGGCCACAACTACTATTTTCGGATGGCAAAGTGAAGAAATAATAGGCCAATCGTGTAAAAAATTAATGATTGAGCACATTGGAACCGATCAAGATAATAAGGATTCTTGCTTTGATTTAGGTAAAATGGGCGTTAAAACAGAAACAATTGGTATAAATAAAAATGGAGATCATTTACCGTTGGAAGTTACAATGTCATCGTGGGTAGTAGGGGATGATGTTTATTATGGCGGAATAATTACTAATCTGACTGAAAGGTATAAGAATGATCAGAATATCAAATTTCTGGCCAGCATTCCTGAACACAATAAAACGCCGATCGTAGAATTTGATGATTCTGGAGTCGTATTATACGCTAATCCCGCCGCTATAAGTTTGTTTCCTGAAATATATGAACTTGGCACAGAGCATCTATTTTTATCTGGAATACAATTAGGCGACGAATATAGAGAGGTAGAAGTAAGTGGCGCCTGGTACAGGCAATCCATACATCATATTAGTGAGCGACGCGTTTTCAGGGTATATTCAATGGATATTACAGAGAGCGTTGCTGCAAGCCGATCAGCCAAGCTTAATGAAGAAAGATTGCAAGCCCTAATTGAGGCTATTCCGGATGCCATAATTCTGAAAGACGGACTTGGGAAATGGAAGGTGATAAACTCAGTAGCAAGAAAGATATTCCGACTCGAAAATAAAGATTGGGTGAATAAATCGGATCATGAAATAGCTGAATTGAGCCCAGAGTTATTTGAGTATTTGCTTTACTGTGAGAAAAGCGACAAAATAGCCTGGGATGCTGGCGAGCTGTCGAGAGGTGAGGAAGTGGTGCCGGACGAGCATGGTATTCTGCATCATTTTGAAGTGTTGAAAGTGCCGTTGTACAATGAACAGCATCATCGGGAAGCATTAGTTATTGTTGGTAGGGATGTTTCGGACAGAAAAAAAGCGGAATTAGAACAACAACACAATCATAGCGCTCAACAGGAATTAAACAGAATACTAAAAGTTTCGTTGAACAATAATTCGGTTAAGGATAATCTTAATGAGATTCTCGAAATCATATTGCAAGCTTCTTTTATAGAATTGCAATACCGGGGAGGGATATTTTTATCAAATGAAGCCAGGGACACATTAATGCTGACAAGCCAAATAAATATGCCTGAGCAGCTACAGACAGCGTGCGCAAACGTTAAGTTTGGTGAGTGTTTATGTGGACGAGCAGCTACAGACGGGAAAACTATTTTCACAAATTGTATCAATCATTTGCACAAGCATATAGGTGATACTTATGCACATGGGCACTATAATGTACCAATCGTTTATCAGGGCGATACACTGGGTGTTATAGTCGTATATCTTAATCAGGGGCACGTATTTAGTCAAAAAGAAGTTCAGTTTTTAGAAGCTACCGCAGACGTTATTGCCGGTATGCTTAATAGGAAAAAGGCCGAAATGGCGCTTGCAGATTCTGTTAAGTTTTTGGAGGGTTTAGATAAAGTTAGCGATATACTGCAGCGCGCCACCATGGACGATGACATGATGGAGCTGAACAAAGAAATGCTACATTCACTGCTTGATATTTTTGGTTCAGACAGAGCTTGGCTCTTGTATCCCTGCGATCCTCAGGCTGCTAGTTGTATTGTGCCAATGGAGGTGACTCGTGCGGATTTTAAAGGGGCATTTGAAATAGGCGCTGAAATGGAGGTTACTAAAGAATACGCCAAGGTATTTGAAATAGCCCTTTCTGACAAGGAAGCATTTGCAGTAAATGAAGACCAAATAATTCAAATAATACCCGAAATGGCAACGGCCTATGCAATAAAATCCGGTATCGGTATAGCATTGCATCCTAAAAAGGGTAAACCTTGGCTGTTAGGTATGCATCAATGTTCTCACTCCCGAAATTGGTCCGAAGATGAAAAACGCCTTTTTAAGCAAATTTCAGAACGTATAGCTCGAAGTCTTGATTCATTTCTATTGATGGATGAGTTACGTAAGAGCGAAGCCCAATACCGTTTGCTGACAGAAACTGCTCATGACATGATTGTATCTTACTCTTTTGATGGTAAAATAGAGTTTATGAATAATGTAGGTATTGAGTTTTTTGGCTTAAACGAGAATTCTTACAAAGGCAGGAATATATTTGATTTTATTCCTGAAGAAAACAAAAACATAATCCGTGACAGGTTAGCAGATGTTAAAAGAGGTTATAGCCCTTCAAAATTGATAGAAGTAAATTTGCTCAATAAAAAAGGCGAAATAGTTCCTTTTGAAGTAAATAGCTCGCTGATTAAAGTTGATATCAATAAATATGGAATAATATCTGTAAACAGAGATATCACCGACCGAAAAAGAACTGAAGGTATTTTACTTCAGCAAAATTCAGAGCTGCAAACCATCAATGCAGAATTGGATAGATTTGTCTATAGCGCGAGTCACGATTTGCGCGCTCCGCTCACCTCAGTTCTTGGATTGATTAATATTACGCAAGATATAATAGCCGATAATGTAGATGCAAAGTCTTATTTAGGAATGATGAAATCGAGCATTTTGAAGCTCGACAACGTAATAAAAGGGATACTTGAGTTTTCGCGCACAAAGCGAATAAAGGTGAATTGTGAAACGCTTGATATAAAAGCGATTTACGACAGCATAATAGAAGGCATTAGCTATATTAATGGTTTTGAGTCTGTTACGTTTACTACCGAAATAGATACTGAACATACCTTTGTTTCCGATAAACTAAGTATAGTAACAATACTCAGTAACCTTATTACCAATGCAGTTAAATACCGCAGAGAAAATGTCGCGTCGTTTGTAAGATTTACTTTTAAACTAATTGGTGATAGTGGACTTTTAATTGTTGAAGACAATGGCGAGGGTATACCTGAAGATAAATATCAGCAGGTGTTTGAAATGTTTTACAGAAACACTAATAAATCTGAAGGCAGTGGACTAGGACTTTATATTGTAAAACAAAATGTGGCCAAACTTGAAGGTGTAATTGCACTGGAATCGAAGCTGGGTGTAGGCAGTAAATTTACAGTAACGGTACCTAACAAATATACATTATAGCGGTAAATAGCCGTGTTTGACACCAAAGGATGAAAAGGCAAATTTTAGGTCATTGCACTCCATGCGCAGTGATATTCGTGGTTAATTACTACATTTACAGCCCAAATTACCTTTGTCTGAAGAGTTTGAGTTATAGTTTTTTATGCTGAATCATTCTTTATAAAACGGCAAAGGGTTCACTGTTATGTCTACACACTCAGAGATAAAGCGTGTTACCACCCATACACTACAATGGATGAAAAATCGTAACGAAAAGATAAGCATGCTTACGGCTTACGACTTTTCGATGGCGAGGATATTTGACGATGCCGGTATTGATGTGATATTGGTAGGAGATTCTGCGAGTAATGTAATGGCAGGTCATGAAACCACATTGCCTATCACGCTCGATCAGATGATATATCATGCACAAAGTGTTATAAGGGCCTGTCAAAGGTGTCTGGTAATTGTTGATTTGCCGTTTGGTTCGTATCAGGGTAACAGCAAGGAAGCGCTCAATTCGGCCATTAGAATAATGAAGGAAGCAGGCGCGCATGGTATAAAGCTGGAAGGCGGCGAAGAGGTGTGCGATAGTATAAAGCGCATTACAGGAGCAGGTGTGCCGGTGATGGGGCATCTGGGCCTTACACCGCAATCTATATATAAGTTTGGCACCTATGCTGTAAGAGCTAAGGAAGAAGAAGAAGCCGAAACGCTGTTGCGCAATGCGCAGCTACTGCAAGATGCTGGTTGTTTTTCGCTGGTGCTGGAGAAAATACCAGCGTCGCTGGGGGGTAGGGTAGCCAGCTTGCTGAATATACCGGTAATAGGTATAGGGGCTGGTAATCAGGTAGACGGACAAGTGCTGGTGATGCACGATATGCTGGGAATTACCAAGAACTTTTCACCAAGATTTTTGCGTAGATACATGAACCTTTATGAGGACATGAAAGACGCTACTAAAAAATACATAACAGACGTGAAATCGAAAGACTTCCCGAACGAACAAGAACAATATTAGGATCTATGATTAATGAAGGTGTTTGGAGCGCGTTGATTGAGGAGTTTAAAGACAAAGGGGTGACGCTGGTAGCTGTTTCTAAAACAAAGCCGGTAGGCGATATACAGGAACTTTACGATTTGGGGCAGCGGCATTTTGGAGAAAACTATGTGCAGGAGCTGGTGGACAAACACAATCAGATGCCTATAGATATAAAATGGCACTACATAGGGCACCTGCAAAGCAACAAAGTAAAATACATTGCCGAATTTGTGCATCTTATACACGCTGTGGATAGCTATAAGCTGCTTGAGGAAATAAACAAGCAGGGCCTAAAACATAACCGTGTGATAGATGTGCTGCTACAAATGCACATTGCCGACGAAGAAACCAAATTTGGCCTCGATGAAAAGGAAATACTCGTCATTACCGAACAGTTGGAAGCGGAAACCGAATACATGCAGAATGTAAGGATTTGCGGACTGATGGGTATGGCGACTAATACTGAAGTCGAAGCCAAGGTAAAGGCAGAATTCTTCAGGCTGCATAACTTTTTCGTGCACCTATCCGATAGCGCATTTTTCAACCGGCCATGGTTTAAGGTGTGCTCTATGGGTATGAGCGGCGACTACAAGCTGGCTATCGAGCAGGGTAGTAATATGGTGCGCATAGGTAGTCTGCTTTTTGGAGCGCGTATATAATGGCGAAGTCACTTTGCGCTACAAACTGACCAACGTTCTGTATAGAATTGATAATTCTTACTTCCTTTGCTACGCGATGTGCTTACGCATTTCAATGAATATTGCCGGTAAATGAAAAGGTTGCGTTTTTTATTGTTTTTGATACTGCCGCTCTGCATTATGTGTTGGTGCAGTAGCGCTTATTGCCAGAAACTGGTGAAAAACGATGAGTACAGATTTCAGTTATCGTTGCCACAAGGCTTTCTATTATTACCGCCCGACACCACTGTACAACAACCTGTTGAACTATCTTATTTTAATGAGCGCGAGAAAATATACGTGGTAATTACAGCTCGTAAGAGCAGATTCACCGACATAAAAAGCTATCTCGATTGCACCAAGGAAAGTTTGGAGCGCGACCTGCAACGCTACCGTGAAGACACTACGCTACGCCTGGTAGAATGCAGGGCATCAAAGTATTATCCTGGCAATACTACTGTGTTGCATTTTACCACCCGGGCCTTGTATGGTCGATTAAACCGCTGCCTGATTTACTTTATTCACCATCGAGACGAGGAAATACAGGTATCCTTTATGTATGCCGATAGCCGAATGCAGGAAAGCATAGGCATTGTTGAGGGCATTATGCAATCGCTCGAGCTGTATTAACACTTACTCAGGCCAATGGAAAATAATGGTGCGGATACAGTCGGGGTGCAGACTCTGATGTACCGGGCAGGTGTTAGCTATATGTTCTATTTTTATTTTTTCTTTATCCGTAAAGGGGGAGCTATTGGGGAAGCTAATGATGATCTTTATTTCGCCGATTTTGCGTGGATTGGATGTCATTATTTTTTCAACCTGACACTCAGCTCCTACAATATTAATATCGTGCGTGCTTTCTGCCAATCCGAGGGTAGTAACAATGCACTGAGCCAGGGCAGTAGCTACAAGATCGGTAGGCGAAAAACGCTCTCCCTTACCTTTGTTATCCACAGGGGCGTCGGTTTCTATTACGCTGCCGGAGCGTAGGTGTGTAGATGTAGTTCGTAGTTCTCCGTTATAAACGACTTTAGAGGTCATGTTGATAATTTTGGTAAAAATACGGTTATTTCTAATTTGCTAAGCGTGGCATAGTTTTAGTGGAAGTATTTTTCAAAGTCGTCTAAAACTTTGCGCAGCAAGAGCTAATGGGTAAAAACGATAAAAAAATGTTAGGTATTCTGCTATATTCGAAATAATCAGTAACTTACGCTTTGAAATTTCTATGAAAGGTATATTCAAAAAACTGATAGTATTGTCGGCTTGCTGCGCTACGCAGCAGGTGGTTTGCGCTCAGAGCAAAGATGCGACTACAGATACCATTCAGAAAAAAGAACCCAAATTTGCTTATGTAAAGCCCAAGGCGCCCAAAGCCATCTCGCAGGAGTTTGCAGGAGGGCTGAGGCTAAATAGCAATGGGTGGAGTGTGTTTATGGATTTAGGTAAACTGAAGGCAAAGAACCCACGCCAGAGCGATATGTTTAGCAATGTGCGTTTCTACCAGTTGGAGTTTACTGAGAAGAAAGACCCTCGCGAGCAAAAGGTGGAAGGCGTGAGCGCCAGCGGAGCAGGTAGCAACACCTACATCTACGGCAAGATCAATAACTTCTATGCATTGAAATTGGGATATGGATTCCGTAAACTGTTGGTGGGCAAGCCCGATCCGGGTTCGGTGTCTATACATTGGGTAAATGCCTTCGGGGTTTCGGTAGGCGCGCTCAAGCCATACTATATCAATGTGTACAGCGACCCATCGGCCATAAAGTACAAAGACAATAATAAAGAGGCATTTCTCGATCAAAGCCTTATAGAAGGCAATGCTGGCTTTAGCAAGGGCATCGACGAGGTAGTGATAGTGCCGGGCGGACATTTTAAAACGGGTATGCACTTCGATTTTTCTGCAAACAAGAAAACTGCGCTTGGCGTGGAAACCGGGCTCAATGTAGAGTACTATGCGCAAGACTTGCCGCTGCTGGCAAACCAAAAGCCAAGCGCTTATTTTATAGACCTATATGTAGGCATACAGATCGGAAAGCGTTGGTAGCAACAGATTGCGAGAAATTATTTTTGAAAAACTGGCACAAAAAACTCGATTAAGTTTGTTTATTCCAAAACACTGCGTATCTTTGCACTCCCTTACAGAGGGGAACACAATAAGCGACTTGATCGCGAGTTGAGGTGAGGTGGGAGAGTGGCCGAATCCAATAGTTTGCTAAACTGTCGTACGCCTTAAAGTGTACCGCGAGTTCGAATCTCGCCCTCACCGCTGGTTTAGCACAAAGGTTAATTAGCAATAATTACCCGGCAAAAAAAAAGTCTGGTAACAGACATCGGCAAACCGGTAAAATAGTAATCGGGGAGTAGCGCAGGCCGGTAGCGCACCTGGTTTGGGACCAGGGGGTCGCAGGTTCGAATCCTGTCTCCCCGACAAAAAGTAAAAAGGAAGCGATGAGCTTCCTTTTTACTTTTTCCATCCGCTCTCGCTCTGTTTCCCGCTCTGCCTTGCTAGTTTGTTCCCGTTTTTGCTAGTTGTTACTCAAAGATTCCTGTTTTAATGTTCGAATTCAGTTTAAAAGAACAAGATAAACACGCTTCAGCCTAATGGTCATTTTTATTTGTCAACCCCAATCTGTTTTCTCATCTCAATATTGAGACTGTATTGTTCATCAACAGGAACAACTTTACGTGAGCTTTTGTTAATGTCTTTACCCTCTTTTGTCCATAGGAAAGGATAGAAGCTAAAAACCTCATCTCCTTTTAACCTTGCGACTTCGCGTCTCCAATTGTTCCATCTGTGCCCCTTGTAAAACTCTTCGAAATCATTATTGAAGCAAAAAAGCAAAAACTCGCTGTAGGTAATTTCAAGAGATTCATATTCTAAATTGTCGGGCGAGAAATAGTAAATCTTGCCCAGATCTTTTCCTAAGGCTCCGCCATTCAAAATATAAAACCCGCCAATTGCATCATCAGCAATCAGCAAAAATGAGGGAACCTCCCCAAAATCTTTGAATGATTTACCTTTGTTCCAATCTGGCAGTGTTCTATTTAGTTTTGAATTACCAGAACCAAGAATTCTTATCCAACCATCATCAATCAAGAGCCCTCCTGTCATAAAAACTATCGCTCCCATTGGTGAGTGTGTCGTTATTTGAATCTTGTATAATGCCTCGTTGGCGAATGTAGTATCGACGGGCAAGATTTCTACTTTATTTTTTCTGATAATATCCACTCGTGAACGATTTTCCAAGCTGGGTCTGCTTTATCTATTAGGTCAGTAAGTTGTCGCATAGTATTTTGGGCTCGTATTGTTATGACACTTACGATAAAAAAAAGTGTAAGAAAAAGTGACTTCATAAGATGAATTCAATAAAGTGCATGAACCCATAAATTTAGATAAAAATATTAGATGACGACTGCCTTTCCGTTCCAAAGTTGTCCAGTCAACCACCGTCCAGTATTTGACAGTTCTTTCCAGTTATTACTCATACTTCTCCAATCATACCCAAAAGTGCATTCAAAGCAAGTAGATCTTTGACAAACCGGTTCGAAAGTTGTCCAGTCTCCCCGACAAAAAGAAAAAACCAAGGCTTTTTCGCCTTGGTTTTTTCTTTTTCCCTCCGTTCTCGCTTTGTTTCCCGCTCTAAACTTACCAGTAAAAAAGTAGATAATGCTTTCCTAGACAAATTTGGTGACGTAACCAATGTGTTGGCATGCTGCGGCAGCAATTTGACCTCTCTAAATTCATTACGGTACGAATGGCCTGCTGGTTTTGCTAGGTTTTCGAATCAAATATTGAATCCTAATGTTGAGTTAACCAATCAAAATCTGCAAGAGTTACAAATAAGCTTTGATATTTCATCGTTTTTCTGTTGCCTTTGTAGTTTGTGCTATTTTAGCAGTTAGCCTTTTATGCACCTCAATACTGTTCATTTACTTCATAATAAGGAATATCTACATCCTCTACTTCTCTTCGCGATGGGACCTCTTTGGTCTGTGTATAGCTATTGATCGTGTTATCATCTGACGCCTGCTGGAATTGATCGGTTATTGGCTTGGTTTCAATTGGCCCTTCTATGAAGGTATTCTGTGATAAGTCGTGGATTATGCCCCTCATAATGAAATGTTTATGGAAATGATTAGTGAATTTTTATGGTTTTATTGAATTACAGCGACCATGAATGCATGGATAGATTTTTATGCTATTTGCACGAAATGGATTATTGCACTCGCTCACACTCATCTGCACATTTGCGGCAAGCTGCTGCACACTCCTGGCAGTGTTCATTATTATGGTTACCACATACTTCGGCGCATGCCCTACAGGCTTCCGCACAAATATTACTTATTGCTTTTGCGTGTATACTACCTAAGCTCAGCAACTGAGCAGTGGCGTAACAAAGCGCTGCGCATTCCATATCCATCTGGACACATTTTGTCATCATTTCTACATCTTGCTCGCTAAGGCAGGAAGATGCACAATGATTGCAGATTGCCGCGCATTGAAGGCAGGCGTCAATACATTTTTGATTGTCGTGATAACCCATGATACTGAATTTTATTTGTGAAAATCTTATTTTTTTCTTTTTTGGGCGCGGTAGTACGATATGTTTGTGCAAACAAAATTATCTCGTTCATATAATAAATTCTTACAGTATTCGGCTGTTGTTTAGCATAATTCATAGATTTTGAGCCGTTTTAAAAGTTGCTTTTGTTGTTTTAATATATAAATTTATTATTACATAATAAGCAAAAAGGAAGTAACAGCATTATTGGCCAATGCAACGGGGGTGAGTATTTAATCTCGCTAATATCAGTATGTAAATGAAAGCTGCTGTTCATTATGTGAGTATATTTTATTATATTTTTTGTGGTTTTATAGCCTATACCATTCATTTAAAAACGAAGCAAGTCGGTAACATTTGGCTGGCGCACTGAAATTGTAAAGAAGCTTTTTCTGGCACAATTGTTGAAACAAACTGTTAAAACCAAAACTTTATGAATACGCTCACTTTATTATCTGTAGGTTTCCGTTCCCTCGGTTTACACTTGTTTTGTTTTTTTCTTTTGGGGGCTACCAGTGGTCGCGGACAATCGTGGCGGGTTGTTGGTAGGCCCGACTTTTCGGTAGGCGCCGGGTACTTTTCTACAATTGCAATGAATCAGGCTGGAGCTCCCTATGTTGCCTTTGGCGATGGCGCGCGTAGCAATAAAGCTACAGTTATGAAATTTAATGGGGCAGATTGGGTAGGAGTTGGTCCTGCAGCTTTTTCTGATGGACGGTTTTACGACGGACAAATAGCAATATCGCCCGCGGGCACACCCTATGTGGTTTATGCCGATTCTTCCCATGGTTATAGGGCATCCGTTAAAAAGTTTGATGGCTCCGCATGGGTTAGCGTGGGGCCGGTGAGTATTACTGACACTACAGCACATTTTACGAAGATAACCTTTGACACTGCCGGTGCGCCCTATATAGTGTTTTCCGACTTTAGTAATTATGCTGATTTGGCTGGTAATGGAAGAATTACTGTTATGAAATTTAATGGCGCCACATGGGATTCTGTTGGGCGCACAAAGTTTTCGCCGTCAACAGTCAACTTTACAGACATAGCGATCAGTAAATCCGGCGTACCCTATGTATCTTATCAGAATCTTAGGGACGCCAACGCTACTGTAATGATGTTTGATGGCGCAGATTGGGTAACCGTGGGTAGTGGCGACATTTCAGGAGTACAGGCCGACGATATTTCGCTGGCTATAGATAAGTGGGGTACGCCCTATGTAGCCTATACACAGTGCGATAATTTTACCCAGAAGGCTACAGTGAAGAAATTTGACGGGGTTGATTGGGTAGTTGTTGGCACAAATAATTTTACGGATGGTATTGCTTTTAATGTACGTATTGTTCTTGATACAAATGGAACTCCCTATGTTTCCTATCGCGACTTGTGGCGCGGTGGTAAAACTTCGGTTGAGAAATTTGATGGTAGTAATTGGGTGTTTGTCGGCAGCCCCGGCTTTTCCCGCGGTTATGCGTATGCTCCGGATATTGTTATCAATCCAATCGGCATACCATATGTTTTGTATACAGATTATGCACATGGTAATAAAGTAACGGTGGAGAAACTGGATGGATCAACTGATGTTGTAGTTGCTACTCAGGATGATGAAATTGTCATTCACCCCAATCCTGCTACAAACCAGGTTTCCATTATTGCTCCATCTGTAATAAATGACCTTGCGATCCGCAACACTCTGGGCGAAACCATATATCGCCATTCATTCTACACAAAACAGGCTTGTATTGATATAGCTTTACTTCCATCGGGTTTGTATTTCTTACAAATAAATGGTGGGGTAATCAAGAAAATAGTGAAGCAGTAAGCCGGTTGAAGTCGGTCGCAAATTTGCAGGGATAAAAAAAGTTGTATTGCTTATCTTCTTTAAAAATCTTCTGCTACTTCAAATGTCATCCGCTCTTTAGTGATGGGATGCACAAATGAAAGGTATGCTGCATGCAGATAAAGACGGTCGCCTGCTGTGCCATACAGGTCGTCGCCCACAATTGGCGCATTCAGTCCAAGTTCGTGAGCTGAGTGCATACGCAATTGGTGGGTGCGACCGGTAAGCGGCCAAAAGTGGACTTTAGTTGTTGTCGCATTGGTTTCAATCACCTGCCACTTGGTTACGCTTGGCTTGCCTGTTTCCATACATACCAGTTGGCGAGGTCTGTTGAAAGGGTCGGCGGTAAGCGGCAGGCTTATTGTTCCTGTTGGTTCAAGTATTGGTTTAGATAGCAGGGCAGTGTATCGCTTGCTCACCACACGTTCCAGAAACTGTTTTTGTAGCTGTTTGTGTATTTCGGGTATTTTTGCGACAACTAATAACCCAGACGTGCCCATGTCCAGTCTGTGCACCATTAGTGGCTCTGTATCGTGCATTGTGCTCTTTAATCGGCTATATACCGAGTCTTCAATATCTACGCCCGGTACAGATCTCAGGCCTTCGGGCTTGTTAACAATCAGGAAATAGTCGTCTTCATAAATAATTTCAATCCATGCGCGTTCATCGGTTGGTAACAAAAACGGGTTTTCGTCTACAGGCATTCCCTCCAGCATATGCGCCAGTATGGGTTTGCATTTGCCTGCACAGGCCGGGTAAAATTGTTTGTGCTGTCGTATTTCCGATTTTGGAGCAGCGCCCCACCAAAACTCGGCCATTGCAATAGGGCGGTAGTTATTGGTAAATGCAAACTGCAATAGCTTGGGCGTGGCGCACTCGCCGGCGCCTGCCGGTGGCCTGCCAAAAGCTGTGGGAGTAAAAATATCTTGCAGGCTTTTCTTTACGCCTGCCTTGTTCAGAAACGAATATTGCTCAAAAAGCTGCCCCTGTAGTGCGGCCGATCGTTCTTTACGCTCGTTTTTCAGGCTTTCAATTCGTTTTTCATATGCTTCCCACTTTCCTTGCGCTTCGTTTACTTTAGCTTTCCACTCTTCTTTCATTACCCTGAGGCAGTGCCTGTCGTAATGGCTTTGCTTGGCCAGTTCTGCTTCAATTTGTGTATTGTCCTGAATTTCAGCGCTTAGTGCAAGCTCATCTCTGCGTAGTTTTCGGTGCTCTTTATTGATTTTTAGCTGCTGTTTTAAAGCCGATAACTCCTGTCCGGATTGTTCAGTGAGCCGGTCCAAATCTACTTTGGCGTTTGCGTAGTTTATATCGCTCTGTATGTTTTCTATTTCCCTGTTTATTGCATCAATAATATCCTGCTCCTGCAGGAAAAAACTGTTTTCTGTGAGCATATCAAAAACCGGTGGAACAAATTTTTGATGGTCGTTGGAATCGGCGAGTTTGCCCGAGAAGGCTGATAAATAGCCTACTTTCCCCATTTGGTCTGCCACTACTAATACGCCAAACATTTTGCCTATAGCCGGTTCATCCGTATCGTTTGTAAGGCCAAAGTTGTGGTCAAGGTCGGGTAGTGTTTCCAGATATTGTTGCAGTTCTGCGGCAGCATATTTAGTAAGTGAGTGCGGCTCATAGTAAAAAGGGAAAGTGAACCGCTCGGGTAGGGCTATTTCTTTAATCAGGGATTCGGGGAAATAGGTAATCTTTTGCTCGTTGATGTTCAAATTATGATTTTGTATTGCTCTTTGCAAAAATAACGTTTCTTGATTCAATGATACAATATATCACTTTTCCCGTACGCAATAAAATCCCTGATATAGGCTGCCAATAGTGTTACTCAATCTGTAAAACCGAATAAATACTGCGACATTAACGTATATTTATTAAAATATTTAAATGCGTCTGTATTCATGATAAAAGTGGCTGAAACGTAATGTTGGTGCGGTTTTTAGCAGATTGGATGATTAAAGTAAACATTAACTTTGATACAGTTAGCTTGTTAAAAAGTAAAGTTTACTTGTTTTTTGTAAAAACAAACTTTACTTTTGTCTTGTTGTTAATGATAGCATGTGTTGTGGCTTTTAATAGCATTCAACGGATAGCGCGGTTACAACGATTTTATTACTATAAAAATAGCTTGTAATGAAAGGGATGAAAGTAATGTATTCCTACAAAGGGAAAATTGCCGGAGTAGTTATTTCGGCATTAGGGTTTGCGGCTTTACTTATCGAGAAAAGTACGGTTTGGTTGCCTATAAAGAAATATAATCACTTGCAGCATCTGGCATTATTTCAGTGGATTACTTTGTTGGGGCTATTTACTATAGCCTACAGTAAAGAAAAGTACGACGATGATAGGGCACATGCCATCAGGCTTAAATCGCTACAAATTGCCTTCGCCCTCCAGCAGGCGGTTGTGTTAGCTATGGCGCTCACAGGTAGCCTGCATCCGGAGCCTATGGACTACAGCATTCTTTTTGCTATGGCCGCCATAGGTATTATTATGTATTTGCTGTTATTTCATTTTGGTTTGTATTTCGACGAATTGTGGGATTTTGACGACAAATCTACGCTAGCCAATAAACTGAAAAATATTCAGAAGAACAAATGGAGCCTTTTAGTGTATCTGGTAATAAGCGCTTTTATGATGCTATTGTTAACCCTATTCGAATAAAATGAAGAATACCATAAAGGTAGAACGTGCAAAAATGAGTATCACTCAGTCTGATCTTGCGCTTGCAGTCAACGTCTCGAAGCAAACTATACACTCTATTGAATCTGCCAGATTTGTGCCTTCTACAGTACTTGCTTTAAAAATAGCACGGTATTTTAAAACAACAGTCGAGGCTATTTTTGAACTGGAAGATACCGACCTACAATAGAAACAATTTCAACTTTTCATCACTATCAACTAATAAAACCAATAATTATGAACAGAAAATCTTGTCTGGCAACAGCAGCGCTCATGTTATGCCTTTTGGCAACCAAGCAATCAAACGCCCAAACAACGGGTAGTTTCGATACTACAATCAGTTTTATGAGCGCACCGCGCGCTGTGTCGCTCTATGTGCCGCCGTCTTACACCTCGGCCACGCCGCACAAACTTATGGTTTGCCTACACGGACTGGGCGACACTTGTACCAATTACCGTACAGCGTTGGCAGTTGGGTCGGCATGGGCTGCTAATATGCCCAATACCATATTTGTTTGTCCCGAATCATGGAGCCGCAATGCCGACTACTATTATCCTGCCGGCAGTGAAGATATTGTTCAGGCCTGTATAGCATTGGCCAGAGCTGCATATAATATTGATACTACAGAAATCGTTTTGCAGGGTTTTTCATTGGGCGGCAGAGCAGCTTTACGTTATGGGCTCGATCATACTGCAACTTTTAAGGGTTTATTACTCAATACGCCAGCTATTCAGGGTGTGAAGCAGGCAATTAATGGCGGACCTTACACCTTTACCTACGCAAATGCGCCACAAATACCTATATATATGACCCACGGTGCGACAGATGTATTGTATACCGGACCTATAGATACCACCTATGAGCAACTTGTGTTGAATAATGGCGTTGTGCGTTATCGCGAATATCCGGGCCTCGGCCACGCGCTGCCAGCCATAGCTGGTATGATAGAATTTAAAACGTTTTTCAACGCTCCGAAAGCAGCCGGTTTAGACCTCGATATTGTAAAACCAATTATTGCACCCAAGTCTTGCGTAGCCACTCAGCCGGCATCGTGCCTGGTGCGCAATACTGGTTCAGATACTATACACAGTATATCGCTCAATTTCATCACAACCTCCGGCACATATACACAATCATGGACAGGCTCCATAGCTCCATATCAACATGCATTTGTAGCTATTCCGGCTGTTACAGCGCCTGCAGGTAGTAATACGCTTACGGTATCTGTAAATACGCTCGATGGCGGCGCTACCGATACCATTACTTATAACAACAGCAAGGCGGTTCCGTTTAATGTGCAGAATACAGGTTTGCCAACACCTTATTTCGAGGGCTTCGAAGCATCATTTCCTCCTGCCAACTGGACCGCCTATACAGCAGGCGACATATTTGCTCAGTGGGATAAAGATACCGATGTAAAGAAAACCGGCGCAGGCTCGATGTATACTTTCAATACCATCCTTGTATTTGATAATGCTGGACGCTCCGACGAAATGGCAACTCCGGCTATAAACCTTACAACCGGCATAGCGCCCCGTTTAACATTTGATATGGCCTTTAATTATCACCACTATATGCCGCCGGTTACGCTCATAGACTCCACCTTTGCAGATACGCTTTCTGTTATGATCTCCACCGATTGCGGCGACCACTATACAACCATATACAAAAAAGGCGGAGCTCAGTTGGCTACCTTTTCAAGTCCTATACTCAATCCAACATCAATTACCGCAGATTATATAGATCCTGCCGACAGCAACTGGAGAATGGAAGAAATCGACTTGTCGGCATATGCAGCCAGCGATAAAGCTATCGTGAAGTTTAGCTACAAATCGTCGTTGGGAGGTTCAATAAACATTGATAATGTGAAAATTGACAATTCCCCAGTAGCTGTAGTAGATTTGTCAGCAAGCAAAATTGCCATTTATCCCAACCCGGCAAATGCAACGCTCATTATTGCTGGCGCTGAGCAAATGGAGACTGTAGTAATTACCGACATAACTGGCCGAATATTGAAACAAATAACAAACGATGGCGATAAACAAATCGACATAAATACAGCCGACCTTGCAAACGGCATATATACTGCAAAGATGAAATCTGCTCGGAGTATTACTACCTACAATTTTGTTGTAGCGCATTGATATTTCTGTAACTATTAATAATAAGAGTCGGCGCAGATTCCTTTGGTAGGTTTTTGCGCCGCTTTTTTGTGGTGGTGTTATTGAGTTTCATATTCTGTAAAGAGAACAAGGGCTTAATTGTGTGGATATCCCCATAATCCGCCACATTCCATTATTGTCTAATCCCCCTATTAAAGTATCTTCGCAGCCTATTTATCAAACTGATTTTATGTATCGTACAAACAATTGCGGCGAGTTGCGCGAGGCGCACGTTGGGCAAGAGGTAACACTGGCCGGCTGGGTGCAGACTATTCGCAAATTTGGCAGCATTACCTTTTTAGACCTTCGCGACAGGTATGGTATTACCCAATTATACTTTAACGAACAGCTTAACGGACGTCTCGATGGTCAGCCTATGGGGCGCGAGTATGTAATACAGGTAAAGGGCAGGGTAGTGGAGCGTACCAGCAAAAATGCTAAAATACCTACAGGAAATATTGAAATAGAGGTAGTTGATTTTACTATCATTAGTACCGCAAACACGCCGCCGTTTACTATAGAAGACGACACCGATGGCGGCGACGAACTGCGCATGAAGTTCAGGTATCTGGACCTTCGTCGCCCGGCATTGCGCAAAAATCTGGAACTGCGCTACAAAGTGAACCGTTCTGCGCGCAACTATCTGGATGCACAGGGTTTTTGGGATATAGAAACACCTTTTCTAATTCGTAGCACGCCCGAGGGCGCCCGCGATTTTGTGGTGCCCAGCCGCATGAACGAAGGACAGTTTTATGCGCTGCCACAAAGCCCGCAAACATTTAAGCAACTACTTATGGTAAGCGGTTACGACCGTTATTACCAGATAGTAAAGTGCTTTAGAGACGAGGATCTTCGTGCAGACCGCCAACCGGAGTTTACACAGATAGATTGTGAAATGAGTTTTGTGGATCAGGAGGATATATTAGGCATATTCGAAGGTATGTTTAAGCACATATTTAAGGATATCAAGGGTGTTGAACTGACAGAAGCATTTCCTCGCATGACGTTCGACGATGCTATGTGGTTTTACGGCAACGATAAGCCGGATATCCGTTTCGAAATGAAACTACAAAACTTGAAAGCTAACAATGTATATCAGGAAGGTTCACCTATTCGTCCCGGCGCCTTCAAAGTGTTTGATGAAGCTGAGACCGTATTGGCAATATGTGTGCCCGGCTGCTCAGAATATACCCGCAAGCAAATAGATGAATTGACAGAATGGGTGAAGCGTCCGCAAATAGGTATGAGCGGCGTAGTGAATATTAAATACAATGCCGACGGTACGCTGAAAAGCAGTGTAGATAAGTTCTTCAACGCCGATGATCTTGCCGCAATTGCCGCCTATTGCGGCGCCAATATGGGCGATCTCATTCTGGTATTGGCGGGTAAAGAAACACGCACCCGTAAAGCTATGAGCGAATTGCGATTGGAAATGGGTAATCGTTTAGGGCTGCGCGATAATAAAGTGTATAAACCATTATGGGTAATAGATTTCCCGTTGTTTGAGTATGATGAAGATGGCGGTCGCTGGGTAGCGCGCCACCATCCGTTTACATCGCCCAAACCTGATCATATTGACTTAATGAACGATCTGAGCAGGTATGGCGAGATTAAAGCAAATGCTTACGATATGGTATTGAACGGCACGGAAATTGGTGGCGGTTCTATTCGTATATACCAGCGTTGGTTGCAGGAGAAAATGTTTGCGGCGCTAGGTATGAGTGAAGAAGAAGCTCGTGAAAAATTTGGGTTCCTTATGGGCGCCTTTGAGTATGGCGCTCCACCTCACGGCGGCATAGCGCTCGGTTTCGACAGGCTTTGTGCATTACTTGGCGGTCAGGAAAGTATCCGCGACTTTATCGCGTTCCCGAAAAACAATTCAGGGCGCGATGTAATGCTCGATGCGCCATCAGAAATAGATGATGCCCAGAAAAAAGAATTAGGTTTGAAATAAAGTAGACAGCCGAACAATTATAGAAAGGGTTAGTAGTAGCATTTATGCGATTACTAACCCTTTTGTATTGGGCAACTAAAATTCTATGCCCAAACCGAATACAAACCTACCGTTCTTTGAATTGTATTCAGCTTTCAGATCATCTATGTGATAGAAATAACCCATGTTTAATGTAATGTAGTATAGATTCAGGTAGCGCAATCGAATGAGATTGTTCAATAACATTCCAGCTTCATTATAGGGGTTTTGCGGTGTCTTAAATGTTACGAGTTCCTGTTCGTAGGCGTTGCTAAGCGCTCCGTATAGCATATTGTATTGCAGGCATATATTTGGAGCGGAGCTCAATGATGTCGCTTTTGATTCCAGTTTATACAATTTCCAATCGAAATCGTGGCGAAATATCAAATTGATAAATTGATCTGAATAATAGTCGTAAGGGTAAATTGTCATCATTCCGCCAAACGTATATAGCGATATGTTAGATTCAGAATTATATTTAAAACCATTTCCAGCAAACAGTTTGCTCAAAGGCAGGCTCTTATCACTCCACGATTTTCCACCTTCTAATAGAATATGTTCGTACCCAATTCTATTAAAGTGTTTGTGCCATGATATTGCCATAAGTGCTTGATAATAATTAGATTGCAGCGAATTGCTTTTTAACTGGCCTGCGCTAAATCTACCGTAGATAATTGGATATCTGGAACCAATGCTGTAGTACGATCCAAAGATAGGAGCTGTTCGTTCGGCATATGCATAACGCCAACTGAGCCCCGCCTCCTGTACATCAAATGTTTTCAGTTCTGCGCCATTATAGCGAAGTGTATATTTGTATTGGGGTAATATTTGCTGCTGCATACCGGCAAGCGATAATGTCCAGTAGTTTTTTCGCCATTTTGCATTTACATACCAGATTTTGGTACGGTCTACGCGCTGCAGCAGGTACGATTTTAGGTAGCTTTTATCCAAATCAGGACTGATATGTATGCGGCCCGGGTCGGTGATATCATCGGCATAGCCTGTTGAGAGTATAAAATCTCTGTATTTGCCCGCATATATTTCTGCAAATGCTCCATATTTCCAGTGCGTATCACCAAAGCCATATCCTGCCCATCCGCCTACAGATAACCACTTTATCAGTTTTTCATTGGTTTGCAAACCCATTCCCAAGCGCACTTTTTCGTAGGCATTGTAGCTGAACAAGCGGCTAATATCTACATCCAATATTCCTATGGGTACTTTGCCTTCAGGTAGCTTGGTCAGGTAGCTCATGTACTTGTCAAACTTAAATTGTTCACCTATACTGTCTATTATGTGGTAGGTGCTTGCTTCTTTAGCGTTTAGGGCAATAGGTCGGAGTTTACTCCATGTTGAATCATTCAGTTGGTCTGCATTATTTTGAAGGCGCACTGTGTGCGTTTTGTCAAATATAAAATTTCTATCAGTACTCCAGGCTACAGAATCAATCTGCGAATTGCCGCGCATACGCATCGTTGTGGGTGGTTTGCTACTTTGTAGCTGCCAGTCAATAATATAATTTAAGTGTTTGGGAAACCATTTCGTTGTGTTTGCATCTGCATGTAGCAATGCGTATTCCTGCTCAATTCGCACATTCAATCGCAATATGGTATCGTAGGCCCGTGCAATAATATGAGCAATTGCATATTTGTTTGAACTTATGTTAACGGTGCCTGTAAGGTCATTAGCATTATTGCCCTTTGGTTTAAAGCTCAACGTCCAGATAGTATCGGTGCCTTGTAAAATTTCATCGACCAACCCAAAACGATAATATTGTTCGTGACCGCGACTGATCGGGTTATGATAGTCTTTGCCATTGAGTGTCAGGTAGTCGGTATAGGAATGGAAGGGTAGAACATTGGTAACCAGGCTGGTAAAAGCAGATTTTTTAAGTCCGGAGAAACGTGTCGCCACAATGTCTTCTTGCAGGCGCTGCGGTTTTTTCCATGTCCGTTTGCTGAAGGTTTCATTCATCAGCAAATGATTGCTGTCGAGAAAACGGAGCATTTCTTTTGTGTCGGCGCTTGTATCTTTTGTTGCAGAGTCGGGTAATACTACGTCTACAACCATTTTGTAGTATAGGTTGCACCGATATTGTTCGTATTTATCAGGATTGTTGATTGGTTTATTAGCCATAGCCGAATTGATTATACGTCGTATCTTTTCAGTTGGCGGTTTAACTACTATTTCCTGTAGCGCTTTGTTGTCGGGTACAAGCTTTATGATTTCAATAGTAAGCGGCAGGTAGATAGTAGCAGTTTGGTAGCCCATGCTCGATACTTCTATTTTGTTTGCCTCTTGTGGAATTTCGAAGCGTCCGTTGAGATTGGCAATTAGGCCCTGGCCTGCGGAGCCATATTTTACTGTTGCAAACGGAACCGGGTCTTTTGTAAGGGCATCAATAATCTTTGCAAAATGCAACGCCTGACTATATGATTGCAACGAAAAAAATAAGGCTACAGCACACAAACAAAAGGGGCAAAACAAACGTCTTATCATATAGTTGTCAGTACATTGGCTACGAAAATACCAATTTTACAGACTAAATATCCGATTTGATGAATGTGTATGGTTTATTTTGTGTTATGTACAGTCTGTGGATTGCTCTGGTATGAATTTTGTATTTCAATAGAACAACAGTACCTTTATCCTGAAAAGTAATCTTATGCGTAAAATACTCAATTCTATCCTGTTTATCGCTGGTTTATCATTGGTGTTTGCATCATGTAGCAATGGCGAATACACAGCTAATCCCAGTGGCAATGCTAATACCAGCCTCAATCCATTGAATCCTCTCAAATCGGGCGACGATTTTTCATGGGGAGGAAATGAGCCGTTGAGCGCAGATATTAATGGCTCGCATTGGGTAGCGGAAGGCGCAAGTTTTTTGCTCGATTCTGGCGTAAACTACATTTTTGCCAACAAGGGCGCATCTCAGTTTCACTTAGTGTTGCCAGATGTTTATCAGGGTAATATTTACAATACCGGTTTTGGTAAATACGACCGTTATATGATATATGCAGACAGCTTCGGTGGATTGTCAACAAACTACTACTTCAGCTATCTCGGAAACTTTGGTCAGTTGTATATTACTGAAAACGATAGCGCTATTATCGCTGGTAAGTTCCATTTTCAAGGTATCAATAGCAAAGGCCAGTTGATTAGCGTTACCAACGGCTTCTTTAAGATCGTAAAACCATAATATTTTTATATAATATTTTTAATAGCTCCGGCCTAGATTGCCGGAGCTATTTTTATTTTGCTATACCGCGTTAAAAAAAGCCAGATAGAAATTTTTAACAAACCGGGCCGTTATTTTCCCCCTATATTTATACTGTTTTTCGGTCTATGAACATTCAGCGCGCCACTCCGGTAAATGAGTTATTGGCAAAAATGGTCTTTCTAATGTTGCCTACGGCAGCATTAGGTTACTTTTTGTTGCTCAATGCGAATCAGTATTTTACAATGCTTCAAAACCTTGCTATACAGCAAACCCTTTATTTTTCGGTTGGCATGGGGTTAGCGGCATTGTTTTATTCGTTTCGTTTCCGGTTTTTGCCTTCGTTTGTTGCCTTAATACTTGCCGCATTTTCTATTTATAAGGGCTTGGATAATTATGCCTCGGGCGAATTTGATACTTTTTTTATAGCTCGTCGTTTTCAGGTAAACAGTATTTTGTTTATTTTGGGTTGGTTGTTGGGCTGGGGCTTTATTCGCATGCGCTACTGGTCGGTACTTGTAGCAGCGCTTTTCATGAGTGGTAGTATCGCATTGATAGCCAAGGCAAATGCTGAAACAGTAGGTGGTTTACTGAGGTCTTTTTCACCTGCATTGCTCTATACAGTTTACATCGTTTTTTCGGCTGAACAGATTTATAACTACAAAGACAAGTCGCAAAAATTCTGGTGGTTTCTTACACGCCGGTTGGTATTTTTCTTCTTATTAGCTGCGTTACTTTGGGGCGGCGTGTTGTTTATAATGCGCAAGCCTATAAAAGAAACTGTCGCTAATTATGGCGGTGGAGGTAAGGGTAAATCGGGGCAGGGTAGTATGCTCAAGCAACGGCCCGATAGTACCTTTGATCTCAATGATTATTCCCGACTAAGCAGTTCTCTTGGGCGAAGTAATCAGTTATTGTTTTGTGCGCATATCAATAATTTTTTCCCGGGGACCGATGTACCCAACCCGCTTTATTTGACCGCATTTTATTTCACTAAGTTCGATACGCTCACAGAGACATTTGAGCGTGACTCCACCATTCCATCCAACGACCTTTTTCTGCCCGACCCATCAAAAATCCCACTTTTTTCAACACGGCAGGATTCGTCTGTAATTAAAAACAGTCTTGGCGCAAAAATGCGGCAAACGGTAGAGATAGAGGTTTATGCCAAGAGTTTGTCGCCTGCCACGTATCTGGCGCCCAATGTGGGCTATTTTGTGCAGCCCATAGCAATAGAAAAAGATTTTAAGGCTGAATTCAAGAGCGCTTTTCGCGCAAAGAGTTATTCATCGGTATTGAATAGCGCATATTTTGTGTACAACTCGCAAAATGACCAGATTAAACAGTTTCAGGAAATGCGGTTTCAGGTGTTGCGAGAGATTAAGGAGTACAAAAACATGGATGACAAATTCATGAAGTACTATACTTATATGCCTGGCAACGACAAATTTAAAGCTATCAGCGACCTGGCGCATAGGATTACCGATACGGCAAAAAACACGCCAGTTGATAAAGTATTGGCTATACGCAACTACTTCTTATCGAAGGACGAAAACGGCGACAGGCTTTATAAATATACCGACAACCCGGGTATTCCTGATTTACCCAATGCATCTAAGCTGTTGTACTTTCTTAATAAAAACCACAAAGGCTATTGCGCCTACTATGCGGGGGCTACTTTGTTTATGTTGCGTTCATTAGGTATTCCATCGCGTATTGCAGTTGGGTTTATGACTGAAGATCGCAGCGACAAAAATAAAGGCTGGTATTGGTACTATGCCAATCAGGCGCACGCATGGGTGCAGGTTTTTTTCCCGGGTTTTGGATGGCTCGATTTCGATACCACCGTAGGTAATGATGAAGAAAACAGGCCAACGCCGCAACCCGACGGCACTCCGCCGATGCAGCCGCCAAAAGCATGGCTTGCCGCCGAAGGCATAGTTGAGGATATAGATACGCTGAAAAAAACAATGACCATGAGCGTGAAGCAATTTGTGTTTCACGACAAGGATTATCAGCTTACACAGGCGGCTAAGATTACTATGGATATGAAGGTTGCTGTCATTTATCGCGACAGCGTGGCCATACCGCTATCGGTAGTGCGTAGTGGCGATGCGGGTACAGCTGTATCCTATGCCGAAGTGTTGAAAAACATAGAGCCGACACCAGCTGACAATCCAGCATCTATAGTGAAAAAACTACCGTCGCTCACGCCAATAGACGAAGTGTACCTGAAGAAAAAAGAAGTGGCTAAGGCTGAAGAGAAAAAACAAATAGCAGCACAAGCTAAACCAGTCGATTGGAAAAAAATTGCATGGGGCGCATTGGGTGTTGTCTGCGTTGTTTTGTTATTTATTGTAGCGCTTCCTCAAATAATTCTAATATATTACAAGCGGCGTCTTAAGGGAGCTGGTAATAACGAAGAGGCGGCATATTGGGCTTACCTGTTGGCAATTTATTACCTGCACATGATAGGGATGAACCGCGGACGGCAAACGCCTATGCATTATGCAAAAGCTGTAATCGACCCATTGTTCAGTACAGAATTTACGCGGTTCATGAATATTTACCTAAAAGTGAAATACGCTAAACAAAAACTGAACGCAGGTGAAATTAGTGTGGTAGTCGGATTTGCTGAGCCTTTCTTACAAAAAGTGCGCAGTAAAACCAGTCTTAAAAAACGGGTTGCTGGGTTTATGAACCCATTCAGGTGCGCAGGCTTTTTTATGCTGCCTGAAGAAAATGAAGATAGTGAGTAAGTTGAGTTTGATTAAGTTGATAATATGAGCTTGCCAGCGCTTCTTAAAATTATAGATTGTGGGTTGCGCGTTGGAAGCAGAAATAAAAATTATTTTTGCGAGGTGAATCGTGTGTTTTTTATTTAACAACACTCTAAAGCACAGTTTGAGGGCGCATAAATTGATATTACATTGAAAAACAAACCCGATAATATATTGAAAAAGAAAACCGGTAGCGTACCTACGCCGCCCACGAAAACTAAGGGTAGTATAAAGGTATTGTGGACTGTTTTTATACTTGGCGTCCTATCTATCAGCGTATTAATATGGGCTATAGAAAATGGAATGGTAGGGTACATGCCATCGTTAGCGGAGCTGGAAAACCCTCAAAGCCTAATATCGTCGGATGTTTATTCGAGCGATGGCGCACTGCTGGGGCGTTATTATGTGCAAGATAGGTCGAACACAAAGTATACGGAAATATCGCCCAATGTGCTCCATGCTTTACTTGCCGCCGAGGATATAAGGTTTTACGATCATGCAGGTATCGACCCAGTAGCAACTGTTGCTATTCCAATATATGCCCTGCTGCACAAAAAACGCGGTTCGTCTACCATCACTCAACAGTTGGCCAAAAACCTATTTCCAAGAAAAGGCGATGGTTTCTTACCTTTCTTAAAGCTAAAAGAGTGGGTATTGGCCGTGAAACTGGAGCGCAACCTTACTAAGAATGAAATAATAACGCTATACCTGAACACTGTTCCATTTGGAGATAACGTATTTGGCATTAGAAATGCGTCGCTTACTTTTTACAATAAAACACCTGATAAAGTAGAGATTGACGAAGCAGCATCGCTGGTAGGTATGCTTAAAGGCAACACCGTTTACAATCCGCGTAGCCACCCTAAGCAAGCAAGAATAAGACGTAATGTAGTGCTCGATCAAATGCGTAAATACGACTTTATTAATGATGAGCAACTTGCCGAACTTAAAGAAAGAGAAACGCCGCTCGATTACCACAAAATAGATTATCATGATGGGGTAGCTCCTTATTTCCGTCAGGTACTGGAGCAGCAGGTAAAAGCAGCTTGCAAAGATCTGAAAAAGCCTGATGGCACTCCCTACGATATTTATAAGGATGGTCTCAAAATTTATACCACCATCGATACCCGTATGCAACGCTATGCTGAAGAGGCTATGCAGGAGCACCTTACAGAACTACAAAAACAGTTTTTGGCGCAGACAGGGTACAGAGACGGAGCTATTTGGTCGAAGGCAGGTAATGTGCAAACAATATTAAACACCGCTATAAAATCATCTGATAGGTATCAGATGTTGCGTAGCCAGGATATGAACGATGCAAAAGCGCAGGCAGAAATGGCTAAACCCATCAAGATGCGTGTTTTTGCATGGAACAAAGTGCATTTTAAGGACACTGTAATGAGCCCAATAGACTCCATAAAGTACATGAAGTTATTCCTGCAATCGGGCTTTATGGCTATGGATCCCTTTACAGGCGAAGTAAAAGCATGGGTAGGCGGTATAGACCACAACTTTTTTCAGTACGATCACGTAAATGTTAATACTAAGCGTCAGGTGGGTTCTACCATCAAACCGCTATTATATTGCTTTGCAATTGACAATGGTTTTTCGCCCTGCGGCATATTAAGTACAGCTCCGCAATCGTTTCCCGAAAAAGCGAGCTACGATGCCGGTGGATCGGAAGAAGGCGATATTACTATGAAGTATGCATTAGCTAACTCAATCAATAACGCCGCATTGTACATATTGAAACAAGTAGGCGTAGAGCCATTTGTCGATTTTGCACATAAATGCGGTATTACTAGTCGTATGGATAAATTTCCGTCTGTAGCGCTTGGCGTATCAGATATTTCATTGTTCGAAATGTTGGGGGCGTATAGTATGTTCCCAAGCGGAGGTATGAATACGCAGCCGTTTTTCTTAAGTAAGATTGAGGATAAAAATGGCATGCTAATCAAAAATTTTGCACCTGCTCAGAAAGAGATTATCAATGCCAATACAGCATTTAAGATGGTGAAAATGATGCGGGGCGTTGTAGATCACGGTACCGGCGGCAGGTTGAGGTTTAGGTACAATATCACTAATGAGATAGCCGGGAAAACCGGTACCACCAATAATCAGGCCGATGCATGGTTTATAGGCTATACGCCTCAGTTGCTTGCCGGCGCATGGGTAGGTTGCGACGACAGGGAGTTCAGGTTTAGAGACGAACGTCTTGGTCAGGGTGCGGCAGCAGCGTTGCCAATTTGGGCTTACTTTATAAGACGGGTATATGCCGACAAATCATTGAAAATAGATCCTAATGCATATTTCAAACAGCCGGAGAATTTTGATGATTGCGATGTGACCGACCCTACAAGCGCAGCGCGCATGGGCAATGAAAAAGGAAGTAAATCAGGATCGAAGGAAGCGCCTGTAGAAGTAATAGAAAAAAGCGCTCCGCCTACAGACTATGAATAGTATGTAGGCAGGGTAGAGTATTGTAAACAAAAAACTATTTTATTTTTTTGTTTTAGAATATTTACCCTTACCTTTGCGCACCAATTCTCATATTGCTCTTTTATTAAGGTTGCATTTGGAAGAATTTACGGGCAGGCAACTGCTTTAATTCGTTAACACCAAAAAAATAAACATGGCTAAAGAAATCAGCGGCTTCGTTAAGTTGCAGGTAAAAGGCGGCGCAGCAAATCCGGCACCACCAATCGGCCCGGCGCTCGGCTCAAAAGGCGTCAACATTATGGAGTTCTGCAAGCAGTTCAATGCTCGTACGCAGGATAAAGTAGGTAAGATCCTTCCAGTAACACTTACTGTTTACACAGACAAATCATTTGAGTTTGTAATCAAGACCCCTCCTGCAGCTGTGCAGTTGATGGAACTTGCAAAACAATCTAAAGGCTCGAAAGAACCAAACCGCCAAAAAGTTGGTAAGGTAACCTGGGCTCAGGTAGAAGAGATCGCAAAAGACAAAATGCCCGATCTTAACTGCTTTACGCTCACCAGCGCTATGAGCATGGTGGCAGGCACAGCGCGCAGCATGGGCTTCACCGTAGAAGGTAATCCACCTGCAGGAATCACTGTTAAGTAATTTATTAGTTGGGTTTGTTCCCGGCGAATTTACAAACAGATTTTTTACCTTATTAAAACAATAATAATGGCAATCGCTAAAAAAAGAAAAGCTGTAGAAGCTAAATTAGATAAAAATAAAGTATATACACTTGCTGAAGCTGCAGCAGTTGTAAAAACAATCAACACCACTAAGTTTGATAGCTCAGTAGATATGCACATTCGCTTGGGTGTTGATCCTAAGAAAGCCGATCAGGCAATTCGCGGCACAGTATCTCTGCCACACGGTACAGGTAAAACAAAGCGCGTGTTGGTGCTTTGTACGCCCGATAAAGAAGCTGAAGCAAAAGCAGCAGGCGCTGACTTCGTTGGCCTTGACGAATTTGTTTCTAAAATCGAAGGCGGATGGACAGAAGTTGACGTTATCGTTGCTACTCCATCTGTAATGCCTAAGATTGGTCGTTTGGGTAAAATATTGGGTCCTCGTAACCTTATGCCTAACCCTAAAACAGGTACTGTTACTAACGATGTAGCAAATGCAGTAAAAGAAGTAAAAGGCGGTAAAATAGCCTTCAAGATCGATAAGGCGGGTATCATACATGCTTCAGTTGGTCGTATTTCTTTCGAACCAAACAAAATTGCAGAAAACGCACAGGAACTCATTAATACGCTTGTGCGTATGAAACCTGCAACTGCAAAAGGCGCTTACCTGAAAGGTATCAGCATGGCTGCGACTATGAGTCCTAGTCTGGCAGTCGATACTAAATCGGTAATGTAATACGCAGCTGAGTTGTGTACGCACAACGGGTTGATTGATTGAAAATATTTTAATAACATTTTGATTATTTGGTAGAGTTCGCCTACATTTCTGGAAGCATACTCGATAACAAGTTTTCAAGTTTTCAAATTTTTAAAAATGACTCCTGCTCAAAAAAATGAAGCAATAGAAGTACTGAAAGGTAAATTCACACAGTACGAAAATTTTTACGTCACCAATACCGAATCTTTAACGGTAGCACAGGTGAGCAAACTCCGCAGGCTTTGTTTCGATGCCAATGTGGAGATGAAAGTTGCCAAAAATACCCTCATTAAAAAAGCGCTCGAAAGCTTTAATGACGATAAGTATGCTCCGATATATGAATCATTGCATGGCGTTACTGCGCTTATGTTCTCTGAGTCGCCAAAAGAGCCTGCTGTTATCCTTACCGCTTTCCGCAAAACATCTCAAGGTAAACCTGTATTGAAAGCAGCTCTTATCGGTTCGGATGTTTTCTCTGGCGACGATCAACTGAAAGCGCTGACAAGTATCAAAACCAAGAACGAGCTTATCGGCGAGGTTATTGGTTTGTTGCAATCTCCTGCAAAACGCGTATTGGCTGCATTGTTGCACCACCACGAGCAGAAAGCAGAAGGCGCTGCTGCAGAATAAATCAGGTATTTTGCTACCTGAAACATTGTTTGCATTGCTTGTATGCAATTGCAAACCACAAATACGGCTTCCAAGTCAATATATAATTACCCAATAAGTAACAACAAACAATTTTTAAACAACAAACATTAAACAATAATAAAATGGCAGACATTAAAGCATTAGCCGAACAATTAGTAAGCCTTACTGTAAAAGAAGTACAGGAACTCGCTAACGTATTGAAATCTGATTACGGTATCGAACCAGCAGCTGCTACAGTAGTTGCTTCTGCAGGCGTTGAAGCTGCTGCAGCTCCAGCTGAAAAAACTTCTTTCAACGTAGTATTGAAGAACGCAGGTCCTTCTAAACTGAACGTTGTAAAAGCGGTTAAAGATCTTACAGGTCTTGGCTTGAAAGAAGCAAAAGAACTGGTTGACGGCGCACCAAAGAATGTTAAAGAAGGCGTAAGCAAAGCTGAAGCTGAAGACATTATGGCTAAGCTGAAAGAAGTAGGCGCTGAAGTTGAACTCGCTTAATTTTTTCTAAATATTTTATAAATGACAAAGCCCCTACTTTTGCAGGGGCTTTGTTGTTTGTTTTAAATTCTGCATTTGTACTTTAATTGTTTGATTTACAAGATATTAAGCGGTGTTATTTTAATTCTCTTTTATTTATAATGGTCAGATTTCTCCTTCTTTTCGTGTTTAGCGCTACCCTTTTAACCAGCGCTTATGGCCAAAGGCCATATCATTTAGCTGATAACAAAGATATTTGGGTATGCCCATCTACCTTTGTAGTAGATACCTCTTTAATGCTAATAGGGTATGTAAAAACAGGAGTACCTAAAAAGAAGGAAAAAGCCGATTTTAGTACACAAATGCAACAAATGGCGACTGAAGCCCATGTAATGGGAGGGCAAATAATGGTAGTAAGCAATTTCAGAGATGCCAGTCAATCTGGTAACTACGCCATGAGATTTAATGTGTACAAGGCAAAAGATATAGAGAAATTTGCCACAAAAGGCAACACGCCCGGTGTGAAGGATGCGAATCAGGCAACGATAGTACTATATAGGCCCATCTATAGTGGGTCTTACAACGACTCTGTTTCTTTCGATGTAATGGTTAATGATACCTTGCGATTACCACTAAATGGTAATATGAAGTATGTATTGCGCAGCGCTCCTGGCAACAATATGAAACTCACTGTTGCAAGTCAGGGGATTGTAGAGCAGATTTCGTTGAGCGCCGGGAAAACATATTATTTTAGAGGTTTTGTCAACATTCCACGATCAAATCGCACGATAACAAATGGGGGAGTGAGTAGAACTATAAGAGGTTATACTCCCTACATTGAATCGATAAGCGAAATGCAGGGTGAGTTGGAAAGTAGTTTTCTTAATAGCTATATAATCTGGAAGAAAATATAAAATAGGAGGCCATCCATTATTTTGAATAACCTCCTATCAATAGCTATTTTATGGTTAGCTTACAAAAGTTTCAGAACCATAAATCTTCCTCTCTTTTATACTGGCATATTTTGGTTCAAAATTATCTAGTATACCATCTGGATAGAGAATAACAGAAATACCTGCTTGTTTCCACCAGTTGGTCTCGGTTAATTTTGAGTAGTGTATTATCCCTTTTATTCTACTACTATGTTCGTCGCTACTCCATTCCAGTATCTGGTCAAAAAGGTGTACAGGGATAGTAGCTATTTCTGCAGCGCTTACTCCAAGTTGTAAGTAGAAGTCGTCAGCTTGTTTTGGAGGTGTCTGGAATTTCAGCTTCTTATATTCGTACCTATAGTTGTACCGCAGTGCAGATAAATCGCTCAGTACTGCCGAGGCTGTAGGGAACCCGCCTGCTCCCTTACCATAGAAAAACTGTTTGTCTGCAAGGTTGCTTTCTATAACTACACCGTTGTACTCATTTTTTACATTGTATAGCTGATTGCCGTTTGTAATGTATTGAGGCAGCACAAATGACGCAATAGCTCCGTTATTCAGTTTTCTGCATTGCGCTACAAGTTTTATCACATATCCCTTTTCTTTTGCGTAAATGGCGTCGCTCGCCGATAGGTTTTGTATGCCTGTGTGCAGTATTTCGCCTGGCGGCACGATAATGCCATAAGCATGAGTCAGCAGTATACTTAGCTTATTTACGGCATCAGTACCCTCTACGTCCAAAGCCGGATTACTTTCTGCAAAACCTTCTGCTTGCGCCTGTTGTAGCGCTGCGTCAAATCCTATTTTGTCGTCAAATACGCGTGTTAGAATGTAATTTGTAGAACCGTTTACAATGCCGCTGATGCTATGCAGCAAATCATTATCGTAGTATTCCTCCAGATTTCTGATTACCGGAATACTTGCGCAGCATGCAGCTTCGTATAGAAACGGCGCGCCGTACGTTTCTTGCAGTAGTATTAGTTCGGCAATATGCTCGGCAATCATTTTTTTATTGGCGCTTACCACAGCTTTCTTGCGTTTTAGCGCTGTAGTTACAATACGGTAGGCGGCGTCTGCATCGTCTATTAGTTCTACAATTACATTTATTTCCTGGTCGTTCAGTAATTCTGAGGCATTGGTGGTAAACAGATCGTATGGCGCATTTCTGGGTTTGTCGCCATGCTTTATGCACACTTTTTTTATTTGCGCTTGTAGTCCGGGTGTTTGTTCCAGTGTTTTATAAAGTCCTTCGCCTACTACGCCAAAGCCAAATAGGCCAATAGTAAGCTGTGTATGTTGATTTTGTATAGACATTGTTTCAGTTTTTGTTGATTAGATTATTTTCAAAGTGGGTAATGAATAAAGGGGCATGCTGTTATTGCGCTTGGGTGGGTACATGCAGTTATGCTATTTCGGCCAGCTTTCTGTTGGTGACTGCGCTTTTCAAAAGAGCCTGATCAATATCTGCAATCAGGTCGTCCGGATGTTCCAATCCTACACTGAGTCTGATAAGGCTATCCGCAACACCGCTCGATCTTCTTTTTTCAGCTGGTATGTTCTTATGTGTCATCGTTGCTGGATGGCATAGCAAGCTCTTCACACCTCCCAGACTTTCTGCAAGTTTAAATAACGAAGTACTGCAAACAACCGTTTTAGCGGCAGCTTCCGTATCATTTTTCAATGTAAATGAAATGATACCGCCAAAGGCCGATTGTTGTTGGGTAGCTATATCATGGTTTAGGTGCGCCTTCAAGCCTGGATAGTAAACTTTATCAATGGCAGGGTGCGATTCCAGAAAACGGGCAATAGTTAGCGCGTTTTTAGAATGCTCCTGGACACGCAAATACAGTGTTTCCACTCCACGTATGGCCAGCCAGCTATCTTGCGGCGACAGTATTGCGCCGCTCGCGTTTTGTATAAATTTTATTTTGTCGGCCAGTTCCTGTGTTTTACAAACCACAATTCCGGCAATCAGATCGCTGTGGCCGCCCAGATATTTTGTAGCGCTGTGCACAACAATGTCGGCTCCCAGCTTAATAGGCTGCTGTAGCGCCGGCGAGGCAAAAGTGTTGTCTACACACAATAGCGCGCCATTTTGTTTGGCTATTTTACCTATTGCCTCAATATCGCTTATTTTCAAGGTAGGGTTTGTTGGTGTTTCCAGCCACACCAACTTTGTTTTGGGATTTATCGCGTCCAGCACATTTCCGGCATCTGTTGTGTCTACATAGTTAACAGTTATACCGAATTTTGCGTAGATATGGGTGAATAAACGAAAAGCTCCGCCATAAATATCGTCTACAGCCAGTATTTCGTCGCCTGTTTCCAGCAGTTTAACCACAGCATCTATAGCGGCAAGACCGCTTGCAAAAGCCGAAGCTCCGGCGCCACCTTCCAGTTCAGCTACTATGCTTTCAAAGGCAGCACGGGTGGGGTTATTACTGCGGGCATAGTCATATCCTTTGTTTTCGCCAGGGGCGTCTTGTACAAAGGTAGATGTTTGGTAAATAGGCACTGAAATAGAACCGGTAAGTGGATCGACTGGAACGCTATGAATTAATTTGGTTGTGTTGTTCATCTTTTTTTGATTTTAAAATGGTTAAAAATGGTTTAGTTTTTATATGCCACTTATCAAAAAAAGTATACCGATGCAGCCGTTTTACATTCCTACCTCGAGTTAGGAAAATAAAAAAAGCTCCACCGATAAATCAGAGGAGCTTTTAGTTATTATGTTTATTCCTGAGCAGGAAACTTTATCAAACTATTGCGTCTGACTTATCTTTCCCAATTGCTTGGGTTGGAATTAGCACCAGCTTTCCCGATGCCTCGGGAAGAGGTTGCTAAGGCTTCACAGGGCCATAACCCTCTGCCTTTCTTGATAAGTGATTGTAAAGAACTGATGCAAAGGTAACAGCAAGTAGTTTAATTTTCCAAAAAAAATTTCTTGGCGCTAAAAAAGATTGAACAACAGGTGCTCGACACGAACAATAAATCCGTTGTTTGTAGCTGTTTTTGTGTTGTTGTACAAGTCGTAGCGGTAGCCCAAATCTATACGCGTCTGGCTATTGAAAATGAATTGTACCGATGGAGCAACGCTCAGGTATTGCCTGTTATCGGCAAGCGAATGTTGGCCCAGAAATTCCAACATTAGGTTGAGGTTCATTTGTTTATATCCCGTATATTTTTTTGGTAAGATCAATCTGCCTGCCGAAAATGAATAGTTGAGCGCCTTATTGCCTACTGTTTCCGGAAATTTGTTGTTGTCCAGATTGTCGGTAGCTTGTTCGTAATACATGTTTACAGAAAGCGCTGTTTTGTGCAACAATTGCGTACCCACCCAGCCCAACTGATAGCCGGTGTTTTGTCCATTTATTTGCAGTGCATCCATATGCACATGACCATTGTTTATTGCGGCTCTGCCATATACCGCCATTCTGAAATGGCGGTATAATTGGTCGGAGCTATAAAAACGGTATTTGGCATAAAGTGCGCCGCCTTTCACTTCAAAGGGAGCTGCATTATTGTTGCCCATAAACATTTCTGCATGAATCATCAGGTTTTTGCTTACGCCCCACATTAACTCCGGAATAAACGGCGCATTGGCTGTATAGCCGCTGCCGTAACCCTTGTTGATATAGTCTGTAAGGCGTATCCCCAACGATTTTGCAGGCATATTGCTTGCTGGTTCTGTGTACACAAACAACTCTTGTGCAATGGATGCATTACTTGCCAACACCAAAAGCAATGCGCTTAGGGTTTTAGATAGTGACATGGTAAATGCGTTTTGCTTCGGTTGAGTTTTTTGAAGAGCACGAACCCATAACACCGGTTTCGTAGCATTTCATTTTTGTGTACTTACTATTCTTTTTGTACTCTTTTAGCGGTACAAAGTTCTTGTCTATTACTTTGAACGTTTTATCGCCGTTGAGTGTTTGCTTGCTTACATTCATAAAATGGAAAGCGCTACCGCCAAGCGATATGTGTGCATCGTTGTAAATAGCCTCATTGGCAAAAGAAGCGGTTACCTGCAGTGATGCAACAGAAAATCCTGCGTCTTGTACCGCTTTTTTGATTTCGTCGAGCTCTACTTTTTCGTTTGCTTTAAATTGCATGGTGTAGCTCGATTTTTCTACGTCTACATCTACAGATTGTATAAAGGGTATTTTACTGATTGCCTTGTAGATCGATTTGCTGCACATACTGCAGGTGAGGCCGCTGGCGGTGAGGGTTGCAGATTTGATTTGTGCGAATACTGGTGCGCTTAAAAATAACAGCGCAATGATGATTATCTTTTTCATTTGAAATGTTTGATTTGATTGTTATAAAAATTAAATTGCTTCAATCCAGCTACGAGGCTTGTAAGCACAGCCGGTTGTTGCGCTTACAAAGGCGCATTTAGTTTCAAACAATCAAAATCAAATCCTCAGATTACGGTACTGCAGATAAATAGGGCAGTCTGTAATGATTAAAGGTGGTGCATGTATAGGCGCTGCTTTTCTTCCGGTACATGCTATTTTAGCGGCATAATATTTGCCAAATGCAATGTTTGGAAGTAGCGCAGGCGAATGTTGTATTAAATCATAAACGATTGTCGCCGAATGGTGTTCGGCTGTTTTAAAGGTCTTATGTTCATCGTGGCAGCAACCTTTTTTCTGTGTTGGCTTTTTCATGCCGCATTTGCCGCACTGATGCTCTTCGTTATGAATCAGCGACGCATTTACATATTCGCCCATACAGTAATGCAGATGCACAGTTGCCCCACAGGCCCCTGCCATATACAGTATAGTTAGTATGGTTACAAATATGCGTTTCATAAACAATACAAAAGTAGATACTTAAACTTGAAAAAAATGTTAACCTGCACTCTTTGGCCGATTTACCCAAAATATTGAAAAGTACGGCCATTAATGTGTAACGAATAGGGAAGTTTGTTTTTGTTCTCGATCTGTAGCTACCCTTATTTGATAAATGCCGGTTGGCAAATTACTCACTGAAATTGTTTTAAATATTGTTTTAGTATGCGGCTCGGTATAATATTGCAACAATCTGCCTTGCATATCGTATAGTGAAACTGTGCATTGGGAGGCTGCTGCTAGTGTAGCTTTAATAGTAACAAGATCTGAAGCAGGCGAAGGGTAGGCAGATAACGCTATCGAACGGTCGATAGATGCTGCTGTAACACCGGCTGGCAATGGCCCGTAGTAGTAGCGGTGCAAATAATCTATGTGTCCGGCGCTTTCGCTGGTCTTGTAAAACCATATATTGGTAGCTTGTACCCATGTTTCGCTATATGCGGCTGTGCATTGGTCGTCTGTATTATAGGTCCAGGTGTAACGCCTATCGTTCACAAAAGTGAAAATCGATGGGCTCCAGCTTTTACGAACGGTAACAGTTTTATTTCCGGCCCCATCAAAGCTATTATTTTCAAAATATTGTTTGATCCATCCACCGGCATTGTCAGCAAGATAAAAAGTGTCTGCTATTGCCTGATGTGCTATGTTGTATTCGTAACAAAACCTATCATAAAACCTCCACACGCCAACACCAGAGCTGTCTGTCCATAGCATATCCACTTTGTTGGTTAGGTTGGTGTCGGTATTGTAGTAGTACAATTCATATCGACTATTTAAGAGAACTCCCAGTGTGTCTGCATCCTGTGTAATGCAGCTTGTTATTCTGTTCGTGGTGTCGTAGGTATAGTCGCGCTTTTGGAATGGCGCCCAGCTACTACCGCTTTTATGTTCCTCAAATGCAGTAAGCAGGTTATTTCTTCCATCGTAGGTGAATGATTTACGGGAAACATCGAACCAACCAGTTGTTACAAACCAAACCTGATAGAGTTCCTCAGTTTTATTTCCACCCGTATAGGTATATGATGTTAAACTGCTTTTCTGCCAGGTATTAATGGCGTCAAGGTATAGTTGAACCTCTGTAGAGGTGAGTTTGTTTGCAATATCGTAGCTATTTTTAGATTTAGCATGTGGATAGGTATTGTATATGTTCTGATAGTAGGTAGAATCTGAGCGGAGTAGCTCATCGTTCAGGTTATTAAAGTCCGGGCTTTGGGCTGGCGCTGGTAGAATAATACTACCGCTTCGTCCGGCAGAATAGTAGTACCATGCAGAATCTGTACGGATAAAAGAGGTGGTTGCGCTATCGTATATCGCCAGTGATTGACGACTGAGTATGGATTGGGCCAAAATTGGGCAGGAGAGGACAGTACCCAGCAATAGTAAAAAGGTGCGAATGGAATAGCTCATAAATAGCTGTCTTTGTATCAAAAATAGGTGATTTTTGCCCATAGCTGCCTGTTTTATGGTTATCCTTTTTTAAAACCTATACAATATTTGCCTATGAATCTACTTAGCTAACAATATGTGGAAACGAAATTGCAACATCTGTTTAAATATGCATTATGTTTGCGTTAAACTATCGTTACCATGTCGCATACCACCCTGAAAGAAGATTTGCTGGCGGAGTTCAGAGAAGAACGGGTCATGATAAATGAGCAAATAGAAATTCTCGACCCTATGGCCACATCGCTCAGACTGCCAGCTGCAATGAGTATGTTGAGTAGTAGCACGTTGGTAATCACAGAGTACATTTGCTATTTTCTTGCTCTTGGTAGTATAGCTTTTGTTTTTCTCATGCACCGTATTTTTCCATTCAGTTTGCTCAGTAATTTGTTTTATACGCCAGAATTTAGAAACTCAATAGGCGCCAGCAATGTGGTGTATCTTATAGGGGCCACCTATGGTATTGTGGTACTTGGTGCATTGCTTTTATTTTTTATAGGACGAATGGTAAGGGAAATTAGATTGAAAAATGAAATTCTGGATGTAGTAGGCAGAGACATAAAAATTATTGTGGGTATGCATCTGGAGCGTAAAGCAGCGCTCGATACTATTGAACAAAGGCATATGTTGGGAATGTCGGGTATAGCGCAGCCTTTTAAGTCTAAGCCAGCAGTAAGCGAATCTGTCAAATCCGGTCAATAGCGCTATTAATAAATTGTGAAGCGAGCGGTTACCGACGCTAATCATTTCCTGTATTGAAGATAGCTGCTATCTTTGACCTTTTATTTCGTTTCAAATTTTTGGTTTATAACTAATTTGTATATAATGTTGTTTGAGAAAATTGAAGCTACAGCCGGCTATATCAGGGCAAGAATTGCTAACAAGCCTGTCGTAGGGATAATATTAGGAAGCGGATTGGGCGGGCTGGTTGATCTGATAGATAAAGAAGTGGAAATAGCCTACGATACAATACCAGATTTTCCTGTGTCGACTGTAGAAGGGCATACCGGTAAATTGGTGTTTGGTAAGATTAATGGTAAAGACGTTATGCTGATGGCAGGACGGTTTCACTATTATGAGGGATATTCTATGCAAGAAGTTACCTTTCCGGTGCGTGTTATGAAGGCATTAGGTGTGGAGACGTTGATCGTATCCAATGCATCGGGCGGTGTAAATCCAACTTTCAATATTGGCGATCTGATGATTCTTACGGATCATATTAATCAATTCCCTGAGCATCCGCTACGTGGTCGCAATGATGAACGTTTGGGTACACGTTTTCCTGATATGAGCCAGCCATACGATCATAAATTGATTGAACTGGCCAAAGAGATAGCCAATGATTTGAATATACCGGTAAGAAGCGGTGTATATCTTGGCTTGCAAGGCCCTACATTTGAAACGCCTGCCGAATATCGCTGGATATATAATGTGGGCGGCGATGCTGTAGGTATGAGCACTGTGCCAGAAGTTATAGTTGCGAGGCATGGCGGAATAAAGGTATTCGCGATAAGCGTTATTACCGACTTAGGAATAAGTGATTCGCCAATAAAAATCACACATGAAGAAGTATTGGAAGCGGCCAATGCAGCAGCCCCTAAAATGGCCGCAATTGTTGCCGAAATGGTAAACAGAATGTAGTTAACAGCATAAACGAGCACGGAGTTTATAGGATAAATCGCAATGAACTCCGTGATTATTATTGGTTAAAAAATGAATTTGGTTACCCTTTTACAGAAACATTGTAAGTGTAGGTAAGCGTACACTCCAGTGGTTGAGTTAATGGTTTACGCAGCCTGCCAGTTACATAATAAGAATAAGTTTTGCCTATATAGGAGCTTAAATCTGTGTTTTGTATGGGTATATTGAGTGAATATGCATACAAATCTGGATTGTCAATAAGCGATATTGTATAAGGGTCTTTTTTTACGTCAGAAAATAAAGACGCAGAGCAACTCTGAAAGTTAGCTATATTATTTGTTGGCGATGGATTAAGTACTGTAAGCTTACATTCAGTAATTGTTACTTTACTGATGTTTTTACCGTTAAACTGTTCTCCGGTGCTACTTCTTACAAAAGAATCAACATTGAAATAAGATGTTTCGGGACCAAACGTAAGATTGTTAATGGTGTCTTCTGTAGCAGGTATATAAATATTTACACTTCCAGTTTGCATTGGTAAATCCAAACTCAGTGTTTTGGCAATTTTTGTACACGAATTAATTGAAACAGAAAATGCCGAAATCAGCACAAACGCTCCTGCTATTACAATACGACGCTTATTCATAATATGAAACTCTAAGCAAATATAAGCAAAAAACTTCGATTTGGTTTTTAAAGCTGTCCTAATTTTTGTCTTTCAGCGTTTCCGTCGGTTATATTGACGTTGACGTTTTCTCACTATATTTGCGAAAATTCACTACAACGTGGCTGAGACAGTAAAAAAGCAAATTGTAAAATTTGCGCCTCGCGGGAACAATAGCTTTTACGACGATGTGAAGAGCAGTGTAAATGCGTATTTTGAGCAGAATAATATTTCACCAAACGCAAATTCTTCAATGTATGTTAAGACAGTTGCGATGATAAGCCTGTACTTTGTTCCTTACATTGTTATAGTTAGTGGGCTCAGCGAGGTAAATGTCTGGTTTTTTTACGCTATGTGGCTGTTAATGGGCGTAGGAATAGTAGGTATTGGCACATCTATCATGCACGATTCCAATCACGGAGCATATACAACTAATAGGGCTGTCAATCATTTTTTAGGCAGTTTGTTGAACATATTGGGCGGGTACTCGCTCAACTGGAAAATTCAACATAACATCCTCCACCATACATACACTAATATAGAAGGCTTAGATGAGGATATCGACGCCGGATCGGGATTGCGTATGAGTCCAGACAAGCCTCTATTGCCGTTTCATAAATACCAGCATATTTATGCGTGGTTTATGTACTGCTTGATGAATTTATACTGGATTTCTGTAAAGGATTACAAACTTTTGTTCAGATATAGTAAACAAGGGTTGCTTAAAAAACAGAATCGTACACTTGGGCAGGCTTTGCTTGAGCTGTCTGCGTTAAAAGTGTTGTATGTAGCATATGTTATAGTAATACCTGTACTTTACTCTGGTTTTGCCTGGCAGCAAGTAGTAATAGGGTTTGTAGCTATGCATATTGTTGCCGGTTTTGCGCTCGCTATTATTTTTCAGCCGGCGCATGTTGTTGAAACATCGGATTTTTCAAGCCCATCTGAGGATCGCAGAATGGAAAATAGTTGGGCAATTCACCAGATACTAAATACTGCCGATTTTGCGCCCAACAATAAGCTAGTTTGCTGGTTCATTGGCGGTCTCAACTTCCAGATAGAGCACCATTTGTTTCCGCATATTTGCCACGTACACTACCCGAAAATTGCTAAAATTGTTGCTCGTGTCGCTCAAGAGCACAATATTCCTTATCAGGTAATGCCTACCTTCCGTAGCGCAATTATAGCCCACGGTAAAATGCTGAAACGCCTTGGCGAAAATGAAAAGCTATAAATAACTATTCTAGCAAAATGGAAATATTATGGGCTGCCTGTTGTACAATTCCCCGGTAATATTAATGGCTTTCCACGCTTAGCAACAATCGATTATTTCTTTTATTAGGTGTAAAGAAATAGTCGTTCTCGTGTGTAACGTTTACTGAAAATTTCAACTAATAAACTGAAAATAATAAAGCCCCTTCTGTCTGAAGAGGCTTTATCAATAATGTTTTAATTGAATTGATTAGAAATTCATCTTTTCTCTTAGTCTGTTTGGGACGCCATTCTTGTGCAATAAAATAGCGGTTGTTTTGTATTTTACATAGGCTTTTGTTACGTATATGTAGCCTTTGTAATCGTTTTTATCGCCCCATGAGTTTTTAACAATATAGTATTTTCTGCCATTCTGGTCTTCTGCCAGACCTACAATGTGCATGCCATGGTCGTCAGTTGTTTCGTAATTATCAAATGCAATCTGGCGTTTTTCAGGAGTAATCACTCTTTCATCTTTAGGGCCATCAAATATGTATTTTTTCATAGAATCGTTCATGTCGTCGTATTCCATTTCAGGTACATAAGCAACGCCGTTTTTCCAGCTAAAATACTTTTCGCTTACATCGGTAGCCCAGGCAACTGTAAAACCTTTGTTCAGCGCATTGTCAATGATATCTGTTAGGTTGTTCATTTGCACGTTATATACCTTGTCAAACGACCAGTTGTCTGGCACCATAAGCATTGTTTTCTTATAGTACGGACTTGTGGTAAATGATGAGATTTCTACATAATCTTCGGGATGTATACCCACGCGCTGCGCTGCAAACGATTTGGGAGTATAGGTCTTGTTGTCGAACTTAAAGGTTTCAGGTATTGCGCCAAGATAGGAATCCAATACTTCGTTGTATGCTTTTTTCCATGATGGTGTCAGTTTGCCGTTTGGATTCGATACTACAGCATCCAACATACCCTTAAGTATAGCCTGCATTTCTGCAAATTTGTTTTTGGTAGTGCCGTACTGAAGTCCAGTGTATACTTCCTGCGGCATAGCGCCGTATTTTGCATACATGTTTATAACATCGTGGCAGGCGCCGCCATCGCCCCAAGCGAGCGAGCCGTGCATTCTTACGTACGATTCTGCTTTTTCTACATATACATTATGTGCGCTAAACAATTGAGCCAATTCTATGGGTTCTTTTCCCATACGCATCATTTCGCTTTCCAGAAAAGAGTTGGTAGAGTAGCTCCAGCAAGTGCCGGAACTTGCCTGATTCTTTACACTTGTGCGCTCCAGATCAATAATACGATTGAAAACGTATTTGTTTTTTGGGTCGTCATTCTTAATAGAAGTGTAGCTTTTGTTCGATTCTATCTTTCTAATCAGGTCGTCTTGCGCATGCGAAAGTAGTGGCATAAACGCCAGAGCGAGAATGGGTAGTTTTTTCATTGTATGTGTTAATTCGTTTTGTCGGACAAAAGTACCTATATATATGATAACTTGTTAGTGTCTTCAGGGTAAAAAATAGGGGGAGAATTTGCTGCGTAGATAGTTGTTTTTCGAGCCGGAATACGCCTCAAAATTGGTGGAAATTAAAGTAAAAACACTAAGACATTATGAACTACCTCAAGGTTCTTCCCCAGTAGTGAATGGTGCGCCTGGTATCTTTATTATACTTATGATTGAGTGGATCGTACCAGTGCGATTTTACTTTTTTGGCTCTGTAATATTTTACATGTCCTCTGCGGTGATAGTATACTCTTGGTGTAGTGCAGCTGTCTATAAAGCAAGCAATAAAGGCAAGAAGTAATAGCAGCGACAGAGGTTTCTTCATGAAGTAAAAGTAAAATAATTTAGCTAACCTGCAAACAGCGCATCGCACTCAAATATATGGCTAATTTATGCGGATTCTGTTTTAGTGTTCGTCGCTAAACTATATCTTGCATTAAAAGCTGCTGTATGGAATTGCAAAATGAACATATTGAGTTATTGCGAAAACTGGTCAATTCATTCGGCGAAATTGATACTTTAGTTTTTGACGCATTTTGCGAAAACTGGCGATTGGTGACGGTGGGTAGAAAACAAATACTTACGCGGCAAGGCGACACTGAAAAATATTTATATATAGTTTTGGATGGCGTTCAGCGCGCTTATTGTCAGCACGACGACAAGGAAGCTACGCTGGTTTTTTCCTATCCTGTTTCTTTTTCGGGTATCATTGATAGTTTTTTTCTGCAACAACCATCGCGCTTTTACTTCGAAACTATTACTACCAGTCAGTTGTTGCGTATACATTATAACGATATGGCGACCCTTATGAAAGATCACAGACAATTGGAAACATGGGTGCGCATAGCGCTTACAAAAACACTGGCGGATACGCTTCAACGACAAATAGAACTGCTTGCTTACAGCGCCGAAGAAAAATTTACCACTTTGCTTCAACGCAGTCCGCATATATTAAATCTTATACCTCATAAATACTTAGCCAGTTATATAGGCGTAGATCCCACCAACTTCAGTAAGTTGCTCGGAAGGGTAAGGTTGAAATAAATCTTGGTATTTACCAAGATTCGCGGAATGGACTGCGGGTAGCTTTGCATAAATATCCACAAATGGCAACTTATATTACAGCTGATCTTTTTAATGAGCTTGAAAACGAACTTAGCATCATCACCACAGCAGCCAACAATTTGCGACTTATTTCATCAGAAATATTGAGCGCTCAGCCACAGCCCGACAAATGGAGCGTTTTGCAGGTTTTGGAGCATTTGAATAGTTATAACCGCTATTACCTTCCAGCTATTGAACATTCAATAAATATAGCTGAACTAACAAAACAGTACAATTCGCCATCATATTCGTCAGGTTGGTTGGGCGATTATTTTGTGAAAACAATGTACTCGCAAATAAAGCAAAACAATAGCATAGCCAACAAAATGAATGCTCCAAAAGAGCATAGGCCAACCCATAAACTGGATGCCCAAAACGTACTAACCGAATTTATGAATGGCACAAAGCAGCTTGAATTGTTGTTGCAGCGCGCTAAAGGCATAAATATAGAGAAGACCAAAACGCCCATTAGCATTGCTAAATGGTTGACAATCAGGCTTGGCGATACCTTTAGATTTTTAATTGCGCACAAAACGCGCCATTTTTTACAAATAAAGAATACGCTTGCATCTGTTCAGAAATAGCCTCAGTTTCAATTTGTTTGCGACATTGACTTATTATACAGCCATACTGGCTAATTTTGATGCATGAATTTCAGGCATTTTTATTTGTTGGCTGTTGGTTTTGTATTATCGTTTGTTTTTACTTCCTCGGCTCAAGTACTTAAGGCAGGTTTTGATGCCGACGAATATGCGGGTACTTTACGCCGATGCGCCCAGCAGGTGGGTACCACATACCGCGGCAAGACGCCCAAGGAGGAGGCATATCAGAGAGTATACAGGTCGCCGGAAATGGGGATGCATAACAAATATGATCTGTGGCTAAGCGCCGATAAGCAAATAATGGCGCTAAACCTAAGAGGTACGACGTCGGATATGGGCAGTTGGATCGAAAATTTTTATAGCGCCATGATACCGGCTGCCGGAAGTATTAAAATGACAGATAGTTTTACTTTTCAATATAAATTTGCCGCCGACCCCAAAGCCATGGTACATACCGGCTGGACGCTTGGCGTTGGTTCACTCGCACCCGATATAGAAGCCCACATTATGGCGCTCTATAGCAAGGGCACAAAGCAGCTTATTGTTGAGGGGCACAGTCAGGGTGGGGCATTGGCGCAGTTGCTCACCGCTTATCTCCGCTACCGTATTGCCGACGGAAAAATGCCCAAAGATCTGGTCATAAAAAGCTATTGCAGCGCAGCGCCCAAAACAGGTAATTTATATTTCGCCTACGATTTTGATTATATCACACGAGGCGGATGGGCTTTTACTGTTGTAAATGCAGCTGACTGGGTGCCTGAGTCGCCACTTTCGCTACAAACTATTCGCGACTTTAATACAGTAAACCCATTTACCAACGCCCGACCGGTAATTAAAAAGCAAAAATTCCTACTTCGTTTATACCTGAGCCACGCGTACCGACAACTGACCCGAAATAGCAATAAGGCGCAGCGGAAATATGAAAAGTACCTCGGGCGGGTAATGTATACACAAGTCAGGAAATTTATGCCACAGTTGCAAAAGCTAAAATACACTGGCAGCGCTAATTTTATGCGCGCGGGTACGCCAGTGGTGTTGCAACCCGACGCTGCTTATTATCAAAAATTTCCCGATTCTGGCGACAATATATTTAGGCATCACCTTTTCGAACCATATTACTACCTGGTTGATAAGATTTACCGTCAGCAATAAGTTATATAGCCTCAAACCTACTCATTTTAGCGCTATCATGCGCTACATTTGTATTGTCCTAAAATTCTAAAAAAGCAATTTTTGTTATATTTTTCTGTATATGTATTCAGTAAATGATAAAGTAGTAGTCATAACGGGAGGGTCTTCTGGCATAGGTAAAGCATTGGTAGATCTGGCAATAAGTAAGGGGGCTAAAGTGGCTGTCTGCGGCAGGAACTTGCAAAAATTGCAGCAACAGTTTACTCCGTCCGATCGTTTATTTTGCTATAGAGCAGATGTGAGTGTAGCGTCCGACTGCAGATCGTTTGTTGAAGCAGCGCAGGCAAAGTGGGGTAGGATAGACGTATTGATAAACAATGCCGGTATAAGTATGCGCGCGCTGTTTGAAGATGCAGACCTTGCAGTGCTCAAGGAATTAATGGATATTAATTTTTGGGGATCTGTTTATTGTACTAAATACGCGCTTCCTCAGTTGCTCAAAAATAAAGGAGTTGTACTCGGTGTTTCGTCAATTGCCGGATATCGTGGATTACCGGGGCGCACCGGGTATTCGGCCTCAAAGTTTGCATTACAGGGATTTTTGGAGTCGCTACGTACCGAGTTATTGTCTACAGGTGTCCATGTTATGTGGGTTTCGCCGGGCTTTACGGCGTCAAATATTCGTAATGTGGCTCGGAGCAGCGACGGGTCGGCGCAGGCGGAAACTCCGCTCGATGAAAGCAAACTAATGACCGCTGAAGAGTGTGCAAAAAGAATAATGGCTGGCATAGAGCAAAAAAAGCGTACCGTTGTGATGACCGGACAAGGAAAGCTGGCTGTGTGGTTGAATAAGTTACTACCTGGACTTGCCGATAAAATGGTCTACAAGCATTTTTTAAACGAACCCGAATCGCCTTTAAAAAAATATAGCAGATAACCGTAGATACAACTAATCGAAGAAATTTGCGCGCTGGTTTAACTCACAATTAATGCAAAGGACGCTTGCCTCTAAAACAGATTGAATTATTGGTAATCAATACTGTAGTGTGCGTTTTTTTTACGTAACTTTAGCATTAACACGTAACCTATGCGAAAATTAACCCGTTTATATTTACTGCTTTGCACAACTCTATTGGCCGCCGAAGCTAAAGCAGAAATTAAATTATATCAGCGCGATACTTCTGTGAAAGTTTTTGCCTACGGCAAAGAACAAACACTTGCCTGGAGTGGCGGCTTCAACAACCCTCAATTTAGTATGGCCGATGTGAATGATGACGGGCTGAAAGATCTTGTGGTTTTTGAACCATGGAACAGCGTAAGGACGTTTATCAATAAAGGAACAACGGGTAATCCAAACTACAGATACGCTCCGGAGTATGGCAATAATTTTCCGGCATGTTATAGTTATTGTATTTTGGCCGATTATAACTGCGATGGAATTTCCGATTTAGTGCACAGAGGCAACTTTGGGTTTGCAGTATATACCGGGTACTTTAATACTGGTCACCAATTATGTTTCAGGTTTTTTAAAGATCTATTTTATTCCAACGATCCACGCACACATGGCCCGTCAAATGCCTACAGCAATCCCGGCGATATACCTGCTGCCGTAGACCTAGATAATGACGGCGACCTTGATTTTGTGTCGTTTGACATTACCGGCGGTACGGTGAATATGTACAAAAATATGCGTGTAGAGCGCGGACTGCCATGCGATAGTTTATTGATAGAACTAAAAGACCGATGCTGGGGAAAGGTATATCAGGGGTTTTATCGCACACATATTCTCGATCGTTCCTGCGATAATTCAGGTTTGAAAGAATCAGGAGGGGCAGAAAAGCCAACGCATTCCGGAAATACGCCTTGTTTGTTTGACTGGGATATGGATGGCGACTACGATGTGCTAGACGGCAGCGTTTCGTTCAACGAAATGACATTTATGAAAAATGGTCGTATTGAAAACTCTTGGCCCGTGGACAGTATGGTATCGCAAGACACCATGTGGCAGAGCGGCGGTAAAAGAATCGAGCTATCTACCTGGCCTGCTGCTTTTAATGTAGACGTGGACCAGGATGGCAAAAAAGATCTGTTGATTGGCCCTAACGGACTTGGAAATTCTGAAAATTATAATTGCATTTGGTATTACAAAAACCTTTCTACAACTGGTTCTACAAACTGGCAGTTTCAGTCAGATTCATTTCTTGTCGATAAGTCGATAGATTTGGGTTCGTCGGCCAATCCGGTGTTGTTTGACTACAACAAAGATGGTAAACTGGATTTGTTTATAGGTTCAGACGGTTACAGGCAGCCAACAGGTTTATTGTCAAGCAAAATGTCGTACTATAAAAATACGAGTATTCCCGGTAGTATGTCTTTCGAGTTGGTCACGAAAGATTTTATGGGGCTAAGTACTCGATCATTTGTAGGAATAGCGCCCACGTTTGGCGATATCGATTTTGATGGCAAAAAGGATATGATTATCGGTCATTCAGATGGCACTATATCTTATTACAAGAATATAGCAACAGCAGATTCTGTGACGCCAGACTGGCAATTGATGCAACTGAATTTGCTGGATGTAAATGGAGATATTATTACGGTAGATGGGACTGCGATGCCTTTTATCTACGATATTGATAAAGATGGTAAAAAAGACTTATTAATAGGGGATTATTTTGGTAATATAAATTATTATCAGAATATAAGTGCAACACCTGGCGCAATAAGACTTAAATTAATTACCACACACTTAGGCAATGCTAAAGCGGATCCCAAAATAAATGGAGGTAATAATGCAGCGCCATTTATTGGGGTGATAGATAGTACTGGCGTCGAATATCTGATGATGGGAAGCGGATCGGGATTAATATACAGATATACAGGTTTTCAGGGTGGCGATACTGCCGCAACTTACGCAATGATCGATTCCGCCTATTCTTTTATAGACACAGTGCACAGCTTGTATTTAAATCCTGGTTCGCCGCAGGGGATTTACAGTAATTTGCGCTCTACGCTTGCAGTAGGCGATATTGGCAATGACGGAAGCTATGAAATGCTTGTAGGCAATAATAAAGGCGGTATAGAACTATATAAATGGAAAGTGCGCAATACAGTAAACGTACCTACTGTGCAAGAGGAACCGCGTATTACTGTTTTTCCAAATCCTGCAGATGATAAAATAAATATTGTGTGGAGCGATGTGTTGCAGTCGGATGTGCAAATAAGTATTATTAATATGCAAGGCCAGCAGTTATTGTCTGGTGTTTATCCTTCGGCTTATTATCAAACCACCATATCTATTGCATCTTTACCATCAGGTATGTATATCTGCCAGTTGCTGACTGGCACAGGTAGATATTTTACAAAATTTACTGTTATGAAATAGCGCTAGATTAATGCATAATGAAGAAAATGGGAGCCATCATAGCTAATGTTGGCTCTCATTTTGTTTTTAACGCGGGAAGAAGGACTACTTACAAATGTCCATTTTTCTGTTCGGGAGGGACGCTAACCAGCGCATTTTTTGCTTTGTCGTGTAGTTTTATTAAGTCTGCAACTAATTGCTTTGGCTTCAATACCTTCAAGTGTTCCCCAAATGAAAGTAGCTCCATGATAAAATCGTGGGTTATCTTTAAGTACAGTTCAATGACTATTTCATGCTCGTTTTCTACAACCTTTTGCGAATGATGTAGAGGGTATGATTTTATATATTGTCCCTGTACTTTGCTGAATAACAGCGATATGCGCTGCGGTAAGGTATGCTCGGAGTTAATGATACCAAAACAATCAGAAAACATATTTTCTGCATTGAAATCATTTGAAGTGTGTTTTTTTATTTTTGTTATCTCAAGGTCCGAAACTCTGTCCAGACCAAAGGTTTTTATTGCATTATCTTTATTATCTTTTGAAACTACATACCATCTACTACGCGATTCTTTTAGCAAATATGGTTCAACGGTTCTTTCTGTCACTACCTGATCCCAATATTTATAGTAGTTAAACCTGATAATAAAACCATGCTTAATGGCATAAAGTATGTCGTAAAAATGCTCCATTCCTTGAGGGCGTCGCTGCTCAAACTGAATATATTGCGAGACATCAGCAACAAGATTTAGCGCGTTAAAGGTGTCGAATGCTTCCAAAAGTCTATCTTGCATAGCGTCAGATCCACCTTCAGCTATATAGTACACTTTTTTCGAAAAATCATACTGTATATCTTTATTAAGTATGCTTCGTATCTCTTCTACATCGCGCTGAAATGTACGTTTTGAAATGGTAAAATTATATTCTCGTAGTTCTGATTGTTTTTGTAGATAGTCGTACAATTCTGTAAAGGTACAGGCCCGCTTTTCTAGTTTTTTTACAATAAGTGCGTATCGCGTAATAGCCTCTTTTTTCGACATAGGTTGAGTTTTAACAATAGCAATTGTTGGTTTTTACACTGTTCTAAAGCCTATTTGTTTGCGGTTTTTGGCTATTGAATAATCCTGCATTTCTGTGTTGTAAATATCTGCGAGCGTCATTGGTTTCGATGTAGTTACATTTGTTCCTCTTGCTTTCAGCAATTCATTAGCTTTCTCGGTATTGAGCTCCTTAAATTCATACATTGCCTTTAGCCGTCCTTTGCGCATCAGCGCCTCATCTATATTGTGCAATTGCGTATTGAACGTGCATACGGTTTGTATGCCCAAACTTTCGCCAAGAATGCCATCAGTAAGATTGAGCAAAATAGAAATTGCCGAATTGCTCGATTTTTCGCGCGATGTAAGCAGCTCTTCCGCATCTTCTATTACAAGCACAGAGTTTCTATTTTCTATGAGCAGATTAATAAAGTCGGGGGCATCCAGATTGCCTGCAAGCCGCGGCGACAAGAAAATGAATTGCTTTTTTACAGAACTTACAAGAAAACGTATATATGTGGATTTGCCGCTGCCGGGTATGCCATGCAACAAAATCAATCCGCTTTTATCAGACTGTGACAGGCTTTTAATGATCTCCGGATGGAGTGTTATCAAATCGTCGTTGTAATTTTTCTCTAACTTCATTTTAGGCTTCGGGCACTTAATGTCGGTAAGATCAAGCCCCCGCGATGTAGTGGTTATTACACTAATTTTTGGTTCTATTCTTGGCCTGTATTTATACTTCTTTATATGGTCTATTATTTGCTGGGCCCTGCGTTCGTTCTCTATTTTATACACTACGCATACTACGCCATTGTCTTCTATATCCACAAGTATTTCATCATTGAGCAGATACAGCACATTGTCGTAGGCCATTTTCCTCTTATCAAATTCATAGTATTCCTTCTGGTGCTTCAGCATTATCTGTTCGCCCGACACTGTTTCCAGCCATTTTATAGCCTTGTCGTGATCTATATTCGATATGCGCTTATAGCTGGGTACAACGCCATAATAGGCATAAAAGGTGCGAAGGCAATTTATATAAACATCAGAATTAAATAGGTCGGATGCTGAATCATGCATGAATTCAGGTCGGGCATATTTATTAGGTAAGGAGGACATAAAGTACGGTGATTTTGTTGCAAATATAGGGTTGTACTACGACAATGTATGGCGTAGCGCTTTGAAGGTATGAATTATTAATAGCTATTTTATAGGCTTGTTTGGAGTTTTGAATCAACAACGCCAGTAGATTTTTGGTAAAAGCAATATTCCCAAAATATTGATCAAAACAACAGCAACATTTTAATCAAAACGGAATACACTGTTGCAATAACTAAACTGATGATCTGCATTACTGCATTATTAGGGATATAGTTTTAAGATACATTATTGTGTTGTTTCGGGTGCAAAATAGCCATGGTTTAGCGAACTTTTGTTCCAGAACTGGTAGGATAATCCACCATTTATTATTCCTTTACAGCCAAATCCCAATTCAACAAAACCACCTAAATTGCCTCCAAATCTGACACATAATGGCGATAGCTGCGAATTGATAAAAAAACGGGGTAGCATATTGTATTCCTGGCCCGGAGTTTGATTTTCATACATATATCTTGCGCCGAGACAACCTAAGCCATATAGTTGATAGCGTTTGTGATTTACAGCAGAGTATATGCGCTTTATTTCAATTGCTAAAGTGGTGATTGTAGCTTTAGTTGTAAAATCGTGATAGTAGAAAATAGGACCATCGTTTATATAGCTATACGACATCTGTTGTATTCCCAGGGTAAGTCCCACGGCAGTACGATTAGAAATATAGTATTTTAGACTCCCAAAAACGCAACCAGTGTGCCCTGTCTGTGTGTATTGGCCAAATCTGTAACCTCCGTTATCATACAGTCCATAGGCATATTTCATACTGAACACTTCGGTGCCGGAATACATGCCGTAGCTCAAGGCCACCTCATAATCGCCTGTATAAGTTTGGGCAGAAGCAGAAGGTGAAGTAATAACAGCGCCAACTAATATCATTAGTTTCAGACAGCAATCGCGCAGTATTTTGTTGGCTGTTACCATTGTCTGTCTATTTTTTCGGCGATTATTCTTTTGTACTACATTACTTTTCTTCCGGTTCAGGGAACGCTAAACGCTCTTTTTCTCCGTATTCATCGAGTTTAGAAGCATTTTTGGTCTGCTGAGCAATTTGCATTCCTAATTTATAAGCTTGTCCATTATATGGATCGGCGGCTATTGCAGCATCTATCTCGTTAAATGCCATAGGCGCATTACCCATAGTGGCATAAGTATAGGCGAGGAAAAAATGAGCGTATCCTGGATTGTACTTAGCCAGATTGTTATAGAGTTTAATTGCGCTATCAGGCCTTTGCGTTTTTAGATATATGTTACCCATCATCTGATACAGGTTCACATTTCCGGGATAGTATTGCAAGTTCCTGTTGGCGGCATACATGGCGCTATCGGCATTACCCTCGCTCGCATATATTTCTACCATTGCTTCCCATACCAGATCGTTTTCCGGATATTCCTGCAATGAAGCCAGGAACATAGCCTTAGCTTCCGGAATTTTCTTCGCCTTCATCAGTTCAAATCCGGCAAAGTCTTTCTTTGTTTTCCGCTTCATTATAGCAGCTACAGGCACGCCGTCTACATCTATTGTATGAATGGTTTCTTTAGGTGGCCAGTTATTGGTGGTTAATTGACTGCCGTCTACAAACCTTGAAAACACGATGCAATAGTCCCAATCTTTACCGTAACGCTCATAATAACGAACGTAGGCTATTGAAATATTTTTTCTGTCTAAATAATAAGCTTGCAACGGAAAAGTACAGTTGGTGGCAACAATAACGTTTTTGCTTTCCAAATGTTCGTTTTTTACCAGCCAATCGCTTGCGGGTTTTATACCCAGCATATAGTAATCGGTTTCGTACTTGCCATACATGCTTTTCAGTCCGCCGGCTATTTCGTTGTAGTACAACGATTCGAATGGGTGATAGGCTATGGCAAACTTTGCAGGTAAGAAAACGCCAAAAGCAATAATAGCAATAGTGCCATACCTCATACCTGCGTTTTTAACCTTTAGCAGGCTTGTCCAGCCAATAGCTGCCAATACCACCAAGGGAGGATAAACAAACAGGAAGTGACGCCAACCATCGTATAGCGACGATTTTTTGTATATAGCGTAGAAAACAGGAAATATTATGGCAAACAGAATAAATAGAGAATACAGCAGCATTCTTTTCTTGTGCTTGAACACCACAGCGAGATTAAGACTACTAATAACAAAACCAGCAAGCACTACAAGAGGGGCTGTATAAAGGATATACTTGGGTATATAATACCACGGAACCTGATTACTAAGTATTTTCTTTCCTTCATAGAGCATTCCAATGTTCACAAAGAAGTTTGACATAACTTTCAGCGTTTCCATTGGCTTTGATACAATGCCCAGATGTGCATACGGCCAAAAAATAATTGCGATCAGGTATCCTGCAGCGCCAATTATTACGATTTGCTTTACAATGCTAAATTTGATTACAGCTTTCAATTGCCCGGTGAACATGGAGAAGATGCCAATAAACATGACCAGGTAACCGATAAGTAATAAGCCGCCGATACGCACGCCCATGGCCCACCCAATGCTGCATATCAGGCCAATAACATGTTTGGGTTTAGGGTTAGGTAGCGCATCAAGAAAAAGCAATATAAAATAAAGCCCGGCCGTATAACCTACCGAAAATGGTATATCCTTAGGGTTGGCAAAATTGTGTCCAAACCAGCTTGGCGAGAAAATGAGCAATAACATTGTAAGCAAACCGGTATTCCAGCCGCCTAAAAATTTCGCCAGTTTACCGGCATATATAATACCTATAGCCCCAACAAACGCATTTACAAAGTGCATAGTTGTATAATGGTCGGCGCCAGTAAGGTGAAAAAGCAGGGTAGTGAGGAAGTCGAAAATACCGCCATAATACTGTATACCAGACGTGGCTGTTTGCGCCGATGTGTCGCCATCAAAGAAATAGCCCCAAATACTATTACCATAGTCAAAATGCCAGTGTTCGTCGCCTGTAATAGCAAACTGAAAGCTCATTAACGGCATTGCTATAAGCAGCGCTGCTGCAAGAATATTAAATAACGCGCGGTATATTATAGGGTTCCTTTGTTCTGGCGGCGCTTGTTGCGTTACTCTGAAAGATATAGATAATACCCCGAGCAGCATCATTATAGAGTCTTTGAAAATATTAACCTTGCTTTCTGGCTGATTTACCCAGTTTATAGGCATTTCTACAATACTCAGCTTATTAAGGTCGGCAGTATATAGCAGCTCTACATCATGTTCCCAGCCGCGGCTTTGTAGCTTTTCAAAAAGCATTTTCGCCGCTTTCTGAGGATACAATTTAAAACCGCATTGCGTGTCTTTAAGCTGCAGTGATGTGAATGCCTGAACAATACCGTTGAAGATGCCTCCAATGAGTTTTCTGCTTTTCAAGGCTGTAACGTTCCCTTCGTCGTGTTTGCGAGCGCCTATATAAATGGTATTGTGCCCTACAAATAAGTTCTTATCTCTTTTCAGCCAATTCAGTAATTCTGTTGGCCTTGTCGACATATCTGCATCCAGCGTTAGTATGTAGTCGCCTTCAGCCAGACTAACTCCTTTTTTCAAAGCGCCGCCCTTACCTGCATTTACATCAAGGCGGTGAATTTTTACTTTTTGCTTGAGCGCTGCATATTTACTATCTATCGCTTGCTGCGCTTTGGTTGCTGTATCGTCTTTGCTGCCATCGTCTACAATTATTACTTCATAATCACCTTTCCATTTTTCTTCAAATTCGGCAAGCCCCTGAAGCATCAGGTCAATACGGGACGATTCGTTGTAGCAAGGTATTACTAATGATAATAACATAGTTCCGGAAGTAGCGTCTGTAATTTGTATGGGTTAGTAGAAAATAGTTAGGTGTAGTATTATTTGTTTAGCTGGCCAACATACACCCAGTCGCCTTGAATATTCACACAAACATTTGATTTAATGTTTATTTCTTTTTGTAAGTAGGCGGCAATAGGGTAGAAGTTAAGGTGATGGTCGAGCGTATAAAAATAATAGCGCTGGCACGGCGTTACGATAAACAATTGCTTTTTGGCAACTCTTTTCAATTCTGCAATAGCTCCCGGCAACTCTCTGAGATGCTCTATAGTATGAGAACAGGTAACAACGTCGAATGCGTTATCCTCGAAAGGTAGTTTATAGATCGTACCTCTTTTGTATGTAGCCTTTTTGAGGGTTGCTACCTCATCATACAAATCACAACCCGTTGTTTCAAGATTAGTATGCTCGCCTATGTAATTAAGCAAAAATCCGCGACCGCAACCAACATCAAGCAGTGTTTTAGCCGACTTGTCAATGTTTTCAACCAGATACTTAATACTCGGCATATTCATGTCGGTAGGCCTGTCGTATGCAAGACTATCTATATTACGGTATATCTCAGTAAATTCTTCTTCGGTAAGATCATAAGCTATGTCTTTAAAGTCCATATACAGCTTTATATTCTTTCCTTTAAACCAGATGTAAAAGAATGGGTACATAAACCAGCGGGCATCTCTAATAGCAGGCGGAAGCCAGTTATCCATTACATGCCTTATGGCATTTGTTATCGAACGATTCATTGTTGTTAAAAAACGTTTGTAAAAGAATTAAAAAATTAATATCCCTCGTTTTGGATAGGGCGCAAAATAAAGCGCTACCAGATAAGGGTATTGTTAAGTTTCAAAAGTAATTAAAGTTGCTGAATTTGGCGCATTTGTAATTATGTGTAATAACGTTGATCGCTGTTCTCAAATATTTCGACTCATCTTTTATGGATGCATTTACCGTTAAACCGTATCGAAAGCGAGAAGTGTGCTTGTAAAGACGGCAAAATCAGGCTTTATGTTGGTATTGGTACAGTTATAAAATCTTGCTGATAAAAAAAGAGCCATATGCGTTCTGCAAATATGGCTCTTATAATTTGAATGCTTATGGCGACTAACCTTTTGCCAGCGAGCTTTTCAAAAAGTCTATTACATTAACCTCTGTTGCGTCGAGTTGGCGCAGGTCGGCGAGAATCACCGAAATCCAATCGGTAATGTGAATGAGGTAGAAAGCTTTTTCAAAGTAGGAATTGCCTTCAGAGTATATTTCAATGATATTTGAGGTGTGTTTTTCAAATACTTGTTTGTTAATTTCCATTCTGGTTTGCACACGCTCGAAGTCGTCAGTATTTCTTAATAAAATAACTACCTTATCGTCTGCGTTGTCCCGCCAGCCTACCAGTTCATTGTGGTTCATTTCCGGTATTACGCCTTGCCAGCCCAGCATTTTGCTGTTTTCATTCAGTTGTTGTCTGAAACGAACAGCAACGCCTTCATAGAACGAAGATGCATAAACAATGGGCAGCTTGCCAAATATTGCCTTTGATAATGCTGTCGCCTTTTCTTGTATCTGTTCCGAACTTTCTCTTAATTGGTGCACAGCAGCTGTTATCTGCTTTTCGAAATCGTTGTTAAGCAGACCGAAATGTGCAAGTGTAAATAATATTTGTACCAAAGAATACCCCAGACAAGCACGCGGCGGCATACCGCCGGGTACTAAAATGCAATCGAGATTTTCTTTGTCGGCCAAAGCGGCGATTGCGCCGCCAGAAGTTATACAAACAATTGTGGCCTTAGCCTCAATAGCCTGATGCATTGCCATCAAAGTCTCTTCTGTATTGCCGGAATAAGAACAAACAATAACCAGACTGTGTTTATTAACGAATGCCGGAATGAAATAATCCTTATTGACTACGAAAGGAAGCTCCAATTTATCGAAAACAAAATTCTGAACAATTGATGCGCCTATTCCGGAGCCGCCAAGGCCTGTAACAACTACATTGCTGAATTTTTTATCTGCTGAAGCAGTGAATTTGTGGTGTTTGCCTATGATTAACGCTTCTTGAAGTTGGTTGGGAAAGTCAAGCACTAATTTTTTCATCGGGTATTTGTTTGATTTTAGCCAGTCAGAGTGCACAAAGCTATGCAATACTTTTTAGGCGCAGAATTTTGATTGAGTGATTTCACTAAAAATTGTAGCTGTTTCGTGTTTTACTACTATTTTTATTTTTCAATGGCCAAACATAATATAATTGGTACAAACGGCGAACAAATTGCTGCTGACTTTTTATTGAATAAAGGGTATACGATACTCAACCGAAACTGGCGGGCAGGCAAAAAAGAAATAGATATCATTGCCGACGATAAAGGAACGCTAGTAATAGTAGAAATAAAAACACGATCGAGCTACGATTTTGCATTTCCGGAGGAGATGGTGGATAAAAGGAAGCAAAAAAACTTGAAGGCTGCCGCCGCTGTGTATGCAAATGAAAACAGACAATATAGAGATATACGTTACGATGTGATTAGTATACTGTTAGAAAGTGGAAGTCCCAGGGAAATAGTTCATTTTCTCGAAGCCTTTCATTGATATCATTGTGGTTATTGGGCGTTTTAATCCGATAGCCCTATCTATATTATTTATAGAAATTTTGTCATTTTGATAATGTTTTTTACCGCCGAATTCCTAACTTTGCCCAAATTTTTTAACAAAAATCACATATGAGTACGATGACGAGTTCTAAAATAGACTTTAAATTGCCTTACCAGGTAAAGGACATCAGTCTTGCAGAGTGGGGTAGGAAAGAGATCAGGCTGGCTGAAGCTGAGATGCCAGGTCTTATGGCGGTACGCGCAGAATATGGAGCACAAAAGCCTTTGAGCGGTGCGCGCATTGCAGGTTGTCTGCACATGACAATTCAAACAGCAGTTCTTATTGAAACGCTGGTTGAGTTAGGCGCTGAAGTTCGCTGGAGCTCATGCAACATTTTTTCAACTCAAGACCACGCAGCAGCGGCTATCGCAGCGGCAGGTATTGGTGTTTTTGCATGGAAAGGTCAGTCTTTGGAAGAAGCTGATTGGTGCATCGAACAAACTTTGTTCTTTGGTAGCGAAGATCGTCCGTTGAATATGATTCTTGATGACGGCGGCGACCTTACTAATACTGTTTTGGATAAATATCCAGAGCTTATTCAGCATATCAAAGGCCTGAGTGAAGAAACTACTACAGGCGTTCACCGTTTGTACGAGAGAATGGCTAAAGGTACTTTGCCAATGCCAGCAATCAATGTTAACGACTCAGTTACAAAATCTAAGTTCGATAACAAATATGGTTGCCAAGAAAGTCTGGTTGATGCGATCCGTCGCGCTACCGATGTTATGATGGCTGGTAAAGTAGCAGTTGTAGGCGGTTATGGCGATGTAGGTAAAGGTTCTGCGCTTTCTTTGCGTGGCGCTGGCGCTCGTGTAATTGTAACTGAAATCGATCCAATCTGCGCTTTGCAGGCTTCAATGGACGGTTTTGAAGTGAAGAAAATGATCGACGCAGTTAAAGAAGCTGACATAGTTGTTACTGCTTCTGGTTGCCGAGACCTGATCACTGAAGCTCATTTCCGTGCAATGAAAGACAAGGCTATCGTTTGTAACATCGGTCACTTCGATATCGAAATCGATATGGCTTGGTTGAACGAAGCTTATGGTTCTACTAAGGATACTATCAAACCACAGGTTGATATGTACACTATCGACGGTAAAGACGTTATCGTATTGGCTGAAGGACGTTTGGTTAACCTCGGTTGCGCTACTGGTCACCCAAGTTTCGTAATGAGTAACTCATTCACCAACCAAACTTTGGCTCAATTGGAGCTTTGGTTGAACCACAGCAAATACGAAAATAAAGTTTATGTATTGCCTAAGCACCTCGATGAAAAAGTGGCGCGTTTGCACCTTGCAAAAGTTGGCGTAGTTCTTGACGAACTGACAACTGAACAAGCTGAATACTTGGGTATACCTAAGGAAGGTCCATACAAGAGCGATATGTACCGTTATTAATCAGTAGTATACTGTAAATCATTATAATGAAGAACCCGCCATTTGGCGGGTTTCTTTTTTACATTTGTAAGTATTGTTTTATTCGTTCAGCAGCGCCCACCACTATTTGCTTTTTGAGTATATTCTTATTTTCGTGTATTTAATAAACGCTGCGTAAGCCGACAATCTGCAAATAGTATATCCGTAAAAGCCATCTAAAAAGCCAAGTTTCAGAAAATACTCGCTGATAAAATGCCATTTTGGAGAAACAGCTATTTTTAGCAGGCTGGCCGTTTTCCCTTTTTCCACGGCTGCCAGGGCGGCAAGCTCGCTGTATTTTTCTATTTTTTTGAGGTGCTCCGTTATAGTAGAAAAACTGTAATGCAGCAAATCGCCTTTCAATAGTCCCTTTTTGTCATTGGGGTTTGTAGCACGCCAATATTCGTGCACTTTAGGCTCTTCCCATTTTCCTCTAGTGCGGTCGTATAGTCTGGTTTGCCTGTCAGGGTACCAGCCGCAATGCCGAATCCATTGACCGCAGTAGTTGGTCATTCTTGGTATTTCGTAAACATTATGGGCTGGGCCGTTTTTTTTGAGTTCGAGTAAACTTTTTTTCAGATCTTCTGTTAATTCTTCATCAGCATCAAGAGATAATATCCAGTTGTGTGCGGCTTGCGCTGTCGCAAAGTTTTTCTGCTGACCGTAGCCCAAAAACACCTGTTGAACTACTCGCGCATTATGATTTCTGGCAATGCTTACTGTGTTGTCGGTAGAGGCACTGTCTATCACAACAATTTCATCAGCAATGCCCGACACCGATTGCAGGCACCTTGCAAGGTTGCGTTCTTCATTAAAAGTGATTACAACAACACTAATTTTTATTGCATTCATGTATGCGCGTAAAGTTCAAAAGTAAACAGTTCTGCCGATAATGACTGCCTAAAGTTGGAATAAACTCAAAGCAATGGCCATCAAAATCGTTTGCCCGACTTCTTTTACAGTTAAATATTCTTAGTTTTGCAATTAATATTTAACCCGTTCAGCGGATTAAAATTCACATTCAGGCATGCTGTTTAATTCCTTCGATTTTTTACTGTTTTTTCCCATAGTTACTGTTCTTTATTTTCTGTTGCCTTATCGTTTTCGTTGGTTTCATTTGCTGGCTGCGAGCTGCCTTTTCTATATGGCGTTTGTGCCTATATATATATTAATACTGCTGCTGACCATAGTTGTTGATTATATAGCTGGTATAATGATAGAAAAGGCCGAAGGCAGCCGGCGAAAAGGGTATCTGATAATGAGTTTGGTTGCTAATATTGGAATGCTTGCTTTTTTTAAATATTACAACTTCTTTGCGTTTAATACTAATCATGTTCTGGAGTTTTTTAATCTTTCCGCCTCCGTTCCATTACTTAAAATACTGTTGCCTATAGGTTTGTCATTTCATACATTTCAGGCAATGAGTTATACTATTGAGGTGTATCGCGGAAACCAACATGCCGAAAAGCACTTTGGCATTTATGCATTGTATGTTATGTTTTATCCTCAGTTGGTAGCCGGCCCTATAGAGCGTCCTCAAAATGTGCTATACCAGTTTCATGAAAAACACGATTTCAGTATAGATAATTGCAAAGAAGGTTTAAAGCTCATGTTGTGGGGTTTTTTTAAAAAGATAGTAATAGCCGATCGTTTAGCAATTGTGGTCAACAATGTCTACAAGCATCCTTCCGACAATCATGGCGTAACACTCATTATTGCATGTATCTTTTTTACCTTTCAGATTTACTGCGATTTTTCCGGCTATTCAGACATCGCTTTGGGATCGGCACAGGTAATGGGCTTTAAGTTGATGACCAATTTTAGTCGTCCATTTTCCAGCAAAAGCGTTACCGAATTTTGGCGCAGGTGGCATATATCGCTCTCTACCTGGTTTTACGACTATTTATTTAATCCCATAGTATTAGGTCTTCGCAACTACGGCAAAACATCAATAGTTTTTGGATTGTTGTTTACATTTTTTATGAGTGGGTTTTGGCATGGAGCAGGATGGAAATTTGTTATTTATGGCTTGCTCAATGGTATGGCTTTGGTATATGAGTATTTTACCAAGAAAAAGCGCAAAAAACTATTCAGCAAACTACCTCAATGGCTCAATAATGGATTGAGTAAGGTATTGACTGTGGGTTTTATTGCCTTTTCATGGATTTTCTTTCGCGCAAAAAGCACAGGCGATGCGTTTGAGGTGGTGGGCAATCTTTTTCAGGGTTGGAAGTCGCAGTTATCCGTTTCGGGTTTAAAATCTGTTATTACCACCATAGGCGGCGCCGATACGCTTTTTGGTTTTTTTAATATCTCTGTTGGTCTACTGCTCATTGTGTTGATGGAATACATTCAGTCGGTAACTAAGGATAATCCGGCGTTGGACATTGTTAAGAACAAACCTACTATTGTGCGTTGGGGATTCTACTACTTTCTGATAATAAGTATACTGGTCATTGGCGCATTCGATAATCAGGAATTCATTTATTTTCAATTCTAAACAGGCGATGAAAAAGAATCTACAACAAATAGCGCTTTTCTCGTTCATCCTTGTTTGCCTGATTTATGGTGTGCAGTGGGCGGTTGAATCAGCTTTTCGGCATAGGGTGAAACATAAATTCACCAGGATATTTAATTCGGAGGTCAATCCGGAAATTATGATATTTGGTAGTTCAGTAGCCTATCATCAGTTCGACCCTGAATTGATTAAAGTAAACTCAACAGATAAAGCCTACAATATGGGGTGGGATGGGGTGTTTTTTGTGCAATATAGTGCATTAATAAAACAGTACCTTACTTATCAAACTAATTGTAAAGTGCTTGTCATGGCCTGCGATTTCGACAATCTGGGTAAAAATGAGCTCATTACCCGACCCGACCTAATGCTGGCCTATCTCAACAATCCATTTGTTTATCATTCACTACACGAGATTGAGCCGGGTAACATGCTAAAGGCGCGATATGTGCCGGGGTATAAACTAACATTACTCAACAAGGCTTTTTACAAAGACATTGCTTTTGCAGGCAAAAACGAAGACAAACTTTCGGGCTACGACCCTATAGATATTCCGTGGGATGTTACAGATTCTGTAAAGCCGTTTACAGCGCGATATAACGATACTATTTTCAATGAACTACGCGCAGTAGTAGATGAAGTAGCCGCAAAGGGTATTAAAGTTGTTATAGTAATGACCCCTGTATACGAAGAAGGGTACAAATTGATTACTAATGCAGAGGAAATTAAAGACAAATACCGGTCGCTGGTAAAAAAGAATGTTTATTATTTCGACTATACGGTGGATTCAATATGTCGGTCGAAGGAATATTTTCACAATTACAGTCACCTCAACAAAACCGGCGCTACCTTATTTTCAAATAACTTCGCATCAAGATTGAAGACCTTGTAGTAGCTACTATCCGGCTATTGAAAAAAATTAGATTATGCACAGTGTTATGTTTTGGTTGCAACCTATTATAGGTGCATTTATTGGCTGGGTAACAACCTGGTTGGCCATAAAAATGCTTTTTCATCCACGCAATCCCATAAGAGTATTGGGTATTACTATACAAGGCGTTTTCCCCAAAAGGCAACAACAGGTAGCAGAGCAGCTGGGGCGGATAGTTGCAAAAGAGCTGATACACTTCAGTGAAATTGCCGCTTTGCTGAAAGATACAGAGCAACTTAAATCGCTAAATCCTACAATTGAGAAACATCTCGATAATTTTTTGCAGGTAAAACTAAAAGAAAAATTGCCCGTCATATCCATGTTTGTAGGCACAGGTACCATGGATAAAATAAAGGAGGGAATGATGGAAGAAATTGGACTTTTACTGCCAGAGATAATTCATCAGTATACCGACTCGCTGAGCAAGCGCATTGATATAGAAAAGATGGTGACAGACAAGGTAGCCGGTTTTTCGTCGGATAAGCTCGAAGAAATACTTGAGGCGGTGATGAAAAAGGAGTTTTGGTTTTTAGAGGTAGTAGCATTGGTTCTCGGACTTATAATAGGATTGATTCAAATGGGACTTTCCTTGTTGTAGTTGTAAAAGTTAAAAAGCGCTAACCATGCGCTCACTTTGAATAAAACAGTTAATTTCACAAGCAAGAGAGCAGCGTTTATGAACCGGCAAATAATTGTTTACTTATTGTTGTTAGTCAGCTTTTCAGCCAAAGGGCAGGACAAAGAAAAATTATTTGGCGGCGCTGAAAAAAAGGAGCCCAAGAAAGGATTCATTTTGCAAGGCAATGTGTCGGGCGATTTGCCTGGCGGCGATATGGCCAAGCGTTTTGGCAATAGCAGCCGTATAGGCCCCGGTGTGATCTATAAAACATCGAGCAACTGGCTGATAGGTGTAAAGTTCGATTTCATAGTGGGTAGCGCTATTAAGGAAGATTCCGTGATGGTAAATATTACAGATCGCTATTCGCCTAAGTCGGGCGGAGTTTATGAATTTATAGATAAGAATGGTCAGCGCGTGGGAGTGCCTGTATATGAACGTGGATATGCTGTGGGCGTCCAGGTTGGAAAGATTATTCCGCTAAATAAAAAAAGCGTTGACAACGGAATGTGCGTGGTTACATCGGTAGGTTTTATGCAGCATAAACTCAATATTTTCGACCAGAATAAGGCTGTGGACCAGATACGCGATGAGCTGCTGAAGGGATATGACCGGCTGACTAATGGCATATTTGCAGAGCAATATGTAGGATATATTTACTTTTCGAAAAGCAGACTGATAAATGTTACAGTCGGCTTAGATGCATTGTTTGGTTTTACACAAGGTCGTAGAGATTACCTGTATGATGTAGCAAGGCCCGACAATAAGCAAAGACTAGATATACTCTATGGCATTAGAGGCGGTATAATGATACCAATATTTAAACGTAAATCTGAAGATCTATTATTCGAATAATGCTAACTGCAGCTATCTATAGGATTTTAATTGGCGCATATGCGTTGTCTATACGGATAGCTGCTCTATTTAAAGAAAAGGCTCGTTTATTTGTTGCTGGCAGGCGCGGACTAATAGATAGGCTTGAGCATGCATTTGCCGGCGAACACAGACCCCGAATCTGGATTCATTGCGCTTCTTTGGGAGAGTTTGAACAGGGGCGCCCTGTAATCGAAGCGCTCAAGGCACAGTACCCGCGGTATGCAATACTGCTTACTTTCTTTTCCCCATCTGGGTATGAGGTGCGTAAAGACTACAAAGGCGTAGACTACGTATTCTACTTGCCGTTAGATAGCCCAGCGCATGCGCAGCAGTTTCTTGAAATTGTAAAACCCTCACTGTGCATCTTTGTCAAATACGAATTGTGGTATTACTACTTGAAAGCCATTGCAGATAAGAAAATACCTATGTTACTAATCTCTGCCGTATTTAAAGAAAAGCATGGCTTCTTTAAATGGTACGGAGGGCTGCAGCGTAAAATGCTCAACATGTTCACTCATTTGTTTGTGCAGGATGAGTTATCGCAGCTGTTATTGCGCGGCATAGGTATTGTCAACGTAACAGTAGCAGGAGATACGCGATTCGACAGGGTACTGACCGCAATTGGGCAATCGGTAGCGCTGCCTATAATGGATGAATTTAGCAGGGGCTGCAAAATTCTGGTAGCAGGTAGCACTTGGAAAGAAGATGAAGAAATGCTCTTTAACTCTATGAAGCAACTGCCTGATACCTATAAGGTAGCGCTTGTGCCTCACGAAGTAGACGATAGGCATATAAACGCTATTCAAAATCTTTTTGGCGGAGGCCTGATTAAATGGTCAGATTTAAGTGGTGTACCTTCGATGGGAGCAATTAGTCAGCGTGTTTTGCTTGTAGATAAAGTTGGTTACCTGCTGCATATTTATAAATATGCAAAAGTTGCGTGGATTGGTGGGGGCTTTGGTAAAGCAGGTATACACAATGTTCTGGAGGCAGCGGCATATGGTGCGCCCTGTATTTTTGGTCCAGTATACCATCAGTTTATTGAGGCTGGTGAACTAATTGACACCGGCGGCGGTTTTTCGGTTCAGGATAGCGCAGGATTTTTAGCCACAATCTATGAACTGGAAAACGATGAGGAATATAAAAAGCACGCTGAAGCATCAAAGAACTACGTTGCTGCAAATGGTGGCGCCACTTTGGCGATTGTACAATATGTGCATGGTATTATCGGAAACTGACTTTTTCGAAAAATAGAAGGATACTTCTTTTTATTAAAAAATAAGTCACTATTTTTATAAAATTTACTAAACAATAACAAATAGCTATGTTCATTGAGCCATTTCATTCAGGGCGTAAGAAAGGGTGGTTGGAGGTGATATGCGGGGGGATGTTTTCCGGAAAAACTGAGGAATTGATTCGCAGATTGAAACGCGTGCAAATTGCAGGACAAACCGTGGAGATTTTCAAACCAATTATTGATGTACGCTACGATCCCGGGGATATTGTTTCGCACGATGCGTCGCGCATTAGGTCTACTCCAGTCGAAAATCATTTTAATATCTTGCTATTGGCGTCAGGCGTTGATGTTGTTGGGATTGATGAAGCACAGTTTTTTGACGCGAGTATTACTGAGGTTGTTGAAGAACTGGTACTTCAAGGTATGCGTGTAATAGTTGCCGGGCTGGATATGGATTATAAAGGCAAACCTTACGGGCCTATGCCTCAGTTGCTGGCCAGAGCTGAGTATATAACAAAACTGCATGCAATATGTGTGCAATGCGGCGATATAGCCAATTTTAGCTACAGAAAAAATGACGCTAACAAGCAGGAGTTAGTGGGTGGACATGATTTATACGAACCAAGGTGTAGAAGTTGTTTTTATGCGGGTGTTGTGCGAAATAAATAGTCAAAGTGTAGCTTGGGCTTTTTATTCCTAATAAAAATGCTGATATGGTTATTTAGATTTATTTTGGAAAGATTCCGACTTAATTTTCACAATTTTATCGGATATCAAGGTCGCTACAATTGCTTACTTTTGTTGTATGCGCTCATTTTTCGCTATTTTCTTAGCCTTTTGCTTCGTTAACGCAGCTGCGGTTGCACAACCAGCTAATGCCGATAATGTTTGGTCTTTGCAACGCTGCGTACAGTACGCACTAGACCATAATATATCCATCAAGCAAGATTCGCTTACTGCCCGATTAGCCCGTTACACATTGCTACAGAGCCGCTTGTCTCAGCTGCCGTCTGTGAGCGCTAACGGCAGTTATGGTAAAAGTTATGGTCGATCCATCAACCCAACAACCAACCAGTTTGTTGATGCAGGATACGACTTCCTGAGTGCATCGGGCAATGCTAACGTTGTATTGTTTGGCTGGATGCAAGTGCGTAATTCTATCGAACGTAATCGTTACTTGTTAGATGCATCACTTGCAGACCTGGATCAGTTGAAAGATGATGTATCTATCAATGTGGCAACTGGATTTCTTACAGCCCTGCTCGCAAAAGAACAGGTAAATGTAAGCGGTAATCAGGTTGAACTATCGAAAGCGCAACTTGCTCAGACAAAAGCATTTGCCGATGCAGGAAGACTGCCAGAATTGAATGTTGCTCAACTGGAATCGCAATTAGCGACTGATAGCTCAAATCTTATCAACGCTATTGCAAATTACAATTCTTCAATCCTTGACCTTAAAACATTACTTAATCTCAATTTCAACGAGCCCTTCAGTATACAGGCGCCAAATCTGGAAATGGCGGATCAGCTTGGAGTTAGCGTATTACAGCCAGCAGAGATATTTGAAAAAGCCCACCAGCATTTTGGTTCTATAAAGGGCAGTAAGTTAAGAGTTAAGGCCGCAGAGAAAGCCGTATCTGTTGCCAGAGGCGGACTTTATCCTCAATTAAGCCTAGGTTACCAGATAGGTACCAACTATGCAAGTAATTATCTCAGTTATCAACCCACAAACGAGCTTGTAGGATTTTCACCAATTGGTATAGCAGGCCGCAGCGGAGATACAGTATATCAGCCCGTTTTCAAGACATTGACTCCTAAAGTGCCTTTCGGTACGCAATTGGACAACAACATTCGTCACTCGGTTTTTATGAGCCTTAATGTGCCCGTGTTCAATGGCTGGCAGTCGCAATATGCCATCAGGCAGTCTAAGATAAATCTGGCGCAGCAGAAGCTGGTAGAAGACAATGCCGAACTAACGCTGAAACAAAATGTGTACAAAGCGCATAACAATGCACTAAATTCTATTCAAAAATATAATGCTGCAAAACGCGCGCAAGAAGCTGCAAAACGCGCCCTTGATTTTGCTAAGAAACGTTATGACCTAGGGCTAAGCAGCACTATTGATTTGTTGGTAACACAAAACTCTGAGTTTGGTGCTGCAGCAAATTTAGTGAGCGCCAAATACGATCTGATTTTTAAGTTAAAAGTTATTGACTATTATTTAGGAAAAGAGCTTAAATTGTGACCTATGGATGGATTGAAAGAGGTATTACTCCACGCTACACAAGAAGCAGGCAAAATTATTTTGCACTATTTCAATGGCGTTTTCAAAATAGATCATAAAGTAGGTATCAACAATCTGGTAACGGAAGTAGATAATCATGCCGAGGATAAGATAATTCAGATTATCAGGCAGCGCTATCCGGAGCATACAATAATCAGCGAAGAAGTAGGAGAAATGATACAAGTATCAGACTATCAGTGGTTGATAGATCCTATAGACGGTACGGTGAATTTCGCCCACGGGATACCTATATGTTGCGTAAGTATTGGCTTGCTTTATAAAAATCAACTCGTATTAGGCGCAGTTTTTAATCCGATGATGGATGAGCTGTTTTTTGCAGAAAAAGGTAAAGGGGCTACGCTGAATGGTATCCCCATAAGTGTTTCGACTAAAGCTGAATTTAAAACAGCGTGCCTAGTAACGGGCTTTCCCTATAAGTGGCCAGACGACAGTAAAGAGCATCCTATTAAGGTGTTTGAGCGTATAGTGTTGGAGGGCTTACCGGTACGTCGTTTAGGTTCTGCAGCTATCGACCTGTGTTGGGTTGCATGCGGTCGTTTCGACGGATTTTGGGAGTACAACCTTAGCGCTTGGGATGTTGCAGCAGGGTATCTGATAGTGCAGGAAGCAGGTGGCCGAATCACCGATTTCGACGGACAACCTTACAATGTATTTGAAAAACAAACCCTCGCTACTAACGGTCTAATACACGAGCAGATGCTAAGTGTAATAAATGGTAAATCGAACGCTTAGTCGAACTTCAGGTTTTTTAGTGAGTCTTTTTCATAATCGCTGGTAAGGTCGATAATGTGATCTTTTAGCAAAACAATTTCGTCTGCGCTCGGGTTAAATCGCTTAAGGTTGGTGTCATTTACTGATTTCATTCGTTCGTATACAGAATCAACGAACAAAATCCCCATTGTGTTATACTTGTAAAAGTCAAAAATGTATCCGTTGCCAAGCGCCCACAACAGCCCATTCTCGTCATTTGTGTTTCTTGCTTTTTCTACTATGTATATATTGCGTGTCCTAGTGTGTATTTCATCATTTTTTAATCCTTTTTCAAATAGCGACGCTGCATTTTGCGCACCAGTCAGGTAGAGGTATTGAATGCCTTTGTTTAGGTACATGTAATCATTAATCACAGAGATCGTTGTAATCAATAAAATAGAGTAGCTCAGCCATTTATTTTTGCTTAGGTTGAGGTCAGATATTGCTATAATGAGCATTAATATGAAAACACTATAGGATGCTTGCAGCCACCTTTGCTCTAAACGTATAGTAATTACGGCAGGTATCAAAAACAAAAAGAAAAGTGCGCCCAAAAGAAATAGCATCATTCCTGCTGATGTATGAAATTGATCTGTAGATTGTTTGTTAATGGGTTTAGGTTTATTGATTGCTTTGAAAATTGTAATCCCTAACCAAGATAGAATAACTACGAAAGTGAATGCAACAACTGTAATAACCAAACCCTTATTTAATGCAGGGAGCCCGTTGAAGTGCATCCCCGATAGGTAATCGGGGCCGGAGTTTATTTGAATAATTGACAATAGACCGTCGTGAATATATCCCGTTGCTCTTTCTAAAGAAAACTCGATTTTTGATCCCCCTGTGCCAACAAAAAATGGCATGGAAAACACTACTTTTTTTATCAGAACATTGAGCAACAAAGAAACAAAAACGAGAAAACTTAGGTCTATTCTTTTTCTTAAGGGCAATATTTTGAACCTTTTTGTAAGCGTAAAAACAAGGATAAGAAAAGGCAGAATAACAATATAACGCTCGTGGGTATAAAGGCTCAGGTTTGCGAATAGTATACTATAAAGCGCGTTATTCTTTACGTTAGCTTCGGTTAACTTCTTATCGGTTATTGCCTTCAGCACAAAAAATAGCGACAGCAGAAAGAAGGTCATAGCCATACCTTCCAATGCGCCCCCGTTGAAAAGTTGTGTTATATTGTAATAAGAAAATCTAGATATACCTATCATCAAGCCAAGCAGCGCACAGAAATATACAGACTTAATGAATAGTTGTGCAATACGCGCAAATATCACAGCGTTTATTGCCTGTACCAAAACATTGAAAACGTAATAACTGAATATATTTTTGTTACATAGCCGAATAAGAAGCGCAACTACCATATCGTGCACCGGTCGGTATTTTTCGTATATGGTAGACATGTTTACCTTGGCGAGCCGTCGCCCTGCATCGAAATAGTCCTTATATACGTAAAGATCATCACCATATATTACGTCGGTTTTCCAATTTAAGAAATAAAGGAAAATAATGACCGGAATTAAAATAAAATACAATATTACGTACGGTAGCTTGACTTTCGGCATGGATAGGAGAACATTTTAGAATAATGTAGTTATGATTAATCCATTTTTCTTAATAGTTGGGGCTACAAATATATGCTAATAAAATAGCCCCGATTGAGTCTGTTCAACCATAGCGAATAAAGCTTAACGGTTTTTCCCTTAGAAATTTATAGGATTAGTTTGAAATTGCAGGCTAAGCCAGATAATTATTAAGACTAGGCTTGAAATTGTGCATTGGTTCTATTTTGTTAATAGCCTGTAAAAAATCTAAGAAACCATATTTGGGTATCCGCTGTTGAACGTTAATATACACAGTCAATTCTTCAATACGTTCAAGTAGTTCTTTTACCTCCCTCACGCGCAAATCTTCATTTAGAGAAGCAGCTATTTTTATTTCTTGTAGTAACAGGCGCAGGCTTGTTGCGTTCTTCATTGTTTCCGTTGCTACCACGGGCGTCGTTGCTGTTTCAGAATTTACCGGAGCAGCTTTATTTATCGTCATTTCTAAAATATCAGGTACAATTATTGCATTGCTCTGTTCAGTGTGTTTTTGGTCTTGCACAGGCGTATCCACAATTGGCGAGATAAATACATCCATTGTTGCTCGAGCGCTATCTTCCGTCGACTTCTCTATTATAGCTGGGGGCGTTTCCGCAATACTTAGGTCTGCGCTATTCTCCGCAAGCGCTTGTTGAACTTGAACTTCCACATCGAATAGTGTCCCGCTTTCACATTTGTCTATTCCTTCGCTTGTTAGGTAAATATGAGGAGTGCCGTTATTTCCATATTTAAGGTGAAAAATAACCAAGCCGTCACCCTCCAAGCGTTTACCAAGATTTACAACCTCCTCGTGATTGGTTATAATATCAGCGGCATTCATCAATTCTTTCAAATCAAGATACTGGCGGTTTTTGTGAAGACTGTAGTTTTCGTATGCTTTTTTTAGCGTTGCTATCAGTTTGTCTGTGAATCTCATTGAAGAATTTTTTTAGTGCTGCTTCTTGCAAATGTAAAAAATATAGTGTCGGTAAACGATTGGTTACCTATCGAATATTTAAGTTTTAGGCGCTTTAATCGCTTACTTTTTGGTTAGGAATGGCAATATTATAGTAGAAAGCAGTGTAAGGTCTACTTGTTCAATCGGGTGTTGGGTATTGGGTAAAATGCACAGTTGCGCATTGGGCAGCGCTTTAAAAACAGCTATTGTTTCATCAACCGCTACCATTTTATCACGGTCGCCCAGCAGCAGGAGGGCGGGGGTAGTGACGCTTGCGTAGTCAATTAGTTTAAGCGTATTATCTGCACCCAACGCGATCATCATTTCGGCAGTTTTTTGCAGCGCAATTTTCCAGTCTGCTGGGGCAAAGCGTTCGTTAAGTATCTGGGCGAAAGCTGGAAGCTTTGCTTCAATTTTTGCTGGATTCAACATCAATACTTCCTTAGCGGCAATCTGTTCATTCCAGTCATATTTTGTAGCCAGTGTAACCACTTTATTGATTCTATCAGGGTGATGTTTGGCAATATACATGCCCACATATCCACCCATGCTATAGCCGAAAACAGAAACCTTTTCAATATTCTTTTCGTCTAAAAAACGCAGAACATCAGCTGCAAATTGGTGAATACTATATGGGTTGTCGCTGATCCGGTTGCCGCCATGGCCATAAAAGTTGAGCGTATGAACTTGAAAAAAGTCGCTGAATTTTTCTGCCAATGGCATTAATTGTGCGCTTGCTCCAAGTGCGCCATGTAATAAAAGTAAATGTTCCATAGTTGCATAAAAATAGGCATCGTAACCCGATAAAGCAACAAGATTTTGGCCTACGGCAGGTAGTTATATTGTTCCATTACACGCCAGTGTTTTGTGGTAATGGCGGTTATTTGTGCTGATGTCAGTTCATTTTTCCAATTTCCTGTTTTTCCGGCCCTGAAAAATCTTGCGCCGGGTATATCCATTTCAGCAAAACCTCTAGTCTCTTCCTGATTGCGTAATGCTTCAAAATTGGTAGCGGCGATCGCCTGCATTATCGTCTCTTTCGGGTAATTCCAGTCTATTTTGTGTAGCAATTCCGAAAACGTTGGCATACTATTATTCAGCATATCTTCATATCGTACCACATACACCGGGAATGGTATATTGTTTGTCCATCCCTCCACATGCCCCGACCAGTCGGATAAATGCTGGCGGAACTGGTTACTTTTGTTGCGATTGTTGGGTTGCTGAGCGATACTGGAGTCTGGATTTAACAGCATATCTACAGCGTCTTGAATGGGCATTTTCATGTGGCCAGATAGCGACCCGGCAATATCTAATGGATTGCGGATTATGTAGATTGCACAGAAGGTAACATCGGCGGGAATAATCGGCTTATTGTAAATATCGTTTTCGTAGGCGTCGTGTACTTTGATAATGTTTAATTGCGCTCGGCTTTTTGCGAGCTGCCGGTACACATTGGCTAACATCGATTTTGCTTCCTCATCATATAAGTAACGCGAATCGAGATCTGTAATGCTATCAAAAATGGCTCTTGACGAGAAAATTCCATCCGATTTCATATTGTTAAGATCCACCGCTCCATCACCTAGCAATGCCGACAAAAAGGCTCTCATCCATGTGTTGCCCGATTTTGGGTAAGACGCGAGCCACATTATTTTGTGGTGTTGCATTGGGTGGTGCGTTATCATATCAGCTCACGAATTGAGTCGTAAATTGCAGTAACCGGAGCTCCTGCCACAGGGCGGGTTATTTCAAAGACAGGTGTAGTTTGTGCAAGCCGCAGCAATAATGAGTAATGATGTTTACGTGTTAATGTATTGGTTATCAGGTGATTTTTGTATGTTTGCTGTTCAAGAAGTTTAAATGCCTGTGCAGGTTTCATTTGCTTCAAGCTTATTTCGGTTGCATACCTGTCTGGATTCAGCACAAATATTTTATCGATAGGGTAGTCGCCTGTATCAAATCTATCGTGAAAAAACTGACCGTATTTTGGCAGTTTTGGCCTAACCTTAAAGTCGAGTGTGAATAAATCATTGTCGAGTTGTTCCACTGCATCGTCCCATAATTTTATCATAGGGTACGATGCAGTTCCCTGAATTGTTTTTTCAGTAATGTCGCTATTTAGAATGCAAATATCATCGGTGAAGATTTGATGGCCCCTGGTTATCAGGTGAGCTATTAGCGTCGATTTTCCTGCTCCGGAATTTCCGGTGAACAAAATAATTTTACCGTTTCGTAATATCCCCGATGCGTGTAGCGGTATGAGGTTTCGCTGATAAAGTATTGCAGCCATGACAACGCCAAGCCCGAAAAGCCGGATGCTACGCTCGTCTGTGCCGTCGGCAGGTTCGGCAATTATAAGATTGCCATTCGCTGCATAGTATTTACAAATGTTCTGAATATCGAGTAGGTATTCATTTTTGTTGATGCTGGAAAATGGAATTTTAGCATTGTCTTCGTTGGCGATATTATTAGGTGTCTTGCCTATCCGTATGGTAACATCGGCTATTTCGAAATTGGATGGCATTAATTCCGGGCACTCAATTTCACTGGCTATATGCAATCCGAATCCGAGGTACTTGTACATTGTCCTGCTTGTTGTTGACAAATTTAATGGTTGTTGCGTTTACTAATATCTGGCTTACACAAAAGCCGAATGCACTTGATATGCAGCATGAACTTCGCCGCCGGTAACAATCACACTGTTGGTTTTCAGCCAGGCGTGCCCTTTAAGTTTACCATTGGGCTCTTTCAGAAAGCCAAAATACAAAATACCTTTTTGTTTTCTTCGGTTCAGTAAAATCTTGCCGGTTACCGACAATGTGTAACATTCCAAATGCCAAGGAGTGTATCGTTCACACAATTTAAGTGCGAACATGATTTTTTTTGCTTGTGCAACACCCAATGGCGAAATTTCATCAAGAGGGTCTGCTTGCGGCGCTCCTAGCCATTTCGCTACTCTGGCAAACGGAAAGAACAATAAAGCAAGCTTTACATATAGAGCGGTAAAATAGGCTTCAAATAATAATGCCTTTACACCCGCAGGAATAGCGAAAAAGCTCTTTATTTTTCTTCCCCAAAGACTTATGAAACCCACCAAATGTTATTGTATAAATGTGAATATTTTCTGTTTGGAGGCGTGGTTCAAAAAATCAATCGTTTCCACTTCACATTGAGGGCCTGTAGTATTGTATAGATTAAGTAGTTTTATTATTAGCTCGCTTACAGTTATTGGTTCGTTTGTTAATTCCCAAATATCTGCTCCTACATTATTCATTGTAATAAAATCGCCATTTTCCATATTCATCATCACCATTTCCTCGCCAAGCTTGTTGGCAAGAAATTTTGCTTCGTTTCGCTGTATTATGGTACTTAATCGTATAGCGTCGGTGTTTTTCATGCGATTTGTAGTTGTCGTCATTTACAGGTATATATAAGTTTTCAGTTAAGTAGTGGAGGTTGAACTTGCAAATATAGCCATTAAATTTCGTCTATAACGTTATATACATCCATTAGTTGTATGAATGGAATGTTAACGTGACCGTAAGTGATAGTTTTTGGCGGCTATATTTATAGAATTTGCCTGTTTTTTATCTTTTGTGATTGCATTTTATAATTGTATTGATTCAGCAAACAAAAATATACTTGCTATTAATCTTCTGGCCTTACTTTTGTTTCCATATTTGCTTTAATACCCCAAATCAAATTGTCGCAGAAAATAGCTTTTTTATGCCATCCCTACCACAGGGGCGGTGTTACGCGCTGGATGGCCGATGCAGCCATAGAATATTCAAGATTGGGTCTTGAAGTGCATTTTATCACTGTTAAGCCAGTAAAGGAGTTTCTTTCCGCAAAAGGAAGGGAGTCGATGGTGCAATTATTGACACAAAGCGAAAATAGCGTTCAGATCCATTTGGCAGAGGTGGGCTACGAGTTCGAGTTTGGAACACCCGAATACAGGGTTTCGGTTTATGCTCAACTTATAGAACGTTTACCAGCCGGCACCCCTATTATTTTGTCGGACGATGCATCGGTATGGAAGGCAGGGGCATATTTTCATAATACATATCCCATAGTTGCCGTATTGCATGCCGATGAGCCTTACTATTACAATATTGCAGCCCAATACTACAAACAACTCTCGGCGATAATATGTGTTTCAAAAAGGGTAAATGCCACTTTGCTCAGGCAAATTCCAGAGCTTGAGCAGGCGCAGGTACACACTATACCTTGCGGCATAAAGCTACCTGCCATTGATAATGGCGATCGTACCGACGGCATTATTAAGCTTGTATATGCTGGCAGAGTGAGCGTATACCAGAAACGCGCCGGTGATCTGCTAAAAATAGCTCAGCTATTGGCCAACAGAAATATTCGGTTTCATCTGGATATTATAGGCGATGGAGATGCCAAGGCAGGGCTTATGGCTGGGGCAGAAGCCGCTGGATTGCAGCAAAGCATTTCATTCAGAGGGTGGCGCTCGCAGGCTGAGGTGGCGAGCTTTCTTGCAAATGCAGATATGCTGCTGATGACCTCTGATTTTGAAGGAACGCCCATTGCAATGATGGAAGCCCTGGGCGCAGGTTGCGGTATGGTAGGCACAAGGGTAAGTGGAATAGAGGACTACGAACATCATGCCTTTGCAGAAAGCTGTTTAAGCATATTTGCAGTGGGCGATATTGAAGACGCCGCTGAGAAAATTGTAAAGTTATCTTCCGTATTAGCCTCTGTAAGAAGAAATGCAGCACGACAACTCGCTGAAAATGAATTTAGTATGAGTGTTTGCCTTGCAAGGTACATAAATGTAATAAAAGCTATTGATTTTAAGCCTAAAGCAACGCCTGCTTACAATTTGCCTATGGGCCAGCTTTTGAAAAGCAGGCTAATGGCGCTGGCAAGAAAAACAAAATTGACATTGAAAGGAAAATAGCGCCTTTTCAATTTTTATAAAAATAAGAGCGCAGCCATATGTCAATGCCTGCGCTCTTATTTTGCACATTGGATGTACTAAAACTCCCAGCCTATATCTTTTCTGTAGTATTTACCTTCATATTTTATTTTCTCTGCGTTTTCGTACGATTTTGCAAGCGCCTGCTTGATATCTGCTCCGTACGACGTAACGGCAAGAATTCGACCGCCATTGGTGACAACAGCATCACCTTTTTTAATTGCTCCTGCGTGGAAAAGAAGGCTGCCTTTAACTTCGCCAAAGCCAGTCATTACATTGCCTTTTTGGTAATCGCCCGGGTAGCCGGCAGCAACAAGCATCACAGCGCCTGCCGCGCGTGTGCTATGTTCTGTAACAACTTCGTTTAATTTGCCCTGACTCATTTTAATGCACAATTCCACCAAATCGTTTTCGAGCCGCGGGATCACCACCTCTGTTTCGGGGTCGCCCATGCGGCAATTGTATTCTATGACGTATGGTTCGCCCTTTACTTTTATTAAGCCAAAGAAGATAAAACCCTGATATACAGTGTTTTCTTTTTTTAATCCTTCAATTGTAGGTTTAATAATCCGGTCAGTTACCTTTTGCATAAATTCTTCGTCTGCAAATGGTACGGGCGAAATGGCCCCCATGCCGCCTGTGTTCAATCCGGTATCACCTTCGCTAATACGCTTATAGTCTTTTGCTTCGGGTAGCAGTACATAGTTTGTGCCGTCGGTGAGTACAAAAACCGAAAGTTCAATGCCTTCAAGAAACTGTTCAATAACCACAGTTTTACTTGCGTCGCCAAACTGCTTGTTCATAACCATGGCGCGAAATGCTTTTACCGCATCTATGGTGTTGTCTGCAATTACTACACCCTTACCGGCTGCAAGTCCATCTGCTTTTATAACAATGGGCATTTCGCTGCGTTTTATATAGGCAACGCCCTGTTCAAAACTATCTACTGTGAATTCTTTATAAGCGGCGGTTGGGATATTGTGACGGGCCATAAATTTTTTAGAATAGGCCTTGCTGCCTTCCAGTTGTGCGCCATCTTTCGATGGACCTACAACAACAATGTGGCTCAAATATGGATCGTTTTTTATGAAGTCATAAATGCCGGCTACCAAAGGTTCTTCTGGACCCGGAATCACAATGTCAATATTGAATTCTATGCAAGCCTTTTTTATGCTTTCAAAATCGTTGTAAGAAAATGGAAGGTTACGGCCATACTCGCTGGTGCCCGAATTGCCCGGAGCAATAAAGAAATTGCCGCACAACGGACTCTGACTCAGTTTCCAAGCAAGAGCGCACTCGCGTCCGCCCGACCCCAAAAGGAGAATATTTTTCATTTTTTTGAATTATGTGCAAAAAAACTAAAAAATTGGCGGACGGCGGTTTATTTTAATTTTTTGTTTTACAGTTTTTTTCATTGCCACAGCTTTGTTCATTCCTACTGTGTAGCACGCCATTGGCGTTTGATAGACTTGACTTATAAAATGGCTTATCACGCGAAATTTGTTTGACTTGAGCGTATTTCCTCGGCGTATTTAAATTAAATGGATTGTAACGCCCCCCTGTTGACGGTATTTTGTTGATTTATTGTAGTAATGTGTAAAAAAACTGGTCTCGGCTGGGTCAATCACTGATTTTTTTATTTATTTTGGCACTTACTTAATTTTTCACAACTTAAACTGACCGTAAAAAAACGCTAAAATGTCGATGAGCACAGAAAACACAGAAAGCGGCCACCCCAAAGGGCTATATGTACTATTTGCTACAGAATTTTGGGAGCGCTTCAGCTATTATGGCATGCGCGCCATATTTGCACTTTATATGACAAAAATGTTGCTGCTCGACAAGTCGGCTGCAAGCAACATTTACGGTAGCTATACCGGTCTTGTTTATTTAACCCCATTAATAGGGGGCTACGTAGCCGACAGATATTGGGGTAACCGTAAGTCGATTTTCGTTGGTGGACTGCTAATGGCATTGGGGCAGTTCCTGATGTTTTTCTCTGCATCGTTCTCGCACAGCGCGGATAAAGGGCTGGCGATAACCATGATGTGGGCTGGTCTGACCTTCCTGATTTTTGGTAATGGCTTCTTTAAACCCAACATCTCTACGATGGTTGGTCAGCTGTATAAAGACGGCGATGTGCGTAAAGACTCAGCTTACACCATATTTTATATGGGTATCAATGCCGGCGCTTTCTTTGCGCCATTGGTATGCGGATATCTGGGCGAAAATGTAGATTTTAAATGGGGCTTCCTTTCTGCAGGATTGGGTATGCTGGTGAGTTTGGTAATATTTTATTTTACTAAAAATAAATATGTTATTGCTCCAGATGGTCGTCAACTGGGTGTGGGACCTAACAAGGCAACAGATACAGCCGGTACAGCCGATGCAAAAGGCGGCGGATTTAGCGCGCAGCAGTTGACCATACTTATTGGCGGTATTGTAATCATGTTCTCGTTGTTGCATTTTGGCGCAGGAATTGATATTTGGGGCTCCCTCATCTATGGTATGACAGCCGTTGGGCCGTTTGTTATTATTACAGATAAATCACTAACCAAAGTTGAAAAAGACAGATTGTGGGTAATTATCCTCATCATGATTTTTGTAATCTTCTTCTGGATGTGTTTTGAACAAGCGGGCGCTTCGCTCACTTTCTTTGCCGCCGAGCAAACAGATCGTAAAGTATTTGGTTGGTCTATGCCGGCTGCCTATTTCCAGAGTTTTAATGCTGGTTTCATTGTGTTGCTTGCGCCAATTATCAGCGCTGGCTGGGTGTGGTTGGCAAAAAAAGGTAAAAATGTTGCAGCGCCTTACAAACAGTCTTTGGGTCTGTTGTTGTTGTCTGCTGGATTCTTGTTTATTGCTTTTGGAGCAAAGAGCATTCCAGCCGGCGGCGCAAGTATCATTTTCCTTACCGGTCTTTATTTCCTGCATACCATTGGCGAATTGTTCCTGAGTCCTATTGGTTTGTCAATGGTAAATAAATTGACGCCCGGACGCTTCACTTCTTTGATGATGGGTATTTGGTTTTTGGCTATTGCAACTGGTAATAAACTTGCCGGTACCATGAGCGGATTGTACCCCGAAGAACAGAAAATCAGCGCTACTTACAAGGTTCAGGATTTGCACATTGATGCTACTACCATCAACTGGGCCGATGTTAAGAACGAGCAGACAATCAATAATACCATAGCCTGGAAGGCGAATCTGACAAAAAAGAATGAAAGCTCTAAAGAGCTAGACTCACTGGCATCTATAGCTACTGCAACAAGTACTGCTGGTTTTGCATATGACACAGTTAAGGTTAAGCGTATCATACCATCGCCAATGAGCGAGCAGGAGCTGAAGAACCTGCCTCCCGGCGAAAAAGAGCCAAAGTTTGTCTTTTCAATTGGCGACAATCCCAAATATGCCTATTTGCTGCTCAACGATATGAAGGGTAAGCCAAACAGCGTAACGCTACAGGTATGGGATTTGCAACCAGCTAAACCAAAATTCCTGTCAATCACAATCGATAATCTGTACACATACTTCATGATTTTTGTAGTGTTCTCAGGTCTTGCTTCAGTTATTTTGTTCTTCCTGTGTGCAAAACTGAAAAAGATGATGCACGGGGTAAGCTAATACCTCATTTCATTAACCAACAATTGTTTAAATGGCAGGGGCTCAACCCTGCCATTTTTTTTGAAAGCAATAAATATTCGGGTTATTTTCAGAACTTTAACCATCCACAAAAAACGAACTTGAAATGGAGTTGATAAAAGACGCAAAGGAGATAACATTAGAACAGATACAAGATTTTAAAGGTAAATACCCCAAGCAGTTGTGGTACCTTTTTCTGTCTGAAATGTGGGAGCGTTTTGCGTTTTATGGCATGAGAGGAATGCTCACCATATTTATGGTCGAAAAGCTCCTGTTATCAGAAAAAGAGGCCAATCTGAAATATGGCGCTATTCAAGCGTTCATTTATACGATGGCGTTTATTGGCGGTTTTTTTGCCGATAAAATATTAGGCTTCCGTAAATCAATATTTTGGGGCGGTATCCTTATGATTATAGGCAGCTTTACACTGGCTTTTTCGCCAGAGAAACTGTATTATATGGGTATAAGCTTCACCATTGTGGGCACCGGTTTCTTCAAGCCCAACATATCGACTATGGTGGGAAATCTATACAAGGCTGGCGACCCACGGCGGGATGCTGGATTTGGTTTGTTTTATTCAGGTATCAATATTGGCGCTTTGCTTGGGGGATATCTATGTATCAATATTGCTAATCATTACTCGTGGAATGCTGCATTTTCGTTGGCAGGTATTGGTATGGCGTTAGGATTGGGCATATTTATCTTTACCAAGCGCACGCTGGGGCCAATCGGCTTTTCACCATTTTTAGGCAAATTACCTGCTGCAAAAATCAAAACCTATGATTTGATGGTTTATGCAGGCTCGCTGCTGGTAATACCGTTTATTTTGTTGTTAGTTTCTAATACTGCCTATACAGATATTTTTATGTACATCGTTGGGCCCGCGGCGTTGCTGTACATTATTTACGAAATGTTTAAATACTCCAAAGTAGAGCGTCAGAAACTTACTGCTGCATTGGTATTTATTATATTTTCTATTTTCTTCTGGGCCTTTTTCGAACAGGCCGGCGGTTCGTTGAGCCTTTTTGCACGCTACAACTTTCATCCTGCGGTCATGCATGTAGGCAATATCGATATACCTATTGATCCAAACGAAGTTAATAACTCTGCCAACTCCTTATTTGTGATATTGCTCAGTCCGGTTTTTGGGCTATTGTGGCTATGGATGAGTAGCAGGAAGATGGAGCCAAACACTATAATTAAGTTCGGATTGGGTTTTTTGTTTTTAAGTATAGCGTTTTATGTATTTTATTACACCCGGTTTTTTGCCGATGCAGCCGGTTATACATCGCTCAATGTGTTTACGCTGGCATATCTGGTTATAACAATTGGCGAACTGTGCCTTTCACCCATAGGTCTATCGTTAATGACCACACTTGCTCCCAAGCCGCTACATGGTATGATGATGGGTATGTGGTTTTTGGCCAGCGCCTACGGACAGTATGCTGCAGGCATACTGGGCGCCGGAATGAGTACTGTAAATGAAAAAGCATCGCTGACAGAGAAAATGATGTCGTATACCGAAGGCTACAAACAACTGGCTATGTACGCGCTTATAGGCGGCGTATTGCTTGTTTTAATATCGCCGGTGGTAAAGAAGCTCATGCATGAGGTGCATTAGCAGTATGTATTTAGTTTTCTAATTGTCACCAATGCCTGGCTTTAGGCGTATCAAACAGATTTTTATGCATACTCATATACCGCACAATGAAAATCATTTTAAAAGCTCTGACCTGCTTACAGACATTGTAATAGGCATGAGCGATGGTCTCACAGTGCCATTTGCCCTTGCAGCCGGCCTTAGCGGAGCAGTGCATGATAATAGTGTGATAGTAGTAGCAGGATTGGCAGAGGTGGTAGCAGGTTCTATTGCAATGGGTTTGGGCGGATATCTGGCAGGGAAAACGGAGATAGACCACTATAATTCTGAACTTAAACGAGAGCAGTGGGAGGTAGACAACTTGCGGGAACGTGAAAAGGAAGAAGTTAGGGAGATTTTTGCTGAAATGGGACTGAGCGCCGAAACCCAACACCAAATAGTGGAGGAAATGGCGAAGGATAAGGCAAAGTGGGTGGAATTTATGATGCGCTACGAATTGGGGCTGGAGCAACCTGACGCAAAAAGAGCGGCAAAAAGCGCAATGAATATAGGTATATCATATGTTGTTGGCGGGCTGGTTCCATTATCACCCTATTTTTTTACAACGCTTCCGCTAGATGGTTTAAAGCTCTCTGCCGGCATTACTGTTGCATGTCTGTTTGTATTTGGTTTTTTTAAAGCTAAGGTTACCGGGCAAAATCCGTGGGGTGGGGCAGTGAAGGTGGCGCTTATAGGGTCTGTGGCCGCCGCCGCCGCCTTTTTCATAGCAAGACTGTTTACTCATTGATAGCCTTTTATATTATTTTGCTACTTTCAAATTCATCTAATTGCACAACCATTTTTGGCATTTTAAACACCAAATTTTAACTTTTACAATTTCCTTAAAATATTGATTGCGGTCGGGTTTTATTATATTTGCCCTTCTTTGAACATTTCCTCCTAATGCGTAGTATTTTTATTAAGGAAATAAATTCTTTCTTTAGTTCCATAGTCGGCTATGTGGCTTTGTTAGTATTTTTAGTGGCCTGTGGTTTGTTTTTATGGATCATTCCGGAATATAGCATTCTTGGATATGGCTATGCCAACCTTGATCGTTTTTTTGGTATCGCGCCCTGGTTGTTGCTTTTACTTGTGCCGGCTGTTACCATGCGTTCTTTTGCCGATGAGTTTCGCACAGGTACCATAGAGTGGCTTTCAACCAAGCCGCTAACCGACCTTGATATCATAGTAGGTAAATATCTGGCAACGCTTGCGTTGATATTGTTTGCTATTATCCCAACGTTCATATATGTATTCACTATAAGCAATCTCTCGTTTCCTGATGTAGGACTCGATACGGGCGGCCTGATAGGTTCTTATGTAGGATTGTTTTTTCTGGCTGCAACTTTTGGCGCAGTGGGTATTTTTTGCTCTTCGCTTACTTCAAATCAGGTGGTAGGTTTTCTTATTTCATTGCTGGCGTGCTACCTCCTATATACAGGATTTGAACAGTTAAGTAAACTTCCAAAATTCTCTGAAGGGATAGATTACTACCTGAGCATGATAGGCATGGAATTTCATTATAATTCAATCAGCCGTGGATTGGTAGATTCCCGCGACGTGGTTTATTTTCTTTCAGTAATCATATTTTTTATATCTCTTACCCGTTTCTCGCTGAGCAACCGCACTAAGGGCGCTGGCAGAATGAGTTAAGATTGTGGCTTATGGCTAAAACAGCATCAAATAAGAATCAAAAGCAGGTTCACGCGCGTATCCGCATTTTTATGATGGCGGCTATACTGCTTTGCGTGAACATTCTGGCTTCGTATTTCCATTCCGGATTAGACCTTACTCAGGAAAAACGTTTTACATTATCAGACCCCACTAAATCTTTGTTGAAAAACATGAAGGAAGTGGCAGTAGTAGACGTTTATCTGCAAGGTAAATTTCCGGCTCAGCTTCAACGTTTGCAGGAAGCGATCCGCGAAAGGCTGAGTTCATTTAAAGATATTGCCGGAGCAAAAATTGTGTTTCGTTTTATTGATCCACTTGAGGGTAAAACTACTGAAGAGAAAAAGCAAATTATACATGACTTAAGTGGAAAGGGTGTAAAAGCGCTGCAGCTCGATGTGCGTGAAGATGAAGATTATTCATCTAAGGTGTTTTTTCCCTACGCCTATATGCAATATAATGGTAAGGAAGTACCAATAATGTTGCTGGAAGATCCGCCAAATAAGTCAGCTGCAGAGAAGATCAGTTATGCCGAAGCGATGTTGGAATATAAATTTGCCAGCGCTTTAAACGCCCTGAATAAACCGGACATAACGCGGGTAGCCTACATAACGGGAAATGGTGAAGACCTGGGTATAAAGGCATATGACATGTTGGCCACTTTGCCGCATTATTACATACTTGATACTGTAGATCTTACGCACGTGTTTCAAATTTCGCGTGCATACGATGCGATTATAATAGCCTCGCCCACAACTCCCTTTACAGGACCACAGAAGCTAAAAATAGACCAATACATAATGCGCGGCGGCCGTGTGTTATGGGCTTTGAATAAGGTAAATGCATCGCTCGACAGCTTGCGAAATGCATCGCAATTTATTGCAATGGATATGCCGCTGGAAATTGATGATTTGTTATTTAAATATGGTGTACGCGTAAACAACGACTTGCTGGAAGATATGCAATGCGTTCAGTTGGGGCGCAAGCCAGAGAACGATGTGGCTCAAAGCAGAGACTGGCCCTATTTTCCGCGTTTGAATCCTACCGCCGACCATCAGATTGTCAGGAACATGGATTATGTGTTAGGTGGGTTTACCAATACTATTGATACCATTCGTACCGCTGGTATAAAGAAGACAACTTTATTGCAATCATCTAAATACAGTTTGAAGTCGTTTACACCTACCCGTGTAAGTCTTTCAATAATGAATTTTCCGCTAAAATACGAGATGTTCAATAAGTCGTACTTACCAGTGGCTATGTTGCTTGAGGGTAAGTTTCATTCTGCATACAACAATATACTTGCACCTGAATATTTACGGTTGCTCGATTCGATCAAGGCCCCATTTAAGGCGGTTTGCGACAGTGGCAATAAAATGATAGTAGTATCTATTGGCGATGCATTTACGAGCGATTATTCGGTAAAAGGCGGCTTATTGCCAATGGGCTATAATAAATGGACCGGCGAATATTTTGCCAACAAGCGTTTCTTGCTTAACTGTCTGGAATACCTGACGGACAATTCCGGCGTGCTGGAGGCAAGATCTAAACAAATGAAACTGCGCTTACTGGATAATGGCAGGGTAAAAGACGAACAAACAAAATGGCAGACTGTAAACGTTGCAGTACCTATAGTAGCAGTGTTGATCTTTGCTTCGTTTTATATGTTTGTAAGAAAGCGTAGGTATGAAACAAAACCGGTAACCCCTAAAACTGCTAATTAATGCGCAAAACAATACTGTATTTGGTAATTCTCGGATTTTTGGGGTTTTCAGTTTATTTTTTCCTGATCAGGAAAACGGAAAGCCCTTACAGCCCTACAGAAGCTGGGTTTACTATAAAGGATACTGCATCAATAGGCAAGATATTTATCGCAGCTCACGATGGAGAATCGGTAACAGTGGAGCGCACCGACAGCGGCTGGATAGTGAACAAACAGTACAAGGCGTTAAAAAGTACGCTGGACCTCATAATGGAGACTTTTTACAAGCAATATGCCCTTTATCCCGTTACTCAATCGGCGCACGACGTTGCCATAAAAAACCTTTCTACCGATGGTATTAAAGTTGAGGTATACGACCGTGCGGGCAAAAAAATGAAGGTTATATATGTAGGCGGAGTGTCGGTAAACAACACAGGAACGAATATGCTGCTGGAAGGCGCTACACAACCTTATGTTATACATGTAGACGGTTTTAGCGGTTACCTGACTTCCCGTTTTACTTCTAAACTAAAGGACTGGCGCGATAGAACTATTTTTAATATTGCTCCGGAAGAGATAAAAAGCGTTTCCATGAAATATGCAGACAAGCCTATTAATTCATTTACTATTGTTCGCGAAAATGGTAAGTTGGTGGTAAATGCTGATACCAACGTGAGCAAACACCTTGACCCACTAAATGAACGCCGTGCCAACGTTTATTTGAAGTATTTTGGAAATGTAAATTGCGAAGGCTACCTGAACGGGCTTGGCGATATGGATTCTTCGCTTGCTACGGCTCCCAAACATTCAACTATTGAAGTAAACGGCATGCACGGGCAACATCAAAGAGTAGATATTTTTTGGATGGCGATCAATAAGCGTAGTAAGAACGTGAATGTAAATAATCCGGACGTGCCAGACGACTATGATGCAGACCGTATGTATGCTGTTATCAACGATTTTAAGGATACGATAATGATTCAGCATTTTGTATTCGACCGCATTTTCAGAAAGGCCTATGAGTTTTATTCTAAAGATGCTGTAGCCGACCCTAAAGCGCCCAAAGAAGAAACTCCCAAAAATGTGATGATGCACAAATAAGTTGCATTCCAAATACAAAAACACGCTCATTGTGCATCTAAAGCCAATGAGCGTGTTTTTCTTATTAGGGTTTTAACTTAAAGGTATTTACCAACTATTGGTACCCTACGACCTATACCAAATGCCTTCGGCGAGACCCTGATAATGGGGCAGAACTGATTGCGTTTGTACTCGTTGTTGTTTACAAGCTTCAGTATGCGGTTTACAAGGGCAGAGTCGTTGCCCATGTTTATGATATCTTTTGGTCCTTTTCTGCGCTCTATGTATTGATACAGTATTGGATCAAGTACATCGTAGTCGGGTAGGCTATCGCTGTCTTTTTGTCCATCCCTTAGCTCGGCGCTTGGGGCTTTATCTATTATGTTTTGCGGTATTATTTCGTTATTGCGGTTAATATACATTGCCATAGCATATACCTGAATTTTGTACAGATCGCCCAATACGCCCAGGCCGCCGGCCATGTCGCCGTACAATGTACCATAGCCAGTAGCAAGCTCACTCTTATTGGAGGTGTTGAGGAGTATGTAGCCAAACTTATTGGCTATCGCCATAACAAGGGCTCCACGTATACGCGATTGCAGATTTTCTTCTGCAACATTAAATGGTAAGTCGTTAAATACCGGCTTTAAAGCAGTCTCGTAGGCGTCGAATATGGGTTTTATGGCTATCAGTTCATATTGGTTGTTCAAGTTGTTAGACAGTTGAACTGCATCGCTCACGGAATGACCCGTAGAGAACTGCGATGGCATAAGCAGCGCTGTTACATTTCCTGCACCTAATGCTTCGCAGGCAAGCGCCAATACCACTGCGCTGTCTATACCTCCGGAAGAGGCTACAATAGCCTTTTTAAAGCCCATTTTGCCAAAGTAATCCCTGATGCCTGATATCAATGCCTGATGTATTTTATCAGTGTTGAGGGTGGCATAAAGAACATCTGCTCCTTCTGCATTCTTTTGTTCGTCGATAGTGATACGTTGCGGTTCACACGCCTGCAGCGTATTTCCCGACCATGTCACTGCTTGTAAGCTTTCACTGAAGTACGGCATTTCGCATACAATAGCTCCGTCCGCATTCGCTGCCAGCGATCCACCATCGAATACAATTTCCGTTTGCGACCCAGTAGTGTTGCAATACACAATCGGTAATCCATACTTACGCGCATTTGCTTTTACTATTTCTTTGCGGTCGCTGGCGTGTAGGTAATCAAATGGCGATGCGCTCAGATTGATCATTATATCCGGCTTTTGCAGAGCAAGAATATCCATTGGGCAGACGCGATAAAGCGGGTTATCGCCCAGATTCCATATGTCTTCGCAGATGGTAATGGCCAGTTTTTCACCCCTGAATTCCAGTACATTCCACTCATATGCGGGTTCAAAGTACCTGTATTCATCAAAGATATCGTAAGTGGGAAGCAGCGTTTTGTGGCAAACTCCTTTTACAGCGCCTTCGTAAAGTAAGTATGCACTATTGAAAAGGTCTTTTCCTTCGGTTTTTGGATTTCTAGTAGGACAACCGACAATGACGCCAATCGTATCTGAATGTTTGGCTATTTCCTTTATAGCATTCTGGCATTGATCAATAAAATCATTAAACTCTAAGAAATCTCTTGGCGGGTATCCGCATACAGCCAGTTCGGAGAAAACTATAATGTCGCCGCCATTAGTTTTTGCTTCTTCTATTGCTGCAATTATTTTTGCTGTATTGGCTTCAAAATTACCTATATGATAGTTTTGTTGGGCAATGTATATATTCATAACGCTCTTTTGCGGGCACTGTTGTAACGGCAAAGTTATTCTATCCACAACATAGTTGTTTGCGATACCCAATTGTTTTGGCTTATTTACTTTATATAAAAAACGACGGGCCGCTGATGATGCAGTGGCCCGTTGAAAGAAAAAGTAGTTTATGGCGTTATTTTCTGTTTATTTTCCACTTGCTTATGTTATTCGCAACAAGCGTTGTGGTTTTATCGTTTTTTCTATCCTTTTCCCATATTGCAGCCGCCAGTAGCGCAGCTACCTCATCTACTTCAGGGCCATTGGTATTCAGGTATTCCGGTTTGTAGTATTTTTCTATAAATTTTGTGTCAAAGTTGCCCGATCTGAATGGTTCTGTTTGTACAGCCCATTTGCCAAAGCGGAGCGTGGTATTAATGCCTTTGATATAGTACTCATCTATAGCCCTGCATAGGCGGTCGATAGCCTCATCCCGGGTTGCGCCATAGGCTACAAGTTTGGCTATCATAGGGTCGTAAAAAATAGGGATGGCCATACCTTCTTCATAGCCGTCGTCTACGCGCACACCCGGTCCTTTGGGCGGCTGATACATTTCGAGCGAACCAGTGTCCGGCAGGAAGTTATTCATGGGGTCTTCTGCACAAACGCGCAATTCAATAGCATGACCGGTAATTTTCAAATCAGCTTGAGTAAATGAGAGTTTATTGCCCCGTGCCACATTGATTTGCTCTTTTACTAAATCTACTCCGGTTATCATTTCTGTAACACAATGCTCCACCTGAAGGCGGGTATTCATTTCCAGAAAGTAAAAATTCAATTGTTCATCTACCAGAAACTCTACTGTGCCTGCTCCATAATAGTTGCACGATTTGGCTACAGCTACGGCACATTCACCCATTCTTTTACGAATGTCTTCGGTTAGACAACTCGACGGCGCTTCTTCAATTAGTTTTTGGTGACGGCGTTGAATGCTACATTCGCGCTCGAAGAGGTAGACATAATTACCATGTTGGTCGCCCATTATTTGTATTTCGATATGCTTGGGAGAACCAACGTATTTTTCGATGAAAACATCGTCGTTGCCAAAAGCGCTCAACGCTTCGCTTTTTGCGGCGCGTATCTGCTCTTCAAACTCACCATCGTTGTTCACTACCCGCATGCCTTTACCGCCGCCTCCGGCCGATGCTTTAACAAGTATCGGGTAGCCAATTTTATTAGCAATTTCGCGAGCTGCATTTACATCACTGATAGGCTCTTCAGTGCCGGGTACCATGGGTACATCAAATTTTTTGGCAGCTTGTTTTGCGCCAATTTTGCTACCCATTGTTTCTATCGAGTGTTCCGAGGGGCCAATGAAAATCAATCCGGCCTCAGTGACAGCCTTAGAAAAGGCGGCGTTCTCACTCAGAAAGCCATACCCAGGGTGAATACCCTGGGCGCCTGTTTTGAGCGCAGCGGCAATGATTTTTTCAGATCTCAGATAAGATTGAGAGGAAAGCGCTGGTCCTATACAGATAGCTTCGTCAGCATATCTCACAAACGGCATGTTTCTGTCGGCTTCAGAGAAAACTGCTACAGTTTTGATTCCCATTTCTTTAGCAGTACGCATTACGCGCATAGCAATCTCGCCACGATTGGCGATCAGTATTTTTTGCATGTGGCTAAGGTAAGGCAGATTTAGTAATTTCAGAAAACGACCTTTTTTAAAGTCGAAGTTTATAATGTTTTTTACGGTTGTAAATTGGTTGTTTTATCCGCGGTATTCGCCCCAAACTTCTCGCAACGTATCAGCGATTTCGCCAAGCGTGCACATGTTTTCTACAGCAGTTATTACAAAGGGCATCAGATTTTCTGTTGTTGTTGCCTTTTGTTTCAGCGTAGCCAGGCAATTCATTGCGGCTTCGTTGTTGCGCTCAGCTCTCAATTTTTTCAGTTTTTCCGACTGAGTAATCCTGATTGAATCGTCTATTCGGAAAACGGGCGGACGGGCTGCTTCAGCCGACGTAAATTTGTTGACGCCAACAATTACTTTGCTTTTATCTTCTATTGCTTTGTTGTAGGCATACGCGCTACGGGCTATTTCGTCCTGCATAAAGTGCTGTTCTATAGCCTTTACTGCACCGCCCATGGCGTCTATTTTGTCTATCAGCTTCCAGGCTGCGGTTTCCACCTCATTGGTAAGCGCTTCTACATAGTACGAACCCGCCAAAGGATCGACGGTATCGGTCGCGCCGCTTTCAAATGCAAGTATCTGCTGGGTGCGCAGGGCTATCGATGCTGCCTCTTCTGTTGGCAGCGATAATGCCTCATCGTAGCCATTAGTATGCAGCGATTGTGTGCCGCCTAATACTGCTGATAAACCTTGCAATGCAACGCGCACTATGTTATTCTTCGGTTGTTGTGCCGTTAGTGTGCTGCCGCCGGTTTGGGTATGAAAGCGGAGCATTTGCGCCTTAGGGTCGGTAGCGCCGAGGTCTTTGGTGATTTTTGCCCACATCCTTCTGGCTGCTCTAAATTTTGCTACTTCTTCAAATAGATTGTTATGAGCATTGAAAAAGAAAGATAATCGTTGGCCAAAGTTATTGATATCCAACTGTTTAGCTATTGCCGCCTGAAGATATGCTTTCCCGTTGGCAAGCGTAAAGGCGAGCTCCTGTACGGCATTTGATCCGGCCTCGCGAATATGGTAACCTGATATGGAGATTGTATTCCACTTAGGTGTTTCTTTACTACAGTATTCGAAAATATCTGTGATAAGGCGCATAGATGGCGCTGGAGGATAGATATAGGTCCCTCTGGCGGCATACTCTTTCAATATGTCGTTTTGAATTGTGCCTGATATCTTTTTTATATCTGCGCCCTGTTTCTTAGCCAATGCTATGTATAACGATAGCAGGATAAACCCTGTCGCATTAATAGTCATTGAGGTGGAAATATCGGCGAGCTTAATGTCCCTAAACAATAGCTCCATATCCTGCAAAGAATCGATAGCCACACCAACCTTGCCAACTTCGCCTTCCGACATCGGATGGTCGGAGTCGTAACCAATCTGCGTTGGTAAATCAAAAGCCACTGACAGTCCGCTAACACCCTGACTCAATAAAAAGTGATAACGTTTATTCGACTCTTCGGCTGTACTAAATCCAGCGTATTGGCGCATTGTCCACATACGGTCGCGATACATGGCAGCATGAACGCCCCTCGTAAAGGGAAATTGTCCGGGTAGTTCATCCATTTTTACCGGCTCGCAATACAGTTCCTTTATTTCTATTCCAGAGTCGGTTTTTATTATTTTAGGCTCCATACTTATGGTATTCTACTTAGCGGCCACGCGTTTTTTCGTACCGGCGTTGCCGCTGTTTGGTTTGTGAATTTTATTTTATTCGGGAACCCATTCGCTTACATAGCGCCATAGGTCAACAGCGTTCTTACTTCTTCCTTAATAATCTGCAGGGCTACTTCTGTAGGTGATTCTGTATCGGAATTAAGCACATAATTCAGAATCATAGCGTGCAACTCTTTTGCTGGCGCATCGGGGCGCAGGCTTTTACCAATATGGTTGGCCATGTGTATTTCCTGTTCCTTTACATTTTTTACGGTTTCCCATACATTTTTCGATACATAAATCTGTTGCGATAGGTTGTGCTCAAATTCGGCTCGGATGGTGATGGTTATAGCGTATTGCAACTCGTTAACGGTCATCGAGGGGTCGTATACCCGTGTTATGAGTGACCTTGGGTTAATCCGTTCAACAAACAGGGCCATGCGTTCATATGCCTGAAGTCTTAGGTTTAGCGTTATGTTTTGAGCATCCTGAAATAGCGCAAGTTGTTTGCGCTTGGTTTCCGAAATAAGAAAGTTCTTTACTATAAGATAGCTTGATGCAAGCACAACTACTGAGGGGAGGGTGTATTTTACAAGCTCAAGTACTGTATTGGCTATATCCATATTTATGGGGTAGAAGATGAATATTAACTAACGGATAATTACGGTCAGTTATTGTTATTAAAAAGCCCGTTTGGTTTTGCAACTACCGGCACAACAAAAATAAGGCTTTTTATCAGTTGCGGATACTAAATATTAGTTGCGGTCTGATCGATTTGGCTTTTACTTTCCTAAAAAAATACAGAGACCACGCTATCGGTGCGAGGCCTCTGTACCCGGTACTTTAATGTTTCGATTTATATTAAAATTTCAATCCAATACTCAGCGCTATATTATTGCCTTTGAAGGTGTTGTAGGCAACCGGTGAAGCAACTGCAGGGCCGGATATAACCGATGAATTAGAATAGTCGATAGTGTAGGGAGTTTCTGTGCTTTTGTATTGGGTATGTACAACGCCAAAATCGGCGAAGAAATGTTGGAATCTGAAGCCGAGACCACCAGAAAAGTCCATTCGGGTACCATCGTATGCCGTGTTTTGATACGGATTGCCATAATAACCAAAACCTGCACGCAGCATGAAAAATTTATTGATAACTCCTTCTGCTCCTATTCTGAGATTTGTAACGCCGGTATATGTTCTGCTGATTTCCTGATTTTTGGCGTTAGCCTCTTCACTAAAGCTCTGTCCGGTCGAATTGTCTATGCCATCGGGATAGGTGTATCGCGCAGATGCGTGGTCTACATACTCAAGATCTGCGGTTATAAAACCAAGTTTTTTATAGATGAAGGTCGCACTCAATACGCTCTTCCATGGAGTGGTCAGGAAGTAGTCGAACTGGTTTTCTATCAATGAGCCATTGCCTACAGATAAGTTGTATACATTGTTGTTGACTACAGAGGTTATTTCAGGGCGATAAATATCTGTGATCGTATAGAAAGTAGGGGAGTGGAAAGCTCCGCCTATTCTGAAATAATCATTGAGTTTGTAAATGGCGCCAATTTTAAGATTGATACCATTGCCGGTTAGGTCGAGCGTTTCACCATAATTCATACGTGTAAATACTGAAGTGTCTCCGTTACCATTGTTTCCGGGAGCAAGCGTTTCGGTATAATAGGTCTTGCGGGTATAGTTGAACGATGGCAGGCCGATAGTTGCACCCAAAATCAATTTCTCTTTATAGTTTCCTCCCAGAGCAATTACGTACTCATTAATTCCACCATTTTCTTTAATGTTTTTAGTTTGGTTTATCCCCCCCGCAATGGGTACAATCGATTTGTACCGGTTTGGTTCTACCTGATCTATAAGGTAGGCCTGATACCCCATATATCCCAATCCATTTGCATTTTGCGTTCCAACAGTATAGTTTGGATATTGATTCGCGTCCGATTCAAATACTTGAGTTGCCGAGCTATTGTTGTTTCGGCCGGCATAAGTATATGTTCGGTTAAAGTCGGCAACGCGGTTCATGCCAAAAGCAAATGAAACTGTTTTCCAGTCGCGCTTTTCATACCGTTTTCCTTTTGGCGCATTGGTAAATACCATGCCAAAATTATTAATGTTGAAATGAACATTGTTGTCCATGGTTTCTGTGCCAAGATATTGGCTTGTTGCTGAGTTAGCCCTCAACGATGAGGTGAAGCTAAGCTCGGAACTGCGATATACGCCAAGGCCTGCAGGATTGACGCTTAAAGAACTGAAGTCGCCGCCTACTGAGCCTAATGCGTTGCCGAAACCCATGCTACGGGCTGTGCCCTGTACTTTTAGGTTAGATAGATTATATGCCTCGGCAAGATCTTGTGCCGATACCGAAATAGCGCTGAGTGCAAATGCTGGTAGTAGCGCATATTTGAGATGTTGCATGATGTGTGTTTTTTCTTTAGACTGTAGTGATTGTAAATTTGTTTAACCGTTTTTGAAAATTATACTTTCAAAAACCGTACCCGATATTCGGTAAAAAGCAACAAGGCATTGGTACATGGTGTAGCAATGCCTTGTTTTATATTTCTTTTAACGTAGCTGCTATTATCTACGGCCACCACGACCGCCGCCAGTATTGTTAGAATTGCCGCCGCCAGAGCTACGTCCGCTGCCGCCCGACGGGCGTACATTGCTATTATTATTAATGGCTGGGCTGCTGTTGCCACCACGATTGCCGCCAAAAACAGACGGACTCGTATTCATTTGCCTGCCGCCGCCTTGCTGAACGCCGGGGTTGGTATTGATACCATTGATGAAATTTCTGAAACCACCACCATTTCCGCGACCGGCGCCACGTTGGGGTTGCATTTGGTTGTTATTATTATCCTGCGTTATTTGGCGACCAGAATTTTGAGGATAATTCATATTTCCCGGCCTTTGTGTCACATTGTTGTCGTATCGGGCACTATTGCGGTATCCTCCAGCATCACGGTTGCCCGGGGCTGCAGTACGGTTCATTGAGTTACCGCCATATTGCTGTTGCGGTACGCGCAATCCCATTTGGTTGGCGCCGCTTACCCGATTAAGGCTATTGCCCCCCGTATTGTTGTAATATCTGTATCCGCCATTGGCGTGCTGCCTTGGTCCATAGCTCACAGTTCGGTAGCTGTTGTATCTATTGTCTATACCAGAGTAGTAACGATTCCAGTAGCCGCCATAATAAGGACTATAATAACCGCAACTGTAAAAAGGAGAATTGTAATAACTACCGAACGTGCTATAGCCAAACCAAGTATTGTACCCCCAGTAAGAACTCCAGTACGGACCATAACCAACGCTAAAACTCATACTTGGTCCCCATGGGTTGTACCCCCAATAAGGATCGACCCAATAACGGTTATACCAAAAAGGATTATAAAATGTACTATAGTACCCCATGTTGTAGAAACCATTATCGAAACGATTGATACGCGAGCTATAGGTGTCGTCGTCGTAATCTATATAGTCCTCAGCATTATTATAACTCTGGTAGTTTTCAGGTGCGTTCACATTGCCATATCCGCTATTGTTTTGATTGGGTTCCTGCTGTGCATTGTTGTTCTCGGTGTAGTCATTATTGGATTGGGTAGTGTCGAGCGCCCGGCGACTATAATGTTTTTGATCGGCGCCGGTGGCATAAATATCATCTACCTGTGCATTAGCTACCTGAGCGATACCTAAAGCCATTAATCCAATTAAAAAGGAACGTTTCATTTGGAATTGTTTTTACTTAAAATGCTTAGTGAAATTACTACTTTTGCGGCTCATCACCAATAAAAGGGATTGCTAAAAGCGTGCCAAGTTTATTATGTCAAAAATTTTAACAAATCGGAAGGATGATTATGCCCAGTGGTATAATGATATAGTGCTCAAGGGTGGATTGGCCGATTATTCGGCTGTAAAAGGATGCATGGTTATCAAACCGCATGGTTATGCGCTATGGGAGCATATGCGCGATGAGCTTGATAAAAGGTTCAAGGAAACAGGCCACCAGAATGCTTATTTTCCGCTGTTTATACCTAAAAGCTTTTTAAGCAAGGAAGCAGCTCACGTAGAGGGCTTTGCGAAAGAGTGCGCTGTGGTAACCCATTATCGCCTTAAAAACGACCCCAATGGCGGAGGTGTGATAGTAGACCCCGAGGCAAAACTGGAGGAAGAACTTATAGTAAGGCCAACATCGGAAACGATCATCTGGAACACTTATAAAGACTGGATACAGAGCTATCGCGATTTGCCGTTGCTCATTAATCAGTGGGCTAATGTTGTGCGTTGGGAAATGCGCACACGCCTGTTTTTACGCACAACCGAGTTTTTGTGGCAAGAAGGCCACACTGCCCACGCCACAAGAGAAGAAGCGATAGATGAAACCAAAAAAATGTTGGAGGTTTATGCCACTTTTGCTGAGGAGTTTATGGCAATGCCTGTGGTACGGGGTGTAAAAACGGCTAATGAGCGTTTTGCAGGAGCAGAAGATACCTATTGCATAGAAGCGTTGATGCAGGATGGTAAAGCGCTTCAGGCTGGAACATCGCATTTCCTTGGCCAGAATTTTGCGAAAGCATTTGATGTTACCTTTCGCGATAAAGAAAACAATCTCTCTTATGTTTGGGCTACCTCGTGGGGAGTGTCTACACGTCTGGTGGGCGCTTTGGTAATGGCGCATAGCGATGACGAAGGCCTTGTGTTGCCGCCAAGACTCGCTCCAACACAAGTAGTGGTTATACCCATCTACAATAAAGACCCTGAAGCAAGAGCGAAAATTGACCGAATAGCGCAGGAAATGATAGCAACATTAAAGCGCAACAACATAAGGGTTAAGTACGATAATGACGATAATACTCGTCCCGGCTGGAAGTTTGCTGAATATGAACTGAAGGGAGTGCCTGTGCGCATAGCGCTTGGCGCCCGAGATATTGAAAACAACATAGCTGAAGTTGCTCGCAGGGATACCAAAGAAAAAATGAACTTGCAGTTGGAGGGCCTTGCTGAACGAATTCCTCAATTGCTAGAGGATATTCAAGCCAATATGTATTCCAAAGCATTGCAGTTCCGCACTGAAAACACCACTAAGGTTGATACCTGGGAGGATTTTATGCGGATTCTGGATGAGAAACCGGGTTTTGTGAGCGCTCACTGGGACGGAACAAGCGAGACCGAAGAGAAAATTAAGGAGCTTTCAAAAGCAACAATTCGGTGTATCCCGCTCAATAACGAACAGGAAGACGGCGTCTGCGTCCTTACTGGTAAGCCATCTGTTCAGCGTGTATTGTTTGCACGTGCATATTAATTGTGATATTTAATAATAACTACAAAAGGGAGCGTTTGCTCCCTTTTGTAGTTATTAACGATTGTGCGCTATATCAGCGATCGTCGGTAGGAAATAATATCGTAAAAGTGGTTCCGTATCCGGGTTTAGAAATAACGTCAATTTTTGCTCTGTGCGCCTGCAAAATATTAAGCGTGAACGTGAGTCCTAAACCAATGCCATTTCTTTTTTGTGTGAAGTAAGGCTCAAACAACCGGGATATGTTTTCCTCGCTAATACCGCAACCATTATCTGTAATGGTTAGGGCGCAATACCCATGAATATCGGCCATAGAGATTGATAATTCGCCATTGGTTTCATTCATAGCCTCAATGGCATTAATAACAATGTTCTGAAGAGCAAGTTTAATATTGATATTGTCTGCAAAAATTTCTACCGGGGTATCTGGGTAAATTAAATTTAGGGATATTTTTTTTAATGTTAAGCGGTCATTAGCTGTTGCAATAACATC
>CAIRYK010000042.1 GCA_903882805.1 uncultured Bacteroidota bacterium | reverse complement strand
GTGTTCACCTCTTCCCATTCCGAACAGAGAAGTTAAGCCCGCCATGGCCGATGGTACTGCACAACAATGCGGGAGAGTAGGTAGCTGCCATATCTATTGAAAACGCCTCGACGAATGTCGGGGCGTTTTTGCGTTTGGGGGGAGCTGAAGAATTCCATTTTTTGGCCCAGTATTTCGCACCCTATTGATACATTGCCATAGTATAAAGTGAGTTATTATTTGTTTACACCAAACACCATGTGGAATTTATGCCTAAATTTGTACTAATCACTTTTTTCAATGACAGAGCTAACCATTAATATCCCTGATAGCAAACTTCCTTTATTTTTTTTATTAGCCAAAGAGCTTGATTTTGTTGTGGTTGATGAAAAGAAATCTGCAAAAAGCCTAACAGCAAAGCAAAAGGAATTGATTAATGATTTTAAAGCATCATTAAGCGAAGTTGATTTGCATTTGCAAGGAAAGATACAGCTCAAAACCGCTGAACAATTACTGAATGAACTTTAGTATCGTAATCTCTTCCTCATTCGAGAGAGAAGTTAAAGGATTAAAGAAAAAATACCCTTCATTGCGCATCGATTTGGCAAATTTAATTGCCCTGCTTAAAGAAAATCCTTTTACAGGTACATCGTTAGGAAAGGACTGTTATAAAGTGAGGATGGCTATTGCCTCAAAAAGTAGAGGCAAAAGAGGCGGCGCGAGAGTAATAACTTGTGTAAAAGTTGTTTAAGAAACTATTTTCCTGCTTTCCATTTACGATAAATCAGATCAAGATACTATAAGCGATGGTGAACTTATAGTACTTCTCGAAGAAGCAGGTTTATTGTAATGTTAGCACCAGGAATCTGTATTCCCTATATGTAATCATGGTAGCTTACCACCTAACACTTGCACTTTGTCCAGCCTTCCAGTTTTCTGATTTTATTTTTATTTCAGTTATTGGTTGATAAATTCGGCGTGCATAATAAAGTTCTCCGTTCTTATATAAATATTCTATACTATTACTCCAGGTTGCCTTATATAACTGCGTAACATGCGAATAAAGATATATATTCCGTTTCTTAGAAAAAAAATTGTAAGTCTCTATCTGAATTTTATGATCTGTATTTTTAAAAAATTGGCTTTCAATTGTATTAAGGTCCTTCGTAGAATCAAACTGCACATTTATAATAAACCTATTACCCTTATTAATTAGTACATTGTAAATTGGTTGAACAAAATAATCTTCTTCAAGAAGAGGAACATTTTGCAAACTCATGTAAATATTGTTTGACTCGAAGTCTACATAGATGGTATCATAATTCTTTTTGAAATAAACCTTGTAGATTGGTATAAACCTTCTGTCATATTCTGGTAGTTGTTTGGTTGACGATATTATACTATCAAGACATGAAATGATACTTGAATCCTTTATATATACCTCTCTCGCTTCTAGTTTCAGTGTATCAATACGAAAATGCAAAAGAAAGTTATTCCGTCCATGCGCCACCCTTTTTGCCGAGTGACAGGCGGATATAATGCTCAAGACTGCAAGTATTGCAATAAGGTTAATGTTATGCCGGATAAGTTGAGCCATGCAAGAACTTTAGAAAAGCGCCTCATACAAAAATAATCTAAAGGCTATAACTAATGTTCGGTATTTGTCAATTGTTGTGCAGTGCATACGCCGCTGAGACCCGGTGCCGTGCTACCGTAGAATGCAATCTACGGCCATCGGGGTTAACTTATTTTTCTTGTCATTTTTTCCATTCTTCTATATGAAAAGCTGTAACTACGCTATCCTTTGAAAAGTCAAACTTTAAGTTTTTTACATATACCGGGTCTATTTTAAATCCATAATCCTCAATAATAAAATATCCAAGCACATTTATGTCAGAAAAGTTTGGTGTATCCAATAGTTGTATCAGTTGAGCATAGTTTAAACCTATCAGTTTACGATTTGATATTAAATCTTTCAGCATGCTGTTGCGATATTTATAAATCATATCTTCCTGCATCCCCCACATTTTCTTGTCAAATTTTATTTGATTATTACAACTCAAAAAAAGTATCAACGTAAATAGGAAATAGCAATTAGTCTTTATGCGTCTCTGCAAATCTGGTGAGTGAATTCCTCCTAAAAATTTGTGTTGTACTAAAAGACGGTTTGTAGCCAGCGTTAATAATTCCATTCACTATTTATTTTTGGTTAGTAAGCCGGTGTATTAAAGTTACCTTTTTGTATTAAAATTGCCAAATGTTGATACAAACCAATTCACTTAACTAGCCGTTGTTGTTACCCCACTCGCGCCAGCCAACAACTGTTTTACCTCAGCAGCATTCAATTGCTTTATCTCACCGGCCCTTAGGTTATCGAGTGTTACCCCGCCTATAGCATACCGTATCAATCGCAGGGTGGGGTAGCCAACGGCTGCGGTCATGCGGCGCACTTGCCGGTTTTTGCCTTCTGTCAGGGTTAGAGCTATCCAGCTTGTGGGTATGTGTTTACGGTAGCGCACAGGCGGGTTTCTGGGACCTAATGCTACGGGTTCGTCTATAATTACAGCTTTACTTTTCTTGGTAGCGTACGGCCTACCGTCTATGGTTATTGTTACGCCTTGCAGCAGTCGGCTGATGGCTTCGTCGGTTATTTGTCCATCTACCTGCACCCAATAGGTGCGTGCATGATTGAAGGCGGGCGTGAGCATACGGTGGGTTAGCTGTTTGTCGTTGGTGAGGAGTAGTAAGCCCTCGCTGTCGTAATCGAGCCTGCCTACCGGGTACACATCTACAGGTATTCCTTTTATATAGTCTGCCAATGTCTTTTTATTGCCTTCGGTGGTAAACTGGGTCAGTACCTCGTATGGCTTATGAAAAACATAGTATTGCAGCATATACTTTAATTTAGTTAGCGGGAGGCTGGCTAAGGTAAAATAAAAAGTCCGGCACGTTGTGGCTTGCCGGACTTATATATAAGGAATGGGTTAGTAAGCTCAATCCTTGATGCAATATTAGACACTATTTAGCCTACCAGAAAATATTTTTATGTTACGAAAATTAAAATGTTGACAACCTGTTAGTAAGTTCTGCTTTATGCACATCGCAGTATTATATTCTATATTGCTACCAGTCTTTCTGCATTTTTACAGGCACTCCTTTCTCTTTTTTCATCTTGTCTTGCAGCTTTTTCTCTTCCTGCTGCAGCGCATTCAGCAATTGCTCTGCCTGCTGTTGACTCAATTTGCTTGGCTGACTTTGCGGCTCTTTATCCTTATCGCCCTCTTTACCCTTATCGTCTTTATCTCCCTGATCCTTTTTGTCCTGATCTTTATTGTCTTTATTGTCTTTGTTCTGGTCTTTTTTATCCTTGCCGTCTTTGTCTTTGTCCTGCTTGTCTTTGTCTTTTTGGTCTTTATTATCCTTATTGTCTTTCTTGTCCTTATTATCTTTCTTATCCTGATCTTGCTGTTTTTTCAGCATTTGCTGCGCATAGCTAAGGTTATACTTAGCATCGGCATCCTGCGGATTGTTTCTCAGGGTATTTTTATAACTACTTATCGCCTCCTCCCATTTTTTTTGCGACATATAGGTGTTGCCTATGTTGTAGTTTGCCGCCGACTGGCTCGATTTGTCTTTGCTCATTTTGGCTGTCGCCTCCATTACCTTTCTCGATGAGTCGTACTGCTTTTGCTGATATAGGGAGTTGCCCAGATTAAACAAGCTGGGCATGTGGGTAGGGTCTTTTTTCAGCGCTTTTGCGTAGTCTTCTGCCGCTTCCTTCCAGCGCATTTGTTCATAAAACTTGTTGCCCTGCTCCACATACCGGCTGGTTTGGGCAGCTGCGTTTATTGCAGCCATCAGGCACACAACAAACACTGCCATTTTGTTAACCGCAAATAAGGACCTTACAATCATATTTGCTCTATGTAGTTTATCCATATTTTAGTGAGTTAAAGCAATAAGGGATTGCAAATTACTGGGCTGTTTTTTTAATAATTGACGCGGTTTTAGATCTTGCGCCGGGTATCAGCCACTCTAACAACAACAACGCTAACCCTGCCGCCAAAAAATATTGAAAATAACTGGTGAACTCGGTGTATAGCATAGATCCCAGATTTTTCTGTTCCATAGCATCCAGGCTTCCGGTTATTTTATCGGCTACATCGTCGGTGTTTTGCAGCAGGCTATAGGTTCCGTGGCCTGCTGCGGCTATGCTCTTCAGCGCATCTTCGTTTAGGCGGCTTACTACTGGGTTGCCGTTTTCGTCCAGCTTCAGCGCCTTAGTTTGTTCGTCGTATAGCGTTGTGCCCTGCGGCGATCCTACGCCCACAGTGTGTACTACAATGCCGGCATCGGCTGCTTCTCGGGTTTTCTCTATCGCTTTTTCATCGTGGTCTTCGCCATCGCTTATTACCACCAGCGATTTGTACTTACGCTCGTTTTGCGAAAAAGAACGCATGCTCAGGTCTATGGCCTCGCCTATCACCGTGCCCTGCGTGGGTATCATATCGGGCGATACGTTTTGCAACAGCATTTTTAGTGCGCTAAAATCTATGGTTAGCGGCACTTGCAAATAGGCTTTACCTGCAAACACCACAAGGGCAATACGGTCGTTACCCATTTTCTCTGTCATGCGCATTATCAGCTGCTTGGCGCGTGTCAGTCGATTGGGTTGAATGTCTTTGGCCAACATGCTTTTGCTCACGTCCAGGGCTATAATCACATCTACACCCTTACGCTCTACCTTTTCTGCCTTGTCGCCTGCCTGCAGGTTGGCGAAGCCCACAATCATCAGGAACAGCGCGCTTGCTGCCAAAATAAATTTCAGCGTGTTTCTGCCTGGTATATAGCCCCTTATCTGTTCGGCTACCAGCGAGGCGTCGCCCAGCTTACTGATTTTCTTTTTTCTCCAGTATAGCGCGCCAATAAACAAGACTACAAGCGCGGGCAGTATGCCCAGCGCGTATAAATGCTCGAAATGTTGAAATTGAAACATACAGTTGAAAACGCAAATTTAACCTCATGAAGCAGTATTCCCACTATAAAAAAACGACATTTTAATAATCTTTAACACAGCCAATAATGTCGGTAAAACCAGCAAATAACAGGTAAAAAATAAGCCCGGCATAGCGCCGGGCCCTGTACCTTATACAATAAACGATTTGTTTAAATCGCTGGTTCTGTTTGCTTCATTATCTCCATAGCTCTGTTCACCATGTTCTTCGAGCCTATAAAAATAGGCGTGCGCTGGTGTAGTTCTGTTGGTTCTATGTCCAGTATATCCTGGGCGCCGCTCACGGCAATACCGCCTGCGGCTTCTATTATAAACGCCATTGGGTTGCACTCGTATTGCAGACGCAGCTTGCCCTTGGGCGCGCCTTTGTCGCCTGGGTATATAAATATACCGCCTTTCAGCAAAGTGCGGTGCATATCGGCCACCATAGAGCCTATGTAGCGGTGCGAATACGGACGACCTTCGTCTTTCTTGCTTTCCATGCAGTATTCCAGGTAGGCTTTCATACCTGCATCATATTTCACCGTATTACCCTGATTGAGCGAGTATATTTTGCCATTTTCCGGGCATTTCATATCGGGGTGCGACAGGCAGAATTCGCCTATCGATGGTTCGAGCGTGAATCCGTTTACGCCCAGTTTGGTAGCGTACACCATCATTGTACTCGATCCGTATATGATATAACCTGCAGCCATCAGTTTGTTGCCCGGTTGCAGGAAGTCGGCTTCGGTGCAAGGCTGCCCCAATTCGCTTACGCGGCGGTAGATGGCAAAAATGGTGCCTATAGGCGCATTCACATCTATATTAGATGAGCCATCCAGCGGATCGAACAATACTACATATTTAGAGTTGGCAGAGTAGGTATCCTCATAGCATACATGGTTGTCGTTTTCTTCCGATGCTATGCCTGCGCAGTCAGTGCTGTTTTTCAGAATGTTTATCAGCGTTTCGTTGGCGTAAATATCCAGTTTCATCTGTTCTTCGCCCTGCACATTGGTAGCGCCGTGTTTGCCCAATATATCTACAAGTCCGGCTTTGCGCACCTGCTTGTTAATTATTTTTCCGGCCAGACCTATATCTCTCAGCAATGATGACAGTTCACCGGTTGCTTGTGGGAATTTTCTGGTTTCCATGATGGTGAATTCATCCATCGTTATCAGCTTTCCTTGAGCCATTTTATTATAAATTTTGTATTTGGTCAAAAATAGGAATATTAAGTTAAAGGTCAAAAGGTAAAATGCAGTCCGAACTAAATAGCTGCGGATGGTACATTTTACCTTTTGCTGTGCTTTTATTCTAGCTATGTTATCAAACTTTATTGTCCTGTGGTAGCAGTTTGGTGTATTTCGACTGTTTCGCGTTGCACCTTCCAGTTGTCGCGGTGTTTGCGCAGCGGGTGTTCTTTCGATTTGTTGAATATCATTGGTCCGTTGTCGCGTCCGGCTCTGCGAGCTTTTTGTTCATCGGGCGGCAGGTTTTTCTCTTCCCGGCACTCTTCGCTGCAGCAGCCCTTATATTTTTCTGCACAGTCGGCGCACTGAATAAATAATAGGTGGCAGCCATCGTTTTTGCAGTTGGTATGGGTGTCGCATGGCTTACCGCATATATGGCACTCGCTCAGTATGTCGTCGGTAATGCGTTCGCCAAGGCGTTCGTCAAACACGAAGTTCTTGCCTTTAAATAATATCGGCAGATTTTGCTCTTTGGCCTTGCGCGCATATTCTATAATGCCCCCTTCTACATGAAACACATTCTTAAAACCGTTGTGGAGCATATAGGCGCTTGCTTTCTCGCAGCGAATACCGCCGGTGCAATACATTATTATGTTTTTATCGCGCTGATCTTTCAGCATGTCTACCGCCATAGGTAGTTGATCTCTGAAAGTATCAGATGGCACCTCGATAGCGCGTTCAAAATGGCCTACCTCATATTCGTAGTGGTTGCGCATGTCCACAATTATGGTGTCGGGTTGCTGCGCCAGCTCGTTATATTCTTTAGCTTTCAGGTACACTCCAGTATGGCTCGGGTCAAAGGTTGGGTCGTCTATTCCGTCGGCAACTATTTTTGGCCGCACTTTCAGTCGCAGCGCCCAAAACGATTTGCCATCGTCGTCGAGCGCTATGTTCATCCTTATGCCATTAAGTTCAGGCGCCGCAGCATAGAGCGTAGACTTAAATGCTTCGTAGTTGCTGGCGGGCACGCTTATTTGTCCGTTAATACCTTCTGTAGCAACATAAATTCGCCCAAACACTTTTAGCGCAGCAAGCGCAATATAAAGTTTGTCTCTAAACGCCTTTGGGTCTTCAATTTGAAAATACTTGTAAAAAGATACTGTTGTTCGCGGCTCTGTTTCTGCCAGCATACGTTGCTTTAGTTCCTCATTGTTTATGCGGTTGTATAGCGCAGGCATGGTATCAGTTGTTTTATAAAGAAAAATATTTAAACCACAAAGGTAGGTGTTTTGATAGGTCTGTTTACTGATTATCGTCAGCGTAAAACAAGTGTCTTGCTCGTTTTTTTGCTATGAAAGCCGGATTTAATGTTATCACAAACACAATCTTTATAGTATTTACAGTATGGTTACCATTGCATACCGGTCTTTTCATTACTTTTGCGCACATTTGAACCGAAAATATGAGCGTATCTAAAGAAGTAAAAACAGGGTTATTAGTATCTGCGGCCCTTGTCATTCTCTTCGTAGGTTTTTATTTCCTGAAAGGCGCGAATCTCTTTTCGAATGAGAATGAATTTTATGTCATTTACCCAAATGCCGAGGGTCTGCAAAGTAGCGCCAACGTGCAGGTAGATGGGCTGAATGTGGGCCGCATCTCGCATACAGAACTGGTGAACGGGAAGGGAGTAAAAATATCTATCGTCCTTAGCAAAAAGATTGACGTGCCTGTAGGTACTAAGGCCACGCTGGCCGCCTTTGATCTGCTGGGCACAAAAATGATAAAAATAGATTTGGGCAAGGGCCCCGGCACACTTCCTACAGGATCTATGCTGGAGCCCGGTAAAGAAAATGGCGTTATAGACAATCTGTCGGGCGAGCTTACGCCTACGTTCAAGGAATTGAAAACTACCATTGCTTCGCTCAACAATGCGTTGGCAGGAGTAAACCACATAGTAGACAACGAAAATCAGAAAGCCATAGCCGAAGCCATAGCATCTATAAAAGCAACTGCCAATAATCTGTCAACCCTATCGGCTGCGCTGGCCACCGAGGGCGGCGAAATAAAGAGCATCCTGCACAATGCCAACAGCATAACCGGCAACCTGGCGAAGCAAAACGACACAATAACAAGAATGCTGGCCAACTTTAATAGTATTTCGCGCCAGCTGGCAAATTCGCCAATACAGAAAACCGTTGCCGACCTGCAGGGGGCTGCAACACAACTACAAGGCGTAGTGCACAAAATAAACAACAACGAAGGTTCGCTGGGCATGCTGGTCAATAACAAAGACATGTACAACAACCTGAACGGTTCGCTGAAATCGCTCAGCGAATTGATGACCGATATGAAGGCCCATCCATCGCGTTACATAAACGTTACTATCTTTGGCAAGAAGAAAAATTAATGTTTTTTACACAACCATCATTTCCCACAGCAATTATTAAGTTTTTGCGGCGGCGCATGCGCCCGAGCACAGCTTTGCTTTGTTTGTGTGGATTATTGGTTTCGGCGGCGGCGCAGGCGCAGAAAAAAGACACAGTCGCTAAAAGCGATATGGTGTCGGTGCTGGTGTATGGCGACAATATGTATGGTATACATACCGACAGCGCCGACCTGAAAAAATTCATAGGCAATGCAGTGTTTATACAAGGCACAGACACGCTTTATTGCGATAGCCTGTACCAAAATGCTGCCACAAAAATAGTGGAGGCTTTCAGTAATGTGCGCATAGCCCAGGCAGGCGGCACACAGGGTACGTGCGACTACTTGCGCTATACATCTGATAAAAAACTGGCCCTGATGCAGGGCAATGTAGAACTGACAGATGGCAAAAACAATCTTGAATGCCCTGAGCTAACCTACGATTTAGGGACTAAAATAGGCGTATACACACAGGGCGGCATTTTACACAACGACTCGTCTACCGTTACCAGCAATGCCGGCGTATATAATGTAAATACTGAAGAAGCCCACTTTACCGGCCATGTGGTTATTACCGACCCTCAATACAATATTAAGTCGGAAGACCTGGTATATAACACACGTACCAAGGTGACGCGTTTCTACGCACAATCGGTATTGACCCGCGACAATGGAAAATCTGTACTCACAACAAAAGACGGCACCTACGACGGTGCAAATGGTATTGCTTACTTTTTTGGTCGATCGAGTATATGGAACGATGGTCAGTATATTGAGGCGGATTCGCTGCACTACAATAAAACATCGGGTTATGCACTGGCCAACGGCAACGTGATTGCTATAGATACCGGCAACCACTCGAGTATGTATTGCGGCCATGCAGAATACTACCGTAAACCTAAAATATTATGGGCTACCATCAAGCCTGTATTGGTGCAAGCTAACGGGAAGGATACCCTTTATGTACGCGCCGATACCTTTTACTCTGCCCCTATGGTGCGCGATAGCATAGGCAAAGCAGGCAAAATAAAAACCGGACTGGCAGATACCTCTACCCGCGCCGATTCGATAGCTGCGCGCAGCGCACGCGGCATACAAACACCCATGTCTAAAACAGACAGCGCGAAGGGAAAGTACCACATACCGCTAAACACCAAAGCAGAAAACAAAACAAGCAAGAAAAAAAGAAAGTTGGAAACGCCTGCCGCCGCGCCGCTGGTAGTGACCGATACCGCTACTGCCGACTCTACAGCTCCACTCTATTTTATAGGCTACCATCATGTGCTCATATTCTCCGATTCGCTTCAGGGCAAGTGCGATAGCCTTACCTATACGCGGTCTGATTCTACAATCCGGATGATTTATTCGCCCATAGCATGGTCGCACAACAGTCAGATAACAGGCGACACCATATCGCTGATGATGGACAGCTCAGAGCTGAAAAGTATGTATGTGCCCAACAATGCGCTTATTGTGTCGCAATCGGGTCCGGAGCAAGCGCAACTTTACGATCAGATACAGGGTAAAACGCTAATGGCCTATTTTCATAAAAATACCATTACTAAAATGGATGTATTACCCAACTCAGAAGCCATTTATTATTCAAAAGATGAAAAGGGCGCTTATCTGGGGGTAAACCAAGCCAAGAGCGAGAAAATGTATGTGTATTTTGACGACCAGAAGATTATGAAAATTCTGTTTGTAAAGGACTTCGCCCAAACCATGACCCCACTTGAAAAAGCTAATCTGCCAGAAACGCGCCTGAGCCGATTTAAATGGCTCATAGAGCAGCGACCAAAAACTAAGGAAGAGTTGTTTAGGTAGGGGGATTTCAGCTTTTTTGTTGGTCAGTTGGCAGTTTACCCATCTGTCGTTGTTTAATACCTGAATACCACGCTTCTTTTAATTTCCAAATCGCTTATTCCCTTTAACATGTTACTTTTGCAGCCAAATCACGAATATGCAATTTGATTGTAAGGGCCTGTCCGACGAACAACTGATACATCTGTATACCGAACTGCTGCGTCCGCGGCTTATTGAGGAAAAGATGCTGGTGTTGTTGCGTCAGGGTCGTATAAGCAAGTGGTTCAGCGGCATTGGTCAGGAGGCTATTGCTGTGGGCGCTACCCTTGCACTGGATGAAGACGAATACATTATGCCGCTGCACCGCAATCTCGGGGTGTTTACAGGCCGTAAAATGCCGTTCGATAAGTTGTTTAAGCAATGGCAGGGTCGCAAAGATGGCTTCAGTAAGGGCCGCGAGCGTTCGTTCCATTTTGGGGCCAACGAATACCATATCTGCGGCATGATAAGCCACCTTGGCCCGCAATTGGCCATTGCCAACGGTATAGCGCTGGCGCACAAGCTAAACAAAGAATCTAAAATAGCGCTGGCCTTCAGCGGAGACGGCGGCACCAGCGAGGGCGATTTTCATGAAGCGCTCAATGTAGCTGCCGTGTGGGGCCTGCCAGTTATTTTTCTGATAGAAAATAATGGTTACGGACTTAGCACACCCAGTTCGGAGCAGTTTGTATGTCGGCAGCTTGCCGACCGCGCGGCTGGTTATGGCATGAAGGGCATAACTATAGATGGCAACAATATACTGGAGGTATATAAAGAGATCACCAAGGCGCGCCTGTATTGCATAGCTAATCAGAAGCCGATACTGGTGGAGTGCATGACTTTCCGTATGCGCGGCCATGAAGAGGCAAGCGGTGTAAAATATGTACCCAAAGAGTTGTTTGAAGAATGGGCAAAGAAAGATCCGGTTGCCAACTTTGAGCAGTTTTTGAAAGACGAACAGATATTGAGCGATATACGCATCAGCGATATACGCGCTATAATACAGCAGGAAATAGAAGAAGGCCTGGCAAGCGGTTTTGCGGCTCCCCATATAGAGCCCGATACAGCGGAGGAGAAAGCCGACGTATATGCCCCCAATGTGCCGGCGCCAATAGCAGCTAACGGCCCTGCGAGCGAAAAGAAATTTATACAGGCTATAAGCGAAGGCCTGAAACAAAGCATGGAACGCCACCCTAATCTGATACTGATGGGGCAGGATATAGCCGAATATGGCGGAGCTTTCAAGGTAACAGAGGGTTTTGTGCAACAGTTTGGCCGCGACAGAGTACGCAACACCCCGCTGTGCGAAAGCGCTATCGTGGGCGCAGCTTTGGGGCTGTCTATCAAAAAGCACAAAGCTATGATGGAGATGCAGTTTGCCGACTTTGTTACAGTGGGTTTCAACCAAATCATCAATAATCTGGCTAAAATACACTACCGCTGGGGACAGAATGCTGATGTGGTAATACGTATGCCCACCGGCGGCGGCGTGGGCGCCGGGCCATTCCATTCGCAGAGCAACGAAGCATGGTTTACACATACGCCCGGTCTCAAGGTGGTTTACCCTTCTACTCCCGAGGACGCTAAAGGATTGATGATAGCGGCTATTGAAGACCCCAATCCGGTTTTGTTTTTTGAGCATAAAGCATTGTATCGTAGTATTAGCGGACAAGTGCCGGAAAACTACTACAGCATAGAAATAGGTAAGGCGAGAGTAGCAAGAATGGGTACTGATATTAGCATTATTACCTATGGTATGGGCGTGCATTGGGCGTTGGATTATGCCGATAAGCATAGAGACCTGTCTATCGACATTCTGGATCTCAGAACATTGTTGCCGCTCGATTACGACGCTATTAAAGAAGCGGTTGGCCGCACAGGCAAAGTGCTCCTGCTACACGAAGACTGCCTTACAGGCGGTATAGGCGGCGAGTTGGCTGCATGGATAGCAGAGCATTGTTTTGAGCTACTGGATGCGCCTATTTTACGATGTGCAAGCCTCGATACTCCCGTGCCCTTTGCTATTGAGCTCGAGCAGAACTTTTTGGCTAACAGCCGCTTGCACGAAACTGTGCAGCGATTGATGTCGTATTAACAGCAATGCCGAGGCAGGGGATAGTTTTTATTTACGATTATTGATTTTTTTATTTTTGTGTGGTACATTCGTAAGCGCATAGGTGGTTGGCAATAATAATCAACCGCCTGTGCTTTCAAATAATTTCCCATGAGGTCAAGGGTTTCACTTGCAGCTTTTGTAGCAACGACGTTTTTTTTCAATGCGTGCAAAGACATGCCCGCTAAAAATCATGGCCCTATCGTTTTGGGCGACTCTTCTACAATTGTTACAGAGAAAGACCCTTCGAAGTTACAAGATCTGGTGGCCGACCTTAAACCGGAGATACCATCAAATGCTGAAAAGGCAGATACTCCGGTCGCTACAAAAACGCCAGTAAAGCAGGCAGTTGCAGACACGCCAAAGAAAGGCAGAACGGTAATTGCCCCCGCTCAGATTGCGGCTCCTGCCGGACCCGGCCTTACAGCTGAATTTACAGAGGTAACGCTGTTCTTACAGAATATTACTGCAAAGCAATCGGGCAATCCGAATTTGCTTCATGCGAATGGTGCGGTGTATACGCTTGTAAGCGGTAATATACCGGGCAATATTTTAAAACTAACGGGTAATGTTACAAAGGTCTCACAACGTTATCAGTCGGTGGTAATACTCAAAAACGGCTCAACCACTTTGCCGCTCGAGTCGTTAACCACCACTACATCGTGGGAGCCGCTCACCGGCGGCAACGGAATGTATCGTATCGCCGGCCTCGATGCGCAATCGCTCGAGTATCCGGAAACGAATAACAACGGGATTAAGAATGCAGTAACCAAGGCCGCTCAGCGCCGTCGCATCAGTCGCGGTAAGATACAAGACTTAGTAAGCAGCGTCCGTAATGTTCGTTCCGCCAATCAAAAGCCGCTAACAGTAACCATAAGATCGGTTATGTGGAAAATTGACGGTAAAGACGCCAAGGGCAAACCATTCTCTAAGCAAATAAGGATTGACGTGCCTATGTAGTATGTCGTTGTTGATTATACTATTTGCGTGCTATGGATTGTATTAGGAGTGGAGTGTGTGGATTTGCTCCATTATGCAGCATTTTCTATACTTGTTTGTTCTGCCGGTATACTCAATGTATACAAAGTTTCAGGATCAATATCCAATGGAGCATCGCGCATCACTCCGTTACCATCAACCATTTTTGTAATGCCATTCCAGAACAATGTCTTAGTTTCACTGTTTAGTTCAGCCAACACAAATGTCTTTTTATCCAGTAGTTTTTTGTAAATGCTGCCCGATTCATTAGCCCATTCAAGTAGCTTGTTTTCCATTTGTATAGTGCGTACTTCTCCATTATTCCATTCACAGGTTATTGCGTATGGCTTTATTAAGAGTATTTTTTTTATACGGTGCATCATAACAGCTATTTTAAAGGTTCTATAACCTGAAACAATGGATTTGGTTTTTGGGACTCCTCAAAGTTATGTAATAATTCTTGTTTATGAATCTCGCTCCATTCTTTTACGAGCTTAAAGGCTCTTACCGATAGTTCTCCCGCAATTACGGAGCTGTTCTCTATGCTCACCATAGCCTCTTGTTCTCCGTATATAGCATGGAAGTGCGGTGGAAAATGATCTTTTGCGTACATATATATGGATATGCCAAAGAAACGGCTAATTTGGGGCATGGGAGATTTTCTTTATGGAAAGAATATAGACACAATCAGCATTTGCTGTTCATTTTATATGCTATCGCCTCAGTATTATGCGTCGTTTATATTTTCTCCACACGCTTGGCATGTCTGCCGCCTTCAAATTCGGTAGCAACAAATATATTGGTCATTGCTTTGGCTACATCTATGCCTACAAAGCGAGCCGGTATGCAGAGCACGTTGGCATTGTTGTGCTGGCGCGCCAGCGCTGCCAGTTCTTCGTTCCAGCACAGCGCTGCCCTAATGCCGTGATGTTTGTTGGCAGTCATACATACGCCATTGCCGCTGCCGCATATCAGTATGCCAGCTGTGGCTGCGCCACCCTCTACCATGCTTGCTACAGGGTGTGCGTAATCGGGATAGTCTACACTATCTGCGCTATATGGGCCCTTATCGTCTACCTGCCAGCCGGCAGCTACAAGCATAGCTTTAATCGTTTCTTTATAGTCTACGCCTGCATGGTCTGAACCTATGGCTATAGGTAAGCTCTTATCAAAAGTGTTCATATACTACAGTTTATTTTTTATCAAGCGCTTGTTTTGCTTTGCGTGCTTTAACCGCTCTGCCGCTAATGTTTATTGATATCTCGAATAATATATATAAAGGTATAAATACCAGCAAACAACTAAAAAGGTCGGGCGGTGTAATTATTTCCGATAAGATAAACAGTATCAGGAATGCATAGCGGCGTTTAGACCTGAGAAATGCCGGAGTGACCAACCCTATGCGCGATAGAAAGAAAATTAGTATCGGCAGCTCAAACACTATGCCCAAGGCAAGTATCATATTGGCCATCGTGTCGTAGTAGTTTTCTATGGTAATGATGTTTTCAAACATCGGGCTGAGCTGGTAATTGCCAAAAAAGTTGATAGTGTAAGGTGCAACGATAAAATAAGCAAAAAGTACGCCTATGAAAAACAGCACTGAACACCAGAATACAATACCATTGGCCATCCGAATCTCAGACGGACGAAGCGCAGGTTTAATAAATTTCCACAGTTGCCAAAGCACATAAGGAAACACCAGGATAAAACCCAACATCATCGATACGGAAAGGCTCATCATAAACTGACCGGTTACGGCAGTATTCTGAAATTTCATTTTTATATCGCCAAGGCAAAACTCGCTGTAGTGCATCATCCGTCCAAGCGCGCAAAACCAGCGGTAGGATATAAAATCGCTGTGTGCAGGGCCAAGGATGATACGGTCGAATACCCACTCAACTTTGATAAACACCACAATTGCTCCTATCAGTATGGCAATTACTGAGCGTACTATCGTCCACCGCAGCTCCTCAATATGGTCGAGAAAGTTCATCTCGCCCAGCGGGTTGTCCATCCTTTTATTCAGAAAGTTCTTTAATATACTCAAGGTAAGCTATTAGGGGTGCAAAGTTAGGTAAATATCGGTTGGATTGAACAGGAAATAGTTATTCACATTCGTTACAATCAGCGATGTATGCTCGTTTGCTTTGATAAAGCAAACGGGTTCTTAAAGCAAAAACGGACTAACCTGATTGAGGTATAGTCCGTTGTGTAGTAAAGTACTCGACTCATTATTTTTTATACACTTTTACAGAAAAAGTATAGGTCTGCATTTTTTCAATCTGCTGATCGCGACTCATTTTACCCAACTTGTTCACTTTGGGTAAGTGAATGGCAGGCATATCGGGCGATTTTGTTTCTAACAGCGCGAGCAGCGATTGTGCGCTAACCGCATAGGTGTTGGCTTGTTCCTGACTACCTATCGCGGCAAGTATACCAACGATATTACCTTTTTCATCTATAACCGGCGATCCGCTTTGGCCATGACCTGCAGGCAACTCAAGGGTATATTGCAAGTCGTTTCCTGCATAGCCGTTTTTAGAGCTGATATACCCTTCGCTGTACATAATGTCATCTGTTTGAAAACCAAGCGTGTATATGTGTGCGCCTATACCGGTTTTCTTGGCTGCAAATGTATAAGGCACTTCGCCTTTGCCAAAGTGGAAGTTCTTTTTCTCTACTTTCAGCACAGCAATATCAGCGTCGGTATTAACGGCTATTTTGGTGGCTTTGTAGTAGTCGCCGCTTTGTATTTGTATATATACCGAATCGGCATTTTCAGTAACGTGAGCGCTGGTTACAAAATAGCCATCGTTATTGAGTGCAAAACCGGTACCTACGTATCTTACCGGCGATGGTGGAGGCGTGTTTATTTTCTTTATGTCTTTCTCCAGTTGTTTCTGCGACTGCTTCAGTTGGTATTGCGAACGCTTTATAACATCTACCTCGCCGCGAATGATATTGTACTGAGAGTCTGTTTTCTGAATAGACGGTTTCAGATTCCAGATAGTAATGGTAGAGAACAATATTGCCACACTGGCTGCAACAGCAGCAGTGCGCCATATATGCGCCGATAAAAAGAGTCTTTTTGCTTTTTCAATTCCGGTTTCGGCATGCTCTATATCCTTAAGCATATTGCGGAAGCGTTTTTGCTTACCCGATTCCTGAAGTGATTTTATGAGGCGTACATTTTCATTAAACTCCGCAGCAAAAGCAACATCTGAAGCCATGCGTAGTTTAAGCGCACCATGCTCGTCTTTTGATAAAGCGCCCGATACGTAAGCTTCGGCTAACTCCCAGGCATTGTTGTTTATAGACATAATATTCGTTACTTATTTTTTCCCCGATTCGTAAAAAAGCTTGCGAAGCCGGGTAAGGCATTTATACTTTTGATTCTTGGCATTATCGGGGTTTGTGTACCCAAAACTCTTGGCTATATCCTGCATGCTTTTATCATCGTGATAAAACGCTTTTAATAAAGACCTGCAAGGTTCGCCTATCAGCTCCAGCGCATTGTTCAATTGGTCGTAGTGCACTTCGCGCTCTTCATGCACGCTTATATCTTCGTCAAACGTTATTCCTTGTATTCCTTCTTCCGTTCCTATGTTCTCGTCGTAAAAAACAGGGTCCCTGCTTTGTTTGTTCAGCTTTTTGTACCACAGATGTTTGCTAATGGCAAACAAGTAGGTGCCTACGCTGCAAGTGAGCCTGAAATCCTCGTCTTGCGCTTTGCCAAATAACACTACCATTGCTTCCTGAAAAAGGTCGGCTCCGTCGTTGGCAGATCCTCCGTTTTTTATCAGCCAGCCATTCACTATCGGGAAATGCTTCCGGTATATAATTTCGGTCGCTTTTCGGTCGCCTTTGGCCAAGGCTGTTAGCAATTGTGGCTCTGTGTATATTGGGCTTTGCACCAGTTAATACTTATTTGATCAAAAAGTAACCCACTCTTAGCGTCTTTTTTTATAATTAGCTCAGGCGGATGAATGAGCCTTAAAGGTAAATAAATTAATAGGGCATTGCCTCATTTTTGCCTCTTATCAATGTTAAAACTTGTGGCGCAGCGTTTGCAAGTTGCTATTATTGTATGTGCGGCCTGTTAATAAAACCAGAAAAAAGATCTATATTTCACCTTTAGCTTTAATGCCAGTGAGCATAAATAGCTACAGTACGTTACGTCAAAACAATATCATTATGAAATTCATTCTCCTATGCGCTGTTGCAATAACGGTGGTTTTTTCCGCCACATCATGTAGTTCGTGTTCCGGTAATAAAACTGCCGCAACTGATACTGCATCTGCCTCAACACCTCCAGCGCCCCCGATGTCTGCGATATCTGATACGGCAGCGAAAACTGTAAAGCCCGCATCGCCCCAGCCGCCGATAACAACGCCGAAAGAAACTGAAGAGGCAGATGCAGCTAACACAACTACGACAGAAGTGCGGATAGAAAAGAATGCGCAATAGGCTGAGGCTTCATTATTGAAAATTGATAAACAAAAAATCCCCGCCAATTGCAACTGTTGGCGGGGACTGTATCTTTTAGTTTATTGTCTGCTATTTATTTATAATGATTTTTTCAGCTGCCGTACCTGCACTTGTAGTCGCTGTAATAAAGTACAGACCATTGGGCAGGTCGGTTCGCAACTCTGTAGGCGTATTAGTAACAACTTTTAGTTCTTTTACCTTTTCTCCTATTTTGTTGATTACCACAATAGTTGCCACTTCGTTTATAGGCGTTTGCAGTGTTATTGTCGCTATACCTGAATTAGGATTTGGGAACACAAATAGAGATGGCGTTGCCATACCTGTTGTGTTTTTTACGGCAGCGCCTGTGCTGCAACTTGCGCGTACCTTTAGGTTTCGTGTTGCTACGCTTGTTCCGCAATAGTTGGTAACCGAATACGTAATGATTACGCTACCGCCCCATACGCCCTTTACCATGCCGCCTGCAGATACTGTAGCCAGCGCTGTATTGCTGCTGCGCCATGTGCCGCCCGTACCCGTTGTTGTAAACAACAGAGAATCGCCGCGACATATACTATCTGCGCCCGATATTACGCCTGCATTGGGTAATGGTTGTACAGTAATAATCTTGGTTGCAGATCTTGAATCGCATGCATTGGTGACCGTGTAAGAGATGGTATTTGTACCTAACCCTACACCGGTTACCCAGCCTGCGCCAGAAACCGAAGAAACCAGAATATTATCGCTGCTCCACACGCCGCCGGTAACTGCGTTGGTAAGCATTACCGAATCGCCGATGCACACCGAATCGCGACCGGTGACAGTACCCGGATCTGGCGGCGCAACAATGGTGATATAAATTGTGGTTGTATCAGCAAAAAGACCATCGCTCACCTGCACTTTAAACGAATCGAGGCCAAGATAACCTGATGCAGGCGCATAGGTAAGACCTGTGGGGTAAATGGTTGCGCCAGTAGAGAGCGCGGTATAAGCAGCTACCAGTACGCCGTGCGCCGGAGGCGTCACCACGCTCCAGTTCTCGGTTTGGCCGGTATCTACATCATATACCGCCAGCAGCGAATCGACCCGTATAAACTCTACCGGACAAATAGTGCGACTTTGTGAGCGGCCACCTGTAAACATAGGCGCATGAGACAATATCTGCACAATACGAATACGATTGTTTCCGTTGTCGGCGATATAAAACTTGCCAAGGCCATCGGTGGCAAAGCCGGAAGGGTGGTTGAGCGCAGCCAGGGCTGGCATACCTCCGTCGCCGGCGTAGCCGGGAGTACCGTTGCCGGCATAAGTGCTAATTATACCTGCTGTGTTTATTTTTCGAATCCTGTTATTGTTTTGGTCGGCTATATACACGTTACCCGATGGGTCGGTGGCAATACCTACAGGCGAACTAACCATTGCAGCCGTACCCGGCCCGCCGTCGCCGCTAAAGCCGTAGGTGGGCGATCCTGCAATGGTGCTTATCGTGCCGCTTGTATTTATTTTGCGTACACGGTTGTTGCCATTATCTGCAATGTATATATTACCGGTTCCGTCTACTGCCACACCGGTAGGATACTGGACGCGGGCAGCTATTGCAGGGCCGCCATCTCCACTTATAAAGCAGCTACCGTTGCCGGCTATGGTAGATATAATGCCCGCCGGCGTCACCTTTCTTATGCGGCAGTTTTGGTTGTCAGCAATATACAGGTTACCAGCTGCATCGTAGGCAATACCCCAAGCATAGCCCAATTGAGCCGCTGTGGCAGGTCCGCCATCTCCGCTGAAAGCAGGTATGCCGCCAGTGCCGGCAATTGTGGTAATTATACCGGTTGTAACATTTATTTTACGGATACGATTGTTGCCATAATCGCTGAACACTACATTACCGGCAGGGTCTATAGCTACTGCTCTTGGCTTTTGTATACGCGCCAGTGTGGCAGCGCCGCCATCGCCAAAATAACTGCCTGTGCCCGTGCCTGCTATAGTAGTGATAATTCCGCTGGGGTCCACTTTTCTAATTCTGTGGTTGTCATGATCGGCGATGTATACATTGCCGGAACCATCGGCGGCAACTGCATACGGAAGATTAATTAATGCTGTTGTTGCTGCGCCGCCATCGCCGCCAAAGCCAGCAACCCCGTTGCCGGCATAAGTATTTATCGTTTGTGCGCCGGCATTAATACCGCCAAATGGTATTAGTGCAATAAGGAATAGAATAAAAGAAACCTTTTTCAAAAGAAAATTTTTCACTAAGTTACAGTATAATTTTAATTGTACTGCTCTAAATGGCACAAACCCGTATATTTTAAAAATAGGCTATGTAGTAACTAGACCGTCAGTTGCGCAAAGTTATAGAATTTTATATAATATATACGTTAATGGAGCGGCTATGTAAGTTGAAATAGTAGGTATGCAATTATATATATCTTTATTACGGGCGCTGCAATGATTTTGACGGCGAGATAAACTTTATTATGGAAAAAAGATTTAATGTTCGAGTTTACGGCATTTGGATTCAGGATGGCCAACTGCTGGTAAATGAGGAAATTTATGGCGCCCGAACAATCATTAAGCTACCGGGAGGCGGTCTGGATTGGGGAGAAGGATTAAGGGAATGCTTGACGAGAGAGTGGAAAGAAGAATTGGAACTGGATATAGTAGTTGGCGACCATTTTTATACTACCGATTTTTTTCAGGCATCGGCTTTCGATAATTCGCAGGTCATTAGCATATACTATAAAGTAGCAGCCGACGCCGCTGATCAAATAAAAAATACTATGCCCAACGAGCGCGCCTATTGGGTAAATTTGAGCGATGTGAACGAAGATACGTTTACGCTGGCAATAGACAAGGTGGTAGGGGGTATGCTGCGCCAAATTGCGAGGTAGGATGCGCCAAACCTTATACCTTCATAACAAATGATAATAAACTAATAGCTATCGAACAAACTATACCCACTACCTTTGCGGCCTATGAAATTATTAATGCAATACCTCAGCAGGTATAAGCTGATGATTGTATTGGCTATTATACTGGCTGCCATCAATCAGGGCTTTTCTATGCTCGACCCTTTGATTGCCGGTAAACTTCTTGACCGTTTTGTAAATCACCCGCTCACTGTTGATAAGGAAGGGTTGGTGCATCGCGATATGGCGCAGTTTGTATACGGAGCGCTTGGCCTGATTGGAATGCTTATAGGCGTGGCAACGGTATCGCGTATTGCTAAAAACTTTCAGGATTATACAGTAAACGTGGTGATTCAGAAATACGGCGCCCGGTTGTATACAGACGGATTGCGACATGCCTTGCGACTGCCTTATCAGGATTTTGAAGACCAAAGCAGCGGACAGACACTTTCTGTATTGCAAAAAGTGCGCACCGATTGTGAGAAGTTTATCAACTCGTTTTTCAATGTGCTGTTGCCGTCAGTCATTGGCATTGTAGTGGTAATTGGCTATACGTTGAAGCTGAGCCCCATGCTGCCAATTGTTTACATAGGCGGCGCCATTCTTTTGAGCATTTTGATAAGCGCGCTCAGCAAACGGATAAAGATTGTTCAGAAAACGATTGTAAAAGAAACCAATGCACTGGCTGGCTCTACTACCGAATCGTTGCGCAATATAGAACTGGTGAAAAGTCTGGGGCTGACCCAACAGGAGATCAGACGCCTGAATGCTACTACTATCAAAATACTGCAACTGGAGCTAAAAAAAGTGCGTAGCATACGCATGATATCGTTTGTGCAGGGCACATTTGTAAACCTGCTTCGGCAAACTATTGTAATGTGCCTGTTGATATTTATTTACAAAGGCTCTATAACCCCCGGGCAATACCTTACGCTGTTGTTTTACTCGTTTTTCATCTTTGGCCCATTGCAAGAAATAGGCAGCGTTATCATGTCGTATCGCGAAGCAGAGGCATCGCTCAATAACATACAAGAACTGTTTAAGAAACCTGTAGAATACACACCCGAGCGCCCTGAAGCAATAAATGGTATTGAGCATCTGCAATACAAAGATGTAACGTTCAAACACAACTCATCTTCGCGCCCTGCGCTGGATGGTATATCGTTCGACGTGAAATTAGGTGAAACAGTGGCGTTCGTAGGCCCATCGGGCAGCGGTAAAACCACATTGGTGAAATTGCTGGTGGGCTTGTATCACCCCAACAAGGGCCACATTTATTACAATGGCCACGACGAAGCCAATATAGACTACGAAGAGCTACGCCACCAGATGGGGTTGGTAACCCAAGATCCGCAACTGTTTTCGGGTACTATAAAGGAAAACCTGCTTTTTGTAAACCCGGGAGCTACTGAAGAAGATATTAATGAAGCGCTGCAACGCGCATCCTGCCAGAACCTGCTGTCGCGTGCTGAGAACGGCATAGATACCATGATAGGTGAAGGTGGATTAAAACTGTCTGGAGGCGAACGCCAGCGTATATCTATAGCCCGCGCACTATTGCGCCAGCCAAGACTGATGATATTTGACGAGGCTACATCTGCGCTTGATTCACTCACTGAGGAGGAAATATCTCAGACCATTCGCAGTATTACCGCCCAGCGCAAGCACATAACCATAATGATAGCCCATAGGCTGTCTACCATTATGCATGCCGACCGCATCTATGTACTGGAAAAGGGAAATGTTGTAGAAACTGGTTCGCATGCATCGCTGGTAGAAGAAAAAGGACTCTATTACGCTATGTGGCGCCAGCAGATAGGCGAGCGAAAAGAGATATCACTCAACAAGAAATCATAGAAAACAGAAAATAATGAAAAACGGGTAGCTATCAGCTACCCGTAAATTTTTCCATAGTAGCCGATGTGGCTGAACTGATACCTTCAGATTTTACCACATTACGCACAGTACGGAGCAATATCTTAAAATCGAGTAGAAAACTGATATTGTTTACATACCACACATCGTAATCAAATTTTTGTTTCCACGCTATTGCATTTCGGCCATTTACCTGTGCCCAGCCGGTAATGCCGGGGCGTACATCGTGGCGGTGTTTTTGGGTGTCGTTGTATAGTGGTAGGTATTCAACCAGCAGCGGTCGCGGACCTACTATGCTCATATCGCCCTTTATCACGTTCAGCATTTGGGGCAACTCATCAAGCGAAGTTTTGCGAATGAAACTACCTATTGCTGTCAATCTATCGGCATCTGGCAACAGTTCTCCATGCTTATCTTTTCGGTCGTTCATGGTCTTAAACTTGATGACCTTGAATATTTTTTCGTTTTTGCCTGGTCTGCGCTGAAAGAAGAATGGCTTACCGGAATTAGCGATAGCCAATAAAATCACCACCACCAGAAAAACAGGCGAAAGAATGATAAACACTACCAGCGCTACAAAAAAATCGGCGAGCGGCTTTGTGAAGTTTATGTAAATAGTAGTAAGTAGACTTCTGTTCATGTTATTTACGCTTTAGTATGCCGCTTATGTGGTCAAGGTATTTTTTTGCCAACACCTCGCGGTCGAAGTTTTCTTTAGCAAATCTATAGCCGCTCTCGCCCTCGCGTACCAGCCTTTGCGGGTCTTTCAGATATTCGCGTATTATGCGGTTGTATTCCCCTGTATTTTCGGGTTCTACATACGTTCCTGCGCCTGCGGCTTCTACCAACTCGCGGCTCACGCCGTCTATAGCCATCAGTATAGGTCGCTTGCACGACATGTAGTCGAATGTTTTGTTGGAATATACCGTCTTGAAAGTGTCTACACGTTTTAGGATGGAAGCGCCCATTTCAGATGCCAGTATGTAGCAAAATACCTCGGCCTTGGGCACCGAATCCAGAAAACGCACATTAGTTATCTTACGGTCGGAAGCCAGTTTTATGAGTCTATCTTTTTCCATACCCTGACCTATCATCAGAAACAGCACATTGGTGTCGGCAAGAGCCTCGCCAGCATCCAGCGCTTGTTCCAGATGGTTGGCCACACCATGCGCACCAACATAGGTTATCACAAAACGCCCATCGAGGTCGTGTTGCTTACGGAACGCTTCGCGGTCGAAGGTATGCAACAGTTTTTCTGAGAGGCTAAAGTCTGATGCATTGGATATTTGTATCAGTTTGCTTTCAACAATACCTTTTTTGTCGCGCAGGGCAGTATAGAAGGCCGGGGTTAGCACATTAATGAGCCTCGCGCGCTTGTATATAAAACCCTCCACCCAATAGGCCAGCTTTATCACCAACTTGTTGGTAAGCACACCTGTATCTATTGCTGACTCGGGCCACAAATCGCGTACCTCAAATACAAACGGCATACTCCGCAAACGCGATACCAGATAGCCCGATGCCCCTACAAAAAGCGGAGGTGAGGTAACAATAACTACATCGAACTTGCCCTTAGCCTTAAACAAACCAGCATATAGCGACGAGAACATAAAAGAAAAATACCCCCACAACCGGCCCACAAAATGCTTGTTGTATGCCTCCGACACGTGACAACGCCATACTGTAACAGCACCTTGTTGCTTTTTTACAAAATTCTTGCCTTTATATTCAGCAATCTTCTCCTTGCCATTGTAGTGCATCATGCCGCCCAGCACGGTTACGGTATGTCCCTGTTCGGTCCATACACGCGTAAACTCGTTCCAGCGCGAGCCGCCGGGGTCGTTTTCTTCCAAAAAATACTGGTGAATCAGTAATATGTTCATTGCGACCGCAAAAATAGTAATTAGCGGTTGTTGTGGTAGATAATGTTTTTGTGAAGGGGTGGGGCTGAGTTAAGGTTCCGACCATGCACCACCCGGCGCGAGTATCGAAGAGTCCTGCTAAGGGCAGAGACTCTTCGAGGAGGTTAGATACTATGCCCCAGGGGCTATCGTATTCGCAAACCGGATAGCCCCATAAGGGCATAACCGTAATTTACGATGTTTTTCTACAAACAGGGTTGCCCACTAACGGGGCATATCGGCATTTAATATACCCACCGAAACCTAGCAGCTAAACAAAAAAACAGCTTAATAAGTTGTTCAGACAATCCCCAACCATCCGCGAACCTGATGACTGTCGACTCCGATCTTTGGTCGACCAGAAGTCGGCCTCTTATCCAGAGAGTAAACGACAAAAAATATGAAAAATTACCTGTCTTGCGCGAGTATTGTTTCCTACCATCGCGTAAAGTGCAGCCTTCGAGTAAGGGTTCTTGTAAAAAATGGCTCGTACGATTAAAAAATAAACGTTTGGGGTAATAAATATGGGCTAAAAGAACTTATCGGGATTGCGAACCACATACATGGCCGATATAGAGTTTTCCTCATTTTCGAGCAATACTATAGTATCTACAGCATTGGTTTCTTTAAGATAAAACACCATTGCCGGTTGCCCATTTAATGAAGTAGAGGTTGAGTAGAGGTCGTTGCCGCGCTTAGCATTCAGGCCTTGCAGGAATTTAAGACAATTTTCTAAGCCAATAATAGGATGTATAGCGGCCGACACTTTACCGCCACCATCGGAGTATATGATCATGTCTTTTTTCAACATCTTCACGAATTCAGACAGTTCGCCCGAAGCAGCTTTCATAAATGCCTCAGAAAATGCCCGGTTTTCGGCAGCAGAGGTATTGAATCTTGATGTCTTTTTGCCAACACGTTCTTTCGATCTATGATAAATTTGCCGGCAATTGTCGGTTGTAATATCCAATATTTCTGCGATTTCTGCGTATTCGTAGTCAAAACTCTCTCTTAGTATAAAAACGGCTCGTTCCTGTGGATTAAGACGCTGCAACAATAGTAGCAAACCATAAGTTACATCGTACTGGGATATTGAAGCGCACTTGTGCTCAGTGAGCGGTTCGGGGAGATCTATGCCCGGATAGTTGATCAGTTTCCGCTTATTGATGCTATTTATACTTTTATTGACAACCGTGCGCATAAGGTAAGCTCGCGGTGACGAAATTGAGGCTGCATTCACCGCCAGTAGTGCCAGTTGTGCATCCTGTAATATGTCCTCGGCCTCTGCCATGCTTTGCGTCATCTTGTAAGCAGTTGCAAAAGTTGTGGCCGGTAGTCGCCCAATATGTCGCTATTGTTGGTGTAAATGTCCATCAAAAAAAATATTTCGATATAGTGTCACAAAAATACGGCTTCATTAGTCTTGTATATACCGGATAAAATAACCGGAGTTGATTTAAAAACTAAAGTTATGACAGATTGCGTTTCCAGCACATCAGTAAACATTCCAGAAACAGGAAAACCAAGGGTAGTAATTATAGGCGGAGGTTTTGGCGGACTTGCTGCCATCAACAATTTGCGGGGTAAGGGTTTTCAGGTGGTGGTGTTCGACAAGCAAAATTACAATACATTTCATCCCCTATTGTATCAGGTGGCTACCGCGGGACTGCAACCCGATGCTATTGCCAGTCCGTTGCGCAAAGAAATGTGGGAAGCTGAAGATTTTCATTATAGGATGCTGGAAGTAACGCGCATTGATGCGCAGTCGATGCAGATTGTTACGCCTGTTGGAACGGTTTTTTTCGACTACCTTATCATTGCAACCGGGTCTAAGACCAATTATTTTGGCAATTCGGGTATGGAAAAATATGCCTTACCACTAAAAACCATTCCCGACGCACTAAATGTAAGAAGTCAGTTGATTCAGACATTGGAACAGGCCAGCCTGACTGTAGATAAAGAGGAGCAGAAAAAATTACTGACAATTGTAATAATTGGTGGTGGACCTACAGGCGTGGAAATGGCTGGCGCAATAGCAGAACTGAGAAAGCATGTGCTAACAAAGGATTTCCCTACGCTCAATATGGCAGATATGAACATTTACTTGCTTGAGGGTGGCGAGTGCCTGTTACCAGCTATGTCTCCAACCGCAGGGGTAGTAGCTGGCAACGACCTGTTGAGTATGGGCGTAAAAGTGCTGACAAATGCAAAAGCCCAACATTATGATGGTAAGACGCTGATACTGAGTAATGGTGAAACGATAGACAGTAGTACAGTAATATGGTCGGCAGGGGTAAAAGGGAATATGCCGGAAGGAATGCCTGCAGCCTGTGTAGAAAAAGGAAAACTTGTAGTGAATGAATATTGTATGGTACGCGGCTTCACAAATATTTTCGCTATCGGCGACATTGCCTCCTTCAAAACAAGTAAATATCCGGCTGGCCTGCCCGGCGTTGCGCAGCCGGCCATGCAAATGGGCGCTTACTTGGGTATGGCTATACAGCAGATACACGGCGGGTTGCGCCCTAAGGTTTTTAAGTATCTGGATAAGGGAGCGATGGCTACTATTGGCAGAAAAAAAGCAGTTGCTGAATTTCCGGTAGGGCTAAAACTAAAAGGAAGGATGGCGTGGCTAATGTGGCTGCTCATTCATATCAGCTACCTGGTTGGGTTTAGAAATAAATTGGTGGTACTGGCCAACTGGTGCTGGAGTTTTCTTACCTACGAAAAAGGAAACAGATTGATCATAAGACCTTTTGTGCAAAAAACAGCTGAAATTGATCAGCATTCAAGAAGATGCCTTCATTCAACATCATTAGATATACATGGGCTTTAGCAACATGTGATTAATCTATTGCAGTTTATAGCGGGATGGCACAACCGTTGCCAAATTAGAGATTTTATTTGTTGGGGTAAGTGTTGCCGTCTCGCTATATTATACAAATACGGTATTAAAATCGATGGTTACTTCTGCGGCTCCTCCGGCTTCGGCTCTTCCTTTTTGGGTTCCTCGGCTGGCTTAGGTTCCTCCTTTTTAGGTTCTTCGGTTGGTTTAGGTTCAGCGCTTGGCGTTTCTTCTTTTTTGGGTTCGTCCTTGGCTTTATCTTGTTCCTTTTCCGCTTTTATTTTATCGGCAAGTTCTTGTTCCGCTGCTTTTCTATCTGCCTTGGCTTTTGCGGCAGCTTCTTTTGCCGCAGCGCGTTGTTCTTTTTCGGCAGCTTGCTTTTCTTTGCGTGCTTTATTTTTTTGTTTGGCTTCTTTCTTTTTATTGGTGTTATTGCCTTTCAGCTTGGAAGGGTCTTCTTTTTTAGGGTTGAATTCTGTCTTTTTGTTGAGGTAGTGGTGCTCTTTGTAGTCGCCATCGGGGTAGTACCCTCTGTGGTCATCGGCATGGTACTTGGGTGCGCACGATGTTATCCAAAATGCGATCAGTACAAATATGGTAAGTAGTTTCAGTTTTGCTTTCATGTTTCTAAGAAGTGGGGCAAAGATAAACCCCAATTGAATATTATTCTATTTTAATTCACCGCTATTGTTTCGGCTGCTATGCTTATGGTGGTTGTTATGTTGTTGCCGTCGGTGGTAAAGCAGTATTCAGTAGTTTTTTCTTTAAACCCATAAAGTTGCGATCGCCATCCTTCGTTTTTCTCAGGCTGTAGCGGCGCGGTGTTGGTAGTGGCAGCAAATGTTATTGCATTTACTTCATCGGGCGGCAGATGCCATAACTGGCGCATAGGCAGTTGATCGGGCTTGTTAATAATTTGGTCGGTAATTTCCCATATAGGTAAGCCTTTGTGTTTTATTACCGTTCTTTTATGCTCTATGCCGTTCTTGATATGTTTGAAGGCTAATATGCTTCCGCTAAAAGTAAAGTTGTCTTTGTTTTCTGTAACGGCTGGCAGCAGGCATTCGGTCCAGTAATACCAGATAAACCGGCCGCCTTTCAGCATTTGGTCGTGGTTGCCCAACATCACAGTATTGTGCGACGCTGTACCGCTGAAATAGCGAACCGTAGCATCATCAGTATTATATTTATAACTTCCGGCATCCACCAGCAGGTTTTCGCCTTTATACCATACATCCAGGTGCAGGCCGTCGGCATGTTGCGGGCGATCTCGGTAGGTGCCGCACTTAATAAATGTTAGCGTATGGGGCTCGCGCACCACATAATAACCGCCCTTGGCGAAGGTGTGCGCGCCATTTTGCGGCAGCCAGCCATTATTTATTACAGGAGGCAGGCCATACCAGCGTGCATCTTCCATATCGGTTGGCATGCCGGCGTTCATGCCCAGCGCTGCGGCAAGGGCTTGCAGCTGCGGTCTATAGTCGCGGTAATGGCCATCGCTTAGTTTAAAAAACAGAGCCCCGTCGTTAGCTCCATAGTTAGGCAGCCATCCGTTTTCGTCTATCATGCAAGTGCGTAAAAATTGCACCGATTTGCCTGCGCGGTCGTAAACTGCGCCAGAAAAGCGCTCTCCGTTTTTCTCAGATAGCGTTATGCCCCAGGTGAGCAGCTGCACTACAATACGGTGATAATTCATGGAATATTGCAGAAACGTACCATCGTTGTATATCTGGTAGGCAATTTCTTCTTCAAACCATTGTTTGCCTTTTTGTTTCCAGGTTGCTGCGCCCGGTAGGGTAGGGAAAAACAACCCTCCAAGGTAAAGCGTAAGGGTTTCGCTAATGGCGTGGTTGTTGCGCACCGCTATGCGCGAAAAGTTGATATTATTGTATACATGATGCAAGTGCCAGTAAAGGGCATATTGCATCTGGTTGAAAACCTCGTCGGTAAGCAAAGGTGAGTTGCGGTAGTAGTGCAGCGCAAACAGCCAGTTGAGCGTGCGCAACGACATTTCCTGACTACAGCGGTAGTTTGGTCCGCAATTTACCGGGTTAGCCTTTATCCAGGATAGAATATCGGCAAATACCAGCGAGGCGCAATCTTGCCGGAAGTGGTAATCGTATCTGATAATATCGTGTAGATACGAAAAGCGCGATTTTTCCCATACATACTTGATGTCGCCCGCTTCTTTCGACATATCTGGTATTTCGGTCCAGTGTTTGCTAATGTCGTATTTATATTGTGTATCGGGATTGGTTATCCAGTCGTAATCGGCGCCAAGGTTGGCGCTAATGCTATTAAAGAGCAGGAATTTGCCCGCTTTATAATCCTCGAACCTCGTTTTAAGGTCTTGTGAAGGACGTCGTTCAAAATCGAGCGATTCGCGATTGGTGAAAAAAAATTTTGCAGGGGTGCGTTTCCAGTCGGCAAGGGTTAAATATTGTTGGTAGGGTGGGTTTGTCGGGAATTTCCGTTTCAGCATACCTGTACGCCTCATCACTTCGTGAGTTGCTCTGAAGCCTACGTAGCGCCCCCCCATATTAGTAATGAGGTTGATAATATTGCTGATTTTTCCGGGCATATATTTATATGGGCGGTTGGATAAAAGACTGGTTTAATTAACGCCGTGTAAAATTAGTTCAATCCGTCAAGACCATTGGCCATCACAAGGATAAATGACAGAGTTAAAGCGTAACCACAAACTCGCATCCTTCATTTAGTTCGCTATGCACTTCTATTTTTCCTCCAAATGATTCTATCTGTGTTTTGGTAATGTATAATCCCACCCCTTTACTATCATAGCCCTTATGGAAAACCTGATTCAGTTTAAACATTTTTGAGCCATATTTATTAAGGTCTATACCCATGCCATTATCTTTTACCGATATCTGCACCCGGTCGTCTACTATTCGGGATTTTATGGTGATAACTGGCGGTATTCCCTGTTTCGAGTATTTAAGCGAATTGCTGATTAAATTATACAAAATACTTTCCAGATATGCTCTGGGGTATTTTACATTCTTTGGGTGGAGATCTACATGAAAGGCCGCTTGTTTTTCGAATATGATACCCTGCAATTGTGTGGTTATTTCTTGTATAAGAATACAAACATCACAATCGTCAAATGGTATTTCACTGTTCAGTTTTATTTCAGTTATCTTCATTAGCGTATCCAGACTGCTAACCAACGCTACGCTGCTTTCTCTTATAAGTTCTATTGTTTCTGGTTCTGAAAATGCTGCGCTTAGTTCACGTTCGGCTTCAGTAGCCTGGGGGTTGTGTTTTGTAATGAGCACATCGCTCAGCATTTTAATATTGTTGGCTGGACCACGCAGATTGTGCGCAATAATGTGGCTTAATTCTTCGAGTTGGTTTATTTTGTTCACAAGGCTTGTTTTGGTAGCCTCAAGCGTCACATTTTTCCTGTTTATTTCGTTTTCCAGTTCTTTTTTTGCGGTAATATCTACTACCTGCGCTATGAAAAACTTCGGCGTTTTGTCGGGGTTCCATACCAGCGATACGGTGAGCGACACTAAAATGATTTTCTTTTCTTTTGATATGTATCTTTTTTCTTGCGAATATGTAGTTAGTTCTTTGCGTAGTAGTTGCACTATCATATTTCGATCTTTTTCTACATCAGCCGGATGTGTAATGTCGTTTATATTTAGTTGCAGCAATTCATCTTTAACATAACCTGTAAGCTGGCACAAAACTTTATTTACATCAAGCCATTTGCCATCGGGGCTTATAATAGCCATGCCGATACCTGAATAGTCGAATGCGCTGGCAAAAGTGTCGGCGCTGGTTTTCATGGCCTCCTGCGCTACTATCAGGTCGGTAATATTAGCGCCATAGGCCATGATCATTTCCAGTTCGCCGTTTTCGTAAAACACGGGGTTGAGTAACCTTAAGTGATAACCTACGGTTCCATCCTTTGCAATAAGTTTTTCTATGTTTTTTATTTGCTCCCGTTTTGCAACGGCGTTGTCCATTTGGGCAAATCTGGTTTCGAAGAAAGAATCCGGCCTATTGCTGTACCGGGCATAGTCTATGTCTGTTTTGCCAATCATCCACCGGCGCAGCTCGTCGTTTTTGAACGCGTGGCGATTGACAAACAAATACCTGTGATTGATATCGTATACTGCAATGTCAGCTGGTATGCAATTGAGTACGTTTTCGTAAAAATTGCGTTGGTCTTCAAATCGTTTTTCGGTATTCTTGTGGTTGGTAATATCGGTAAGCAACCACAATGAACAACTTTTTTTATTGTATAACGACAACGGAATATAATCACGGTTGAGTATGCGCTCGTCTTCCAGCATCCATTCTTCGTTAAGCGACGGAGTCTGGTTGGCTAAATTCTCCATTGTTTTTTGAACAAATGCTTCCTGGTTGATGAAAAAGCGCTTCCACTCCTGAATGCCAGTTACAATGTCCGTTCCTACAAGCGATTCAGGTCCTGCTGCTATTTCATAGATGTTGCAAAACATCTGGTTAGCATATATAAATCTATTATCGCCTCCGGTAAGCGCAATACCTATTGGCAGATTGTTGATAAGTTGCGCCAGCAAGGCGGCAGTATCGTGGTATTTTTCTTCGGCAATTTTTTGTTGGTTAATATCAGTATGAGTGCCTATGAAACGCATAGGTTTGCCATCAGCCCCTTTCGATATGAATACACCCTTACTGGCCACCCATCGGTAATTGCCGTCCTTTTGCATTATACGTATATCGGCATGGTAAAATGGAATCGTGCCGGCAAAATGGGCTTCAATGATATTAATCAATGCTTTCAGGTCGTCGGGATGAACCAAGGCAGTCCACTGATTTATGGTGGTTATTTCGTTAGCGGCATATTTGAAATTTCGGTGCCATTTCTCCGAAAATGAAATGGTTGATGTTTCAAGGTTTATGTCCCAAACGCCGTCGCTCGAAGAGTCGAGGGCCATTACCCATTCCGATTCAACTGGCCCCTTCGAAAGCGGCGAACTATGACGCTCTATAGTAGCCAGCATGTAACCTGTGCTTGGATGGCTGTTTATTCCCTTTATTGTATAGGTAGTGAGGTTATTTTCTGTTATGCCAGAATAATTGAACGCGCCTTTTTCACCGGTTTGAAAAAAAGCGCTAACCAGGTTTGTAAGTTGTGTTTTGAAGGGTATGTGGTCTAAAGAAGTAATAGGACTGCCTATATTTTTTGAAGTAAAAAAAAAGCTTGTGTCCTCTGTATTGTTCCATACATTGGTGAGAATATGGCTGTCAGAAATTTCTAAAACGCAATCGCTTACTTGCAGTAGTACATTTATAATTACACTTAGTCCATCGGTTTGTAATTCTTCCATATTCTGTATTGACTGATTGTCCTTGATTGTGTCTCTATATTGATTATCGCTATTATGACTGTTTCAGTCGTTCTTCAGAAGCGACTAAGTTAAAGGTTTTTATATGAGTATGCAATTATTGTTAATTGCAACACCGTGTGTAAGCGGCGCTAATATATTATTTTAAACTGAAGAGGTTAATTATTTGTGCAACGATACGCGAAGCTGTATGCCCGTCCCACAACTCGGGTATTGCGCCCTTTTTCCATTGTCCGGAAAACAGGCGCTCAAAGGCCGGAGCAATGCTTGCGGGATTTGTACCCAAAAGCTCGTTTGTGCCTACTGTGCAGGTTTCGGGGCGCTCAGTACTGTCGCGTAGCGTCATACAGGGTATGCTCATAACCGTAGCTTCTTCGGTAATACCGCCAGAGTCGGTTATAACCGCTCTTGCATTCTGCACGAGGTAGTTAAATTCCAGATATCCGAGCGGCTCTATTACATGCAGATTAGACGCAGTTATGCCCGTATTCTCCAGCATTTTTGCCGTACGGGGGTGTACCGGAAACACCAATGGCATTCCCCGCGACGAGGTAACAATTGCGTTTATCAGTTCACGCAGATTATCTTTATTGTCCACATTTGCAGGGCGGTGCAGGGTCATAATTATGTAGCCCTGGGCTTCGAGGTGAAAAGTGTCCCAAAGCGCTGGGCGGCTGAAGCGGGGCATTTGCTTATAAAGCGTATCTATCATGGTATTGCCCACAAAAAATATCCTTTCGTCAGTTACGCCCATATTCCGCAGGTTGCGATTGGCAACCTCTGAGGTAGTGAAGAAATAGTCGGATATAGAATCTGTAACAATGCGGTTTATTTCTTCCGGCATGGTCCAGTCGCCCGACCTGATGCCGCCCTCTACATGCGCTACTTTTATATTGTTTATTTTCTTGGCTGCTATCGAGCAAGCCATAGTGGATGTTACGTCGCCCACTACAATACACAGATCGCAAGGTTTTTCAAGCAACAGTTTTTCGTAACCCACCATTATACGGGCAGTCTGTTCGGCTTGCGTACCCGAGCCTACCTCCAGATTGTGGTGAGGCGCAGGAATGTTGAGCTGCTCAAAAAAATCGCCGCTCATTTTTTTGTCGTAATGCTGACCAGTATGCACAAGGCGGTAATGAATATCAATACCGTTTTTAGTTTGTTCTTCTATTGCAGCTATTATTGGTCCTATCTTTATAAAATTTGGCCTTGCGCCGGCTATAATGTCTATTAGCATTTGTGGTGTTGTTTGGTTGGCGGTTGTTATGTATCTAAATCTGGATAATGGTAGATAAACATTTTCAACGCATTGCCGGTAAAGGTATCAATATCTTGGTTTGTTCTGTTTACCAGCAAATAAGCTCCATTCATTTCATTGGCTACGTGGGCAAACAAATCGGAGGGAAAAAAATCTGCCATTAGTTGGCGATATATGCGATACCGCTTGTTGTTATAAACTGTTTCTTTATAATCATCAAAAATGGAGTTTGCTGCTATAAAACCAAATGATGCAAATGGGCTCGATTTATAAATGTATAGCATAACATCAATTGCAGTACGAATTACATGCATTGCATCATAGTCGGCTAACAAAACGTTGTATTTATGTGGAGATAGTCGATGCGAATGTGGGTAAAATTTGACGATAAAAATAGAGCCTACGTACTCTTCTGCCAAAAGTATGTATCTCCGTTTTCCACGGAAAGTATAATAATGGGTGTATAACAAGTCATCGTTGTTATGCGATTTCTTGTCAACCAAACTAAATTTGTAGCCATTATCAAACATCTATTTAATTAGATAATCGTAAGTGGTGCGGCGCATTCTTTTCAATTCCATGGGTGTGATATAGCGAAATGTAACTTTTCTGTCTCCTACAACACTTGTTATCGTTCCCTCTTTTGTAAGCAAAACTCTTTTAGGCTTCTCCATTTGCCTATTTGTATCTTTAGCTTTCATAACACAAAGTTAGCGTATTTAATCATGCAAGCAAATCCATGTGCATGGTAATTACCTTCTCTTTGGTTTTGAAAAACTGAGTTAGCTGTCATTTACACCTCCACCCATCTACGTTCCATCAGGCTTTCTATTGCTGCAAAGCTGGCCAGTGTTGTGTTCACAATTTCGTCCATAGGTATGAGCGCCTGGCCTCCGGTTTTTATCCGTTCTACCAGTAGCTTAAACTGCGCCGCGTGTCCTTTGTCTACATTGGTTTTCAGTTTAGAGAAGTTGCTTGTGCCATAGCCCTCGGTTATCCGAAAATTGTCGGTAATAATGGTGCGTTCCTGTGCGTATACTTCAATTCTTTCTTTAGAATATGATTTGCTGCCATTGGCAAAATAGTTAATTACACCTGTGCTACCGTTTTCATATTGTAGTAATATGCTGGCATTATCGGTATTGGCTTGCGGGTTTTGGGTCATTGCGTTCATACACACTGCCTTGATTTTGCTGCCAGTAAGGTAGGTTATGAGGTCCATATAGTGGCAGGCTTCGCCTATTATGCGGCCGCCTCCTACTTTCATGTCGTGTACCCACACATTGGCAGGTATTGCGCCCGCGTTCATGGTGGCTATTACATTCATAGGCACATTACCCACCTGCTGCTTTACTTTTTGCATATGCGGCGAAAAGCGTCTATTAAAGCCAACAGTCAGTGTTTTGCTGCCATTGTATGCTTTCAGTATTTCGTCCAATCCTTCGCGGGTTATGGCAAGTGGTTTTTCTACAAACACATGTTTGCCAGCTTTGAGGCTTTCTACCACCATGTGTGCATGCTCGTTATGACGAGTAGTTATAATTACCAGGTCTATTGCGGGGTCTTGCAATATGCTTTTATAGTCGGTAGTACTCTTGCCTATTTTGTACTTTTTTGCCAGCGAAGTGCCGGTAACGCCAGCCAAGCTGGCAATAGAATAAACAGGCGCTTTTATTTCGTTAAGTACCGGCAGCATGGTCATGCTGGTGAAGTTGCCGGCGCCAATAATACCAATGCCACCCTGTCCGGCAGAAAAAGTACCGCTGGTTACAGTCACAGTATCCGACGAATTGCTCTGCTCAGGGTATTCTATTATCGATGCAATAGATTCTTTATTGCTTATGTTCGAGTAAATCTTGTTGAAGTCTTGCAGCGGAATGCGCTCAGTGATGAGCGATGCTACATCCAGTTTTTTGGATGATATAGTTTGGAGTATGGCTTTGAAATTGCGTTGTTCCGTCCACCTTACGAAGGGTAGGGGATAGTCGTTTCCTCCTTTTTCGTAGCTATCGTCGTAGCGGCCGGGGCCATACGAGCAAGAAACCTGAAAGGTGAGTTCTTTTTCATAAAAGTCGGCGCGACTGATATTGAGGCCTATAACCCCAACCAATATTATACGACCGCGTTTGCGGCTCATTTTTGCAGCCTGAGCAATTATTTCATCTGTTTTTGCAGAAGCGGTGATGATCACACCATCGGCGCCCGCATTGTCGGTATAGTCGGTTACAAATTTCACCACATCTACCCCTTCCCTTGGGTTGATGCCAATGATGCCTTTCTTTGCTGCAATTTCAATCTTATTAGGGTCGAGGTCTATGCCTATCACAGTGCATCCGTTGGCCACCAACAATTCTGCAGTAATTAAACCAATCAATCCCAGCCCCACAACAACAATTGTTTCCCCCAATTGCGGATTGCACAGCCGTATGCCCTGCAGGCCAATGGAGCCAATTACGGTAAAGGCAGCTTCTTCGTCTGTTACATTATCCGGTATGTGAGCGCAAAGGTTTTTGGGAACGCTCACATACTCTGCATGAGGGCCGTTTGATGCCACACGGTCGCCAATGCTGTAGTCGTTAACGCCTTCGCCTACAGCTACTACGCGGCCTACATTGCAATAACCCAAAGGAAGCGGCTGCCCAAGTTTATTAAAAACGGCATCAAGCGTGGGTTTCAGTCCATCTGTTTTCACCTTACCCAAAACCTGTTTTACTCTATCTGGCTGTTGCATGGCTTTTTGCAGCATATTGGCTTTGCCAAACTCTACCAGCATACGCTCAGTACCTACCGACACCAAACTGCGGGTAGTCTTTATCAGTACGCAACCTCGTTTTGCAATTGGTGCAGGTACTTCTTCAAGAATGGTTTCTCCGGTTTTAAAAGATTGGATGATTTGTTTCAAAGCAGTATGTAGATTTTAAAGCTATTATGCCACCGTAATAATTAGCCATTTTATTATCGGGGTGTTTTCAAGGTGCAAATGTAATTATTATCGGTTGGTATTAGATTGTTGTATCTGCAGGTAAAAAACGTGAAATTTGGTGAAGGCATGAAAAGGCATAATCTCAATAGCAAATGGGTATCGCCAATCGAACCATACGATGAGCGATACCCATTTGCAAAGTTGACCTTTAACTTACGGTCACTCATACTTTAGAACAGTGGCAGGGTTTCTATTGGCTGCTTGTATGGTATGTATGCTTATGGTGGCAATGGCTATAAGCACTGCTGCCAGCCCCGATACCGCAAATACCAGCCACCCAATATCGGTATGGTAGGCAAAGTTTTGTAGCCACTTGTTCATGGCAAAGTTGGCTATTGGTAGTGAAATCACAAACGCAATCAGTACCAGTTTTATGAAGTCCTTGGTCAGTAGCAGTATGATATCAGGCACCGATGCCCCCGATATTTTGCGGATACTGATTTCTTTGGTGCGCTGCCGGGTAGAGAACGAAGCCAAGCCCATAAGCCCAAGGCACGAAATAAAAATACACAGCCCCGCCAGCCATTTAAAAATAGTGTTTTGCCGCTCGTCTTTTTCGTATTGCTTATTGAAGGTCTCATCGAGAAACGAATACTCAAAAGGGAAACCTTGGCTAAATAATTTATAGGTCTTTTCCACGGCGGCCACTGTCTCCTTAATATGCTGAGGGCGCACTTTTACAGAAAGGTACAAGAAACCCTTGCGTGCCAACCTGAATACCATAGGGGGGATGTTTTCGTGTAGTGATGCCGTATGGAAGTCTTTAATTACACCCACGCACTTTCCTTTTTTGAATCCCGACGAGCTGCCGGTTGACACATTTTTGCCAATTGGGTCTTTCCAGCCCAGCATCTTTGCCGCCGATTCATTGGCAATGACAAATAGGGTGGTATCCAGCTGAGGGCTCATGCTTTTGTCGAATTTTGAGCCAGCTACAAAATGGAAATCCATCAGTTCGTGGTAATCATAGTCTACCAGCATGGTGGTTATCAGCTTGGCTTCCATTTCACCGGTAGGCATTTCAAATTTGTGGTAGAACTTATACATATCGCTACCGGGTACATTGTGGGATGCCGATACGGCGGTTATATTTGGGTTTTTCAGCAATTCTTCTTTTATGGTTTCCGTTTTGCTCCTTACGTTTGGGTCGTTTAGGGTCAGTAGCATCACCTGGTCTTTGGTAAAGCCGAGGTCAGTGTTTTTGGCATAGGCCAGTTGCTTGGAAACCACAATAGTGGCAATAAGCATAACAATAGAAAAAGAGAACTGCACTACCACCAGCGTTTTGCGTAGCGTCGGTTTGTTTTTGGTGGTGTCCATCGTGCCTTTAAGCGCCTTGATGGGGGCGAATGAAGACACAAAAAAAGCAGGATACACACCCGATATTAGCCCAACAAACAGCGTGAGCGCGAGCGCACCAATGGTAATAGTAGGTTGCAACAGATTAAGCGATATGCTTTTGTCGGACAGTTTGTTGAAAAATGGTAAGGTAATCTCTACAAATGCCAAAGCAAGCGCCAATGCCAGTAGCGACAGCGCTACCGATTCGGTAAGGAACTGTGCAATTATCTGCTTCCTTGTTGCTCCCAGAACTTTACGAACACCTACTTCCCTCGACCTGTCGTACGATTTGGCGGTGGCGAGATTCATATAGTTGATGGCAGCAATGAGCAAAATGAGGAATGCTATAACAGAGAATATATACACCGTGGTTAGGTTGCCGTTAGGCTCGAGTTCCCACAACAGGTTCGATTGCAAGTGGATTTTTTTCAACGGCTGTAAATTCATAGTCAATGCCTGGGCATCGGCCTCGTAATCTTTCTTAAAGAACTTATTGTTCAGCTCGGGCCAAATGTGTTCTACAAACCGCTTTGGGTCGTAGCCGGGCTTGAATAGGGCATAGGTATGCTCAAACATATCCATGTTTCGCCCCTTGGCTATAATTACCAGCGGGGTAAAGTGAGTTTTGCTGGTATTGTCTTTTATTACTCCCGTTACCAATCTGGGAACTTTTTCGTTCTTGGTTTTTTCGTTTTCTATGTACACCGTTTTGCCAAGGGCGCTTTCGTTACCGAACAGCTTTTGGGCCATGCTGTGGGTAAGCACTAAGGCATCTCGGTGTAGGGCTGTTTGGGGGTCTCCTTCTATAAAGTCGTGGCTAAAAATTTTGAAAAACGTGGTGTCAGCACAAAATGTTTTGGTTTCGTAAATGCTTTTGTTGTTGTTGGTAAGCAAGGTAGGCACATTTAGTATCCGGGCTATTGCTTCTACTTCGGGATATTCGTCGCGCACAAAATCGGCTATACGTGGGTCGGCTGCTGCCATGGGGCTGGGCACTCCATTGGTTACCAAATCGTTTGCTACCCGGTAGATACGGTCGGCATTTTTGAAATCCTTGTCGTAGCTCAATTCATCTTGTATCCACAGGCCAATGATGATGAAACACGCCAAGCCAATGGCCAGGCCCAATATGTTGATGCCGGAATACAGTTTGTTGCGCAATAGGTTGCGTACTGCAATCTTGATATAGTTCTTAAACATAGAATTCGGAGTTGATGCGTTCGGTTACAATTTTTCCATCAAGCAGCTGTATGGTGCGGCGGCAAAACTGGGCATAATGTTGCGAGTGGGTGACCATGATGATGCTGGTGCCTGCCTCGTTCAGTTCCATTAGTAGTTTCATTACCTCGTCGCCGTGGCGGGAATCCAGATTGCCCGTCGGTTCATCGGCAAGAATCACCTTGGGGCTGTTGCTGATGGCCCTGGCTACAGCCACCCGCTGCTGTTGCCCACCCGAAAGCTGCTGCGGATAGTGGTTGCGGCGGTGCGACATTTTCATTTGGTCGAGCAGTGCATCTACTTTCTTAGTTCTTTCGCTGTTACCCATGCCTGTATAGAGCAGTGGCAGCTCCACATTCTCAAAAATAGTCAGTTCGTTCACCAAATTAAAGCTCTGGAAAATGAAGCCGATATTGTTTTTGCGCAAGTTGGCGCGCTGTTTTTCATTATAACCAGCAATGGGTACATCATTGAAATAGTATTCGCCGCCATCGGGCTTGTCTATCATGCCCAATATATTCAGCAATGTAGATTTGCCACACCCCGATGGGCCGGTAATGGCGATAAACTCGCCTGCTTTTATGTGCATATCTACTTCATACAAAGCCGTTGTTTCTATTTCTTCGGTTTTGTAGATTTTTTTAAGCGCCGTGGTTTTTATCATTGTTCCAGTTTTTTGTTGTTCAATATCAATTGGTCTTTGTCGTTATATGCTTTGTAGGTAGATGTGATGATGGTTTCGCCCTCTTCAAGGCCCTCAAGTACCTCGTAGGTGTCCACATTTTGGCGGCCTATTTTTATATTGCGCTTAGTGGCTTTATCGCCGTCCAGCACATAGGCCCAGTTGCCACCCGTTGATTGATAAAATGCACCCCGGCTCACCATAATGGCTTTTGTAACACCGCCAAACTTAAACTTCACCGGTATGTTTTGTCCACGCTTTATGCCGTCGGGCACAGCGCCATCAAAGAGTAGATATATAAAAAATGTCCCGTCCTTTACCTCCGGCAATATCCTCGATACCTTCAGTGCATAGTTTTTGCCCATATAGTCCATTACGGCCTCTTGTCCTGCAAAAACTTTCGAAACATAACGTTCGTCCATTTTTACTATTATTTTATAGTAGTCCATCACATCTATTTGCCCCAGTTTGTCGCCGGGTTTTTTCAGTTGCCCCACCGTTGCATCAAGGCTCGATAGCTGGCCACCTATGGGGGCAACCACGTAGAGCTGGTCCAGTATTTTATGGATAACCGATAGGTTGTTGTCCATGCGCTGAATGCTCTTGTTCAGTGTTAGCATTTGTGCCGCTATGTAGGCCGAATCTATGTTGTAGGCATTTATGGCCACGCGCTTTTGGTTTTGAAGGTAGTCGTGTTCCCGCTTGCTGTCGGCATATTCGTTTTCAGATATGGCCCCTGTCTTGCGCAATTCTTTGTTTCCTCCATATCGCTTTGCAGCACCACCTTGCAGCCTGGCAACAGCCCCGTTTTTGAGACGGTAATAAAGGGCGACAAACTTAAGTTGATGGCGCGCGCCACCACATTTGGGCTCCAGGGCAAAGAACACAGACTGATCTCCATTCAAAACATAAAAGCCGAACTGGAACATACTGAGCTACAAGCCTGGGAACAATTACTGCATGTGCTTACCCACGAAATAATGAATTCCTTAACACCTATTTCTTCACTTTCCGGCACGCTAAAAAAGAAAATGCAACACCTGTCCGCTATTGGCCACATGGACAACGAAACCAGAAACGATATGCAGCAAGGGCTAAATGTGATAGAGAACAGAAGCCTTGGCTTGATGAATTTTGTGAACCAATACAAAAGTCTCATAACCTTGCCTGTCGCAGATTTCAAGACAGTAAACATCAAAAGCCTTTTAGAAAGGGTGTGTCTGCTGCAGCAAGAACGTTTGAAAGAAAAAGGGATACACCTCCAATTAACTGTAAAAAATGAGTCTTTAAGTGTCCATCTCGACCCGGATTTGATAGAGCAGGTGCTGCTCAACCTCATCAATAACGCCGCAGATGCCCTTGCCGGTTGCACTAATCCTTCTATAGAACTAATTGCTGAGCAATACAACCACAAAACCCTGATATATGTAGCCGACAATGGCACGGGCATAGACAAAACAGTCATTGACAAAATATTCATCCCCTTTTTTACTACCAAGAACGCCGGATCAGGCATTGGCCTAAGCCTATCTAAACAGATTATGCGGCTGCATGGCGGAAGTATTGAGGTCATCTGCCCTGAAGGTGGTGGGGGCAGTGTTTGTGCTGGTGTTTGCGTGATTGAAGATTAGGAAAACGTTGAACTGGAAGTAGCTTGTAACATTTGGTAATGCTATGTATGATTCGGAAGTTGAGGTAAAATGCAACCAATTGCCTTTATAGTTTTGTTGGTCCCATTTACCAAATCGTAGCCGATATGAGCAACAAAGTCAGCCAGTTAAATTAAATCAATTTTGCAAATGCGGTTTATAATTGGGATATGATGTTTGAAGTACAGCGCAATCTCAATTATATTTCTATTTTGCTGCGTTCGTTATCTTTTATAGGTTGTATGGACATAATAAAGGCGAGGTAACGGCGATTAAGATATGTTGAGAAGTCACAACCATTCGCCGTCGCAGTATTTCTACTTTTGCGCTAAAATCTTCGGTATTTGTTGCGCGTGGGTAATTTTTTATTGTAGTTTTCAGGAGATACCAAGGGTGTTATTCCTTTATAGCGCTCAGTTTGTTAACGTCAAGCATCAGCAGTAAATATTTTTTGATTTTATACTAACGAATGCATAATATTTTGCGTCTCTAAAGGGGGGGATTTTGATAACATTGCCCAATTGTATTTTGTAGCAGAACAATGGTTGTATTTGAGTTTTTTAATGCTACATCGTTCGGCCATTTGTTTAGCTCATTTTGATATTTATTACTATTTTTATAAAACCAACACCGACTTATGAAAAAAATAGCATTACTCTTTTTGGGCGCAGCCTTTTCATTCAACACTCAAGCTGCTACAAGTATTACCTCCTCAACTGTTTCCGGCCATTGGACAGCCGCTGGGTCGCCCTACCTGATATACAATGATATTCAGGTACCTGTGTCTTCTTCGCTCAGTATTGATCCGGGGGTAGAAGTTATTTTTCAAGGCCCGTATTCTTTACGCGTTTTCGGTATGCTCAGAGCAACAGGCGCTGCCGGAATGCCCATCAACTTTACTATAAACGATACCTCCGGTTGGTCTGATAACAGCCCTGTGTCGCCCATGGGCGGCTGGCGAGGTATACAGTATGAAGGATTCACAGGAAGCGGAACCGACTCCTCGGAGTTGCAATATTGTAACTTTTCTTACACAAAGTTCGATTCGCTATCTGCGCTTACTTTGCCTACTGTGCAAACACTATATATCAGCAGGAGTCTGAGCATAAAAAACTGTAACTTTTTTAGCAATAGTGCGCGTAGCAATGATTTGTTGTATCTGTATGCGCCGCACTACTTAGAAATAAAGGATTGTAATTTCTACGACAATCATATTTCTAAAATTGGCAACGTTATTTTTGTTATCACGTTTGTTGGCGACAGCATGAACATCGAGGGCAATAAAATGCACCACAACACCGGGTGGAATGTGTTTTACGGCGCTGTATCAGGGGCGAATTTGCACGGCAATGAGCTATATGAAAACAATGTTGCCGATGCACCTGTAGTATTGTATCCTATAGGCGCTCATTATCCCAATGCGATAGTGCACGATAACATATTTCATCATAACGAAACCAAGAATAGCGCTGCGATACTATGCGGCAACGGATATGTGGAGATATACAACAATCTTATGTGCAATAACAAACAAACGGTATCGACGGGTTGCGGCGCAATAGAGGGTGGATCGGGTGTGCGCATAAATGGCGACGGTCCGGACAGTACTTATTTTACCGTGATCAACAATGTTATTGCTAATAACTATGCAGAGGGCGGTGGCGCTGGTATAAAAGTATACAGAGCTAAAGCTACAATAGCCAATAACCAGATAATAAATAATTCGGACGCAATTTCTGTAACAAACGATACTGAACCGCTGATAATTAAGAACAATATTTTCGTCGGCAATCCAGGCAGGCCAAGCATTAGCGGCGCTTGCAATGCGGGTATACAGTTTGATCATAACTGGATTGCGCATCCTACGGCAACTGAGTTTGTTATTGCCGGCTTCGATTCTTTGTCATCTTGGTCTATGTGGCCAACAAGCGACACCACAACAAATATTGTAGGTATTGCTCCGGGTATGGTGGCGCCCACGCTCACAGTATCGTATTCTGAAGATGCAACAGCAGCCAACTTTAGACTGTTGCCAACATCTGCTTGTATTAACGCTGGCGATAATTCGGTGGTGCGTACGGGAGCAACCGACAAAGATGGCAACTACCGCATATATGGGCTTAATGTTGACTTAGGCTCCTTTGAATATGGATCGGGTACAGGGCCATTGTTTGTTCATAAGCCTATTGTTACTCAGGGTTTGGCAATTTATCCCAATCCTGCTTCAACAACGGTTTATGTGTCTACACCTGGAGCTAAGGGTAATTTGATGCTTATGGATGCGACAGGAAAAATGGTATTGACTCATGCGGTTGATAATGCCCTATCTGTATTGGATGTGCATATGTTACCCAAGGGGTTGTATGCAATAGTATGGACAAATGGTTCAGACGGTAGGGCCGTGGAAAAAATTACGCTACAGTAGTTGTAAGTACGATAGCTACGCTATAAAGCAAAAACGCCCGCCCTGGGCGTTTTTGCTTTATAGCGTGTACCTCTGTTTTTATTTGGCCAATAAAATGGGTATTTTGCAGATTCTTTTTTCCAACCATTAAAAGTCGAAAATGCGGATTGCCTTGAAGATTCTTTTTGTACTTAGTTTGGGGTTATTTGCGTCAGCCCGCTCGGTAGCACAGTCGCCGACAGAGGTTGAGGAATACATCCTTGATGCTTTCAAGAAAATCAACTACCTGCGAGATCGGCCGTCGGAAAAAGCGACAGATACACTGAAAATTCTGAATAAACAGTTGCTCCGTTATTTGCTTAAAGCAGGCAAAAACAACGAGTTGTTGCTGACCAGCGAAATGAAGCGGGTGTCTGTCGAAGATCAAATGAATATTTTGACGTCGGAAGACGGTAAGGTGCGCATTTTTAATTGGGATACAGAAACCGGAGCCGCCATCAACTATTTTGATGCTATTGTGCTTTTTAGGGTTAATGACACCACGATTGCTACGGCAGTGCTCAATGATGTATCGAAAAAGCCAGATGGTAGCGGCGAGGAGCGCAATGGCGAATGGTATACAAAACTGAATACCGTAACCAATAAGTCGGGTAGGGTGTATTATCTGTTTTCGAGCAAGGCAATGTATTCAATAAAGAGCAAAGAGTTTTTCCTCGACGCATATACAATCTATGGAGGCAAGCTCAATCCTGCGCCGCTTTTTATTAACAGAAACACCACGTTATATTCGCTAAGCGTAGCGTGTGTATCTACCCTCACCAACGATGTTAACCCCGAAATACGGGTGACAGGAGATAAACAGCGGATACTGGCGCCTATCATCAACAAAATTGATGAATACCCAACCGGAAAATACGCGGTATATGTGTTCGACGGCAACAATTATGTTTTCGATAAGAATGCCCATTAATAATAAACCCTAAATTTGGGACAAGGTTACCTAAATTTGAACATTGATAGCCCAAAGCATGCAGATAATAAACAACATAGTAAAAGGCGGTTTCCTGATTGCGTGCATGTCGCTGTGCAGCAACGCTGCAATGGCGCAGGCGACAGCCTCGCAGGCAAGGCAGTATATTGCTGAAAAAAACTATGAAAAGGGGCTAAATATCTATGCCGAGGTATATGGCTTGAATCCAGACTCGGTATATACCGAGTACCTGAATACACTCATTAATCTGAAAAAGTATAAACAGGCAGAGAAGGTGGTAGAAAAACAAATGACGCTGCGTCAGAATGCTTTTCTACAAATAGATTTAGGAAATGTGCTGGCGCTTGAGGGCAATGCGGCTAAAGCCAAAGAAAAGTTCGACGCTCTAATCAATACCATCAATGGCGATGATATGTACACGCAGCGGCTGGTAAAAGCTTTCAGCGATGGCGGTAGAGATGAGTATGCGATTGCTGCCTATGAGAAAGCAATTTCTATTTTGGGCGCGCCGTTTGCTTATATCTACAGCGGTCAGCTGGCCAAATTGCATGCTAAGACGGGTAATGTCGAGAAAGCGCTCGACGCTTTGATAGTGGCCTATCCCGGGCAGGCGGTAAACCTCGATAATGCTAAAGAAATATTGCTGGAGATATTGGGCGCAGATGCAGCCAAACTGCAACAAACGCAGAAGCTGCTGGTAAAAAAGATAAATGAACAGCCGGATAATGTGTATTTCGCAGAGATTCTGACCTGGATTTACACCCAGAAGAATGACTGGGATGGCGCATTGATACAGATAGAAGCTATAGATGAACGAAACAAAGAGGATGGCAGAAGACTGATGGATCTGGCTCGGGCAGCCATTGCCGCTAAACAATACGAACCAGCGGGCCGTGCGTATGACGATGTAATAGCCAAAGGGCCGGAATTGCCTTTTTATGTGATGGCAAAAAGCGAAAAGCTGAATGCGGCATTGGTAAATCTGACAGGTAATCACGTATGGAAGCCAGAGGATGTCGCTGCGCTTGCGATACAGTACGATACCTTCCTAGCGCAATACCCTAAGTATTATTGCATGCAAACTGCATCGGACTATGCAATGCTACTGGCGCGCTATGCAGATAAGGTACCGCAGGCGATAGAGGTACTAAAAAAAGCAGTTGCCGAACCCGACACAAGGCGAAATATGGCAGGGGCTTTTAAACTGCAAATGGGCGACTATTATTTGTTGCTAGGAAAGCTTTGGGATGCATCGCTTACCTATAGCCAGGTTGATAAAGATTTTAAGCAGGATGCAATGGGTGAGGACGCCCGATTTAGGAATGCCAAACTGGCCTACTACCGTGGCGATTTTGAATGGGCGCAAAGACAGTTGTCGATTTTGAAAGCGTCAACAAGCCAGTTGATAGCCAATGACGCACTTTACCTGTCGGTACTGATAACAGAAAATGTAGAAGATAGCCTTACCCTACCGCTTGAGCGTTTTGCTCATGCCGGATTGCTTGCCGAACAAAATAAAGACAAGGCAGCCGAACTGGTACTGGATAGCCTCAACCACGAATATCCCACACACCCTCTATGCGACGATATCCTCATGTTTAGGGCAGAGATGGCCAGAAAAAAACACGATTACGACAAGGCTATTGGTTACCTGAAAACGATTTACGAAAAGTATAAGGAAGATGTATTGGGCGATGATGCTGTATTTAAAATGGCGGAGATTTACCAATACGATCTGCACCAAAAAGACAAAGCGCGCGAGTATTACGAGCAACTAATAATAGACTACATGGGCAGCACCTATGTGCAAACCTCAAGGCAAAGGCTTAAGGAGCTAAAAAGCGAAGCGCAATAGCATTCTTGTTAGCTTAGTCTGTCTCCAAGCGCAACATTTTCGTTTGCTGCGGTGACAACCACGTAACCGCTTCCTGCCGTATTTTTAAAACCAAGTGTAAGCACCTCCGACTCGAACCTACCAATGCGCCGTGGCGGGAAATTGACCACACAGGCCACCAGCATGCCATTTAATTCTTCTTTTGTATGTGCGCCTACCAGTTGTGCGCTCGATCGTTTAATGCCAATTTCGGGCCCCAAATCTATAAGCAATTTAAACGCTGGCTTTCTGGCTTCAGGAAAGTCTGTAGCTTCTATGATGCGGCCAAGTCGTGTGTCAATTTTTTCAAAATCCTCGAAAGTTATGGTACTCATAGTAGTGAATTGTATAGCGCTGTGTTTAAAACTATCGTTTTTCGGGTGCGTTGAGCAGTATATCTATTGTTTTATACCGCAGATTACTTCTGCAATCGGCGCCAAGAATGCGGGTGGCGGCCTGATCGTGATTGAGCGCTATCTCCAGATATCCGGCCTCATTAAACCGACATAGAGGCTCGCCCACAGGCGCTGCATTGTAGTTGTCGCTCACGGTGGTAACTAAGAGTTTTGGGGCAGCATGGTTATGTACTGTTGCCGGTAGCGCCTTGCTTGCAAAATCTTCACTCAATTTCAGTTTACCGGTTACCTGTATAGTAAATGGCTTATCGCCTATTAGCGCTTCAAATTCTTTTTTGCTAAGGTTGAGCACCACATTTTCATAACGATCTATGTAAAGTATGTTGCATTGCAGTCCATAAGGCATAATTCTCGTTTGTAGCCTGTGCCGCTGGTAGCTAAGTTCTTGTTGTTCGTAAACAGTATTATGGTTTTTGTTTGCTATAGCTCTAATAGCCGCCGCGGCGGCATTCATCCAGTCGTGATATAAATAAGGTTTAGTAAATGTTGCGCAACGCAGGGCTACGGTCAGGTCGGGGAAAGCCATGGGGAGTAATCCATTGTCGGGGGCTATAAAGTAATAGCCGTCTTTTTCGGCAAGTACCATTACGGGCGATGTGCCAGAAAAAATATCTACTGCGAGCACATGCACTGTGCCTTTTGCAAAATGGCTATATGCCGAGGTGAGTAAATAAGAGGCCTGTTGCAGATCGTATTGCTGCACATGGTGCGATATATCTACAACTGTTTTGCACCCCTCTATACTTTGCATAAGTATGGCTTTTGCCACAGTTACAGTAGCGTCGCGAGTGCCAAAGTCGGAAAGCAGGGTTATTGCAGTTTTGTTCATTTCTGGCTTGTTTGGTGCAGAGGGCAATTTGCAAAGGTTAGGTTTGTTATCTGTTATTCGAAATTACATTTTTCGGTTGAAAACAGGGCATAAAGAAGCCCGCTATTTGGCGGGCTTCTTAGTATTGATATTAGTTGATTTATTATAAAGTACGTTTTACTTCTACTTCTTCAAAACCTTCTATTATGTCGCCTATGCGCACATCGTTATAGTTTTTCACCATAAGTCCGCATTCGTATCCGGCATTTACGTCTTTCACGTCGTCTTTGAAACGTTTCAGCGAAGAAAGTTCGCCTGTGAAAATTACGATACCATCGCGCACCAGGTTCAGTTTGGTTTGGCGGGTCATCTTACCATCAAGCACATAACAACCTGCAATAGTACCTATGCCGCTGATCTTGTAGATTTCGCGCACTTCTATGTTGCAAACTGTTTTCTTTTCCACCTTTGGTTCCAGCAGACCTTCCATAGCGCTCTTTATTTCTTCTATGGCGTCGTATATGATAGAGTAAGTACGTATTTCTATATTTTCCTGCTCTGCAAGTTTTGCAGCCTGCATAGATGGACGAACCTGGAAACCAATGATGATAGCGTCTGATGCCGTAGCCAGCAACACATCGCTTTCTGTAATCTGTCCCACGCCTTTGTGCACCACATTTACAGCAACTTCCTGTGTAGACAGTTTCTGCAAGGAATCGCTCAATGCCTCTACCGAGCCATCGAAGTCGCCCTTGATGATAACGCCCAGTTCTTTAAAGTTACCCAGCGCCAGACGACGACCGATTTCATCGAGCGTAATGTGTTTACGAGCTCTGATACCTTGCTCACGCATTATTTGAGCGCGGTGGTTAGCCAGTTCCTTAGCTTCATCTTCGTTTTCAAACACTCTGAATTTTTCGCCAGCCTGTGGTGCGCCGTTGAGGCCCAATACCTGAACAGGAGCCGATGGGCCGGCTGAGGTAACGCGCTGGCCGCGTTCGTTGAACATTGCCTTGATTTTACCGTAGTGTTGTCCGCAGGCAATCATATTGCCCTGACGAAGCGTGCCATTTTGTACCAGTATGGTAGACTGATAGCCGCGACCCTTGTCGAGCGAAGCCTCAATTACGCTACCGGTTGCATTACGATCCGGATTAGCTTTAAGTTCCAGCAATTCTGCTTCGAGGCCAATTTTTTCTAGCAGCAAGTCTATGTTGATACCTTTCTTGGCCGATATTTCCTGGCTTTGGTATTTACCGCCCCAGTCTTCTACCAGTATGTTCAGTTGCGCAAGTTGCTCCTTGATTTTTTCAGGGTTAGCGCCTTCTTTATCTATTTTATTGATAGCAAATATCATGGGCAGGTTTGCTGCCTGTGCGTGCGATATTGCCTCTTTGGTCTGTGGCATTATTGCGTCGTCGGCCGCTACTACTATTACCGCCACGTCGGCCACTTTAGCGCCGCGTGCACGCATCGCTGTAAACGCCTCGTGACCAGGTGTATCGAGGAAGGTGATTTTCTTGCCCGTAGCCGTGGTAACCTGGTATGCGCCAATGTGCTGTGTGATACCGCCGGCCTCGCCTGCTACCACGTTTGCACTGCGTATATAATCGAGCAACGATGTTTTACCATGGTCTACGTGACCCATGATGGTAACAATAGGCGCTCGTGGTTTCAGATCGGCTTCTTCATCTGTTTCGTCTATTACTTCTTCGGCTTCTTGCTCCAGATTAATGAACTCAACGTCGTAGCCAAATTCGCTTGCTACCAGTTCGATAACTTCTGCATCCAGACGCTGGTTGATTGACACCATTATACCCAGGCTCATACACTTACTGATAACGTCGGCAAAGCTAACGTTGAGCAGGTTGGCCAGTTCGCTTACAGAAATGAACTCAGTAACCTGTATAAGGTTAGCTTGTTCTGCATTTTCAGCGGCAGCGCGTTTGTCGGCCATTTCATCGCGCTTGTTGCGACGATATTTGGCTTTAAGGTTTTTGCTACGCGTTGAGCCAGTGAGCTTAGCTTGTGTTTCGCGTATTTTGTCCTGAATTGCTTTTGTATCAATTTCTTGTTGTTGTGCAGTAACCGGCGTGTTGTTACGCGGCGGCATGCTGCGACGTTCGCCTCCCTGGCCTTGGTTTTGTCCTCCGCCTGGTCTGAAGTTACCGCCTCCGCCTGCAGGGCGCGCATTTGGTCCATGACCTGTTTGCGGTCCTGATGGTCTGCGCTCTCTGTTGAAGTTAGGATTCGGAGTACGTGGATTTTGACCTGGCGCGCCGCCTGTGCCCGGAGCCGCGTTTCTGTCGCGGTTATTCGGGTCTGGTTTGTGCGTTTCGGGTTTCTTTTCTACCGGTATGCGTTTGCGTTTGCGCTTTTCGCGATTATCGGGGCGGTTGTTATTATTGCCCGATGGCTGCGCCACAGGCAATTCTATTTTACCTATTATTTTGGGCCCTTCAAGGCGAGGTGCCCTCATTTCTATATGTTCAGGTTTGCCGGGAGTTTCTTCTTCCGGAGCCGGTGCGCTTTCTTTTTCAGGAGTAACAATTTTCAGTGGTTTTACCTCTTCGGCTGGCACAACTGGATCTCTGCGTGGGCGGAGGTCGGCTGGCGGCGGCGGTGTAGGTCTTGCAAATCGATTGTCGGGCGCGGGCGCGGGAGGAGGTGTAGGGCGCAGGCTCTTTTTCTCCATTTCCTTTTTCTTCATAGCGCCCTTTTTGGGTCTTGAAGCAAGGTTCATATCGTCAAGGTTTATCTTGCCGAGTATGTTGGGGCCTTCTATTTTGGGCGCTCTTATTTCCAGATGTTCCGGTGGTTCGGGCGCTTCTATTTCTTTTTCTGCAACCGCTGGTTTGGCTGTTTCCTGCGGAGTAGGTACTTCGGCCTGTTCGGTTGGTTTAACCTCTGCTACCGGTTTTGTCGCTGCTTCTACTTTTACTTCCTGAGGTTTTGGCGCAGGTTCCACTTTTGCAGGTTCAGCTACAAGAGTAGCTGGCGCTAATTTTACTTCTACAGGTGGAGACGCAGGTTTTTCCTGTACCTCTATTCGGGCTACAACCGGCTGTGCAACCGGTTCAGGCTTTTTGGGCGCTTCGACAATTACTGGCGTAGCAACCTCTGGTTTTTTGTCGATTATTATTTCAGCTTCTTTCGGAGCCTCTTCTTTTGGTTTTACTTCTGCCGGCTTTGGCGCTGCCGGTGTAGCTATGGGCATGGGTTGTGTTGGCGGCGGCGGAGCTACAACGGTAGGTTGAGGCTTTGCCGGAGCCGCAACAGGCTTGGGCTCTTCCTTTTTTTCGGGCATAGTAGTTCGTCTAAGCGTATCCAATAGCGACCCTTTGGGCAGCGCTATTTCTTCGCTCTTGCGTTTGGCTTGTTTGTCTTGTGCAAACTCTACCTGCAAGGCGTTATACATCTTTTCCGTTAACTTGGTACTTGGATTGCTGCTCATTTCGAAGCCTTTATCGGTAAGAAACTTTACAAGTGTTTCTCTACCAATGTTAAACTCTTTTGCAGCCTCCAGTAACCTGGGTGTCTTTGTTGTTGTTGTTATCATTCTTCTATTTACTTCAGATAATTTTAGCCCAAGGCGCCCTTCAGCCCAAGCCCTGTACACAAACATACGCCATTTTTACAAAATATGGCCGAGTTTTGTATTTCATTGGTTTAAATCAAAATACTATTATACGTAGGCGCCATGGTTTATTAAAATAATCTACCACAAAAAGCCTACCAACTTAACAGGTCGAGCTGTAATCCGACCTGTTTTTTCCCCATTATTCATTGTTGAATTCAGCTTCCAGTATTTTCCTTACGTCGCGCACTGTTTCTTCTTCAAGGTCTGTGCGTCTTACCAGTTCTTCGGCTGATAGGGCCAGCACGCTCAATCCGGTATCGCAACCTATACGCTTGAATTCATCAATAATCCATGGTTCAATTTCGTCTGCAAATTCATCAAGGTCAATATCATATTCGCCTACTTCTTCTTTCACATCTCTGTAAACGTCTATGCTATAGCCGGTCAGTTCTTGCGCCAATTTAATGTTTACGCCTTTTTTGCCTATTGCCAGCGACACCTGATCTGGATCCAGATACACATCAGCGCTATGGTCGTCGTTATTGAGTTCCATTTTGTTGATGCGGGCCGGTGTAAGCGAGCGTTGCAGCAGCAATTGCAAATTGGCGGTATAGTTTATGATGTCTATATTTTCGTTTCTTAGTTCGCGTACTATACCATGTATGCGGCTACCCTTCATACCTACGCAAGCGCCTACCGGGTCTATACGGTCGTCGTAGCTTTCTACGGCTACTTTGGCGCGTTCGCCGGGTTCGCGAACTATTTTCTTTATTACTATCAGGCCGTCCATAATTTCGGGCACCTCAATTTCCAGCAGTTTTTCCAGAAACGAAGGCGCTGTGCGGCTCAAAATAATGATAGGCGAGTTGTTGCGCATTTCTACTTTTCTTACTACTGCGCGCACAGTTTCGCCTTTTTTAAAGAAGTCTGTTGGTATTTGTTCGCTCTTAGGCATTATCAGCTCATTGCCTTCGTCGTCGAGCAGTAATATTTCTTTTTTCCAGATCTGGTATACTTCTCCGCTAATAATTTCGCCTATTCTGTCGGCGTATTTTTTCAACAGGTTATTTTTCTTCAAGTCGCCGATACGGGCTGCAAGCGTTTGTTTTGCAGCAAGTATTGCGCGGCGGCCAAAATTACGTACGTCTACTTCTTCATACACTTCCTCGCCTACACTATAGTCGGGCTCAATTTTTATAGCCATCGAAAGTGGTATCTGCAGGTTTTCATCTTCAACCATTCCATCTTCCACAATTACCCTTCTGCGAAATATCTCCAAGTCGCCTGTTTGGTCGTTTACGATTACGTCAAAGTTTTCGTCCGTAACATACTTCTTGCGCAGCAACGTTTTAAAAACGTCTTCTAATACCTTCATCAGGGTAGGCCGGTCAATGTTTTCGGCGTCTTTAAACTCCTGAAAGGAGTCAATGAGGTTGATACTTGCCATATGCTCTCTTTTTCGCTCCCGTTTTACCGGGTATGCTTAATTAAAAAATGATTTGAACTACTGTTTTTTTGATGTTTGAAAATGGTATTTCAACAGTTAAAATCGCATCTTTCTGTTTTGCAGGTTTTACTTCCAGCGTTATTTTTTCTTCGGTGGCGCCTTTCATTACGCCGGTTGTTTCTTTGCCTTCACTATCTGTCACGCATACGGTGCGGCCTATATTTTTCTGATATTGTCTGAACCATAATAACGGTTCGTCTATACCGGGGCTAGATACCTCGAGCGAAAAGTCGCCTTCAGGAAACATTTCTGCAAGTTCTATCTGCGCATACAATTTACGGTTTATAAATGTACATTTTTCTATAGAAAAACCGCTGTCGGCATCCAGAAAAACCTTGATATTGTTGGTAGGCTTTACTTTTATGCTTACTATGAAAATGTCTGTACCCTCCAACAGGGGCTCCAGCATAGCGTATATTTTTTCTGTTATCTCGGCCATAGTTAAAAAACAAGGGGACAACATGTGTCCCCTCTCTCTTTTTTAAATCCGTAGCAAATATACAACTATTTTCTTTTCTCACAATTTAAATAGTGAGCGCAACGCAATTATATTTTCATTAACGCGCTATAAAACGCATAGTGTTCTATCTTTGTCAGCTATGTTCAAATTCATCATCACTGTTTTAATCATAGGGTTCTTATTTCGCGCTTTGGCCAAATATATTCTTCCTATATTGCGTATGGCTTCTACCGCCGACGACCGCATGCGCCAAATGCAGGAACAAATGAAAGAAATGGAAAAAAGATCGGCCAATGCCAACCGGGTAAGGAGTAAAGGCAATAAAGAAGGCGACTATATAGATTACGAAGAGGTTAGATAAGCGCTCAGCGTTTTATGTTTTTGAAAATATCTTTTTCTATGGTCATACCTTTCTCCAGGTAAATAGTTTGTATACCCAGTTCCCTGGCTCCAGCTATGTGTTGAGGGCTGTCGTCGATAAACAGGGTGTGTTCTGCTCTAAGTCCATTGTCATCCAGCACGCGTTCAAAAATCTCCCTCATAGGTTTTCTCAATCCCACTCTGTGCGACAGATATACTTTGTCGAAAAACACGCCAATATTTGGCATGCCGTGGCTTTGCATTAGTATATCATTAAAGGCATGTTCGTGTATTTCGTTGGTATTGCTTAGTAGCAGCAGGTCGTAATACATGCGCAGTTGTTGCAGTAATTGCAGGCGGCGTACCGGAAAGTCGAGCAACATGGCATTCCAGGCATGTACAATCTTATCTTCGGTCAGTGTTGCCGGCGATGCTTTTTGCAGGGTCTCGATAAATTCTTCCCTTTCTATTTGTCCCATCTCCCATTTGTCGAACAGCGATGACTGGTTGAGTTGAGAGTAGAGTTGAGGGAAATTGGTTATGCCTGCAGCTACAAATGCCTGTTCTGTAAGCGAATAGTCGATATTGAGCAATACGCCGCCAAGGTCGAAAATAATGTGTTTGATGCCTTCGATCATGGCGCGAAAATAGTTTATTGGAGGCAAAATACTACGAGGCTGTATAGCGCATAGCAGAGATGGGTTATAAATAAAAAAACGCGCCCGGGTTGCGGGTGCACTTTCCTATTTATAACACAAACGACTTATTACGAAGCCAGTATTTTCTGTATTTTTTTGTCATAAGCATTTTTGGGCGCAGCGCCTACTTGCTTATCTACTACTTTGCCGTCTTTAATAAAAAGCACGCATGGTATGCTGGTGATGCCATACTTTACAGACACTTCAGGGTTGTCGTCGATGTTCATTTTTCCAACGTTTACCTTGCCGTCATATTCTTTAGCGAGCGCCTCGATAGTTGGGCCTAACGCCAGGCACGGACCACACCAGGGCGCCCAGAAATCTACTATGGATAACTTGTCTGCCTTGATAACTTCTGCGTCGAAATTTGAATCAGTGTATACTGCTGCCATTGTTATTTGTTTATTATGGTTTTTTAAAACGAACAACAAAGTTAAGCGATTAATGGTTGCCCACAGAATAGAATCGGCATATACTACCATAATCTATCCACATATAGCTAACAGCAAGTCGCGCTGCGTAGGGTAAAACATAGTACTTCTGTGTTTTGCTAGTTTTATTGCGCATGATTTTATTATACTCATCGAGGTGTTTTCTGAAATTGAATTGAAGCGTTTCGATCTCTGGATTTTGCTCTTGTCCCTGCCGTTTTTGTCTATTGATATTTGCAATTAATTAACTGCTATGCAATAAGAGTATGTACATTTGAATTGCGGATTTAGACACCTTAAGTGGAGATGGGATAATAGATAACGTGTGGTTATGACTAATGCAGGGATTAAGTTATTTTTATTTAGAATTGCTTGCCTGTTTTGTACAGGTATATTACTGGGGGCGACTTCTTGCAAAAAAAAGCAAATCAGTTTTTTTGATCCCGAGCTGGATACAATAGTAAAAACTGGCGATCGTTTATATATATCCGGACATAAAGCCCGGGCGCTACGTTATGTTGACTCATCATTAAAACCGTTTTTTGATAATAAGCTACTTGCCAAGTACAAAGCGGTGAAGTTTGTTGCCGACTATTATTATTATGAGCATAAGATGGACTCATCTAATTTTTATGCGGATAGTCTTCTATATATCATGGAGGTATTAAAGCTAAACGAGCAAATGCCGCTTGAATATGTGCGTTTGCTCAATAATTTTGGCGACTTTTATTATACTCAAAACGACCTCCGAAAAGCATTTAGCTTTTATACCCGAAGCAGGGTAGCCAATTTCGAGAACCACGACCCGGCAATTTCCGCCGACCAGGACCACCATCTGGGTATACTATCGTACAAGCAAGAACGATATAGGGAGGCGCTCGGCTTTTTTAAGGAATCTTTTGATGAAGCTTCTAAATTGGCCATGTGCGCACACACATTTGCCCGACAACAGGAACTCTATAACGATATAGCGCTGTGCTATACCCGGCTCAATCAACTGGACAGCGCAGCTTTGTATTACGATAAGGCGCTTGATTTTCTTGCCAATCCTTTGCCGCAAATGGTCGATTCGCTGGGTGGGTTTGTTGAGGTGGCTCGTGGTGTGGTTTTGGGCAATTTGGCAAAAGTGTATATAGCGCAATCAAAGAATGATACTGCAAAATGGTTGCTGGGACGGAGTATTGCCATAAACAGCCGGCCCGGATACGAAAACCGCGATGCCATGCTGGCCAGGCTTGAATATATAAACCTGCACTTGAAACTAAACGAACTGCAGGAGGCGAAAAAGCACCTGGATACGCTGGCTGTTGAATTGCTGAGAACGCCCGACCTGACAATAAAAATGCGCAGCCATTTTGCGCTTTTCAAATACTATTCTGCTGTATGCGACCATGCGCTTGCCGATGAACATGTGAATAAGTACTTTTCTACAAAAGATTCGGTGGACCAGAATGAGCAAAAATTTAAAGAGAGCGACTTTGTAGGGATACTCAATTCGTTGGAAACTCAGTACGATTTAAAACTGCTCAAAAAAGATAACGAAGTGAAACGGCTATCGTTGAGCGTTACCATAGCTTTTTCAGTGCTTGTTTTGGTTATTCTGTACATGATTTTTGGCAACTACAAGCGCAGCCGTAAAAATGTGCAGGAGCTGACCGAGCTAAACCGGCAGATAAGCAATCAGAAAGAACAACTGTTGGCTACTGCCGAGCAACTACAGCAAAGTTTGCGCGACAAAGACCGGATTCTGCATACTGTAGCCCACGACCTGCGCAACCCAATTAGCGGGGTGGTAATGCTAAGCAGCCATGTGCTGGACAAGCAAGAACAGCCGGAGGAAAAGGATCAACTGCAACTGATAATAAACGCGGCGCAAAGCTCGCTAATGCTTATAAACGAGCTAATGGAGTATAACGACGGGCAACCAGATAAAACAGAATTTAAAGAAAATACCGACTTAAACGAACTTGCGGTAAGGTCGACAAACATGCTTGCGTTTTTGGCAGAGAGGAAAATGCAAAAAATTAGCGTGCACCCGGCCCCACAACCTGTAAATGTATATGTGGTGAAAGATAAAATAGAGCGAATAATTAGCAATCTGGCGACCAATGCCTTGAAATTCAGTAAGTACAATGATGTGGTGGATGTATGGGTGCGGGTAGCTGGCGATAAAGCGATAATAGAAGTGCACGACACCGGCATAGGGATTCCTGCTGAAATAAGGTCGGCAATTTTTGAACCTTTTACACAAGCCAAACGCCGCGGCACGGCAGGCGAAAAAGCTTACGGACTGGGCCTATCAATATGCAGGCAGATCGTTAGTCAGCACAATGGGCGGATATGGGTGGCTAGTGAAGAAGGGCATGGCAGTGTTTTTTTTGTAGAACTGCCAATTTATACCAGCTAAAATGTTGATTATAACAGAAAATAACACTAATTTTCCGAACCTGTTTTTCTTATGAATCACCTACTTTCCAGGTGTTTCCGGTCAAATAAGTTTTTCAATTGAAATTGCAGGTGTTGCCAGTATTTTATTTTGGCATCTGAATGACCTATAATAAACGAATATCACAATGGAAGCATCTACGAGGTTTATTATTATTGACGACGATGTGTTTAACAACACCATCTGCACGGTTACTATAACAAAAACGGTGAACGACGCGGCAATAAAAACTTTCCTCGATCCGAGGGAGGGTTTTAACTATATCGCTTCGGAATACAGTGAGCCCAATGAGGAGTCGAATGCAATATTGTTTCTGGATATAAATATGCCGCTCATGAATGGCTGGCAGTTTTTGGAAAAGTTTGCCGACCTTGATGAACGGGTAAAGGAAAGAGTGAAAATATACATATTGTCGTCGTCGGTAGATAAGCGAGATATACAGAAGGCTAAAGAAAACAAGTATGTAAAGCATTACCTTGTAAAACCGCTAACAAAAGAGACGATTAGGCTCGTAATTTATTCGCAGACCAGGGTATTGAAAAAGTAATTGTTTTTGCGTTTTTGTCGTTTTTTTTTGTTTTTTAACAAAATATAGCAGTTGCGATTATTTGCTATGTTGTAGCTTCGTAGAAGTGTTGTGAAATTTGCATTAATTTTCTGTTTTTGGTCGAAAAATGGGCGAAAATAGAAGGGGAAAGCCCGCCTGAGGATTTATTCTGAAAGGTGATTTTAGTTTTATAAGTGTTACAATAAACACACAAGCCATTGATAATCAATTGTTTGTTTAATTGGCCACTGAGTTTGAACAGCATGGCTGAAACTATGCGACTAAAATATTTTCGGCTGGGCAAAATATTCCTTTACCGTTATGCTAAAAAGTATATTTTTGCAGCATAAAAATTTAAACGCATTATCTATGTCTGAAATTGCAAATCGCGTTAAGAAAATTATCGTGGACAAATTGGGTGTTGACGAATCAGAAGTTACTCCTGAGGCGAGTTTTACAAACGACCTGGGCGCTGACTCATTAGACACCGTAGAACTGATCATGGAATTCGAAAAAGAATTCAATATCTCAATTCCCGACGAACAAGCTGAGACCATTACTACAGTGGGTCAGGCTGTTTCTTACCTGGAAGAACACGTAAAGTAATTTAGTAAACAATTACAGTAACTGAAAATCGTTCGATGAACTTAGCGTTAAAACGAGTTGTCGTTACGGGCCTCGGCGCCCTAACGCCATTAGGCAATAGCATACCCGCATATTGGGATGGGTTGGTCAATGGAGTATCGGGCGCCGATTTCATTAAGCAATTTGATGTAACAAAGTTCAAAACGAAATTTGCCTGCGAGCTCAAAAACTTCAATCCTGAAGATTTCTTTGAACGTAAAGAAGCTCGCAAGCTCGACCGTTTTTCTCAAATTGCTCTTGTTGCAGCAGATGAAGCTGTCCGTTCGGCCCGGCTTACAGAGGAAGGTATTAACCAAGACAGAGTAGGCGTGATTTGGGGTTCAGGAATAGGAGGTATGATCACCTTCATTGAAGAAATGAAAAACTTCAATTCGGGCGATGGTACTCCGCGTTTCAATCCTTTCTTCATACCCAAGCTGATACTGGATATTGCATCCGGTCATATTTCTATGAAGTATGGCTTCCGTGGTCCCAATTTTTCTACAGTAAGCGCATGCGCTTCTTCTACCAATGCCATCATTGATGCGCTCACCTACATACGCATAGGCAAGGCCGACGCTATTGTATGCGGCGGATCGGAGGCGGTGGTAACAGAAGCGGGCATAGGCGGTTTCAACGCTATGAAAGCCCTCAGCGAGCGCAACAACGACCCATCAACAGCCAGCAGGCCTTTCGACCTGCACAGAGAAGGCTTTGTACTGGGCGAAGGAGCGGGAGCCCTGGTGCTGGAAGAGTACGAACACGCTAAGCGTCGCGGCGCAACTATTATAGCCGAAGTGGCTGGCGGAGGCCTCAGCGCCGATGCTTACCATCTCACGGCTCCACATCCGCAAGGGCTGGGCGCTTTCAATGTTATGAAAAACGCACTGGAAGATGCAGGGTTGAAACCGGAAGACATTGATTATATCAACGTACACGGCACCTCTACGCCACTGGGCGACATAAGCGAGATTACCGCCATTCAGCGCGTATTTGGCGAACATGCGTATAATGTAAATATCAGCTCTACAAAATCTATGACCGGGCACCTTTTAGGTGCTGCCGGAGCAATAGAGGCTATTGCCAGCATACTTGCTACTGTACACGACATGATTCCGCCTACAATTAATCATTTTACCGATGATCCGGCGTTCGACCCAAGGCTTAATTTTACCTTCCACAAGGCGCAAAAGCGTATAGTAAATGTAGCGTTGAGCAATACTTTTGGTTTTGGCGGTCATAATGCTTCGGTTATCTTTAAAAAACCATCCGATTAATTTTGCGGCGCCTAATAAATCGCATCTTTAAAAAAAACAAACCACATGAGCAGCTTTCGCTGCAATTAGAACATTTGCTTGGGTTCACCCCCAAGCATATTTCTTATTACCAACTTGCGTTGATGCATCGGTCTAAACCGGAAGATGCAACAAATAGCAATGAGCGTCTGGAGTTTTTGGGCGATGCTATTTTGGGCGCAATAATAGCCGAATATTTGTTTAAGAAGTACCCTTACCAACCGGAAGGGTACCTCACAGAACTGCGCTCGCGTATAGTGAGGCGCGAAACCATGAATAATGTGGCCCTGCGTATGGGGCTGAATAAGCTGGTGCAGTATAACCAAAACGACAGGGGCCTGAGCCGCAGCCACATATTTGGCAATGCACTCGAGGCCCTGATTGGCGCTGTATACCTTGATCAGGGATTTATAAAGACCCGCAAGTTTATACTGAACCAAATGATTCGTTCGTACATAGACCTTGATGCTATGGAAAGCACCGACACCAACTACAAAAACCAGCTGCTCAGCTGGGCGCAACGCAACAATTACACCCTCGAGTTTGAGACCATTGATGAGAAGATGGACTCCACCAGAAAAATGTTCACAGTAGGCATAATGCTTAATGGGGAGCTGTATGCCAGCGGTACTGGCTTCAACAAAAAAGAGGCGGGCCAGGTGGCCGCGCAGAAAGCGTTGGAGAAAGTTGGTAAGCAAGATTAGCATACTACTATTACCCCATTTACTTTAGTACATCAACGGTTCTGTAAGTCTTCCTTATTTTTCCCTTCAGTCTGAACGCCGTTTTATTTCTATCCTTCCATTTCGGTTCATCTTTCTTGATGTCTGTCTTTGTATTTTTAAACAATAGCGAGCTATAAATTTGTATGCCTGTTTCGATTCGCCTTTTTGAGCGTACCACCCATTTTCAGGCGTTACATTATACCGTTTGGACATTAAAAATCGCCATGTGGACATTGTTGCAACCCTACGGGGCGCAGCCTATAAATAATACATAAATCAGCTACAAACCTGTAGCGCCTAACGGCGCAATGCCTTGCGTTGGCGCCGAATTTTAATGTCGATTTGGTATTATCTGCCGAAATACGATGTGTATTGTAACGTATTCCCTAGGTATTTGCATGGATTTATTTTTTTTGGAAGATGATTTGTAGACCATAAATATAAATAAAAATATAATTTATAACTGTACAGCCCGCTTTTTGTTATGCAGTTTTGGGGCTAGAGCAAGGTTTACTTTTTGGTTAAAATGCTTCTACCTCCCCATATTCATTAATTGCGCGTTAATGATGCAAAAAATATTAACCAAAAACTAAGCAAATCAAGTAAAAGATTTCCCGATTACTATAAAAACCCCTAACTTTACTTGACGATAATAAAAATAACAATAACTTTACAGTTCAAGGCTTCTTGAATGTGAGGTTTTGTACTGCGTTGTAGTGTAATTACTGCACGCAGGTTACGCTTTCAAATAAAAAATATGAAGAACTTATCCCTACTATTTCTATTTATCTGCTTAAGTTTTGTTGGTTATTCGCAAACTGCGGCATCGTATTCATTTACAGCATTTTCAGGTACCTATAGTAGTATCTCGTCTTTTGGTACTGCCATATCAGGAGGTATGTCAGCCTGCGATGACTGCACATCTACGGGCATTCCAATTGGTTTTACTTTTAGGTATTGCGGTACCAATTATACTCAGCTCTCTGCTTGTTCTAATGGCTGGTTGTCGCTGGTAAATTCAACGGGCACTGCTTACAACGTTAGTACGGCAAACCTACCAAGTGGAGGCGTTGGCGTGCTGTTCCCATATTGGTGCGACCTTGTATCCCGGAGCGGAAGTAGAGCCTACTACGCAACTCAGGGTACCGCACCCAATAGGACTTTCACCTTCGAATTCAAAGACTTTGAGGCATATGGATGGCCCGGGGCTTGTACATCTTGCAGGATTAACATGCAAGTTATTTTATACGAAACCAGCGGAGTAATTGATTTTGTGTATGGTTCGTCGACCTATTCAGGTATGGGGTATTATGGTGTTGCTATTGGTATTTCCAACAGTACTTCCGATTATCAAACGTTACCTAACAATGGAACATCTCCCACACCTACATCAACTTCATTTCTTTATTCATCTGGCACTACTTGCTTGATAACGGATGCACCAACAAATAATCAGGTATATCGTTGGTCGAGTCAGTGTTCAGGCACTCCATCTGCGGGTACTGTTGTTGCTTCAGTGCCATGGGGTTGCGCTACATATACTACTACATTGTCTTTATCTGGTAGTACTGTTGGTTCTGGCATCACCTACCAATGGCAGTCGTCGCCAGACAGCGCTACATGGACAAATATTTCGGGCGCAACAAACGCTACTTATGTGCCTACTATTACAGGCACTATTTATTACCGTTGTATTCTAACCTGCACTTATTCGGGCGGTACGTCTACAACCCCGGGTCTGAGGTTGCCTTTATATACGCCTCCAGCGGTTATTACCGGAACAACTGTACTGTGCGCAGGACAAACTACTACGCTGAGCGATAGTACCACCGGTGGGGTATGGACCAGCGCGCCTACGGCTATTGCTACGGTAGGGTCTACTACGGGAGTCGTCACGGGGGTCTCGGCAGGCACGGCCCGAGTCACCTATACGTTGCCCACAGGGTGTACCAGTACCACTACGGTAACGGTAACCACCGCGCCATTGCCTATTACCGGCGTTACGGTGGTATGTACAGGATTTACAACAGCGCTATCCGATGTAGTAGGCGGCGGCACATGGGCCAGCAGCAACACAGCTGTGGCTACCGTAGGCTCAAGTTCAGGAATTGTTAGCGGCGTACTTGCCGGCACTACAATCATTACCTACTCATTGGGCACCGGCTGTACGGTGACCACAACTGTCACGGTCAATACTACGCCTCCGGCCATTACCGGTGTGCTTACTGTGTGCGAGGGGTTGACAACCACGCTTAGCGACGCCACGCCCGGCGGCACATGGGCAAGCAGCAGTATTGGGGTTGCAACGGTGGGCTCTGCTACTGGAGTTGTTACCGGCGTTGCCGCAGGCACAGCGCGTATTACCTACAGGGTGAGCAATGGCTGCTATGCCACAACCGTTGTTACGGTCAATCCGTTACCCTCTTTCATTACAGGTCTTACCTCGGTGTGCGTAGCCTCTACAATGGCGCTTAGCGATGGCAGTCCGGGCGGTATATGGACCAGCAGCGCTTCTGGCGTAGCTACTATAGGTTCATTGACTGGTATTGTAACAGGCGTATCGGCCGGACTTACAACGATCACCTATACGTTGCCAACAGGATGTCTGACCACGCTTGATATAACTGTGCTGCCCATACCGGCGCCCATAACAGGGACCCGCGTAGTGTGCGAAGGGTTTACCACCACCCTTGCCGACGCTACCACGGGCGGATCGTGGAGCAGCAGCGACCCTACGGTTGCTGACGTGGACCCGACTACCGGCGTTGTTTCCGGGCTTTTTGCAGGCACTGCAATTATTACTTATTCACTTTCTACCGGTTGTGGAGTAACTGCATCGGTAGTGGTCAACCCAACGCCCAACCCTATAACAGGGGTTACGGCGCTTTGCTTGGGTTATACGTCTACGCTCACAGATGCGGGCGGCGGCACATGGACCAGCAGCAATACGGCAGTGGCGCCCATCGGGTCCACTTCAGGTATTGTTAGCGGCCTTGCATTGGGTACCTCGATTATTACCTACCGCTTGCCTACAGGGTGCTACACTACAACTCCGGTTGTTGTCAATCCGCTACCATCGGCTATTACAGGTTCTACATCGTTATGCGTAGGTCTAAGTACTACTTTGAGTTGTCCCGGCGGCGGCACGTGGGGCAGTAGCAATCCGGCTGTGGCTCCTGTAGTTACTACCTTGGGTATAGTATCAGGCTTGTCAGCAGGCACATCAATTATTACGTATACGCTCAGTACCGGTTGCTATGCTACAACCGTGGTTACAGTCACTGCAGCTCCGTCGGCTATAGGCGGTTCTACCTCTATTTGTGTAGGCTCCACCACTACCCTTACCGACGGCACACCCGGCGGTAGATGGATAAGCAGTACTGTAGGCGTGGCCACGGTTGGCTCATCGTCAGGTATTGTTACCGGCGTTACTGCGGGCACATCAAGAATTACTTATTCGCTTGGCGGAGCATGTATTGCTACTACCACAGTTTACGTTAGTCCGTTGCCCGGGGCAATAACAGGGGCGCTATCCGTATGCGAGGGCAGTTTAACCATGCTATTGTGTCCCGGCACAGGCACGTGGAGCAGCAGCAATACGGGCGTCGCCACTATCGGATCGGGCACGGGTATGGTTACCGGCGTATCGGCAGGTACATCTACCATTACCTACAGGTTGGGCACCGGTTGTTTTACCACAGTCACTTTTACAGTCAATCCCGGCCCAACGCCTATCACGGGTGTCACGGCGCTATGTCTTGGTTTTACTTCTACGCTCACTAACGGTGTGTCGGGCGGGGCCTGGACCAGCAGTAATACTGCGGTTGCTACCATAGGTTCGTCATCGGGGCTGGCAATGGGTATTTCGTTAGGCACATCGGTTGTTACTTACCGTCTGCCTGGCACCGGTTGTTACACTACCGCTATTGTTACCGTCAATCCATTGCCCGGCGCCATCAGCGGTCCGTCGGTAGTGTGCGTTGGCGCATCCATCACGCTCACTGATGCAGGCGGCGGTTCCTGGACAAGCGGCAGCACGGGTGTGGCGGGTATAGGTTCATTATCGGGCGTGGTAACAGGCGTTACTGCCGGCACAGCGGTCATTACCTATACATTAAGCACAGGCTGTATGGCTTACAGAACCGTAACGGTAAATCCTTTGCCATCGCCTATTTCCGGTTCTCCGGTAGTGTGTATAGGCGCTACAACTACGCTTACTGATGCATCGCCCGGCGGCACATGGAGCGGCACAGGCGGCGCAGCTACAATCAACTCTACTACAGGCGTTGTAACCGGTGTTTTTGCCGGCTCGTCTGTTATTACCTATACTATCAGCACAGGTTGTTCTATAACTACTACTATATCTGTTAGTCCGTTGCCATCGCCTATAACGGGTACAGCGGCTATGTGTGTTGGCGCAAGTTCATCGCTTGCCGATGCAACTCCGTTGGGTACATGGGCGAGCAGCAATATCGCTGTGGCCACCATTGGTTCTTCATCGGGTATTGTTACCGGCGTTACCGCGGGTACGGCAGTTATTACTTATACCGCTGGCTGCTTTGTGGTGCGCACAGTTACAATCAATCCGCTACCACTACCAATATCTGGTCCAAGCGCAGTTTGCGTGGGTTCTACCATGAGTCTGAGCGACGGTATACCGGGCGGAACCTGGGTTAGCGGCAGCACAGGCACAGCTACTATCAACTCTACCACCGGCGTTGTAACCGGCGTTGCGCTGGGCACGTCTACCATCACTTATACGCTGCCTACGGGTTGCGCTATTACTACTACCATATCTGTTAGCCCAACGCCAACGGCCATATTGGGCGCAAGTCCGGTGTGTACAGGCGCAAGCGTGCTGTGGAGCAATGCAGTGCCAGGCGGCGCCTGGATAAGCAGCAACCCTGCGGTTGCGGCAATAGGCTCTACCAGCGGCATTATAACCGGAGTAACTGCAGGCACATCTATTATTACTTATTCACTGGGCTCAGGCTGCACAGCCTTCCGTACCGTTACTGTAATACCATCGCCAGCTGCAATAGCAGGCGGCACAAGCGTATGTATAGGACTGACCACTACGCTTACAGATGCAACGCCCGGCGGCACATGGAGCAGCAGCGCACCGGCTGTGGGTACTATCGGTTCGCTTACCGGCGTGTTTGCAGGCATTTCTGCGGGCACGGCAGTTGTTACCTATACTGTTCCTTCTGGCTGTATAGCTACACAAACAGTTACTGTTAACCCTGTTCCATCTGCAATAACCGGTGTGGCCGGGGTGTGCGTAGGCGAATCATCAACATTAAGCAACACCGTTACCGGCGGTGTATGGACGAGCGGCAACCCAGCCGTTGCAACCATCGACGGAACTACCGGTACATTTACCGGCGTATCTGCCGGCACCGCCGTAATTACTTATACGGCTGGCGCAGGTTGCAGCAGCACAAGAGTAGTTACTGTATTCTTGTCGCCGAGCGCTATATCAGGAAGCACAGCGGTATGCGTTGGTTCTTCTACTGTGGTTACCAACTCAGTACCCGGCGGTACCTGGACCAGCAGTAACACAGCGGTAGCAACCATAGGTCTTTCTTCCGGTTCTATCTCGGGCTTGTCTGTGGGTACAACTATCATTACTTATATGCTCAGCACAGGCTGCTACGCTACTACTACAGTAGCTGTGAGCTTATCGCCTACGGCTATTTCGGGCGTTACCTCTATGTGCGCAGGCGCTACTACTACCTTGGGTAACGGTGTAACCGGCGGTACCTGGGTGAGCGGAAACTTAGCTGTTGCTACAGTTGGTCTTAGCTCTGGTATTGTTACTGGCGTAAGCGCCGGCACAGCATTAATCACTTATTCTATAGGGTCGGGTTGTAGCGTCACTACGGTGGTTACCGTAATACCTATGCCGGCTCCTATAACAGGTATAGCCGTAACAGGCGTATCGTCGTCTACCACATTCAGCGATGCAGTACCCGGCGGCACCTGGAGCAGCAGTACCACTACTGTGGCTACTGTAGGCTTAACAACGGGTATAGTTACCGGCGTTGCATTGGGTACATCTACTATTACCTATACTATAGGTACAAGTTGTATTGCTACCAAAATTGTTACTGTTACCTCAGCGCCAACGCCTATAGGCGGTGCGCGTACGGTATGTATGGGCAGAACTTCAACCCTCACCGACGGCGTTCCCGGCGGCACCTGGACCAGCTCTGCGCCAGCTATCGCGCCTATCGACCCTGTTACCGGAGTTGTAACCGGCGTTTCTTTGGGTACAGCGGTTATATCTTACTCAGTGGGCGTAGGTCCAGGACTCACAGTTACCACAACTATTACAGTATTGCCAACGCCCGCTCCTATAACGGGAACCACCACTATATGCGAACGCCAGACAACATTGCTTAGCGATGCTACGCCGGGCGGCGTATGGGGTACGCTGGCGCCGGCCGTGGCTACAGTAGCCGGCGGCTTGGTAACAGGCGTATCGGCCGGTACGGCTACCATTACCTATGGTCTTGGCGTTTGTGCATCATCTATTGTTGTGAATGTAAATACTACGCCTGCCGCCATAACCGGCGCATCGAAAGTATGTACAGGCTACACGATTGCTCTGGCCAACACAGTGGCCGGCGGCACCTGGAGCAGCAGCAGCTCGCCAGTAGCGTCGGTAGGTATTACAACCGGTGTAGTAACCGGCGTAAGCGCTGGTTCGGCAACCATTACCTATGCCATTGCCGCATGCTATGCAGTGAAATCAGTGACTGTTTACCCAATTGCTCCAATAGCAGGTTCGCCAAACGTTTGCGTTGGTCGCACCACTACGCTTACCGATCCGGTAACCGGCGGTAACTGGACAAGCGGTTCAACAGGTATTGCCACAATAGGCTTTACTTCTGGTGTGGTTACAGGCGTTGCTCCCGGCACAGCCGAAATTACGTACAGCATGCCATCAGGCTGTCTGGCTACCACTACTGTTACGGTTAACTCTGTACCCGTGGCTATAACAGGCGCGGCTGCAGTGTGCGTTAACTCAAGCGTTACCCTGTTCGACTCTACACTTGGAGGCACCTGGAGCAGCACAGCTCCCGGCGTTGCTACAGTTGGTTTGCTGTCAGGTGTGGTTACGGGTATGTCGGCAGGCACAGCAACCATCTCTTATTCGTTAGGTTCGGGTTGCGGCGTTTCTACTTCAATTCTTGTTCATCCGTTACCATCGGCTATTGCCGGACCGGCTAGCGGTTGCGTAGGCTATACTATTAGCCTTACCGACCCAACGCCCGGCGGCCTCTGGACCAGCGGCGACACCTCTGTTGCCACTATCGGTTTAGGCTCTGGAGTAGTGACCGGCGTTGCTACCGGCGTATCGGTTATCACTTACACATTACCTTCTGGTTGTATTGCAACACGCACTATAACTATTAATTCACTGCCATCGCCTATCGTAGGCTCAGACAGAGTATGCGTAGGTCAGACACTGACGCTTACTAACGTAGGCGGCGGTACATGGGCAAGCAGCGCGCCAGCAATTGCTGATATTGGCTCGGGTACCGGTATTGTAAACGGTATTGCTCCGGGCGGCGCCATCATTTCTTATACATTGGCTACAGGTTGCTTTATTACTAAGTCTATAACAGTGGTGCCGGTACCTGCGCCTATTACGGGCGTTACGAATGTGTGCGTTGGTTCAACTACCACGTTGTTCGAAACAACTCCGGGCGGCGTATGGGTTTCTGCCGATCCTACCATTGGCGCAATAGGTTCTACTACAGGCATTGTTACTGGTATTTCATCAGGCACTGTTCTGGTATCTTATACGCTCAGCTCAGGTTGCAGCGCACTGGCTACAGTAATAGTTAATCCGGTATCTCCAATACTTGGCGATAGTGTTGTGTGCGTAGGCCAAACAATAACGCTCACAGATACCACCGAAGGAGGTGCATGGACTACAAGCAATCCGTTTATAGCCACGGCTACCACGCTTAGCGGCAGAACAGGTTTGATATATGGCGTTTCCGGCGGTTTTGTAACCGTTATTTATACGTTGCCTACCGGCTGCCGCGCTACTAAGCGTTTGTTGGTTAACCCTGCTCCACCTGCTATCACTGGTCCTACCAATGTATGCGTAGGTCAGAGCATCACCCTCCGCGATATTGTGACCGGCGGTGCATGGAGCAGCTCAAACCCTGGCGTAGCAACAGTAGGTGTAAGCACAGGCATTGTTACAGGCATAGCTGCAGGCATTACAACTATCAGTTATTCTGTTGCGGGTTGTCCGGCTACATTGCCTGTTACAGTTAATCCATTACCGGCCCCAATCATTGGCAGCTCAGAAGTGTGTGTGGGTCAAACAACTACATTGCTCGACCCAACACCTGGTGGTGTATGGACAACAAGTCGTCCGGCAACCGCTACTGTAGGCGGCGGCACTGGCGTGGTGTATGGCGTATCTGCGGGTACGGCAAGTATCACTTACACGCTGTTTACAGGTTGTTATATTGCGACTCCAATGACCGTTAATCCCGGTCCGTTGCCAATAGCTGGTTCATCAAATGTTTGTCTTGGCCTCAGCAGCTACCTTACCGATGCAACTCCGGGCGGCTCTTGGAGCAGTTCAGATCCATCTGTAGCGCCTATAGATGTGTTTGGTATGGTAACAGGGCTTAATCCGGGCACAGCCACAATATCTTATACATTACCTACCGGTTGCTTTGCAATACGTGTGGTTACCGTTAATAACTTGCCGCCGGCAATTACCGGACCGAGCAATGTGTGCGCAGGTCAGAGCATTACTTTGGCAGATGCAATACCCGGAGGTTCATGGACCAGCGGCGACACTACTATAGCAAGAGTTGGTTTAACCAGCGGCGTTGTTACAGGCGTTGTTGCCGGTGTAGCTCCTATTGTTTATACATTGGGTACAGGCTGTACTGCTACTAAATACATCATAGTAGATCCTCTTCCAGATCCGATCGTAGGCATTACGCAGGTATGCGAAGGAATGAACACTTACCTCTACGATGCTACACCAAGCGGCTCGTGGACCAGCAGCGATCCATCAACAGCTTCCATAGATGCCTTTGGCGTGGTAACAGGCGTTCGCGCAGGTACTGCAACCATCACTTATACTGCAGGTTGTTTCCGTACGGTTACTATTACAGTTAACCCAATGCCGACATCGATAAGGGGTAACACCATTATTTGCCTTGGCGCAACCAATATCCTCACCAACGGCATAACCGGTGGAACATGGACCAGCTCAAACCCGGGCGTTGCGCCAATAGGTTTGACAACGGGAAGAATAACTGGTATAACTTTAGGTTTGTCGAATGTTACTTATTCGCTCGGCGCAGGTTGCGCTGTTACTACCACTGTAGCGGTAGTGCCATTGCCTACGGTATATACTGTATCGGGCGGCGGTAGTTATTGCTCTGGCGGAAACGGCGTACACATTTACCTAAGCGGTTCTACAGTTGGCGTAAACTACTTCTTGTATGTAGGCGGCACGCCTACCGGCTCGTTTGCCGGCACCGGCTCTGCTATCGACTTCGGACTACAAACAGTAGGCGGTACTTACAGGGTGGTGGCCATTAGCGCTATAACAGGTTGCAGCTCTACAATGGCTGGCACGGCTGTTATTGTTGTCGACCCAACGGTACGTCCTTCTGTTAGCATCACATCGGGCGGAACAAGCGATACTATATGCGCTGGCGCATCCACCTCATTTACTTCAGTACCTGCATTTGGCGGCACAGCGCCTACTTATGTATGGAATGTAAATGGTGTTGACGTGGGCGTAGGTTCAAGCTACACCTTCATACCTGCTAATGGTGATATAATAAAAGTAACCATGACCAGCAACGAACGTTGCGCTACGCCAGATACTGCGATGTTCACTAAAGTGATACCGGTGAGCGCAAACCAGATACCGCTGGTAGGCATCACTACCGACCCGGGCGATACTGTATGTAAGGGCATGGCCGTAAGACTTACAGCGGCTCCAACGTATGGCGGTTCCGCTCCATCGTTTATCTGGATGAAGTTTGGCCTGAATGTATCGGCAGGTCCGGAGTATAGCTATATACCAGACGATGGCGACATTATTACTTGCTTCATGACCAGCAACTATCCTTGCCTCATGTACGATACTGCAAGAAGCTATTCGCAACTGATATCTGTAGATACTGCTTTGATACCGAATGTAAATATCACGGCAAGCCCAAGCTACCATGTAGGTCCGGGTAAGACTGTTACGCTTACCGCAAACGTTACCAATGCAGGCCTGCACCCAACCTACCAGTGGCTGATTAACGGCGTTCCGGTACCGGGCGCAACAACATCGGTATACAGCAGCAATGCATTCAGCACAACCATGTATGATTCGGTAAGCTGTAATGTGACCAGCAGCGGCGTATGCCCGATAACATCGCACAACTGGATATACATTGAAGTGAACAGCGTAGGCGTAGACGATGTTTCTACCATTAACGGCGATATACATATATTGCCTAACCCTAACAAGGGCGAGTTTGTAGTGAAAGGTTCGGTTGATAACGTAAATGACAGAGAACTGTCCGTGGAAATAACCAATATGTTGGGTCAGGTAGTTTACCGTACCAATGTCGCGGTAACCAATGGCAAAATTAACGGTCGCGTAAGCGCCGGCAACACGCTGGCTAACGGTATGTATCTGGTAACATTGCGTTCAGAAAGTGGATTTAAAGTGTTCCATATGGTTGTAGAGCAATAGCAGCAACCAATACAATAAACAAAAAATGGTCGGCGCCTGCCGACCATTTTTTGTTTGAAAATTATATTTGAGAATATTATCGCATGGGCTGTAGGCTGGCGAGCCATGTATCGAGAATGGGTTGGTATCGGCTGTGCCAGGTATCAGCCGGCAGCGGTTTCTGTTGTTGTGCGTCAAGTTCGTTAATCGCATTTTTTAGGTCGAATTTGCTTTGCTTAACGCTATAAAATGCCTTTTCCTGCATCATTCGTTTAGCAATGTATTCTTGTTCTGTTTGTCCGGGGGTAGGCACAAGTATAGCACGCTTATTGAGCGCCACAAGATCCATGAGGGTAGAGTAGCCGCTACGGCAAATAACAGTTGCAGCTCCAGCCAACAACGGGCCTAATTGCTGATGCGGCAGCCTGTTGTACCAGGTGATATTTGCAGGTAGGTTAGCTGGTTTGTTAGTGTTTTCGCTACCAGCAACAAATACAACCGGCTCAGTATAGCCGGCTAACTGATGGAGCAACAAGGCTTCAAACTCCGACCGTGCAGGTTCGGGGCCTGATAGCAAAACCAATAAGTATTTTTTTGAAGTAGCGGGATAACGCTTGCCCGCAAAGCGGGAAAGCAGCCCGATGTATTGAGTAGTAACGGGTTTTACAAGGCTATGCGAAAGCCTTCCTGCGAGGTTATGCTGTTCGTCCTGCACATCTGGTACCCATACCGACCAAAATTTGTTCAAGTATTTGTGATGAATCGAGCGTACGATATTGTTTGCAATTGTTCCGAAACCGGTTTGTACTTGTAGCTGGTGGGTGATGATTACAGAGGGGATCTTGCTGTGATAAAGTCCGTAGCGATTATCTGAAATGATACCGTCTATTTGTCGCGCCTGGCAAACGTCGGCGAGCCATTTGTTTTCGGCAGCGATCGTTTTTTTTATTTGCGGTAGCTGCGAAAACAGCCCTGCCTGCGCCCATTTATTAGCTTTGGTGTACACAATGTTGTAGCCATCGAGATGGATAAAATCTATGTCGCCAAAGGTTTCCTCTATAAAAGTACGCTGAGCAGCATTGCCCGCAACCACTGGGATGTGCCCCTGGCTTAGGATGTAGCTGATTATAGGCACGCACCTGGCTGTGTGCCCGAGGCCCCAGTCGAGCGGGGCGATTAGAATTTTTTTTGGCGTGGTATTAGTCAATAATAGCTATTTTTACAAAAGTAAATTATATGCAACGGACAAAGTTAGTTAAGATCGTTTTTAGTATGGTATTGGCAGTAATGGCCGGAGCATTGTTACAGGGGTGCGACTCAAGTAAAAAATGCGGTTGTCAGGGCGACTTGATGAAGGCATATAAACCCAGCAAGAGGTATAGGTATTAAATGTGTAGAAAAGTGAGTTTATTGCTAACAATATTGTTTATCAGTAGAAAATGAACGCCCTATGTGGAATCAAAATAAAGCCTGGTTGCACTATGTAAAGAATATTATTGCCGCCGATGTATCCTCGGCAGTATTTTTATCGTCTTATCTGAATTATATGACCAACTCGCGCTGCTACCTAACCGCGTTAGAGATTGTGGATTTACAGAAGTACAAAATCATTAAAGACTCCAATAAGCTGCGGTCGGCATTGCGTGAACGGACCAAGGTGCCGTTTGTATTTGTGGTTTGTAAAAACTGACGAAGAATGCAACCGGGCCGGTGATATTTAACAGTTATATATGCTGTCCGCTGGTCATTTGATTGCGCCTTTGCTCTGCTAATCCCGACGCCATTCAATACCTTTGTATAAAATACCTTGTGTATGTTTCATAGGTTTTTATACATTTCCCTGTTTGCATTTGGTTCGTTTGCTGCCTGTAAAACATCGGCTCAAGATATACCGCTTGTAGCTAATGGACGGTCGGAATACAGGATAGTAGTACCGGCAGGCGCTTCAAAACTGGAGCAACGTTCGGCAACAGTGCTGCAATCGTATATTCAGAAGGTAAGCGGCGTTTTGTTACCGGTAGTAACGGAAGGCGCAAAGGCTACCGAGCCTGGCATATATATAGGCCATACTGCAAAAGAAGAAAAGGTGCATACACAGAAGCTGGCGCCAGAAAGCTATAGGGTACAAGCGGTGGGGCAGGATATAGTGTTTTGTGGAGGTAGCGGAAAAGGACTCATCTATGGTGTTTACAACTTCCTGGAAAAATACCTGCACATAAAAAAAATGAGCGGCGAACCGGCCATAGTACCTGTGTCGGCAAGCATAGAAATACCAGGTTCGCTTAAAGACGACTATCAGCAGCATTTTGTATATCGCGAGGTCTATTACCCAGCCAGTCATGATGCCGAATACCTGGAATGGCGCCAACTACACAATCTGGAAGACCTATGGGGGCTGTGGGGTCACAGCTACAATAAGCTAGTACCTGCTGCAACCTATTTTAAATCGAATCCTGAATACTATGCCCAGGTAAAAGGCGTGAGGCAGGCATCGCAATTGTGCCTGAGCAATGAAGGCGTATACAAAATAGTGGTAGCCGAGCTTAAGAAACGCATCGCAGCTAATCCGGATGCGATGTATTGGTCGATAAGCCCTAACGACGATAATGGCTATTGCCAATGCGATAAATGCCTTGCAACCGATAACGAACAAGGTTCGCCTGCCGGTTCGCTGATAAAGTTTGTGAATAGGGTGGCGTCTGCATTTCCCAATAGTACATTTACGACGCTTGCCTATGGCTATACGCATAAAGCGCCCAGAAGCATAAAGCCCGCGAAGAATGTTTATGTATTTCTGAGCAATATAGACGCTTACCGCGATCGCCCATTAGCGGAAGAGGGCAGCGCAGCTTCTTTTAGAAACGACCTTAAATCGTGGGGGGCGCTAACGCCCAATATTTTTGTGTGGGATTACCTGACTCAGTTTACCAACTACTTGGCTCCGTTCCCCAACTTCCATACCCTGCAGCCCAATATGCAGTACCTGAAAGAAAACGGAGTGAAAGGCGTGTTTGCGCAGGGTAGCGGCGATACCTATGGCGAATGGGCTGAGCTGCGGAGCTACCTTACTGCTAAACTACTGGAAGATGAGAAAGCAGACGTGAAAACGTTGACAACAACATTTTTGCGAGATTACTACGGCAATGCCGCCACTCACCTGCAGGAGTATATTACGCTGCTGCAAGACAAAATGCTGGCATCGCGGCGCAAACTCGATATTTACGGTAGCCCTGTAAATGAGTGGAACAAGTATTTGTCGCCAGAAATGCTGGACCAGTTCAGCACGATAATGGACAAGGCCGAGGGCGCTGTTGAAGGCAAACCGGTATATCAGGAGCGGATGATGAGGGCAAGGTTGCCACTGGAATATACCGTATTTCAGCAGGCGCGACTTTTTGGTGTAGAGAAACATGGTTTTTGGGTGAAAGACAAGACAGAAGGCTGGGCATTGAAGCCGAAGTTTGCCGATAAACTGACGCGATTTGTAGCCAACTGTAAGAAGGCCGGCGTTACCGAACTGAGCGAAGACGGCCTGACGCCCGATCAGTATATGGAAGAATGGAATGCAATAATTAAAGCTGGCGTTACGCCTACCAAGGCAATAGGTGGTACCGTAACGCTACAGTACCCATTTGCAGAAGACTATCCTGCCAAGGGCAACAGAACGCTGATAGACGGCAATCCGGGCTATACAGACTTTAGCTACAACTGGCTGTGTTTTTATGGAGTACCCATGGTGGCTACAGTAGATCTTGGTAAGGCCCAAAACATAAAGCAGATTAGCATGAATTTCCTGAACGATGTGCGCCACTGGATTTTTATACCCGAAAAAGTAACCATAGAACTATCGGACGATGGTGTAAACTACAAAGCCATACAGTCGCCTGTATTACCGCCAAATGAGGCGACTGAACAAATGAAAGTGAGTATAGTAAAAGCATCGGTTAGTGCAAAGGCCACTAACGCAAGATATATTCGCGTAACTGCGGCCAATATGGCCAGCTTGCCCGCATGGAGGCAACGGGAAAATAAAAAGCCAATGATAGCCTGCGACGAGATATTTGTGCAATAGACAAGGTCTGAATTACATTTATACGTAGAAAACTGTTGATTAATGAACGATACCCACAAGATTCTGGATACAATGATGCGCAACGACGCCTTTAGTAAATGGCTTGGCATTATTGTTGATGAGTATAAGACAGGTTACTGCAGATTACATTACACAATTACGGGCGATATGCTGAATGGTTTTGGGATAGTGCATGGCGGGATACTTGTAGCGGCAGCCGACAGCGCTTTTGCATTCGCTTGCAATTCGCACGGGCGGCTGAGCGTAGCGCTCGATGTGTCGGCCAGTTTTGTACGTTCGGCTGCTGAAGGCGATTTGTTGTTTGTAGAAGCTAAAGAAGTACATAACGGGAATAAAACTAGTTTTTACGACGTTACTACTACCAATGTTAAGGGCGAAGTAATCTCAATATTCAGAGGAACTGCCTATAGAACAGGAAAAATGGTTACTGAAATGGGAAAAAGCGACGACTAAAATATCTTGCAGGTTTTAGCTGTCTGATGGGGTTATTTTATTTACATTTGTATTAATAATTGCATAGTATGTTGAAGAAAATTTCGGTCGTTTTGGGGTTTCTGATAATAATAGGTGTATGTACAGCTTATTATATGTGGACGAAACCGGCGCCCAAAGCTGAGGATATAAAGGGGATTACCATGACTGCTGTGCAACTAAACAAAGAGTTTACAGCCGACGAAACTAAGGCTAACGCCAGCTATCTGGACAAGGTAATAGAAATATCGGGTACCGTAACGGATGTGTCTGCTAATCAGGACGGCGGAATAGTAATGATACTGGATAGCGGCGACCCAATGGCCGGAGTGCAATGCACCATGCGCGACAAAGGAGCCAAGGTTGCAAAAGGACAAACAGTAACCATTAAAGGTTTTTGCAGGGGCAACAATATGGGAGTGGCGCTTAATGACTGCGTTATTAAGTAACGCCCATTGATATTATTAATAGCCTGTTTTCGGGTGTAATGCAATTGGCAAGGCCCGGGAGTAGCATAAAATAGAAAATTTGGAATGAATATGAAGAAGATCACAATTTTAGCGGGATTGGCATTGGTTTTTGCAGGGTGTTACAACGATAAATCGGACAAATTGTACCCTACGCCATCTATCACTACCTGCGATACTACAGCAATAACCTATAGCACAGATGTATTGCCTATCATTACAACCTATTGCAATACAGGTTCCAGTTGTCATTCGTCGGGTAGTACCAGCGGCTATGATTTTTCGACATACGCAGGTTTGAAAGACGTTGCTAATGTAGACCTGTTGCTAAACGACATCAATGGAACGCCATCAACGGGCCACAGCGCTATGCCTAAAAATTCAACAAAGCTGTCGGATTGCAACATAAATAAAATAACAAGGTGGGTTAACCTTGGCGCGCTCAATAATTAACCGATCGAGCGATTTTTGAACATTATTATTTAATTATCACAAACAGAAAAAATGAAAAAGTTTATCATAGCCCTGAGCATACTGACGATAGGCGCAAACACAGGTTTTGCACAAAAAGTAATGACGCGCACTGCGAAAATCTCTTTTACAGCTACAGCAGCTAGCTCGCCGGAGAAAATAGACGCGATAAACAATGAAGTAGCCAACATTGTAGATACAAAAACAGGCGACCTCGTATTTCAGGTACTTGTAAAGAGCTTCAAATTTGAAAGAGCGTTGATGCAGGAGCATTTTAACGAAAACTATATGGAGAGCGATAAGTTTCCTAAAGCAGAGTTTAAAGGCGCAATAGCAAATATGGCAGATGTGAATTTTACAAAGGATGGTACATATAATGCGAAAGTAGGCGGCAAACTAACCATACATGGTGTAACCAATGATGTAAGTGTACCGGGTACAATAACGGTAAAAGGAAACAGCTACACATTGAAAGCAAAATTCCCGGTAACCCTTGCCGACTATAAAATTGCGATACCCGGAGTAGTGGCCGACAAAATAAATAAAGTGGCCACCATAACGCTGGAGAGTAATCTGACACAAAAATAAATCATACCGGAGCAGCGCATACGAGGCGCTGCTCCTTCATTTTGTTACCTTTGTTTTTTTAGAAAACCTAAGTATGAATAAATTTACTTCGCTCCTTATTGCGCTATCTTGCTCGGTATCTGCTGCTTTTGCCCAGAGCAACGACCTAATGGATATGCTGGATAAAGATGGGTCGAAACCCAAAAAGAAAGAAGAAGTGACGGCTACCTTTAAAGCTACGCGCATAATAAACGGCAGCAGTGTGCAAAACCTTGCCGCCGGTGTGCTCGACTTCAGGATATCGCACAGGTTTGGCAGGCTTGATCAGGGGCTCGAGAACTTCCTCGGCCTGGATAACGCCACTACAAAGATTGGCCTTGATTATGGTGTTACAGACTGGTTGATGATAGGGTTAGCCCATAGCGCTTACAACAAGGAAAATGAGGGTTTTATGAAGGTAAGACTCTTGAAGCAGAAAAAGCAGGGTACGCCTATTACGCTGACCTATTTTGGGTCGACCTCTATTCAAACTATGACGGCGCCAACGCTCGCAGCAGGACAGGAATGGTATTTCACTAATAGAATGTATTTTTCTAACCAACTGCTTGTCGCCAGAAAGCTCAACGACAACATATCACTGCAATTGATGCCTACATTAATACATTACAACCTTGTAGATAGCACGAAGTTTTCAAACAACACTTTTGCTGTGGGTGTTGGCGGGCGTATAAAATTGAGTAAAAGACTGGCTCTTACTGGAGAGTATTTTTACAGATTAAACAATACAGACCTTTTATTCAACGGTCAGCGCACGTACAATGCGCTTGCCTTGGGACTGGATATTGAAACAGGAGGCCACGTATTCCAATTGTTGTTCTCTAACTCTCCGGGTATGACCGAGCGCACTTTTGTAGGGCAAACAACCGATACATGGGAGAAGGGCGCTATTCATTTTGGCTTCAATGTTTCGAGGGTGTTTACTGTCGTGAAGCCCAAAGAATTTAGAAAATCGGCTGAGAAAAAAGAATGGTAATCAATCTTCACATGTTTAATTAATACCCCTAGTAATAGAACTTATAAAATACCGAGGTTATTGTACACAACTGCAATAACCTCTTTTTATTGGCAGTTTACAAGGTATTCTAGCATCTAAAGCGCTTAGCCAACAAACGCATTTTTTGTTGTGGTTTATTTCATTTAGGTTTGGCAAAAGCAAATACAATATTTATTATGGGTACACTCAGGCTTCCTTTTTATGCCCGGCTTGCGCTTACGCTCCTTGCGCTGGTTTTGATTTTTATTATACTCCGCGCAGCAAGCGGCATTATTATACCATTGGTTTTTGCATTGCTGGTGGCCATATTGCTATATCCGTTCAATATGTTTTTAGAGAACAGATTGCGGTTTAGCAGGGCAGCAGCAGCCATTACATCTGTCTCTATATTTATTGTTGGGTTGGGGTCTTTTGTTTATTTCCTTGCACTACAAATGGTTAGTTTTTCCAGCGATTTTCCGGAATTGAAACCTCGTTTTTCAAAAATATTTGATGATTTTCAGCATTGGTTATCTTTTAAACTTCACATAAACAAAGTAGATCAGAAAGGGTACATACACGAGAGCGCAAATAGTTTACTTGGGTCGGTAGCGCATTCTATTAGTGGTGTGTTTGTGTCTGTTACAGGTATTTTACTGTTGCTGGTGTTTATTTTCCTATTTACTTTTTTCATACTCTATCACCGCAATTTATTGCGACGCTTTGTGCTGCATTTGTTTTCAGACGATCATCGGCCCAAGGTGCTGGAGGTGATAATGGAGACAAAAGGAATGATCAACGCCTATGTGCAGGGGTTGCTAATAGAGATGGCCCTTGTAGGGATAGCCAATTGCGTTACGTTACTGTTCCTTGGCGTGCAGTATGCAATATTGCTTGGCGTTATGGCAGCTGTGCTTAATATTATACCTTATCTTGGTATTTACTCGTCTATTGTTATCTGTATGTTGCTGACTTTTGCCAATAGCTCGGCAAGTCTTGCGTTGGAGGTCGGACTGTCTTTATTTATCATTCATCTTATAGACTCCAACGTTTTATTCCCTCGCGTAGTTGGGGGGCGTGTAAAGATGAATCCGTTTATATCCATATTGGCGGTAGTGATAGGGCAGAGCCTTTGGGGAGTTCCGGGCATGTTCCTGTTTATACCTATAGTAGGTATGTTGAAACTGGTATGCGACAGGGTAGAAGGCCTGCAGGCATGGGGGCTACTTATAGGCGTAGATGATACGCCGCCCAAAACGAAACGTATAAAAGTAAAAAAATAGAGAAAAAGCCCTAAACCCGTAATCGAACAGGTTTAGGGCTTTTAAAATTAGCTAACGTAAAGGTCTTTCTGTAATTCGCCGCCGGGCGTTACCGCATATTGCTCCAGATCGGTGATGCCGGCTACTTTCAGCACATCTTCGTCGAGAAACAAATAGCCGGTGCATTCCTTCGATTTTTGCTGTAGTATATATGCTGCGCAATCGGCCAGTATTTCCGGTTTACGGCTTTTGTTCATCAGTTCGTCGCCGCCCAACAGGTTTTTTACTGCAGAAGTAGCTATAGTAGTAACTGGCCAAAGCGAGTTTGCGGCAATGCCATATTTTCTGAACTCGGCTGCCCATGCCATGGTCATCATGCTCATGTTGTATTTGCTCATCGTGTAGCCTACAAATGGCGATAGCCATTTGGGCTCCATATCTATGGGCGGAGAAAGGGTAAGAATATGAGGATTGTCGCCTTTTTTTAAGAAAGGCACACAATGTTTGGTTACCAAAAATGTACCGCGCACATTGATATCATGTATCAGATCGAAGCGTTTGGTTTCGGTTTGTTCGGTATTGGTAAGCGATATTGCCGATGCGTTATTGATGAGTATATCTATACCGCCAAACACGGAAATGGCCTGCTGCACTGCGGAAATAATCTGTTCTTCGTCGCGTATGTCGCATTTCACGGCCAGTCCGCGTCCGCCGGCTGCATTTACCTTCATAGCCACGGAGTGTATCGTGCCGCCAAGCCTTGGGTCTTCTTTTTCAGATTTGGCTACAATTACAATATTTGCCCCTTCGCGTGCCAGCCTCAATGCAATAGCCTCGCCAATACCCCTGCTTGCGCCAGTAATAAATGCAGTCTTTCCCTGTAAAAGCATAATGATTATTTGTTAAGCCTTCCGAAGTTAATAAGTATGTTGCAAATAAAAACTAAAATTAATGCGGTTGCGGGGCAATCTGTTTATTTGGTGAGTATTCGCTGACGCAAGGCCTCATACAGTATCATTCCTGCCGCTACCGAAACATTCAGCGAATCGAAATTGGCTGCCATAGGTATGCGTATCAGTTGGTCGGCGCGTTTCAATACATCCTTGCTGATACCGGTATCTTCAGCGCCCATTACAATTACAGATGGTATTGTAAGGTCGCTTTCATAAACCGGTATACTGCCCTTCATTTGCGTGCCCAGCACTTGTATGCCGTTCAGGCGCAACACATCCATAGCCTGTGGCACAGAAGGTGTGCGGCACAGCATTATTTTGCGCAACGCGCCAGCCGAAGTTTTTATAGCCTCTTCCGTAAGCGAGGCAGCATGCGATGTGGGCAGTATAATGCCCTGAGCTCCGCAGCACAGTGCGCTACGCGCTATAGCGCCCACGTTGCGCACATCGGTAATGCCATCCAGCAACAGAAATAGCGGAACCTCGCCCTTTTCTACAACAAATGATATTGCCGCTTGCAGATCTGTGTATTGCAGCAACGACGTCCATGCTACGATGCCCTGGTGTTGCGAACGAGTCATGTAGTCCAGTTTTTCAACAGGCACCTGACTTATGGGTATATTGAGTTCTCTTGCTTTTTGTTTTATGGCTATTATGTCGGCTCCGTTGGCGGTGCGCAGCATAAATATTTTCTCTATGGTGGCGCCTTGCTCCAGCGCTTCCAGCACGGGCTTACGGCCAACAAGCAATGGTAATGAACTTGCTGTTTTCATGGGCTAAACTTACATTAATTTACCGACATGGGCAGGGGAGCGAAGCGCTTCGCCGCCACGGTATGCGATTTGAAAAAAGAAGCGCCTATCTTTTTCAGATAAGCGCCCGCTAAAATATTGATTTGGAGCCTTGCTAAACCATTAGCCCATGTTATGAAACACATGCTGCACGTCGTCGTCGGCTTCCAGTCTTTCTATCAGTTTAAACACATCTTCCGACTGTTCTTCAGATACTTCTATAGTATTGAGCGGCAACCACTCTAATGCTGATGAAATGGGCGTTAGTCCTTTTTCTTCCAGCGCTTTCTGCATACTGCCAAAGTCGGTGAACCCGCAACGCACTATAATGTTTCCTTCGCTGTCTTCGCCTACTTCTTCCAGTCCGTAGTCTATCAGCTCCAGTTCCATATCGTCCATGTTCAGGCCCTCGGGTTTTAGCTTGAAGGTGCCTACTTGTTTGAACAGGAACCCTACAGATCCGCTATTGCCAAGCGTGCCGCCGCCTTTGTTGAAGTGCGAGCGTACGTTGGCCACTGTGCGTGTAGTATTGTCGGTAGCTGTTACCACCATTAGCGCAATGCCATGAGGCGCATAGCCCTCGTAAAGCACCTCGTCGTAGTTGCTGGTGTCTTTACCCATTGCGTTTTTAATAGCCGCTTCAATGCGGTCTTTAGGCATGTTGAACGACTTTGCGTTCTGCATTACCCTGCGCAACATAGGGTTGGTGTCGGGTTCCGGACCGCCTTTTTTTACAGCTATCGCAATTTCTTTGCCTACGCGGCTAAACTGTTTGGCCATACGGTCGTATCGCGCAAACATAGATGACTTTCTAACTTCAAATATCCTACCCATATATGGAACTTATAGTATTTAGAGATTCAGAGCGCAAAAATAAGAATACTTTTTTACACCTGCATATAATGACGGCCCACTAAAGGGCCGTCGTGAAGTATTTGCACAATATTTTTGAGCGAGTAGCGTAAAACCTGCATTAAAACCTTACGAGCAGATAGAAAACCACCGGCAGGTTAATTAGTGCATTGCTGAGCGTGGGCTCTGTTTTCATCTCTGTAGAGGTTTCGAACGTTCCGCCTCCGCCAGTGAAAACTTTACGGGTTATTGCAACGCTCTGCGTTTGTTTGCCAGATGTATAGTACAAGCTGGCCTCAGTGCCTATTTGTATATGTGGCGTGAGGCTGTAGCGCAGCCAGCCCATAGCGCCGCAGCCATAGCTTTTTATGGCGCTTTTGGTAATGGTAGTTATGGTGTCGAAAGAAACCACCCTGCTGGTTGTTTTGTCATCGTTTACATTAGCAAGTCCATCTATACCTACGCCTGCGCTCCATTTTTCATTAAGTTTAAATGCTTTCTCAAAGCCTACTCTTACCTGTAGCTGGTTGATTGTGCTTTTTAAGTCGGTAGTGCCATCATTGCTGGCGTTGTCGGTATATACATACCCAAAGCCAACGCGCCCCCCCCAGCCATTTTTAACAGAGTTTACTGAGTAGGTCAGCAAGTATGGATTACCAGTTGGCGTATTAGTATTGTTGAAGTTGAAAACCTGCTTTATCAGGCCGTTTATTTGCACGCCTACCGAATGGGTTAACTTTTTTGTCAGGGTATCGGTCTGTGCAAAAGCGGCGTAGTTGCCACCTGCAGCCAGTATAGCAATCAGCAATAATTTCTTCATTGATTATTTCTTTTGGAAGGGATTGGAAAATTTAGGATCGGTAATAATCTCGTAATCAGTTAGCGTACCCAAGAAAGCAATAATTGCCTGCTTTTCTTGTGTGCTAATGTTCATGCGCATTGGCTCGCCGTTGCTCTTTTTGAGCAGTGTATCCAGGTTGTCGCTGTTTTGAATATTGCCACTGTAATGGTCCAGTACGTCGCTAAGCGTTTTGAAGCGACCATCGTGCATATACGGGCCTGTGAGGGCTACATTGGCCAGATTAGGCACCTTAAACTTACCTTTTTCAGCGCTCATACCTGGCAGGCCGCCGCGTCCTTCGTCTTTATAGGTCTGATCGAGCCCTATGTCTTTAAATCCGGGCATGCCGCCGTATGGACCGCCGCCGCCCGAATGGCATGCTGCACAGTTGTATTTGGTATCGAACAGCTGCATTCCGTAAAGTTCCTGAGCTGTAAGCACATCTTTCTGACCAGTGTTGTACTTACTCAACCTGCTGCCATTTCCATTAATGCTATTGAGAAATACGGCAATAGCCTGCGATATTTTGCCGGCTGTGATTGTGCTTTTTCCGAAAGCAGAAACAAACAAATCTTGGTAATAGGGTAGGGCAGCCAGTTTGCTGGGCAATACAGCAGTATCGTCTATCCCCATTTCCACATGATTGGTTATGGGTTTTAAAGCAAGGTTATTGATATTGTTTTCGCGGCCGTCCCAAAACAGATTTGAAGTGCGATTTAGGGCATTGAAGCCGGGTGAATTGCGCTTGGTGAGCCGACCTTCGTAGCCTACGCTCAGGGCTGCATTGTCTGAAAACGCCAACGCCTGCTTATGGCAGCTTGCGCACGATATAGCATTGTTTAGCGAAAGGTGGCCATCGTAAAAAAGCACCCTGCCGAGCGTAGCGACCCTGTTAAGGCTATCGTAAAAACGCTCGGGGTAGCGTACTTCGTAATATTGGTAAGTGGTTTGCGGCAACTCCAGCGTCGCCGGGGTGTTTGTAGCCGTATTAGTTGCGCTTTTATTGCAGGAATATGCAGCAACGCAAACCGCGATAATTACCGAAAGCGTAATTGATTTTGACATAAGAAGGTTTATTATTGAGGTGGTTAAATAGTTCGATAAATAAAAATACAACATTATTCGCAACTACCGCCTGAAGATTAGTTTTTGCTATTGCCCGCAAAAAACAAATCTTCGCTATCACTTCATTGGCCTTATGCCAACAGTCCTCTAAACTGTTATACTTAAAAATACTATAGCAAATATTGTGCCTACTTTAACAACTTGGGTACATAAAGCACACATTTGTCTTCAAACGCCGGTTCCGGGAAAATATTGTTTACGCTCCATGCCTGCACTATTTTTTGCATGCCTGTCGCTTTTATTTCCTCGGTAAGGTCGCCGCCTTTCAGACAAACGAGTCCGTTAGGTAGCTCGTCGCTTTTTTGACCCCGGCGTATTACAGGGTTTATCCATCTCCAAAGGTCGCCCAGCGGCGCTACGGCGCGCGATACTGCATAGTCGAAAGTACGGCCCTTTATTTCTTCAGCCCTGCCGTGTAGGGTAGTCACATTTTTCAAACCAAGGCCGTCTGCAACTTCCTGCGTTACTTTTATCTTTTTGCCGATACTATCTACCAACAAAAAACGTACGTGCGGAAAAAATATCGCCAGCGGTATACCAGGGAAGCCGCCGCCGGTACCAATATCTACAACTTCGGCGCCATCGTCGAACGGGCAGATTACGGCTATAGCCAATGAGTGCAGCACATGTTTAAGGTATAGTGCGTCAATGTCTTTTCTTGATATCACATTGATCTTTTCGTTCCATTCCCGGTAAAAACCATCCAGTTTACGAAATCTGTCAATTTGTTCATCTGTAAAATCGTCAAAATATTTAAGTATTAGGTCCACTGTTGTTTGTTTTTCCAGGTTATGTATGGCAGGAATGCAAAGTTATAAGCCAGCCACCCTAAATCGAAGGCAGGGAATAAAAATAAAAGTTTTTTTTCTTGGGTTTTGTACGCAGTAACGGCCCATAATGTCCAGTAGAGCGCACACCTAATAGCCATAATGCCTATAACCCAATAAGCTGGGCCGCCAGCTACCAGTACAAAAAAAGTTACCCACATAGCCGCATGCGATAGCGCATAGCCGCCAAGTAATGCCTTTATTGCGGGCTTGTAGTATTTACCGGCAGATAGATGGCGTTGTTTTTGTCGAGCCCAACTTGTCCAGTCGGGTTTTGATTCTGTATAGGTAAATGAAGAAGGGTGGCAAACAATGGCGGTATTGCCGCTCGTAGCAGCTATACGTACCAGCAGGTCGTCGTCGCCGCCGGGCAGAGCGTTCCAGACATCTGCTTGTTGCGCCCGCATAAGCGCTTGTTTTGTGCAGGCCATATTACGGCCTACTGCCATGTAGGGTAAGCCCGCCTGAGCGTAGGTACTATATTGCAAAAAGGTATGTAGGGTTTCCCACCGTATAAAACTATTTAGCAAGCCGGACTGGCTAATATATCCGCCAAAGCCTGCTACTATTTCTTTGCCTGCAGCCAGCGGTGCGGTTATTTGGGTCAGCCATTGGTTGCTTATCACTGTGCAGTCGGCATCTATCAGCGCAAGCCAGTCGTATTGCGCTGCCATTACGCCCTTGCTAAGCGCATATTTTTTACCTTTAAGCGTACGCCCTTCGTTTTGCGATATGTTGACTACTTTCAGGTGATTATACTGTGCGCTAAGTTGGTTAAGGAGCGCTTCTGTATCGTCGGTCGATGCGTCGTTTACAACAATCACCTCAAAAAAGGGGCTGCCGTCTTTGGCAAAGTAATGTTGTGTAAGCAGCTTTGGGAGATTAGTTGCAAGATTGTTTACTTCGTTTTTAGCGCATATTATAATAGTTGCGCCACAGGCATTGGCTGAAGGTACGGCACTGGTGGGTAAGCGAAATATTCGTACAAAAAAATACACAGCATACCCAAACTGCGCTGTCAGCGCAAACAGAAATACACTATAAACAACAAGGTGATACACAGACTGCAAAGAAACAAGTATATGCGGAAAAGTGAGTGATAAATGTTGGGTTAGTGGGCGGACTAACAATGTAGTAGGAAAACCCAGAGCATTATTTCACGATTCTGTTTACCCAAACCGTCAAAGAATTTAGCTTTATAATACATTTCCTTTTATAAGGTTTATTAAGGTTCAAACAAACTCATTACTTTTGAGGCGAATAATAGTAGTTTCCCTCCGTAAATTTGTAAATATGGCAAAAATAAAAGTTGCAAATCCCGTAGTAGAGCTCGACGGCGATGAGATGACCAGAATTATCTGGAAATACATAAAGGAAAAACTGATCCTCCCGTATCTGGACCTCGACATTAAGTATTACGACCTGGGTGTGGAACACCGCGATGCTACCAACGATCAGGTTACCGTAGATTCAGCAAATGCTATCAGGCAATATGGTGTGGGTATCAAGTGCGCTACCATTACTCCAGACGAAGCCCGCGTTAAAGAATTTAATCTGAAACAAATGTGGAAGAGCCCCAATGGCACTATCCGCAATATACTGGATGGTACCGTGTTTCGCGAGCCTATTGTAATGAGCAATATTCCTCGCCTTGTGCCCAACTGGACCGCTCCTATTTGCATTGGTCGTCATGCTTTTGGCGATCAGTATCGCGCTACCGATTTCGTAGTGAAAGGTAAAGGCAAGCTAACCATAAAATTTGAAGGCGAAGATGGTAAAACCATTGAGCATGAGGTATATAACTTTAAGGGCGACGGCGTAGCGCTGGCTATGTACAATACTGATGAGTCTATTATTGGCTTTGCTCGCGCTTGCTTCAACATTGCTTTGCAAAAAGGCTGGCCTTTGTATCTTTCTACAAAGAACACGATCCTTAAAAAATATGACGGTCGCTTTAAAGATATTTTTGAAGAGATTTATGAAAACGAATTCCGCGCTGATTACGAGAAAGCAGGTATCACTTACGAACACCGCCTTATAGATGACATGGTGGCCAGCGCACTGAAATGGCACGGCAACTTTGTATGGGCATGTAAAAACTACGATGGCGACGTGCAGAGCGATACTGTAGCGCAGGGTTTTGGCTCGCTGGGGCTGATGACGTCTGTATTAGTAACGCCCGATGGCAATACTATGGAAGCTGAAGCAGCTCATGGTACTGTGACCCGTCATTATCGCGAATACCAGAAGGGCAGACCAACATCTACAAACCCGATAGCTTCTATTTTTGCTTGGACGCGCGGTTTGGCGTTTAGAGGAAAACTGGATAACAATCAGGAGTTGATAGATTTCGCTAATGCACTGGAAGCAGTTTGCATAGAAACTGTGGAAAGCGGTAAAATGACTAAGGATCTGGCAGTGTGTATACATGGCAATAAAGTAAACCATGGCGAACACTACCTGTATACCGAAGAGTTTCTGGATGCGCTCAATGAAAATCTGGTAGCTAAACTGGCAAAATAATTCATGCCTTTGCAGAAGCAAAGCGCTTTATAAATGATATACTATGGACGCAATTAAAATTCCGGAAGGCTACAACAGGGTAATGCCCTACCTTATTTTAAAAGGAGCTGCCGATTTTCTGATTTTTGCCAAGGATGTTTTTGGCGCTGAAGAAAAGGCCAAGCATCTTAAAGAAGATGGAACAATCATGCATGCCGAGATTGGCATAGGCGACAGCATAATTATGGTTACCGAAAGCTCCGCGCTGTATGGGGCCGAAAACGCCGGTATGTTTGTGTATGTTGCTAACGCTGATGAAGCATATGCAAAAGCGCTTGCGCTGAAAGCCACATCCATCATGCCTGTAGCCGATCAGAGTTATGGCCGTAGCGGCGGTATTAAAGATCCGTTTGGCAATACCTGGTGGATTACTACACACAAGTAGCCTGAATAAAAACACTAAAAAAGCCTGTATCGGATTGGTACAGGCTTTTTTAGTGTTTATCAGTTGATTGAAATTATAGTTCAAGCAGCGCTTTCACTGGGTCTTTGCCCAGCAAAAGCAATTCCGGACGTTCCAAAAGTTCTTTTACGCGAACGAGGAACCCTACTGACTCACGACCATCTATAATGCGGTGATCATAGCTAAGCGCAAGGTACATCATAGGGCGTATCTCTACCTTGCCGTTTATGGCCATTGGTCGATCTTGTATTTTGTGCATGCCCAATATTGCCGATTGTGGAATATTGATAATAGGCGTAGACATGAGCGATCCAAATACGCCGCCATTAGTGATGGTGAAAGTTCCACCAGCCATTTCGTCGGGGCTTAATTTGTTGTCGCGCGCTTTTTTAGCCAGTACTACTACTTGTTTTTCTATATCGGCCATACTCATGCTCTCGGCATTGCGTATCACCGGTACTACCAGCCCCTTGGGCGCAGACACAGCAATAGAAATATCGCAATAATCGTGGTACAGTATATTATCGCCATCTATATAGGCGTTTACTGCCGGCCACTCTTGCAGGGCTATGCAGCAAGCTTTGGCAAAAAACGACATGAAGCCAAGGTTGACGCCATGCGACTCTTTGAAAGTATCTTTATATTCTTTGCGCACTTCCATAATACGGGTCATGTCTACTTCATTGAAAGTAGTAAGCATAGCCGTACTGTTCTTTGCTTCAACGAGTCTGCGCGATACAGTTTTGCGCAGATTGCTCATTTTTTCAGGTTTTGTGTTGCGGCTAAATGCCTCGTCGCCGCCCTTGCGGCCGGGGTTGGTAAGGGCTTGCAATACATCCTGTTTCATTATTCTGCCCAGGCTGCCCGATCCTTTTACTTCGGTAGGCTTCACCTGTTTTTTACTCATAATAGCCTGCGCTACAGGTGTAGCTTTAACATCGGACTGAGCGGCGGCGGGAGCGGACTGAGCGGGTACAGGAGCCGGAGTAGCCGCTTTTGCTACTGGAGCCGGGGTAGCGGGAACGCCTTCTGGTTTTGCCGCGGTTTCATCTATAGAGCAGGCCAGATCGCCTATGGCCAGCGTAGCGCCTTCCGCAGCTACTATGTGTAATATACCGGCCTGTTCTGCATTCAGTTCAAACGTGGCTTTTTCCGATTCCAGTTCACATAAGATCTCGTCTCTGTTTACATAATCACCTTCTTTTTTCAGCCATTTTACCAGACTTACTTCGCTTATCGATTCGCCTACCGTAGGAACCTTTATATCTATCATGCTATTATTTTCATTTACGCCTTGCAAATTTACCAAACTAGGCACTATAAAGCAAAAAACAAGACTGCTGTTATCAATTTCTTTACGCGCTCTATTGTAATTGGTGATATAGGTACTTAGTAAAATAATAAGCCCCTCTATGCGAGGGGCTTATACATTTTATTTGTGGGTTTGTGTTTTTCTAGTCTACCCAGTCGCAGATAAATACGTTGGTGTCGTGACCACCATTGTTATTGCGGTTCGAACTAAAAATTAGTTTTTTGCCATCAGGGGAGAACATTGGGAAGGCGTCGAAGCTCTTATCATTTGATATACGCTCCAGTCCTGTTCCGTCTATATTTACGATATAGAGGTTGAAAGGGAATCCTCGCTCTGTTGTGTGGTTTGATGCAAATATAAGGCGTTTGCCATCGGGCATAAATGCGGGCGCCCAGTTTGCTTTACCTAATTTGGTTACCTGGTGTGCGTCTGTACCATCTGCATTTGCAACAAACAACTCCATTTTTGTAGGCATTACCAATCCCTGCGCAAGCAGTTCTTTATATTCTCTGGCCGCTTCTTCCGACTCAGGGCGAGAAGCGCGCCATACTATTTTTTTGCTATCGGGCGAGAAACAAGCGCCGCCGTCGTAGCCAAGTGTGGTGGTTATTTGCTTTACATTGGTGCCGTCTATGTTCATAGTATACAGGTCGATATCGCCATTGCGCATACTTGTAAACACTATTTTCTTACCGTCGGGCGATATTGTCGCTTCTGCGTCGTAGCCGGGTGTGTTGGTAAGCTTTTTGGTAACCTTGCCGTTAAAGTCGGCAACAAAAATGTCGTAGGTGCTATATATAGGCCAAACATACTTTTTAATCACATTGCGATCGGGTGTTGGCGGGCAGGTATCGGCAGCAAGGTGCGTAGATGCATAAAGCAGGTGTTTGCGGTCGGGCATAAGGTAGGCGCAGGTTGTGCGGCCTTTACCAGTACTTACCCTTTTGTACTTAAATTTCTCGCCGGATTTTTTAGGTAGCGTACCATAAAATATCTGGTCGCAATTTATGCCTTCGGCAGGGTTGGTGCGTTGGAAAGTTACGTGCTCATTGTCAAAGCCAAAATAAGCCTCAGCGTTGTCGCCGCCGGTGGTAAGCTGTCTAATGTTTTTAAAGTGTTTTTCGTCGGGGTAGGCAAGTGTTTTTGCATCTTGTGCGCGCCCTGTAATACCTGAAAAAATAAAAATTGCCGCCATTAGCTTTGGCAGCTTTACAAAAGATTGCTTCATAATTAATTAATGGATTGCAAAACTAATTTAACCACAATGATTTAAAACTGACAAACATCGCCAAATTGTCAGGGAAATGTAAAACGAAGCTGTATTTTATATTGGAAAATTTGCAGTGCAATCTATATCCGCTATAGTATAAGGCTTTTAGTTATTAACTAAAAAGAAATAGTCCGGAGTTTAGCACATCCGGACTATTTCTTCGTTTGTTAGCAAGTATTAGAATCTTCTTAGCAGGGTAAGGTAAATGTCGTATTGGTTGCGGAATGTTTCTCTTTCCGACCTGTCTAAGCCGGTTTTTACATTGTACCACGATCCGAAAATACCTATTGAAGTACGGTATTGCAGCACTTTGGTGTAACCTGCCCCCACGCTCACCGTACTGTAGGTCAGCGACCTGGTAAGGTTGTAGTTAAGGCTGAAGTCATCCGGGGCGGTACCATATCCGGCTATAGCTGAGAAATATTCTGTCCGGTTATTAAGATAGAATCTTCCGGTCAATACGCCGGCATAATAAAGCCCTGTTGAATTATCCAAACGTGTAAGGTTCATTACGTATCCTTTCACATTGAAGTAGAAATCGTTGATTTCTCGCCCTACAGCTACAAGGCCCGATAAAATAGTTCCGCTATCGGCCTGTAGGTAACGAATACCTACTTCCGCTTCATAGCCTTTCCTGAAGGCGTGGGTGAGCGAATAACCAAGACGGAGTTTGGGGAAGATAACTGTAGTAGGCGAGTAGGCTGCTACAGCAAACGAATACCATGCCGGACTATGGTTGTAGTAGGTCTCGGCTTCAAATTGGTAACCTGTTCCTATGAAACGGCCTGCATAGTTTACGCGACCGGTAATAGTTCCTCTCCTCCATCGGCGCGAGTATTGTACTGTGCCAATGCTGTTGAACTGATCCTTAGTAGTGTCCATGATACGCGAGCGCAAGTAGAATATGCCAATCTCGTTTTTCAGCCGGCGACTATAAAGGTAGCGGGCATAATCAAGGTGTTTAGGGTCTTGTGTCATGCGCGATAGCGTATCTGCAGATTTCCAAGCATCGTTCCAGTTCAATTGGTTTTCATAAATTATCGCCCTTTTCATCAGGAAGAAGGGATTGTTTGGATATAGTCTTCTACCGCGTTCCACGAGAGCAAGCGCAGTGTCGTAGGTCTGCTGTGCTATCAACACATTTATAGTGTAAAACAGCGGCATTGTATCGTTTGGCGCCACTGCAAGTCCGCGATAAAACTCAATAAGCGCGCTGTCCAACTTATCACCGGCAATGTACATGCGGCCAGAACCTAAAAGTTGGTCAACATAAGTATTTCTTATTTTGCTGTTGTATGGATAGTTGTTGTAGAGTTTGCCAGAGATTTCGTATGCCGCTGGGAAGTTCTTAGCATCAGCATACACCGATGATTTCTTGAGCAGGAAGTCGCGATTGTCGGGATAATATTTCAAAGCCTGATCGCAATAGATAATTGCAGAATCGAAGTTTTTAAAAGAGGATTCTATATTGATGATATAGTTAAGCGCGTCCACATTGTCGGGTTGTTTTTCCAATACATCGCGAAGAATGGACACTGTGCCATTAAAGTCATCGTATTGCATAGACTGACGACCAGCCTGCAACGATTGCTCTACAAAGGCAACCAGATAGGGGCGGCTGTCGGGGTATTTTTGAAGCAGCTGTTTACTGATTAGGGCAGCATCCGAGAATTTTTGATAAGACTCCAATACACCCGCTTTTTTATACAGTAGTTTTTCATCGCCGGGATAGTAGGTAAGCGCCTCGTCAATGGTATGCAAGGCATCATCGTAGCGTTTTTGCGCTATGTAGGTGTTGGTAAGATAGTTGAGCGCTGTGATATTTGAGTGGTCGTAAAACAAAACAGACTTGAGCGCAGTAATAGAACTGTCGTATTCCATGTCATTCATGTATTGTTTTGCCGCAAGCGTTCTCAGTTCTACAAAGTTCTCTTTGTTGGCTGGCGATGGGCTGCTTTTGTAGATAGTTTCTGCAATATTTGAAGCTGAGCCGTAGCGTTTAAGTCCTTCCAGCGCCCCCATTTTTTTTGTCAGGAGTTCGCGGTCGTTCGGGTTCTTTTTCAGCCCTACGTTTGCCCAAGACAATGCATCATTGAGCAGGCCGCGGCTATAGGCTATGTTTATAACATAATTGAGCGCGTCGCGATTGTTTGGCTCTTTATCCAGCACCGCCTGAAACTGAAGGTAAGGATCAGTGTTCATATAGTATCGGCCGGCTTCCATGCGCAGGTAAATATTCAGCTTTTGTACTTCGGGATTGGATGGGAACAGCTTCAATAGTTTTTCTACAACCGCAATAGCCTCTACATAGCGCGACATAGCGTCGAGAATACTTATTTTCTTCAGCAGAAATTCATAGGAGTTTGGGGTAGATTGCAGAGCGCGATTGGTATAAGCTAGTGAACTTTCGTAGTTGCCCGAGCGCACATCAAGTGCAAATACTGCCTGTAGCGCTTCTTTGTTCAGTGGGTCTTGTTCCAGTACAGATTCGTAAGCGCGTTTAGCAATTTCAATATATCCGCGGTGCGAATACTGCCGGGCAAGAGTAAGTTTATAGTCAAGGAATATTTTACGGATTTCTCCGTCGCCGCTATATCTGTCAAAAAGGTATTCCGATAGTTTGTTGCTTTCTATCCAGTCGCCCTCTTTGTTGTATATATCCAGTTTCTTTAGTAGTATTTCTCTGTCGTTGGGAAATTGTTTCAATCCCATGTCGGCATATTCCAGCGCCTGAGCATAGTTACATGCCACAACCTCTACATTAATAAGGTATATGTATGCGTCTTTATATTTTGGGCTCTTTTGTATTACATAGTTCAGTTCCAGTCGCGCGCTGTCTACCTTGCCGGCAAGAGCAAACGAGCGACCCAACAATAAGTAGAGATCAAGGTTTTTTGGCGATATATCTATTGCTTTGTTGCATAGATTGATTGCCTTCTGGTAGTGTTTTAGTTCAATTTCTTTTTTTGCTTCTTTATACAAATCGTCGGATGACTCACCTTTTTTGAGCCATTGGGCATTAGACGTAATACACAAAAAAGAAAATAAAATAAATAACACCAATCTGGATGGTGATCTCATTTTTAGTTGTATTTAATTGTTAAGTTAGCCAGCTTTTGCGGGTGTTTTTTTCTTTTGCGCCCCCAAGCCTTGTCGTTGCATATTGCCCCAAACGTGCTTACGGCCGGTAACAAAGTTATAATATCCTTTAAGAGCAAAGAACACAATAAGTGGATGGTAAACAAATGGCTCAATGAAAGCCATAAGGCATAATCCTATTGTTTCGCCCCATGTTTTATAGTATTTAAAAGTAATTTGATCCCAAAGCAAGGCCAGTGTGGTAATCATAACAGAGTATGTATATACAAATATTATGAGTATGATGGCGTACGGCCAGTTGATTTGGTTTGTTAATATGAGGTAAATGTAAAAAAGAATTCCTAAAAATTCAATGATAGGCGCCAACAATTCATATAAAAAGTGATATGGGAACACGATCAAACCCATACGGCCATAGCGCGGGTTGAATAGTATTTTGCGATGTATACTCATGATCTGAGCAAGTCCGCGCGCCCAACGGCTACGCTGACGGCCAAATACCTTGAGTGTAGCAGGGCCTTCGGTCCAGCACAATGTAACCGGCACGTACTTTACAGAGTATTTTTTATTATTGTCTGTCATGTAGGCGCCCATGCGCGTAATGAGGTCCATGTCTTCACCAAATGATTGAGAATCATATCCACCCGCTTTCACAGATATTTCCTTGTCAAACATTCCTAAACCTCCCGATACGTTGGGTACTGCATTAATCAAATCCCAACCCATTTTACCAAGACAGTAGGCGCGTATGTATTCCATTTCCTGAAAACGTGGCAGAAAACGGCGTGGTGGGCGTGCACGAATGAGCAAGCCCTCATCTACATCGCACGAGTTTACCATGCGCAGTGTTGCGCCCGATGCTATAACTCGCTTGTAATCATCTTCAATAAGAACATCGCCATTCACCTCTTTTGTAATGGTGGTTTCCTCGTCCATAAAGGGTTTAATCAGCTTTATAAGCGTGTCTTTATCCAAGATACAATCCACGTCCGTACACAAGTAATAATCGAACGCCGAGATATTGATACCCGCGTTCGATGCGTCGGCCTTACTTTTTCCGTTTACTTTGTCTACTACCGATAGCTTGTCATACGCAGGGTTAGTAGATCTGAAAATTCTCTTTACAGGTTTGCAGTTTAGTTTTTCGCGATAGGCATACTCAACTTCCACCATTTCAAACTCAGTAATTAATTTTTCAAGGGTATCATCGGTACTACCATCATTAATAATGATTACTTCAAATTTTGGATAGTTGAATGTAAGCAGCGATCGGACATTGGAAATGATAGTAACGCCCTCATTGAACGCCGGCGCTATAACAGATATTCCAGGAGCGAGGGGGGATTCCACAATAATATTGTAATCAACAGATGCATTTTTTTTCATGTATCTGATGATGGAGGTAAGCGACATAATTGCCAGAACACCATATATCATCAACAGCGATGTTCCGTATATAAATACGACATACTGGTAGAAGATACCTATAGTTTCAAAAAAATTGCCTCTGGTAAAAAAATCGGTAATTACTTTCATCTTAGTTTCATTCAGTTGAGTTATCGCCGCTTCAATTAATAATCACAAACACTTAAATATTCATTTCTGCGCTGAAGGTAATCTATCTGGTGTTTTTTCTTCTTACAAAGGTTATCAACTCCTGTTTAGTGGTGATGACTTGTTGTTAATTGATAAAAAAATCATATGTTGCTATGCAAATGTAGCGAAAGTACCAGCTAAATAACAAAATGGGTTGTAATTGATGGTAGTTATATCGTTTATTTTTTCTGTATTAGTACTTAATAAGTGGATTTTGGCAGTGTTTAATAATAAGTTTAGTTCCCTCATCGGTTGTTTCCATCAATTCATTGAGCATCGCTCTCGACGCCTGCGTATTGTGGGAAATGATAGCCCTTGCTGCAGCCATCTGAATTTCGAAATTGAAAGAATATAAAAATTCGCTTTTTAGAAAATCGAGGTGCTTTCCGGAAGCAATAGCGCCCATTGCCCGCAGTATTTCTACCTGACAAATAATTGGCTGACTATTGTACATAAAAGCCAATTTATGCTCTATTGATTCTGCCGATAGTTTACCCAGACAGTTAATAGCATTAGCTCTGAAGTAGTGATCTTTTGTTTCAAGCAAGTTGGTTACTGCCGGTATGGCGCTTTGTTGGTCGTAGTGTGCAATTAGTTTCAGGCAAAAAGACACTATACTTTTATTAGACGAATAGCTAACATAACGAGCGAAGTTTGGTATGGCTATATCTTTGCTCGAAGTAATAATTTTAAACATTTCTAGCTGGTCCCAGGGCAAAATTGGTTCGGTGGCGATATCAAAAAACTTGAAAGGCTCGTTTTTACTTAGCTGTATGTATGCATTACGGGCTGCAGCTCGTAGTGTAGAATTTCGGCTGTTGGTGAGCGGAAGCAAGGTAACGTCGGCAATGGCAATGTCCATCTGCGTCAGTTCAGACAGTGCGCGTATTTTTTGTTCCCATTTGCGCGATTTCATTTTTTTGTACGAATCTTCCTGCAGATTCATATCTACATAAAGTTTGCGTAACAATTCACCCACCTCGCCGCGAAAATTTTTCCGGTAGCGAATCAGCGTGTCAATGAGTATTTGTCTTACTTCTTCTTTTTTGTATATTTTATTGTTTAGCGCGTCTTTGTCAAACTCAATCGATTCTATGGGTAGGTCTTTGTCCATATTTTCGTTGAGCAATACCTGTTCTGTAATAAGGTCTTCAATTTTTGGACTTAGGTAGGCTACTCTTTTTTGATGTACATATGCTCTGTATCGGCGCACCAATATGGACGTGTAGGCTGTAATTGTAGCAATTATTGCAATTACAATAAATGCAAGCGCAATTTCAATAAAAAGCGGGAGTAAGCTATATTGTTCGTAAGCCGATAATAGTAAATCTACAAGGTCACTCCACATGAATTAATTCCTATTTTTTTTTGGTTACAAACTGTGTCTTACTGTTTTTGTTGGCCAGTAGTTTGCGTATGCGCGTAAGTAATTCGCCAGCCATAATTGGTTTTTTTAGGTAATCGTCTGCGCCAAGTCTAAAAGCTTCAGTTATGGTTTCTTCATTACCTACCGACGAAACAACAATAATGCCAACCCCTCTTTTGTCGTTGTCGTTTCGTATTCGGCTCACAACCTCCAGACCGTTGGCATAAGGCATCATCAGGTCGGTAAGCACTATGTCGTAAGTTGCGGTATCCAGCATCTCAAAAGCCTCTTTGCCATTTTGCGCAGTCACTACATTGAACCCATCCTTATTAAGAATGTTTCGTATAGCCTTGAGCATAATATCGTCATCTTCTATAACTAGTATATTGGGCATGTGGTTTTTTAAAATAGAGGTTTCTACCAATTCCTGCAAATAATGTATAAAATTATATGCTGTTTGGCAAATATCTGCTAAAAAATCTAAAAAAAGATGCTTATGTATTTTGGAATCGCTAATATGGGTCTTTGGTAAGGGATTGTTGCTATTTTTAACCATCAAATAACAATGAAATCTACTATTTTGTCGATAATATGAAGAAATGTGTTATTTATTTCCGGTTTTTTAAGCTCTTTGCACGTCAGCGACGCTAGTTTCATATAGTGGCAAATCAAGATAAAAAGTCGTTCCCTTTTCTTGTTCACTTTCCAGCCATATATTTCCATTATGTGCTTTTGCAATTTGCAGCGATATTGATAATCCCAGTCCATGAGGGGTTTCTCCGGCAGTGCCTGTATTTTTTGCCTCTGTAAACATATCGAACACCAGTCCTTTATTTTTATCGGGGATGCCTATGCCATGATCTTGCACAGAAATTCTCACAACATTATTGATGGTAGTAATGTTTACAAATATATCAGATTCGGGATAGCTGAATTTTATGGCATTAGCAATTAGATTGTTGAGTATCCTCCATATTTGTTCCTTATTAACCTTCAATATTAACTCGCTGATATTTGTTTTTAGAATGATTCGTTGCTTTTTCGACGCTGCTGTTTGCCTAAGTAAATCAACACAATTGGCTACGAGCTGAATGATGTTCACATTGTCTTTAACCAATTTAGCTTTGTCAATTTTTACAGCGGCTTCTAGTATTTCCTTACTTAGCGATAGTGAGTTCGCGCAAGCCTCTTTGATAAGATTAAGTATATTGTCGTTTTCTTCTGTAACTTTATCTAGGTCCATTCTTAGTATATCTGTTAAAGCCATAATGGCTGCAATAGGATTCATCACATCGTGCGCTACAGATCTTAGGATACGGGTTTTATCTTTATCTTTTATTTCCAGTTCGTTGAGCGCGGCTATCAGCTGTTCTTTTTGGTTGGTAATTTGTTTGTTCAATTTGGTGAGAGTAATTAAGTTCTTTCTGTCTCTGCGGGCATTGCGCCAAATAAGCAAAACAATCACCAACGTCATGATTGTGATAAGTACAGCAATTAACAAGTATATTTTAGCCGTTTTACTGTTTTTATTGAGCAACGCAATTGGGTATTGTCGTTCCATGCTATGAATTCTTCCGTCTAAATCGGTAGCCATCAATGCGGTATTATGCACCCGCATAGAGTCTCTGAGTTTTTCGTAAGCGCATAGATGTCTGTATGCGCGTACAGAATCTTTTTCTGTATCGTATAGTCGCCACATAAGCTGTTGCCAATTAAGCCGCGCAATGTTATCGGGTATAGTGTCCAGTTCAGCTTTAATCAGCTCAAGCGTTTGCTTTAATTCTGCTGTGTGGCCAATATTAAAATATATGTTTGCTAACTTTATGTGGTCTGTTAGCGCATCAGAGTTTACATAGCCTTTTTGCAGGTTTATGTTTTTGCTTTGTTTTAGAAGTGCAATAGCGGTGTCCGGATTTTTGACCGCTATATAAACGTCGGCCATATTGCCGATAATGACAGCAGTAGCCGAAATAAAGTACTTTTCATTTTTGTCGTATTTTTTTTGTTTTCATTAATCAGCGCCAGCGCTTTCTGATAATATACCATAGCGCTATCGTATTGGTGGGAATGGGTATAAGAAAGGCCAATATTGTCAAAAAGTTCCTGACGGTGGTAGAATCTCGTGAAGTCGTCGGGACACCCGGCGGATTCAGAATAAGATTCCATGAACCGCTTCGCGGCATCAATATATTTTTGCTGTTTGTATAGCGCCATTCCCAAACTATGGCTGTAATTGCTCAATGAGCACGAATCTCCATTTTCTTTAGCGTTTTTTTTCGCTTTGTAGTAGTAGCCGTATGCATCTGTATATTGCCCCTTTGCAAAAAGAGCATCGGCCTTACGGTTAAGCCCCATAATGTACCTGTCAGCTATAACAGTAGAAAGCTTGTTTTTCTCTATTACAGTAATTAAGCTATCGGCGTACAAGAGCAGTTTGTCGTAGTCGGGTGGATCTCTTCTGAAAATTCCAGTACAGAAAGCAAAATAATTAATGTCGTCGGCGACAGTTTTATCTGGTAAGTTGTTGTGTACAGTAGCTGCTAAGCTAACGGCTTTGTCTTTGTGGCCTGAGTCGAAAGTTCGCTCGGCCACGATAAGGATACAATCAAGGTGAGCAGACCCCTTGGGTGCAACAAGCCCTTGTCGCTTGCATGCAACCATTAGTAAAGCAAGAAAAACATATAAGCTACATGCCTGTACACTAAATTATAACTGTTTTGAGCGTGTGAATATAGAAAGGTTTTGGTCTGAATCTAATTAAATTGCGAAAAATGTAATTATAGTTTTCTTAGGCAGTGATTTTCTAGTGAAGCAAAATAACTAAAAGCCGGTATATTACAGTAGTTTGTATCCAGATGTCGCAGTTAGGTTTCAGCTTAACGAAGATCAGGAAGGATCGTAATCTCCGCTTCCGGATTTGGGCATATTTTGTAAAGATTCGCTGATATTTTTTGAATATTTATTGGATTTACGGCTTATTTATTTCTTTTTTACCAAGGAATGACTATTTTTACTCTTTGACTGAGTTTGAGGGTGTTATCGCCTTGCAGACAAAACTTTTGTGTTTGGTTGAAATGTTTGTAACTAATTCCTATAATTATTTTTTATCGTATATCTGTATGAAAAGAAATGTACTCTTGTTATTGCGTTGCCTGTTGTTAACAGGCGTCATTGTGTTGATGGGCATAGGGGCTCGTGCATCGCACATAGTAGGCGCCGACCTGTATTATAAGTGGATTTCCGGCAATACGTACGAAATTACGGTAAATCTCTACGGAGATTGTGGACCGAGTAGCGCAGGGGCATTCTCTACATTGCCTACGTCCCGTCCACACGTTTGTATCTATAACGGGTCTACATCCGTTGGGTCGGTAGATTTGAATATTATAGCGCCTACCACAGGTAAAGAAATCACTCCTGTATGCCCCCGCGACTCATCATTAACACAATGTACCAACCCCGCCTATACTATTCCGGGTATTAAAAGGTTTACGTACAAGAATACGTATACGTTTTCTGGTCCGGCGCACAACTGGCGTTTAATTTATACAGGCGGCAACGGCGGTGGTTCTGCAGCCGGTAGAGCGGCAGCGCTTACCAATATACTAGGCGGAACTACAATGCAGCTTATAGATACGCTCGATAACTTTTATCACCCCAACTCAAGCCCAGTGCTTACAGTTGTGCCTACGCCATTCTTTTGCATCAACGATGAGGACTGTTACAATCCAGGCGCGGTAGATATTTATGATACAAGCCGCACCAACCCCAGCGGCGACAGCTTGATGTTTTACCTGACAGCAGCAACAAGCGGATCTGGCGGTACTGGTTGTACCGTGGGCGGATCTGTAACTTACAGAGGTACAGCATGGACTACTCCTTTTGTACAGGCAGTTTCTGCAGCTACGCCGCTGGTAGTGCGCGACGGCACTCCATCGGGTTTTTCGTTCAATCAGTTTACCGGCCAAATCTGTTTTTATCCGACTGCCTTGCAGCGTGCGGTAGTTGTATACAACATACGCGAATTCAGACATGATACCTTTATGGGGTCTATGCAGCGCGAAATGAGTTTTAATATCATTGATTGCGTAAACACTTCTCCTACAGGGGATATTGACTCGTTTGCTGGTTCGGGCGATACGCTTGACTCCCACCACTTTGTGGCGTGCGGTAATAGCGGATCATTTACGTTGCACTTCAACCCAACAGAACCAGACACATCAAACCATATTACGGTAACTGCTACGGGCTTACCTCCGGGCGCTGTGTTCACAGTAGACAGTAACAATACAAGCCACCCGCATGCACATTTTACGTGGATTACCACTACAGGCGTTGTTGCTCCTGGCGACTATACCTTTTATATCAATTTTACCGACGACAACTGCCCCATAACAGGTACAAATACGCTGGCATTTACGGTTACTATCTTCCCCGTGCCTACAGTAAGGGACTCCGTAATATCTCCTGCAACATGTACACGTAAATCTGCTTTTTATATCATTCCCGGCGGAACAGGTAAGCCGTGGCGTATAAAAGTGAATGATGTGATTGGAGACACTATTCAGTCGTTTGTAGATACTACTGCGTTTATTGATAGTTTGCCTCCGGGAAGATATTGGATCACTATATATACCGATGTGTCAAACCAGTGCGGTGTGGTATATCCGTTTACTATAGACACTCCACTTATTGTATCGCCTGCCATATTTACTAATCCAACACAGTGTGGAGCCAATGATGGTAAAATCATATTGAGTCGGTTGACGCCAGGAGACGTAGATACTGCATTTTTTGACTACAACACCGTGTTTCAGCCAGGCGTTGGATTTGTCGTCGAACCGGACGGTACAGACACTCTGCGAGGGTTGTATGCCGGGGTGTATGATAACATCAGGGTTAAACAAGGATTCTGTATGTCTCGACCTGTTGGGCCGTTGAATCTGGTAAATCCTCCGTTTAATTTAAGGACGCTGTCTTATGTTGCTCCAACAAAATGTGGTTACTGCGATGGGGAAATTACACTCTATGGTTTAAATCCCGGTCAGTTGGATACGCTTGAGTATTTGTTTGGCGGCGTACCTAAAACAGCAACAGGGTTTATAGCGCCAGATAGTATAATGAAAATAACCGGCTTGTGCGAAGGCGATTACGACCGTTTCTATGTGCATACTGCTGCAGTTTGCACAACAAACACTTTGGGATTAGTAAGTCTCAGAGCGCCTGCTATAAATGCCGGTTTTGGCTTCAATGTTAAAGAAGGTTGCGCCGGAGATACGGTACAGTTTATTAATAACTCTACACCACTTTCTGAACTAACTTTCAAATGGACCTTTGGCGATGGAACAACAGATACGGCAACAAATCCGAAACATGTTTATATCAATACTAAGGGTATGACCTATAATGTGAATCTTACCATAACTAATGGAAAGTGCGTGGATACGCTGACCCAGCCTGTTGTGCTGAACAACTTTATTGACGCTGGCTTTACTATCGCTCCATATCCATATGTTTGTCAGGGATCACCAGTAACGTTTACAGATACATCTACCGGCACCAGCCCAACATTCCAATGGTATTTTGGCGATGGCGCCTTTGATAATTCTTTCAATACTACGCACACATATGCACGTGTAGGCACTTACAAAATAATGCTGATAGCGGGCAATAGCGTGCCATGTTATGATACTGCGTACGGACAAATAACAGTGGATTCGATAAGCCCTATTAAGATAGCTGCAACTGATACGGTTCTTTGCCGCGGTCAGGAGGTTACATTTAGCGGGTTATTTACTACCATAGGTAAAACTGAAATAAACTGGGATTTTGGCGATGGCAATGGTATTAAGAACGTAAATCCTGTGCTTCATGCTTTCGATAATACAGGTTCGCTCACTATCACAGCTAATGTGTTGTACAGGGCCTGCCCTCAATTGACGGCTACAAAGAAAATACATGTAATTCCTGTTCCTGATATTTATTTGGGCGAAGACAAAGCGATGTGCCCCGGCGGCGAGCCAATAAGAATAAACGACGATCGTAACTCGGGCAATCCGGCAGCAAGATGGAAATGGAGCACAGGAGAAGCTACACCAGGTATCGTGGTTACAAAACCAGGTTATTATAGCGCAGTTGTAAATGTAGACGGTTGCACAAACGCTGATACGGTGTGGGTAGCAAACGATTGCTACCTGAGCATGCCAAACATATTTACACCAAACGGCGATGGAGTAAACGACTTCTTCTTCCCTCGTCAGTTGTTGTCAAGAGGTTTGACCAGCTTTACCATGAATATTTACAATCGTTGGGGACAATTGATTTATGAAGCAAATGCTATTGATGGACAAGGATGGGATGGTAGTCTGAATAATACTCCACAACCTGCCGGCGTTTATATCTATGTAATAGATGTGAAATTCAAAGATGGCCAGATAGAGCATTATAAAGGCAATGTAACATTGCTGAGATAACGGAAAACAGAACAATAGGAATAGCCGCTCAAAAAATGGGCGGCTATTTTATTTTAGAAAATTCTATTTATTGGTTGTATGCTGATATTGAATACTATGCATGAGCATAGATGGTAGTTAGAAAAGGTTTTTGCTTTATACAGGATTAGTTAACTATTGGAACGTATAGGATCGAGTGCTTTTGTGACAGAAAATGTGTGTTGACTGTTAGTTAGTTTTGTATTTGAAATATTTTCATGTAGTTTGGCGTGCTGAATGTGTATATTTGTTCTCCGTATTAAAATTGAGTAGTTTAGGAACATAAAACAGCGACAAAAAGGTGGTTTTTCTAATTTTTTTCAATTTTTAGCAAACTATTTTATGTTTCTTGCTGTCTACTACTTGTTAATACGCAAACAATTTTAACAACGCTCATAAATTTTTTATGAAAAAACTAATACAACCCTGGTTACGCGCCCTCTTATGTTCGGTAACATTGATAATGTTGAGCATTAGCGCTCATGCATCGCATGTGGTGGGCGCCGACTTGTTTTACAAATGGATATCTGGCAATACCTACAAGATAACAGTTGTACTGTATGGAGATTGCGGTTTGCCAAGTCGCCCGGTGTTTGCGGGCTTACCTACCGGTACGCCAGAGGTATGTATTTATGACGGGCCTACCAATGTGGCTACTATACGTTTGCCCATAGAGCCGCCAAGCGCCGGTGTAGAGGTTTCGCCTGTATGTCCGCGTATGCTCGATTCTACGCAGTGTACTAATACTGCTTATGCTACGCCGGGCATCAAAAAATTTGTTTATAGCTTGAACTACACATTACCACGCACCTCTCGTGTTTGGAGATTCATTTATACTGGAGACAATGGAAGTCAGTCTTCTGGTCGTGCTGCCGCATTGGATAACATTGTTGGAGGAACGACTGTGCAGTTGATAGATACGTTGAATAATCTGGACGTGCCTAATAACTCAAGTCCGGTGCTGACTGTTGAGCCTGTTCCTTTCTTTTGTAACGACAACACCAACTGCTACAATCCGGGCGCTGTGGACCTGTACGATACTAACTACCTTACCCGTCCTGCAGGCGACAGCTTGATGTTTTCTCTCATTCCTGCTACAAACGGATCTGGTAGCTGCGCTATTGGCGGTCCAGTTGGTTATGTGGGTACAGCGTGGTTGTTGCCAACTGTGCAAATGGTAAGCGGACCTACTCCGCTCAGAGTACATGATTATACCTTCTTTTTCGACCCAAGAACGGGGCAGCTATGTTTTCATGCCTACACGCAGCGTGCGGTAGTGGTTTACAATATACGTGAGTACAGAGGTCCGATAATGGTAGGCACTATGCAGCGCGAAATGAGCTTTCTTGTGTTGCCGTGTACTACTACAGCCCCAACCGGCGGTATAGATTCATTTACTACTACCGGCGGCGATACTACCGACTCGCATCACTTTGTAGTATGTGGAAACAGCGGTCCCTTTTCTTTGCACATCAATCCCAGAGAAGCAGATACTTCAAACCATATAACCGTTACCGCAACAGGTTTGCCTCCCGGCTCTGTATTTGTTGTAGATAGTAATGGCACAAGTCATCCGCATGTGCATTTTTCATGGATTACAACTACTGGTGTAGTTCAGCCAGGCGACTATGTATTCTATATAACAGCTGTGGACGACCATTGCCCAACAGTAGGATCAAAAACTTACGCATTTTCGATAACAATATATCCTGTGCCAACTATACGCGATTCTGTTATTGCACCTGCTACATGCGCTCGTAAAGCTGCGTTTTATGTAATACCCGGTGGAACAGGTAAACCATGGCGTATAAAAGTTAGCGACGTAATAGGGGATACCATACAATCATTTGTAGATACGACTTCGTTTATAGACAGTTTGCCTCCGGGTAGCTACCACCTCACAATTTTCTCAGATGTTACTAATCAGTGCGCTGTTGATTATCCGTTTAGGATTGATACTCCGCGCATTACTTCGCCAGCCAGATTTACGAGTCCTACTTATTGCGGGGCAAGGGACGGTAGCATAGTAGTTAGTTTGCTCAATCCGGGCGACGTAGATACCATGTTCTATAACTACAATACAACGCCGCAACCGGGATATGGGTTTGTCGTCGAAGCCGACGGAACAGACACATTGCGAGGATTGCTTGCGGGTGTGTACGATAATATAGTAATCAAATCGGGTTATTGCCTAACACGCCCGGCCGGACCATTGAATTTGACCAATCCTCCGTTTACGCTCCGAACAATTACAGGAAACCCGCCTGCAAAATGCGGTTACTGCGATGGCGAGATAACAATATATGGTTTGCATCCTGCTCAGTTAGATACATTGAGCTATACAATAGGCGGCGTGCCAACAACTGCTACTGCATATATTGGCGTTGATAGTATTATGAAGCTTACAGCGCTTTGCGAATCAGATTATAATTCGTTCTTTGTGCACACAGCAGGCGTTTGTACCACTGCTACATCTGGGCTGATCCCGTTGCGAGCTCCAGCTATCAGAGCAGGTTATAATTTCTCTGTAAGAGAAGGATGTAGCGGCGATACTGTATTGTTTACCAACTCATCTACTCCAGCCGCTGAACTTACCTACAAGTGGTATTTTGGCGACGGAACTACCGATACAGCAACAAACCCAAGACACATATACAGAAATACAAAGGGCGCAAGCTATAATGTACAATTGATAGTTACGAACGGTAAATGTGTTGACTCATTGACACAGACCGTTAACCTAAATAACTTCATTGACGCTGGATTTACCATTTCGCCTTATCCTTATGTTTGTCAGGGTTTGCCAGTAACATTTACTGATACGTCTACCGGCACCAGTCCTACATTTGCATGGTATTTTGGCGATGGTAAAACAGACAATAACTTCAATACATCGCATGTGTATGCCAACACTGGTACCTATAATATAATGTTGATAGCAGGAAACTCAGTTCCTTGTTTTGATACTGCATATGGAGTGATAACTGTGGATTCAATTAGCCCGATCAAGATTCTGGCAACTGATACAGTAATATGCCGCGGACAAGAAGTGACATTTACCGGGTTGTTTACCACTATTGGTAAAACAGAGGTGATTTGGGACTTCGGAGATGGTACAACAATGAAGAATGTAAACCCAGTGCTGCATTCGTTTGATAATACAGGCGCACTGACTATTAAGGCCGATGTGAACTACAGAGCCTGCCCTTCATTGGTGTCTACTAAATCGATAAGAGTATTCCCAGTACCTGATATGTACTTAGGCGAGGATAAAGCAATATGCCCAGGTGGAGAGCCAATCAAAATCACAGATGAGCGTAATTCTGCCAACCCAAGCGCTCGTTGGAAATGGAGCACAGGTGAAACAGGTCCTTCGATAGTAGTTAACAAGCCAGGTACATACACTGCTGTTGTAAACATAGATGGTTGTACAACATCGGATACCGTATGGGTGGCAAACGATTGCTACGTTAGCATGCCAAGTGTGTTTACTCCAAATGGCGACGGCGTTAATGATTTCTTCTTCCCAAGAACATTGTTGACAAAAGGCCTAACAAGCTTTAAAATGAGTATATACAACCGGTGGGGTCAGCTGATTTTCGAATCGAGCACAGTAGAAGGTCAAGGATGGGATGGTTCATTGAACAATACCCCGCAGCCTCAAGGCGTCTACATTTACAAGATTGAAGCCAAGTTTAAAGATGGCCAGATAGAATCACATCAGGGTAATATTACCTTATTGCGATAAAAGCATAAAAATGTACAAAAGCCGTCTCTTCACAAAGAGGCGGCTTTTTCAATAAAGCCATTAAACCTTCTTTGTTTAGTGTAGTTTATAGTAAGCGTTCTTTACAATTCATTGACTGTCATACTATTTTGTAAAATACAGGTAATAAATCCGTTTGTTCTCTGGTAGATAGTGAAAATAGATAGGTTCATAGAACATTTTAATCTTGTGATATACGTTTTGCCGTACATTTGCGTTTGTTGTAGTAGCTGTTTAGTTACCAAAAGTTTTTTTTAATTGTTGTTTTATGAAAGCCGCATCTACCTATCTGCAAAAAGGGCTTCTGACAATACTTTTGTTATTGTCGGGACTTGTTGCGTTTGGGAATCATCTGGTGGGTATGGACTTGTTTTATACTCATATTAGCGGCAATACCTATAAAATAACACTTATAGCATACGGGAATTGTGGGTCGGCCGGTATGTCGGGGGCTTATGATGCACTACCTACCAACAGGCCGGAATTGTATATTTACGACGGCGACAACCTTAGAGCTACGGTAGCGATGGCCATTCAGCCGCCATCAACAGGTGTAGAAATAACGCCTGTATGCCCTGCCGACCTACTGAATACACAATGCACAGATGTTACCTATACCATACCGGGTATAAAGAAGTTTGTTTATACTTATACCTATACGCTACCTTACAGATCAAGTGTTTGGCGGTTTGTGTTTACTGGCAATCTTGGCGGATCGCTTGCAGGCAGAGCATTATCGATAACAAATATTTCGTCCAGTCCGGTTACCTACATTCAGCTCGAGGACACATTGAATAATGCCACTGTAGACAACTCTAATCCTATACTATCGGTGGTGCCGACGCCATTCTTTTGTCTGGACAATAACGATAACTACAATCCCGGAGCAGTAGATCCAGAAGGCGATAGCCTTACGTTCTCCTTGGTGCCAGGTATTGCAGGCTCTTCTACGAGTGTGCCTGGCACTAGTCCCGTGGTGTATCTCGGCGGTTATTCAGGTACAAGGCCCCTGGCCACCAGTACGTTTTCATTCGACCCGGCTACAGGACAGTTTTCTTTTGTGCCTAATGCACTACAGCGCTCATTGGTGGTGTATAATATAGAAGAACGTAGAGGGGGGGTGCTGATAGGTACAAGTCAGCGCGAGATGACTTTTTTGGTGTTGACGTGTACTACCACTCCGCCTACTGCAAGACTGGTAGATGCCGTTAATGGCGTTATAGATGATAGCACTCACTTCCATACTTGCGCTAATACAGGGCCGTTTTCAGTAAGCATAAACCCAATAGAGCCTGATACCGCAAGTAGAATAACAGTAACCTATTCGGGGTTGCCTGTAGGGGCAATATTCTCTATTGTTGGGAATGGTACACGGTCTCCACATTGTACATTTTCCTGGACCTCAACCGGCGTTACTCCCGGTATCTATACATTTTTTGTAACGTATACCGACAACAACTGTCCGCTATCGGGAGTGCAGACGCTGGCATACACCATTAAAATACTACCCGTACCTACAATTTCCCATACGCTTGCATCGCTTGCCACTTGTCAGGCGCGCGCAGCTATATCTATAATACCCGGTGGAACAAGCCGCCCTTGGACGGTTAAGATATCCAATTCACTTGGCGATACTATTGCCACTTATTTAGGGGTTACCGGAGCGTTCATAGATAGTTTATCTCCCGGAACATATACTATTACCATATTTGGAGCGCTGCCCGAAAGCTGTAGTAATAGTACTACATTTACTATTGCACCGCCTGTGATTGTAACGCCGGGAACGGCCTTTACTAATCCATCTTATTGTGGCGCTTCCGATGGTACTATTACCTTGTCGCGGCTCACGCCAGGTGCAAGAGATAGTATCAGGTACAATCTAAACGGTGTTCCACAACCTCCAGTAATGCGAGTTGTGGGTATTGACAGTACTATAATACTAACGGGTTTGCCAGCGGGCATATACAGTAATATTACAGTGACCTATGGCCGGTATTGCGTTTCGCCTCCTGTGGGGCCGCTCAATCTGGTGAACCCGGCATTTACCATGCGCACCTTGCGATCTACAAATCCTGATTATTGCGGTATATGTAACGGAACCATTACACTATATGGCTTAAGACCCGGACAGACAGATACAATAAATTATACTTGGGGAGGGGTGCCCCAAACGCCTGTTGTGCGACTGATAGGAGCAGACAGTCAGGTAGTTATTACCGGATTGTGCGCAGGTTTGTATGCCAACTTTGTGGCTCGAACATCAGGTGTTTGCGTTTCAAATACCCTTGGCCCGGTTACGCTTACTGTTCCTCCGTTTACTATGCGCGCGCTGAGGGCGACAAATCCTGAATATTGCGGAATATGTAATGGCAGCATTACACTATATGGATTGCGTCCCGGTCAGCGCGATACGATTAGCTACACATTAGGAGGCGTTCCCCAAACACCTGTTATACGCGTAATTGGCAGTGACAGCACCGCAACCATTACGGGTTTGTGTCCCGGTGTATATGCCAACTTTATTGCCCGTACCGGCGGCGTATGCGTATCCAATACGCTTGGTCCTGTTACGCTTACAGTTCCTCCATTTACCATGCGGGCTATAAGCTATACAAATCCTGAATACTGTGGGCTGTGCAACGGCAGCGTTGTCCTCTACGGGTTGTATCCCGGTCAGCGCGATACTATTAGCTATACAATGGATGGCGTACCGCAGCCTCCGGTAGTAAGAATCATTGGTCCGGATAGCACGGCGGTAATTACCGGACTATGTCCGGGCGTATATGCCAACTTTATTGCCCGTACCGGCGGCGTATGCGTATCCAATACTTTGGGCCCGGTTACGCTTACTGTTCCTCCATTTATCATTCGTTCACTGTCGTTTACCAATCCCGATTATTGCGGCACCTGTAACGGAACGATCACCGTTCATGGCTTGTATCCAGGCACCCGCGATACCATTAGTTATACCCGTGATGGTGTTGCGCAACCGCCCGTTTCAGGTTTGGTAGGCGCAGACAGTCAGTTGGTAATCCGTGGGCTTTGTCAGGGTTTATATACCGACTTTATTGCCCGCACCGGCGGAGCCTGTGTTTCTAATATACTTGGCCCGGTAACGCTTACCGTTCCTCCGTTTACTATGCGGACACTCAGGTCTACAAATCCAGAGTATTGCGGTATTTGCAACGGCTCTATAACTCTATATGGGCTATACCCCGGAGAAACCGACACCATTACCTATACTCGCGATGGGGTTGCACAGCCGTCTATTGTGCGGTTGATTGCTTCCGACAGTCAGGTGGTTATCACTGGTCTGTGTTCAGGAGTGTACGGTAATTTTGTTGTGCGTACCGGTGGCGTCTGTGTTTCCAATACATTAGGGCCTGTTACGCTGACTGTGCCCCCATTTACTATGCGCGCCATTTCGTATACCGAACCAGATTACTGCGGTATTTGCAATGGTACCATTACATTATATGGTTTACATCCAGGCAACCTCGATACTATAAGCTATACAAAAGACGGCGTTCCACAGCCGCCAATAATAAGGTTGATTGCGGCTGATAGTCAGGTAGTGATAACAGGGTTGTGCCATGGCGTTTACGCTAATTTCGTTGCACGCACTGGCGGTATATGTGTTTCTAATACACTCGGTCCGGTAACGCTAACGGTGCCTCCATTCACCGTTCGCTCGCTTAGTTATACCAACCCTGAGTTTTGTGGCATTTGCAATGGTACAATCACTCTTTATGGTTTACATCCGGGCAATCTGGATACTATTTACTATACCGTTGATGGGGTAGCGCAGCCGCCCATCATTTCATTGATACCGGCCGATAGTCAGGTGCGTATGACTGGTTTGTGTTTTGGGTTGTTCGATAATTTTGTGGTGCGCACCGGTGGCTCGTGTATCACAGATACGCTTGGTCCTGCCAATCTTGTGGTGCCTCCGTTTACTATGCGCAAGCTGGGATACACCAATCCGTCGAAATGCGGATATTGCGATGGCGTTATCAAACTTTACGGTTTACATCCCGGACAGACAGATACAATATCATACACACTAAATGGAGCAGCCCAACCACCGGTAAGCGTAACAATAGGTATAGATAGTCAGGTAGTGTTTTCTGGTCTTTGCGAAGGGACCTACAACGACTTTATAGCGCGTACCGGCAGGGTGTGCGTATCTAATGCGTTGGGCCCTGTTACGCTCGTTGCTCCACCTATTACACCGGGTTATACCTTCCGCATAGCTAAGACCTGCAAGGCCGATACTGTATACTTTACCAACACTTCAGCCCCGGCATCAGACCTGACCTATGTTTGGGATTTTGGCGATAGTACTGTAGCAACTTCTGTAAATCCGGTGCATATATATACAGCTCCCGGTGTGTACGCTGTGAAATTGATTATTACCAATGGCAGGTGTAAAGACAGCGTCACTCAGTTTATGGATATTGATAACCTCATAGACGCTGGATTTACCGCTACCCCCGATAGTTTCCTTTGTCAGGGTAAGCCGGTTGTGTTCACTAATAATACGATTGGCACAGCGGTAAGCTATACCTGGTTTTTCGGGGATGGCTCGATAGATACCAACAAGAATGTAACGCACATATTTAAGAAAGCAGGTGTATACAACGTATTGCTTGCCATGAGAAACTATGTGCCCTGTCTCGATACGGTTCGTCAGGTCTTCGAGGTGGATTCTATCAGCACTATTAGCATGAACCTTACCGATTCCGTTTTGTGCGGAGGGCATGATGTAACGTTTACCGGGTTGTTCTCTAATCTTGGCGGTACAGGTACTATGTGGACTTTCAGCGATGGAACGAGCATGCGGAATGTAAATCCTATTGTACATGGGTTTGATAAAGCTGGATTGTATACTGTAACGCTGCAAGCATTTTACAGAGCTTGCCCAGATACAAGCGTACAGCGTACCGTATTGGTTATTGATCATCCAACAGTATATCTGGGCGAAGACACAGCAATATGTCCGGGCGGGGTACCAATAATACTTGTTGATCATACAAATGAGAGCAACAAGCGTGCTCGCTGGGTGTGGAATACAGGCGCTACCGGGCCGCAAATATCTGTAGGTGCTCCGGGCTATTATTCGGTAACCGTGAATGTAAATGGCTGTATTGCCAACGATACAGTTTGGGTTAAGAACGATTGCTACATGAACATCCCCAATGTGTTTTCTCCCAATGGCGATGGTGTAAATGACTACTTTTTCCCACGGCAGTTCCTCACCAGCGGATTGTCGACATTTAAAATGGAGATCTTCAATCGTTGGGGTCAGCTGATTTTTGAAACTACCAACCTTGATGGCAGAGGTTGGGATGGCACCTTCAACGGTGTGGCGCAGCCAGAAGGCGTATTTGTATTCCTCATTAGCGCTACCTTCAAAGACGGGCAGATGGAACGCCATCAGGGTAATGTCACCTTGATCAGATAATCTACAGGTTTCTTATTGGCATATTGTTGGCGATTAATACGCTGCGTTAAATAATTGCATCAGCCTGATAAGTATTATCGACTGGTTGGCCGTTCTTTATTAATTTTGGGGTATGCTTCAGAAGTTAGTTATCAAGAACTACGCCATAATTGATTATCTGGTAATAGAGCCGGACGCGCAGTTGAACATTGTGACCGGAGAAACAGGCGCCGGAAAGAGCATTATTCTCGGAGCGCTCTCACTGATATTAGGCGAACGCGCCGATACATCTGCCCTAATCAATAAAAATGATAAGTTGGTTGTAGAAGGCTATTTCGATATCAGTGCCAACGATGTTTTTAAGCATGCGCTAAAAGATGCGGAACTCGATTATGATGCGCAGTGTATTATAAGGCGCGAGATATCTTCAACTGGCAAATCGAGGGCATTTGTCAACGATACTCCAGTAACATTGACCACACTCAATAAACTGACCATGCTGCTGGTTGATCTTCACCAGCAATTCGGCCATCTGGCATTGGAGGAAGATAATTTTCAGATGGAGGCGCTCGACGCAATAGGCGGTAATGCTGCAGCATGCGAAAATTATCGCGATCTGTACTACAAATACAAATCAATTAAACAGAAGCTGGCCGACTACCGCGAACGTCAATCGCTTTGGCAGAAAGAAGCCGACTACAAGCAGTTTTTGCTTGATGAGCTCGTTCAGGCAGCCTTTAAAGAGGGCGAAATTGAGCAGGCCGAGGCGCAATTAAAGCAGATGAGTCATGCCGAACGCATCATAAGCGTATTGCAGGCATCGCGAGCAGCAATGGAAGAAGGAGACGCGCCCATTCTCAACGAACTGAAACGGATCAACCAACAATTGCAGGGAGTGGCCGATGTAATGCCGGGGTTGAAAACGCTTCAGGAGCGCGTAGCATCGGTATGGATAGAGCTGAAAGATGTGGCGGCAGAGCTGGAAAACGAAGAGGAAAAAGTAACGCTGGACCCTCAAGTAATGGACGAGTTGCAGCAACGGGTGGATTTGGGATACAAGCTCTTGAAAAAGCATGGCGCAAAGCATACAGGCGAATTGCTGGCTATAAAGCAGCGACTGGAGGATGAATTGAAAGCTACTATGGATGTGCACGACGCCATAGAAAGATTGGCTAAGGAGGAGGGAACTGTATATAAAGAACTGATAAGCGACGCTACAAAACTGTCGACAAGCCGTAATAAGCAGATACCGAGTTTGGTGAAGCGCATGAACGAATTGCTGATATTGGTGGGTATGCCCAATGCGCGATTTGACGTACGGCTTGAAACCGTAGCGCCAACGACACATGGCACAGATATAGTCAGGTTTATGCTGGACGCCAATAAGAGCGGTCAGTTTCAGCAGTTGCAGAAAGCAGCCTCGGGCGGAGAAATGAGCAGGATTATGTTGTGTATAAAATCGCTCACAGCAAAAGCCATGCACATGCCCACATTGATATTCGACGAGGTTGATACCGGAGTATCTGGCGAGGCGGCAAGGCAGGTAGGGGCATTGTTGCTAGATCTGGCGCAATACCATCAGGTGATATGCATCACGCATCAGCCGCAAGTGGCGGCAAAGAGCTCCCGTCATTTTTATGTGTACAAACATGCCGGGGCCGACCAACGCCTGACAACAAATGTAAGGGTGCTGGGCCACGAAGAGCGCATACTGGCTATTGCGCGCATGATAGGCGGAGAAACGCCAAGCGAAGCGGCGATAAATAATGCTAAAGAACTGGTGGCATCGTAGTAAGGCGCGGCGATATGATTATGCGCCTATGTGCATTTCTTATGATTTAGTTGTACTACAAACACAACGGATTGACTTAACTTTGATTTCTAATAAATACCAAAAACTTAAAATAAATTTACTATGACACACACACTTCCCGCACTTACTTACGCATACGACGCGCTGGAACCCCATATTGATGCAATGACTATGCAGATACACCATAGCAAGCACCATCAGGCTTATGTAGACAACCTGAACAAGGCGCTGGCAGGTACCGAAGGCGAGAACAAATCGCTCGAGGAACTGATGGCTAATATTTCTGCATATCCGGCGGCTGTACGGAACAATGGCGGCGGACATTATAACCACAGTTTGTTTTGGTCTGTGCTTGGCGCCAACGGTAGCCAGCCATCGGCCGAGCTTGCTGCTGCTATAGATGCAACCTTTGGTTCGCTCGATGCTTTGAAGGAAAAAATGAGCACAGCCGGAGCTACAAGATTTGGTAGCGGTTGGGCATGGTTGCTGGTAGCCGATGGTAAGCTGCACGTAAGCTCTACACCGAATCAGGACAATCCACTTATGGATGTAGCTGAGGTGAAAGGAATGCCAATACTGGGCATAGACGTATGGGAACATGCCTACTACCTGAAATACCAGAATAAGCGTCCCGACTACCTGAAAGCGATTTGGAATGTAGTAGATTGGGCTGCTGTAAGCGCAAGATATGCCGCTGCTCTTTAATCCGAGGTAGCTAATAATAATGAAAAGCGTTTGGGCTATTGCAAATAGTCTAAACGCTTTTTTAGTTTGTACATTAGTTGTTGAGACCTACTGAAAAACCGAAGGCTAGTATTGGGCCGCCCGGACCAATATAGGTAAGTATAGTTTTTGACGTCTCGCTGAGAATTGCACCGTCCGTTTGTTGAAATTTATTGGTAAACAGCGCATAGGAATAACCAGCCTGTATATAGAATCGGTTGTTGGCATTGCCCATTGTCCAGTAACGGTAAATGGAGGCAAATAAATTTGTTTGCGGTAAAAAGTTAACTGTTACTTTTTCATTCTTACCATTTACCGTTTCTAAATCCCACGAAAATTTATCTGAGCCGGTATTGTAGGTAATGCCGGTACCTAGCGCCCATCCTCTGTGGCATTCGCTAAAGTAGTATTTACCACCCAGATAAAGCTTGTATCCGTAAAGCCCTAAACCTACGCCCGCCTCAACAGTAATAGACTTTTGCACCGGGATATCGAAACAAAGCCCTAAAGCGCTGGTGTTGCTATTTACACCTGTTGCCGCAACTATATACACATCCGAACAATTAGCTGGCCGGTTCAGTATTTTTCGGCGCATTTTATTATATTTTTTTACCTGTCTGTGCGGTTGCTGTGCATACGAAACCGAGGCAAGAAACAAAGCAGGAAATATAAAAAGCAGTTTTTTCAAATTGTATTTGTTATTTGTGTACTCGGTAATAAGCAAGACATAGTCGCTTAGGTTAGGGAGGCAAAAATACATTCTAAACAAATAGCTGGCGCCCCTAACTTGAGTAGGTTTTTTGCCAATTTGTAAGTTATAGATGCTCAAGGTCTAAAAGCATAGCTTTAGCTTGTTCGTTTTCGGGGTGTTTTTTCAGCAAACGCTCTACACATTTTTTAGCCTTGTCGTTTTGGTTATTGTTGTGAAACCACAAAGCCATGTTTATTAGGTTTTGCTCGTAGTCGGGCGATAGCTGGTTGGCGCGGTTCAGGTAGTCGTAGGCCATGGTGTTATCTCCCTGCTGCATGCTTATGTATCCCAGATTAGTCATGGCGCTAATATGGTTTGGGTTTTCGCTAATAATAAACTGGAATACTGCTTTGGCTTCTGCTATGCGCTGAAGTTCCAGCAGACAAATACCGTATTTGTTTTGAAAGTCGAGCGAAAATTTCCATATTTCAGTGGCACGTTTGTACCATTGCAGGGCGCTATCCGCCTGCTGCAGCATAAAGTACGATTCGCCAATCCGGTAAGCTGTCCAGGCATCGGTAACGGCTTCTGGTTTCAGTCCTGCGGCATAGCTTATTACTTTGGCAGGGTCTTTTAGCAAAAAGTAGGCGCGTATATAATCGCGGTTTTGTTTTTTATTTGTCTCAATATCAGCTTGTTTGCCCAGATAGAGTAGGGCGGAATCGAGCAAGCCGCGCGACGGAGCATAGCGCTCGTAAAACTCCATAAACCCACGCGCTGTAGTTATCGCATCGGGGTGATCGTTGTTGAAACACTTCATACCCAAAAAGGCGGTTATCTTCTTTTTTAGGGTGTCATCTATTGGCCTGCTACGTATGTAGTGGTCGGTAACAGCCACATGCGGAATATCTATGCTACTATTGTGCGGCATATGGCAGGCCACGCAGTCGTTATTTTTAGCGGCGCGCGCTTGTTGCATTTCCTTGCATTGTGTTTGACCGGCGCCATGGCAGCTCTGGCAAGCATTGATGTACTGGGCGCGCGGTGTAAACTTAACGCTCACATGCGGATTGTGGCAGGTAATACAACTCATTTTGCCGCTCTGCACAAAACACCTGCTTTTTTTCATCCGTTCTACATGGCTTGCCATGATCATTTTGTCTTGTGCGCCTTCGTATTCGGGCATAAATACATTCATCACCTCCGATAGTTTCATACCGGGATGAAAGTCAAAAAATGTTTTGCCGTCGTTGAGCACTGATATGCCCTGAAGGTGGCAGCGCTGGCAAATATTGTTCTGCAATTCTACCGACAGGCGGCGTGGATTAACTATGGTGTAGTCGGGGCCTTTAGAAGTGTCGACTGGTTTATTGTTTTGCCTGTCGTACACATGCAGGCCGCCTGGGCCGTGGCAGCGTTCGCAGTCTATGCCTGTTTGTATAACATTAAATTTGTTCTGGCTGTTGGCTGCAAAGTCGGGATAGCCATTGTGGCAGCTCATACACTCTATTTGTATCATGCGCTGAAAGCGGCTGTTGGCGCCTTTCTCGAAACCGGGGGCAAGGTCCCATCGGTGTTTCTGAGTATAAAAAGTTATAGGCGCCTGATACATGTAGCCGTTGGTAGAAAAAAGATGCGAGTTGGTATGCTGTCCGGATCCTACTACATAATCTACTTTGTGTACGAGTTTATGCACAGTATCCCGGCCCTCGGTGCGAAATTCCATTATATAGAAGGAGTCGCCTACCCAGTAGGGTTTGTAATAAAAATCTAGGGCGGTGTCGTAAACGAGCGCATGGGCTGGAGTAAAATCGGCCGCCGATTTTGCATGGTTGGCATGACCAAACGACTGCCCCATGCCTGTTTGAATAAATGTTTCGTAAATGCTCTGGTGACAACCCCGACAGGTTTGCATTCCAACATAATGCGCGCTGGTATCGTACACATTAAGCCACGGCGACGTAGGGTGTTCGGCTTCATCTCCGCCGCCTGCCGCCGGACTGCTGCAAAAGAAAGCTGGCAATGTAAAAGCAAACAAGGCCAGTGAAAGGAGTAGCGTACGGAGCAGGCGCGGTGGCATGATTTTTTTACGGGTTAATTAATCTCATTATCCTATGGAAAATACCGGTACTTTTTAATGTTCAGATATTCTGGGTTAGTTGAAAATGGCAAGCGTATAGTCTTTCTTTCCTTTTTGCAACAACAGGTATTTATCGTTGAGCAACAAGTCGGCTGTAATCTTGAAGTCTATTTTGGTGACTTTCTCTTTGTTGATACTGAATCCGCCGCTCTGAATCATTTTTTTAGCTTCGCCCTTTGAAGGGAAAATACCTGATTCTGTCAAGAACGTGAGCAGGTCAAGTCCTTCCGTAAGGGTCTCTTTTTGTCCTGTTGCCTGTTTTACTCCGTCCATTACTTCCAGCAGTTGGCGTTCATCAAGCGAGCGCAGCATTTCTATCGACGATTTTCCATAAAGAATATCCGATGCCTGCTTTGCAAATGCGAGGTCCTCCTCGCTATGAACAAGTATCGTCAGTTCATCGGCAAGCGCTTTTTGCAACAGGCGTTGGGCTGTATCCTGCTCGTGTGCGGCTATGAGAGCTTTTATTTCCTCTACGGGTTTGAAAGAAAATATCAACGCCATTTTTGCGGCATCGGCATCGGGCAGATTGAACCAGTATTGGTAGAACAGGTAGGGCGAGGTGCGGTTACGGTCGAGCCAAATGTTTCCGCTTTCCGACTTGCCAAATTTTGAGCCGTCGGCCTTGGTAATGAGTTTGCAGGTAAACGCATAAGCCTCGCCGCCCGATTTACGGCGGATGAGCTCTGATCCAGTAACGATGTTACCCCACTGATCTGCGCCGCCCATTTGCAGGCGCACTTTATGGTTGTCGTAAAGATGCAGAAAATCGTAACCTTGTATAAGCTGATAAGTAAATTCTGTAAATGACATGCCATTTTCGAGACGGTTTTTTACAGAGTCTTTAGACATCATATAGTTTACAGTGATGTGCTTGCCCACATCGCGTATGAAGTTAAGGAACGAAAAATCTTTAAACCAGTCGTAGTTGTTGACCATTATCGCTCCATTAGGCGCATCGCTGCTGAAATCGAGGAAATGCTCGAGTTGTTTGCGAATACCATCGCAATTTTGCTGAATAGTAGCTACGTCAAGCAAATTGCGCTCTGCCGATTTTCCCGATGGGTCGCCCACCATACCTGTTGCGCCCCCTACAAGCGCATAGGGTTTGTGACCTGCGCGCTGCAGGCGCATCAACAAAGTTATTGGCAGCAAGCTACCTACGTGCAGGCTGTCGGCAGTTGGGTCGAAGCCTATGTAACCGCAGGTCATTTCTTTCAATAGCAGTTCTTCTGTGCCGGGCATTATGTCTTGCAGTAGATTTCTTTCCTGTAGGTCTTTTACTAAATTCATCGGGTATATTATTGTCGAAACACAAAAATAAGGCATCCGGCTTGCTTGTTGAGTATGTGGACGAAGAATTAAATGTTTCTGAAAATTTTGCCCTATTTTTGCCGCCTATATTATTTTAGTTGTTTATTCGTTTTATAATTCCGAAATTTGTTTCTATCTTTCCGTACTACTTGAAAAATCTATAGCGTTGAAAAGAATTATACTGTCTTTAGCCCTGCTTTTACCTATGTGCCTACAGGCTCAGGACAAGCATATGATGGGTACTGAACATCACGAAATAGGCCTAATGGTTGGTATTTCCAATTATTATGGCGATTTGCAGCCAAAGCTTTTCCCAGATTATGGTTACCAGCCGGTAGCGGGTATTGTCTATAAGTATTTTATGACCCCAAGAGTAGGCATACGCGTTGGCGCATCATACACTAACCTCAGCGCTGCAGATAGTTTGAGTAATATTCCGGTAAATGTATCGCGCAACCTTAGCTTTTCCACACACCTTTTTGAGTTCCATACTGCGCTCGAACTGAACTTTTTACCGATAGATATCCTCAGACGTAAAGTTAGCCCATACTTGTTTGGCGGTATTTCTGCATTCTATTTCGATCCATTTACAGAAGATGCAAGCGGCAACAAAGTAATGTTGCGCCCATTGAGCACCGAAGGACAGGGATTACCTATGTACCCCGACCGTAAGCAATATAGCCTTGTAAATATGGCATTCCCATTTGGCGGCGGTATGAAGTTCTTCATTGGCCGTAAAATTATGCTCACAGGTGAGTTTGGCATGCGCTACACCAATACCGACTATCTGGATGATGTAAGCAAGTCTTATGTAAATCTGGATACGCTGCAGAAATACAAAGGAAAAGTATCGCGCTCTATGGCTTACAGAGGAAACACTGTTGTAGGTTGGGATAAAAACAATCCTAACTATGGTTTCCAGAGAGGCGATAGCAAATCGAACGACTGGTTTTGGTATGCAAATATTACCGCTACGGTTTATTTCCGTGCATTCGGTAACCCTAAAGAGTACCTCAAGACCAAGTGTCCGGGTTTCTTCCGTTAATTCGGTTTGTGCATTTTATTGTTAGTTTTATTATTGATTGCTTCATAATTATTAAAAAGGCTTCAGCGTCGCTGAAGCCTTTTTAATAATTAGCAAAGAAGGCCGCAACGCTTCTATTGCAGATTGGTACAAATGTTGCTATGTTACTGGATATGAAAGGATTGTCTTTTTTGATTTTTATGTGTTTTGGCGTTTTTAACGCTATTGGCCAGACAGAGCAGGATACTGCTTATGATGTGCAGCTAAAGGAAATAAAGGTTACAGCTAAATGGAAAAACGATACAGCACGGTATCGCTACAACCAGAAAAAGCACTATGTTACCATGGTATTGCCCTATGTAGATGCCGCTACAAAATTGTTTAAAGAAATAGATGCAAAGTTGGAAGAGCCGGGATTGCGAAAGAAGGATAAACGCAAATTTGTGAATGCGAAAGAGGATGAGGTGCGTGTAAAGTTTGAGGATAAAGTAAAGAGCCTAAACGATGTGCAAGGTGCGCTGCTTGTAAAGCTAATAGCTCGCCAGACAGAAATGAATATATATAAAACGCTGAAAGAGTTTAAAAATCCGCTTACGGCGGTAAAGTGGCAGGCCTGGGCAAGACTGAATGGCATGAATCTTGACAGGATATATAATCCTGGCGACGAGCCTGATTTGGAATTGATAATGGATGAATTGGGGTATCCGCTACCTGCCGGTTATGCCGTTGGTAGGGGTTAAACAAATTAAGTTATTTAGGTGTTATTAGCGTATTAATTTTTACGAAATTCGGGCAATAGCCCTATATTGCTTAAGAATTTATAAGCATTATGATACCTGGTCCATATACTCAAAAAGAAGCTGAACTAAAGTGCGCAGAGTTCCAATACTTGGTTGGACAACCTTTTCAGGAGGGCATTTGCGCCACCATCGACTGTATAGTTGTCGCCCCTTACGAGGAACAATCTCGTAATAGATTTATGGTCTATTACTTGCTGTTTAATGATGCAGGTATGGCATTATCGCACGATTATAGCGGGAAACAATTTGAGGTTTTGATAATAGCCAAATCGAAAGATGGCATGGAAATGGTGCATGAAGACCTATCCGCCTGGTTAAGCAAAAATAGAGGATACAGGAGCCATGCTGAATTTACCTCTATAGCATCAGAAGCGTCTACCCAAGCTTATTATTAAGCCTTACAAAAACTAATTGTACTCAATCTGCCTCCATTTAGGGGGCAGTTTTTTTTAGTGTGCCGTAAGGGGCTGTTTGCTGGTTTGGGTTAGTATTTGAGGCGAGCTTCCACTTTTTTCAGGTACTGTAGCGTAGCTCCGCTGATGCGTTGTGTTTTTTCGGTAAAGGGTATAGCCAGAATTTGCCCGATAGCAGAAAAAAACGCGCCCCAATGCCCCTTTGCTTCTTTCATGTATTGTATGCCCCAGCTTAATGCCGTAGTGGCAAAATAGAAAAAGGGTAGGTAGCGCCAGGCAACTTTGCTTTTATTTATCCACTGCATTTGTAGCTTTTTAAAGCTTGGTTGCCTGCCCAGCGGCGACTCCTTGTGCAGCACTGTTACTTTATTATCGTACCCAATGGTGTACCCGGCATTGAGTAATCGGTAGCTGAGGTCGTATTCTTCCATACCGTAATGAAAGTCTTCGGGGTAAAGTCCGGTAACATTAAGGGCCTCGCGCAGCATGATGTGCGCCCCTCCTGCAAAATAAGCTGTAAGAAACTGTGGTTTATCCTTGTATTGGTCGTATTTTTTGTGCGGGAATGCGGTAATCTGCACTTGCCGATTATCGTAATACAATACCCTGAATGTAATGACGCCTGTATGCGCTTCTCTAAAATAAGGTTCTTCAAATAGTGTAGAAAGCCGCAACAGATCATCTGGTTGAGTAAATACCATGTCGTCGTCGAGGCTTAATATTATATCGCCTTTGGCATGAGTCAGCAGCCGGTTGCGGCCGCGCGCTACCCCCAAATTGCTTGGCGAATCGATGTAGGCAATTCTTAACTCGGTATGCTGTTTGATAAATTGAGTAACAGGAGTATAATCGTCTGTAGATGCATTATTGAGTAGGAGTATCTCCTCAATAACAGCATCAAAGTCTTTTTGTTCGCTGATGTTTTGCAATAGCTCCAGCAAATCGGCGGGCCGATTGTAGGTAATGATGAGTATGGAAATACGTTTTGCCATGTTGCAGCGGTAAAAATACACTATTACCGTTAATACCTGCGTTGTAAGCCGGGTTGCAAATAAATGAATATTACCTTGTTTTCTTCGTCTAGGGACTATTAATACAGCAGTTGCGAAACTACAATAGCAGTTAACAAGCAATTATTGCAATTTGGCAATACTTTTGCTTATATAATGGTAGACTACTAATATCAAACGGGGTGTATGCGGATAATTTTTTTAGGTATTTTATGGTTGTTGTGTTTGCATAATGGTACGTCTATTGCCCAATCAGCAGTTGTAGAGCGACTGCTTGAACAATCGCGTGGGTACGTTAAACTCAAAAAGCCCGACTCAGCGCTGCATTTTGCTGACATAGCCTTACAAAACGCTGCCGCTAACAATAATCGACAAGATCGCATAAATGCAATGACCCTAAAGGGTAAGGCGTTGTTTAATCTGCATAAAGAAAAAGAAGGAGTAGCGCTGTATTTCGAAGCGCTGAGCATGTGCAGGCCGGCAGAGGATAAGAAAGAAATTGCTGCGCTGTATGGCGAGATTGGCTTTGCTTATTATGCGCAGCAACACATTAAAGAAGCGAAAAGCTACTACCAGATGCAATTGTCGCTTTGCCGATCGCTGAATAGCAAAGATAGCCTGGGCAACCAATTGGTAAATCTGGCGGTGATGCACGATTTTTTGAAAGAATACGACAGCGCTATTGTAGCCCTGAATGAAGTGGCCGACATACTGTCGCGAACAGATAATATACCGCTGAGAGGCTACTATTATATAAATCGCGGGGCGGTGATGGAGTATACTGGTAGGCCCGATTCGGCTGAAATTTATTATTTGCGCGCCTACGATGCCTGGAAACTGGCCGGCAACGAAGCGCAGATGTACAAGGCTATTTTTAATATTGGCTTTCTGTATGAGGAGCGCGGCAACCATAAAGAAGCATTAAAATACTACCACAAGTCGATGGACGCCGCTGAGCGTTTTGGATTTAAAAAGGAAGTAGCGCATGTATACGGAACTATGGCAGAAGCCTATGCCGCGCTGCACGACTATAAGAATGCCTACGATTATTTATACAAATATGCAATGTTGCAGGATTCGCTGAGCAAAAGCGATTTCAATAATTATGTGGTGCGCCTTGATAAGCAGTTTGAAGGAGAAAAAAACCGGCAAACAATACAAGACCAGCAACTAAAACTGGAAACAGCAAATGTGGAAGTGCAGAAACAACGCAATAAGGTATTGTTGATAATACTGGTGTTTACTTTGCTTGCCCTAATAGGAATTGTATTATTTGGCTATGTTACGATCAGGTCGAGGGTGCAAAAGAAAGTGGATGAGGCAAAAAGCAGATTTTTTGCAAATGTAGCCCACGAAATACGTACGCCGCTAAGCATGATACAAGGACCGGTGAAGACACTGCAAAGTAAAATAACCGACCCCGAAATGGTGTATCAGTTGGATATGGCAGAGCGCAATACCAATAGGTTGAACGAGCTTATCAATCAGATGCTCGATATCTCAAAAATTGACGCAGCAAAATACAAGCTGGAAGAGCGAGTAGGTAATGTGAGTGAATTTTTAGAAACACTGGTAACACAGTATGTAGCGCAGGCGCGCGAAAAAAACATCAAAACCACAGTGCAAGTAGAGCCTGGCGTTGGTAACGTTATGTTCGATAAGGATGCACTGGAAAAGGTAGTGGGTAACTTGCTGAGCAATGCCATAAAATATACGCCCGACGGTGGCAGCGTGGGTATAGAGGTGGGGGTACAGCTGGGCAACGGGCGCATGAATTATACAATTAGCGTATGGGACACAGGTCCAGGTATAGCTCTTGACGATCAACAGCGCATTTTCGACAGGTTTTACAGAACGCGCAATCAGGAAAATGCGGGAACAAAGGGCATAGGGATAGGCCTGTCGCTGGTGCAGGAGTTGGTAGGGCTGATGAAGGGCGATATTAATATAGTGAGCGAACCGGGTCAAGGAGCAGTGTTTACCGTGACACTGAGTTTTGCAAAGCAGCAGTTATCGGGCCCAACGACTTTACCTGCAGAAGGCGCGGCTATTGTTTTGCTCGTAGAAGACGACAAAGACATATTGGACTTTAACCGCAGGTTGCTGCAAGGCAAAGGCTACAAGGTAATAACTGCAACAAATGGGGTGGAAGCTCTTGCCGCGCTCGCTGACGAGCAGCCCGATATTGTAGTTACCGATATAATGATGCCGGTTAAGGACGGAATAACGCTGCTGAAAGAGCTGAAAGCGGATATGCGAACAAGGCATATACCGGTTGTAGCGTTAAGCGCAAAAGCATCGGCAGAAGCCAAAATGGAAGCGATGGGCGCAGGCGCGCAAGCCTATATGGTTAAGCCGTTTTTACCAGACGAGTTGGCGGCGCTGGTTGCCAACCTGCTCGATATGGCGCAGCTGGCAAATAGAAGTCAGCTGAATGACGAAACAGCAGCGGCTGCGTCCGAAATACCGGCGCGACCCATGGATCCGTTTGCTCGGAAGTGCTTGGATATTATCAACGAGCGACTCGACGACGCTCAGCTTTCTGTGGAATTGCTGGCGGAGTTGATGAATGTAAATAGAAGCCATTTTCAGCGCAAAATAAAAGCGTTGACGGGATTCTCTCCATCTGAACTCATACGCACAATAAGGTTGGAAAAGGCGCAACAGTTGTTGCGACAAGGAGGTAGTAATATTACTGAAACGGCCTATGCAACAGGGTTTACCTCGCAATCTTATTTCACCAAGTGCTTTACCGATCACTTTGGCTATCCCCCAAGCATGGAGGGCTCAAACGAAAAATAATAGAGCGTTATAGCGTGTTTTTCGGTCCATCTGATTCATTGCGCTAGCTTTCGATAGCCTTTTTGCCTTCTTTTCATAGAAAATGAATGTTGCAACGCTCTGTTGCAACAAATTTGAACGTTTTTGCAACATCTTTTAACGCCTGTAGGAGTGCGTGAGTCTACTTTTGGTTTCAAATAAAGCTAATCACAAATGGCGGTTTTCGCTGTCAACAAAGTGAAACAGCCGCCGAAAATCGGAAACCAAGTATCTCAAAAACAAACGTTTAAACACAGAAAAATGAAAAAGACACTAACAATTTTAGGCCTGCTGGCAGTAGCATTTGCCACCACGTTTACATGGCAGAGTTGTAAGAAAAGCGACTCAGGTTCCTCGTCGTCATCAGATGTTGCGCTGTTTATCCAGTCGGGAGCGCTTAATCTTGAGCCCGGTCAGGCAATGCCATACACGGCAGTAATTGTTAACGGCAAAGGGGAAACAACTCCGGCTGCAAATGCAACATGGACAGTAATCGGCGATGGCGGAGCGAGTATAGGAGCTTTCAGCGGCAATATCTTTACCGGTTCAGGCACTGGTTTCGGAACGGTAACCGCAAAAGTAACTACAGGCGGTAAAGAGCTGACTGCTACTGTGCCTGTAGGCGTATATACGCCGGCATTGTTTAATGTTGTTCCATCGGCCATTGTGTGGACAACCGGAGCTGGTACTATTCCATTGTTACCTGTGTACATAGGCACGAGCACAATAAGCGGCTACTCCTACAGCTCCAGCAACCCAAGTGTGGCTACTGTAAGCAGCACAGGCGAAGTGAGCTTTCTGGCTGCAGGCTCTTGCCTGATTACAGTAACCGGCAACGGTCTGTCGGCAAACAACAAAGTATATATACCAGTAATGGTGGTAGGTATGCCGCCTGTAACCTTGCCTGTAGCGCGAGTAGCAGTGACGCCAGGTGGAGCCAACATTTTCCGCGGCGACAACGTTACCTTTTCTGCAAAGGCGTTCAATGTATCAGGTAATGAGGTGTCTTCTACATTTACTTGGGCGTCGCAAGACCCAAGCGTGGCTACGGTAGATGCAAGCGGTAAAGTAACGGCATTGCAATTGGGTAGCACTATCATAACTGCAACCGCCAAAGGCATAGTAGGACAGGCAGAAGTACAGGTATTGCCCGACACTGCTATTATTGTAACGCCCTACATGGCCAGCATCGCCCCAGATGGTTACAAGCAACTAGTGGCGAAGGCCTATACTGTAGACCACTCAACTAAAGCAGTGTCTGAAATTACTATGCCAGCAGGTCTTAAATGGGAAGTGCCCTACACAGGCGGTTACTTCGACATTGCAACCGTAGATGAGAATACTGGTATGGTGCATATGAAAGCAACATCTACCACTCCATTCCTGAGCACTATTGTGATCGCGCATGTTACCTCGCCAACCATAGATCCGGGTGTGGCAGTGATAAGCGTAAGCGATTGCGATTGTGGTACTAAGGCAGCCGGCGTTACGCATATTTCTGCCCCGGCTTCTGTCAACCTCAACATCACAGGCGGCCCGCAAGCGGTATCAGCGCAGGCGCTCGATGCTTCTAACAACCCAGTTGCAGGCGCGGTTCTGAAATTCTGCTCAGACAATATGACCGTTTGTACTGTAGATGCAACAACCAATCAGTTAATTCCAGTTAGCCCCGGTAATGCCATTATCACTGTGTGCAACGGCGATGTTCAAACGACCATCTCTGTAACCGTATCCTTCTAATATCTTTTCCTGTTTCTATTTTATCCTGCTTATGCGTCGTTTTTACAGCGGCGCATAAGCATTTTTATTTGTGGTGGGCTAAGAATTTGTAAGTTTATACCAAATCGATTAAAATTCGGCCCTAAGCATGTCATTGCGCCGTTAGGCGCTACAGGTTTGTAGTTGAGTTATGTATTATTTATAGGCTGCGCCCCGTAGCGTCGCAACAATGCCCGAATGGCGATTTTTAATGTCCAAACGGTATTATACCGTATTGCAAAATTGGTTAAGGGAAGTAAAACGAAAAAATGTTTATGTTCAGCTATTGGGAAAGACAGAGTTTTCTGAACTACGATTATATAGTTTTAGGAGCCGGCGTGGTAGGCTTGAGTACGGCTATTGAACTGAAAGAACGCTACACTGATGCTCAAATATTGGTACTGGAGCGAGGTATGCTGCCCACAGGCGCCAGTACGCGCAATGCCGGCTTTGCCTGCATGGGCAGCGCAACAGAGCTGCTTGACGATCTGCAACATGCCAGCGAACAAGAAGTGCTTGACTTGTTTGCAGAGCGCAAGAAGGGATTGGAGCGTCTGCGGGGCCGCCTTGGCGACCAAAATATTGGCTACAAAGCAAACGGCAGTTATGAGCTGATAGGCGAAACTGAGACCACCGCAGTAGATCAACTCGATTACCTGAACAGAATAATTCGACCGATTACAGGTGTGCAGGCATTTACTTTGGCGAACAATAAGATTGCTGAATTTGGCTTTTCTGCTGGCTACACCCGACACCTGATACAAAATACGTGCGAGGGCGAACTACATAGCGGTATGATGATGCGCGCCTTGCTTGGGCTGGCCATGCAGATGGGTATAGAAATAAAGACCAGCGCTGCTGTTGCGGGTTTTGAAGAAGACGCCATTGGCGTAGCAGTGCAGGTAACCGACCCGTTCAGGGGCGAAGTTTATTCGTTTCGTTGCAGGCGAATGGTGGTATGTACTAATGCCTTTACAAAAGCGTTACTACCAGACGTAGATGTTACCCCCGGGCGTGGACAAGTGTTGGTAACAGAACCAGTGCCGGGACTGAAATTTAGGGGTATTTACCACTTCGATAAAGGATACTATTATTTCAGGGAGATAGATGGTCGGGTATTGTTTGGCGGCGGCCGCAATCTGGACTTCGAAGGCGAGGCAACCACCAATTTTTCGCTCAACGACCGCATTCAAGCCGATCTTGAAGAAAAACTAGCTACAATAATACTACCTGGCACCCCGTTCACCATTGCCCAGCGTTGGGCTGGAATCATGGCATTCGGACGAACCAAACGACCAATAGTACAGGCCTTTACCAGTCGTATTTTTGGCGGTTTCAGGATGGGCGGCATGGGCGTGGCGCTGGGTTCGCAAACCGCGGTGCAGGTAGCGCAGCTCGTTGCTGAGCACGAGGCATAGCCCGCGCTATGCCCCTATGCCAAAATCTTTGAGCGCTACAATAAGGTCGCCTATGGGTAGCCCCATTACGTTGTAGTAGTCGCCGTTTATTTTTTCTATGCCGGTTACGCCTATCCATTCTTGTATAGCGTATGCGCCGGCTTTGTCGTAGGGTTTGTAGTTGGTTACATAATGACGTATTTGCGCATCGGTAAGCGCGCGGAAGTAAACTTCGGTAGTTACTGAAAAGCCCACTTCCTTAGCTCCATCGCGAATGCAAACGCCCGATACTACTTTGTGCATACGGCCAGATAATTGGCGGAGTATTTCCAGTGCATTGGCCTCGTCTGTTGGCTTACCCAGTATGTGGTGGTCAAGCAGTACTACGGTGTCGGCGGCTACTATTACTGCTTCGGGGGCTATTGGGGCTATTGCCGCAGCTTTTTTGCGCGCCAAAAACTCAGGCACATCGTCGCCGGGCATACCGGGTGGGTTGGTTTCATCTACATCTGCAACAATAATATCAAACTGTAGTTCAGCCATTTCCATCAGCCATTTGCGGCGTGGTGACTGCGATGCAAGTATTATCTGGCGCATAAAATGTGTTGTGTTTCTAAATAATAAACAATAAGGGAGCAAATGCCCGGCAACATAATCACTTTCAGCCAATTGGCAGCTTTATGATAGTGTGTCGGGGTATTATTTTTTCCGATAAACACCGACCAAGTCGACATTGGCAGGAGTAATAACAGAACAATATACCCCCCTAAGTAAAAGTAATGAAGCAAAAATAACTGAACAACAGCAAAACCCAGCGCCAACATCATGCTGATGACAAGCGCAAATACCCATATACCAGCCACCTGTATACCGTATTTTACGGGCAATGTGCTGCTGCCACAAGCGGCATCGCCGCGCGCATCTTCCATATCCTTTACCAGCTCCCGGAGCCAAGTGGCCATAAATGCGAAAAGTGCGTAACAAAAACCCATTATTGAAGGAGCAACGGCCATTGGCGCAATGGTTACGGGCTGGTACAGCATAATGATAATCACAACAACAGAGCTAAGCGCCGCAACGGCAAGATTGCCAATGAGGAGAGTTCGCTTTAGGTATGCCGAATAAAGCCATAGCAACAAAATGCACCCCAACTGCACCAATGCAAGTTCAATTCCACCATAGCAATAGCCTGCCAATATTGCCAGCAGCAGTCCAGCGGTATTGCAACCCCAGTAAACCCATAGTGCATGGCGCTTAGGAATAGCTGCGCCAATAAACAGCCTGTCGGGCTTGTTGATGGCGTCGATATCTGTATCATAAATATCGTTGATAATGTAGCCGGCTGCCGTGATAAGTAGGGTAGAAACACACAAAAGCAGAAAAATACCAACCGACAAACGAACGTCTTTGGTAGAAAGGCAATACCATACCAGTGACTGCGTAAGCGCCACAATAGCCAAGTTTTTCCAGCGGATGAGCATGAGCCAATGCATAGGCAGTTTTGGCAGGTTTGAGATGGTGAAATTATTGCAGTTTTGATAGACTTTTGTATTTTTTGGCGATTAATGCGTTTTTTGGCTTAGCGTTGTATTCGCAAAGCAATCATGATGCGGCCGTAAGCTGGGATGGTCATACTGTAAAGTATTAACAATTTTATGGGTGTTTGAAGTGTTGCAAAGCAGCAATTTATACTACTTTCACATTAAGAATCAACAACAGGTTTACTTGGCATACCTGATATAACTGCTTCTTCACCCTAAAATTTACCTTTATGGAAGCCATAGTTATTCTGGGAATAATTGCGCTTATTATTATTTCAATTACCAAGGGAACCGGTCGCAAAGCCGAATTAGAATCGCTGACGCAAACGATAAAGTTGCTGGCATCCGAAATCAGAAATCTGCGAATCGAAATAGAAGAACTCAAAACAGATATTAAACTGCCCCGTGTAGAGGGTGCGCAACCGCAGGTAGTAGATTACGAGACCTACAAGCCCAAGCCGAAAGCGCAACCCGAAGCAGCGCCTCCGCCTGCATACCAGGTAGAAGAACCGATTGCGCCTCCGCCAGTAGCCCCTCAGAAGCCGGAACCAATAATTGCCGTAAATGTTGCCCCTCCATCGGCTATGCCACTTCCCGAAACGCAGATATCGGAAGAAGAGCCATATGCCTCCGCCGAACCTGAGCCTATGCTGGCCTTTACGGAGCCGACTACTCAGCCCGAGCCTAAACCATATAGCGAACCGGAAGAAAGCACGATGGACAAATGGGCGCGCAACAATCCCGACCTCGAAAAGTTTATTGGTGAAAATCTGATCAATAAAATAGGTATAGCCATACTGGTGTTGGGTATTGCCTTTTTTGTAAAATATGCCATAGACCAAAACTGGATAAACGAAGTAGGTAGAGTGAGCATAGGGATGGGTTGCGGCGCCATATTAGTTGGCTTGGCGCATTATCTGCGCAATACTTACCGTTCCTTCAGCTCAGTGCTGGCAGGGGGCGGTATAGCAGTCTTTTATTTCACCATAGCATTTGCCTACCACCAATACCACCTAATGCCGCAGGCGGCTGCATTTGTAATAATGGTAATAATAACGGCATTTGCGGTAGCGCTTTCTGTGCTGTACGACAAACTGGAATTGGCTATAATAGCCACCATTGGCGGGTTTTTAGCCCCCTTTATGGTAAGCAGCGGCGAGGGCAACTACATTACTCTGTTTGTTTACCTTATAGTGCTCAATGTTGGGCTGCTGTCGCTATCCTGGTTCAAACGCTGGACGCCTATCAATATCATAGCGCTCGTATTTACCGATGTGATTTTTGCCGGATGGCTGGGTACTTCACTGTCCGACAACAAAGTAATTTCCTATCCGCTTGGGCTGTTGTTTGCTACGGTTTTCTACCTGTTGTTTATGGGTATGAATATGCTGAATCAGGTGCGTAACAAGACCCAATTTAAGGCGTTTGATTTTATGCTGCTGTTGTTCATAACCGCCACGTATTATGCTGCCGGTATGACCATTTTGCATTACTGGAATGCAGGAGCTTATCAGGGGTTGTTTACATTGGCGTTAGGCTTCATCAATCTGGGTCTGGCTTATTATGTATACAAAAATGGCAAGGCCGACCGCAATCTGTTTTTCCTGCTTATCGGGCTTACGCTGTCGTTCCTTACGCTCACTATACCTATACAATTGCATGGCCATGCTATCACGCTCTTCTGGAGCGCCGAGTTTGTGTTGCTCTATTGGTTGTCAGGCTATTCGGGTATACGCATTTTCAAGTATTCGTCTATGTTGGTTTGCGGTTTGTCGGTCATTAGTTTGCTCATGGACTGGGCGGCTGTTTCCTCGCTCAATACCACGCAGCTAAGACTGATTTACAACTCTACTCAGGGACTGGTAACCAATCTTGTATCAGTTGCGGCTTTCGGTGCTTATTATTACCTGCTGCGCAAAAATGGCGATGAAGAATTCATAGAGGGTATATCATCGCGCAGTATGTCGCGGTTGTTCCTTAGTGTGGGTATAGGGTTATTGTACCTCACTTGTATTTTTGGAGTCAATTTGATCTATAAAAATTTATCGGTCTACGATATACCCAATGTTTATCATCGTTTGATAACAGAGGTGTTTGCGTTGGCATTGCTGCTATATGCGCAGCGCCGCCCTGACAGCAAAACGGTTTGGCCCTACTTTGCACCGCTTATTGTAGCCTATGCCGTTTATTTGTTTAGCTCTGGTTTAATCGCCGACCTACGCGATGGCGTGTTGGCCCATAGGTATAGCGGCATACTTTTGGCAGCACACTGGATAGACACCGCAATAATGGCCGCGCTGCTATTTATAACCATAAAAGGAGTGCGCGCAATAGCCGGTCAGCTAACAGCAAACCTAAAGGCCGTGAGCATATTCTTTACTTTGGTGGCGCTCAGTTTTTTAAGTCTTGAGCTAATGCATGTGTATGTAGTAGCAGCCTACCACAATGGCAATGCCGATTTACTGATCAGGCAGTATGGCAAAGCCGGGCTTACGGTAATATGGGCATTGAGCTCGTTTGCGCTCATGTGGTTGGGTATGAAACACAGGCAGAAAACGCTGCGCATCATATCGCTTACTTTATTCTCCATAGTATTAGTAAAGCTGTTTTCGTTCGATATTTTGGGTATATCAGAAGGCGGTAAGATACTCGCGTTTATACTGCTGGGCGCATTGTTGCTCACGGTTTCGTTTATGTATCAGAAGCTGAAAAAAATAATTATTGATGACCACAAAGAGTAGGCTGATACTATTGCTGGTTGTGGCGTTGTGCAGTTGTAACAGAATGGCGGCGCAGCAGTTTTCTCATGTCGCTACGCTACAAACGCCCGGCGCCACCGGTTTTTACAGCATTGGCATTAGTCCACAACTGAGCGCTATTGCCAATGCCGACCTGAGCGATGTGCGTATAATGCTGGGCGATCAGGCTACGCCCTACATGCACCGCCACACAGAGCGTATTGTGAAGGAGTCGACCACCATACTACCCATACTTAGCATTGCGCGACAAGGGAAGTACACATTGCTGGATGTTGAGAATAGTACAAATGCTGGCGTAGCCTACATGGTTATGGAGCTAACCAGTAACGCAGTAGAGCGCACAGCCATGCTGAGCGGCAGCGACGACAGGGAGCATTGGTATATTATTGCCGATCATTTACAGTTTAATGCCGCAGTTACCACAAAAGATGGATTGAGCCTGCAGGTTGTGCAATTTCCCTACAGCAAGTACCGCTACTTCAGGCTAAAGATAAACAATGCGCAAACCGACCCGCTCAATATAAAGCGCGCATGGGTGTATGATCTTGATACCGCTACTTCGCTACCCGGTTACCAAACTAATCCGTCGCCGAGGGTAAAGCAGATCGACAGCAGTAATAAAATGACTTATGTTTTGTTGCAGAACAATGCGCCCTATAGAGTGTCAAAAGTGGCGCTCGCAGTTGCCGGGCCGCGTTATTATAGCCGTTTGGCATCGGCCTATGTTCTGCCGGAAAACAACGATAGTAGCGCTCTAAGCATGCCTGTGGCTTCTTTTACGCTGGCAACGGGTGTAAACCCCACTTTCGACCTGCCGGCGCAAGAGGCGAAAGCCATTATTGTAGCCATACAAAACGACGATAATCAGCCATTGCGCGTATCAGGCGCCACCACATGGCAGGAAAACCGCACCATAATTGCCTGGCTGGAACAGGGTAAAACCTATAAGCTGCTGGCTGGTAATAGAGAGGCTACTGCTCCGGTGTACGATTTGCCAAAGTTTAAAGACAGCATTCCCGCTGGTATACCTTCATTAGGTTACGGCGAACTGGTTGTTGCGCCGCAAGTACAAGCTACAGTTGCAAAGAAAAATGATACAACGGCTTGGCTATGGCCTGCCATAATTGTCGCGGTTGTGGCGCTGGGTGCGCTTACTTACCGGCTGTTGACGGATGTGAAGTAGGGTGGTGTAAAAAAATAGGTTGTCGAGTTCACCCTTATTTTGCAAATTTCAATCCCTTTATCAATTCCAATCCAGGCAAGAATCGAAATAAGGAAGGTCAGAAGTATCGGATGCTTTGATTGTTTTCTTTTTCTTGTCTTTGATTGCCTTTATAGACACAAAATCTAATTGCTTCAAAAACTCAATGAGCTGTTTTTCTTTGCCTTCTTCTATTTCCAGTTCATATATCATACAATAAAGTTACGGGTAATGGTTCGAAATTTGCAAAATAGTAAGTTGCCATTTTTTATTTTTCTACTTACTAATGTAGTTCGATTAAAGGGACAGATTTTATTTTCTTCGTAAAGCAAGCCGATTTTGAGGTCGCTTTTTTCTAATTACCTTTGAGGCTATGGCTAACCACAAAATAATTATAGCTATCGATGGTTTCTCGTCGTGCGGCAAAAGCACGCTGGCGCGCGAGCTGGCGGCAAAGTTGGGATATAATTATATAGACAGCGGCGCAATGTACCGGGCAATAACGCTTTATTTTTTACGAAACAGAGTAGACTATACCGATGCTGCGCAGACGCATGAAGCGCTGGGCAACATCACCCTTACCTTTGAGCTGAACGAAGAAAACCATCGCTCAGAGATACACCTGAACGATGAAAATGTAGAATCGTGTATAAGGGATATGATTGTTTCGGAGAAGGTAAGCGAGGTGGCGGCATTGCGCGAGGTGCGCGCCTTTGCCGTGGCGCAGCAGCAGCAAATGGGCGAAAAGAAAGGAATAGTGATGGATGGTCGCGATATTGGCACTGCAGTTTTTCCTAAAGCCGAACTAAAGATATTTATGACCGCAGCGCCCGAGGTAAGGGTGATGCGCAGGTTTAAAGAAATGTATGCTACCAACCACCACATAACCATGGACGAAGTGCGCCACAATCTGGAGCTGCGCGACTATATAGACAGTACCCGCGACGAAAGTCCGTTGCGTCAGGCAGAAGATGCCGTTCTCCTCGACAATAGCGGCCTTACCCGTGAAGAACAGCTGAAAATGGCCATAGAATGGGCCAAAAGCCGGGCAAAGAAAAAAGCGGTGTAGTTGTTTTTTGGGGAGGTGGAGATGTTGGTGGTTAAATTGTTTTCAATAACAATACATTGCCCGAAGGGCATAAATGTGCGTAGCCCCGCGGCGAAGCCCGGGGTTAAGGAGTAAACTCGTTCCAACCCTGAAAGGGTTGAATTTGAAATACGTGCTTGTTTTGCAATTGTCTATTATATTTTTCTGCAAAATATCCCAACAGATAGTTCCCAAGCAATGACAATGAGGTGTAATGGAACCGGTTATTTGCTTGTTTTTGATAATGACAGGCATTAATTCTTCTCCTTCATCAGTTCGTTGATGTCTGATATCAATTTGTTGATATCGGCTACAACCAGACCGTCGTATTCGCCGCGAATGTGGCCGCCGCCGTCTACGAGCATAAAGTGGTTGTCGTGTATAAAATCTTCGGCTACGCTTACGCCGGTGGTGTCTTCCTTGGCGTTGATCAGGTAGCTGTAGCGCGCCATGTCGTATAGCTGTTTTTTATCGCCGGTCAAAAACATCCATTGTTCCGGATCGGCGTCAAAACGCTTGCTGTAGGCGTTCAGGGCTGCGGCGGTGTCTTTATAAGGGTCTACAGTATGCGATAATATGAGTACGCGCTTGTTGCCTTTTATGGCCTTGTACACTGTATTCATGTTTTCGTTCATTTTGGGGCATATACCCTTGCAGGTGGCGAAGAAATATTCCACTATGCATATTTTTCCCTTCACGTCATCGTTGGTAATGGTTTTGCCCAACTGATTGGTAAAAGAAAAAGGCGCTACCGTGTGTCCCGGATTGCCGAGTACAGGTAGCGCCAGTTTTACTTGTTCTTTACTTACTTTATAATAATACCCCAAAAAGCAAACACCCAGGAGCATGAAAAATACCATCAGAAAAATGCTAATCTTATTAATCTTCATGGCGCAAAATTAAGGTAAAAAATGGTTGGCTTTTTTAGGCCACCACATTTATCATTTTGCCGCGCACGTAGATGAATTTTTTCAGCGGACGGCCTTCCATCCATTTCTGTACTACTTCTTCGGCCAATACTGCTTTTTCAATATCGGCAGCGTCGGCATCCAGCGCAAATTCCAGTTCTATACGCGTTTTGCCATTTACTGCTACTGGATATTTCTTTGTGTTGTCGGTAACATAGCGATCTTCATATTTAGGGAACGAGGCGTCTACCACGCTGCCGTTATGGCCAAAATGTCGCCACAGTTCTTCCGCAATATGCGGCGCAAACGGACAGATCACCACCGCCAGCGGCTCCAGTATAGCCCGCTTGTGGCAACCCAAAGCCGAAAGCTCATTGACACAAATCATGAACTGGCTTACCGATGTGTTGAACGAAAACCGTTCTATATCGTCGCCTATTTTCTTTATTGTTTTGTGTAGCGATCGGTATTCTTCGTCGGTAGGAGCATCGTCGGTTACGATCCATCCGCCATCGCCAAAATACAGCCGCCACATCTTTTTCAGGAAACGATGCACGCCTTCAATACCCTTGGTGTCCCATGGTTTGCTTACATCTATTGGACCCAAAAACATTTCATACATCCGGAAGGTGTCGGCGCCATACTGCGCTACAATATCGTCGGGATTGACCACATTGTATTTCGACTTCGACATTTTTTCCACTTCCATTTTGCATTGGATGTATTGTTCGCCGTTTTCAGATAACTGATTTTCCCATAAAACCTTGGTCAATTTATCGATAATTGAATCATCGGCGTATCCTTGACTTGTTAGGTATTGTCGGTACTTTTCTTTTGTAAGCCTATCTTTAGTGTCTACGAAATTATGGCCATATTTTAATCGTATGTTCGGACCGTAACTAACTAATCCAGTTTCACCAGCATGAAATAATTTGCCCTGTGGTTTTGCTGCAGTTCTCTCGTTTCGGTGATAGAAAGAACATACAACGTCAAATTTTACTAACTCACTTGGTGGGCGATTTTCATTTATAATAGCGATTTCATTATCCCATTCCCCAGAGCCTATGTAATAAGAAACTCCCTGTATCATCCCCTGATTCAACAACCGCTTAAATGGTTCATCAAAACTAATATGGTTTAGGTCGTACAGGGCTTTTGTCCACATGCGGCTGTACAGCAGGTGGCCTACAGCATGTTCGGTGCCGCCTATATACAGGTCTACCTGGTTCCAGTAGTCGGTGGCTTTGCGGTCGGCAAATGCTGTGTCGTTATTCGGATCCATGTAGCGCAAAAAGTACCAGCTACTGCCTGCATATCCCGGCATGGTGTTGGTTTCGCGTTGTCCTACAGGGGTGTTCATCCACTCGTTTACATTGGCCAGCGGTCCCTGTCCTTCCGGCCCGGGTTTGTAGCCTTCTACGTAGGGTAGCTCTACCGGCAGGCTGTTCAGGTTGGTATCTTTTACCGGTTCCTCATCTATGCCATAGGGTATGTCGTTTACATACACTATCGGAAATGGCTCGCCCCAGTAACGCTGACGGCTAAATCCTGCATCGCGTAGTTTGTAATTTACTTTTTTCTTACCCCTGCCATCGGCGGCCAGCGCTTCTATTACCAATGCAGCTGCCTCGGCAATGCTTTTGCCGCTTACAAAATCGCTGTTTTCTATTGTTCCAGCTTTGTCGCTGTAGGCCTTATCGCCGGTATATTTGTCGCCAAAAATATTGGTTATCGGTATGCCGAAGTGTTTGGCAAAAGCAAAATCGCGGTCGTCTCCGCTGGGCACAGCCATTATGGCGCCGGTGCCATAGCCAGCCAGCACATATTCTGCTATCCATACGGGTATGGGCTGTCCGGTAAACGGATGCGCTGCATAGGCTCCGGTAAAACAACCTGTTATTTGCTTCACCTCGCTCATGCGCTCGCGCTCCGACCTACTTTTTACATACGTCTTGTATTCTTCTATCGCTGTTTTTTGCTCAGCGGTAGTAATAGCATCTACCAGCTCATGCTCGGGCGCCAACACCATAAAATCTACGCCAAAAATAGTGTCGGGGCGGGTGGTGAATACGGTAATAGACGACTCTCCACCTCCCTCTCCCTTGGAGAGGGCCGGGGTGAGGCACTTAAACTTCACCTCTGCGCCTATGCTCTTACCTATCCAGTTGCGCTGCATTTCTTTCATGGCTTCGCTCCATTCCAGGTTGTCGAGGCTCGACAGCAAACGCTCTGCATACTCTGTAATACGCAAAAACCACTGGCGCATATTCTTGCGTTCTACGGGGTGGTTGCCGCGTTCAGACACGCCGTTTACTACCTCGTCGTTGGCCAGCACAGTGCCGAGCGCCTCGCACCACCACACCTGCGCATAGCCCTGGTAGGCCATGCGGTATTGCATCAGGCAGTCGCGCTTTTGCTGTTCGGTATAATTATTCCATGCCGCTGCGTCAAACACTATGTTCTCGTCGCCGGGGCATGCATTTTTGATATTGCCTTCCTGTTCAAAAATACTTATGAGTTCTGCTATAGGGCGCACTTTATTGCGGCTGCGATCGAACCAGCTATGAAACAGTTGTAAGAATATCCATTGTGTCCATTTATAGTATTTTGGGTCGCTGGTGCGCACCTCGCGGCTCCAGTCGAAGCAAAAGCCTATGTTGTCCAGTTGTTCGCGGTAGCGGGCGGTGTTTTTGCGGGTGGTTTCCACCGGGTGTTGACCAGTTTCCAGCGCATATTGTTCGGCAGGCAATCCAAAGGCGTCAAAGCCCATAGGGTGTAGCACATTATAGCCGTTCAGACGCTTGTAACGGGCATAAATATCTGATGCAATATAGCCCAGCGGATGCCCTACATGCAGGCCTGCGCCGCTGGGGTAGGGAAACATATCGAGTATATAACACTTGGGTTTGGCGGGTTCATTGCCTGTAGGGTTGTGTGCTTTATATACCTGTTCGGCAGTCCATTTATCTTTTGCTCTTTGCTCTATATCCGCAAAATTGTATTCCATATTTTCAGCGCCTTATTTTATTTATATAGGTAATCCGGCAAAAATACAAAATTCAGCCCCTATGTAGCGGCCGCTTTTACAAATTCGCGGGGAGTTCTATTATTGATTGGTGGCTAATAGGTTAGCGTTAGTCCGTCGTAGGCCAGGTTCATACCTCTCGGCAGTTCTGCATTCACCTTGTCGTGCAGCCCTAATTGGTGACTTATGTGGGTAAAATAGGTTTCTTCAGCATTCAGGTCTTTGGCCAGTTCTATCGCTTGCGCCAAGGTAAAGTGCGATATATGCGGTTCATGACGCAGGGCATTCAGGGTTATTGCCTTGCTGCCGCGCACCTTGTTTAGTTCTTCGGGCGCTATATAGTTGGCGTCGGTAATGTAGGTGAAGTCGCCCACGCGATAGCCCAGCACCTCCAGTTTGTAATGCAACAGCTTTATGGGTGTGAACTTTACGCCATTCACAAAAAACGGCTCGTCGGGGTTTATGGTGTGCATCTCTATCTGCGGTATACCCGGATAGTTCATGCCCGAAAATATGTAACTGAACTCGCGATGCAGTCCTTCCTGCGTTTCGGGAGTGGCATATATTTTTACAGGGTTGCCGCTAAAGAAGTTGTAGGGTCTTATGTCGTCCAGCCCGGCAATATGGTCTTTGTGGGCGTGGGTAAACACAATAGCGTCCAGTTGGCGCACATTGGCGCGTATCATCTGGTAGCGAAAGTCGGGGCCGCTGTCTATAACTATGCTGGCATCGGGCGTTTCTATCCATACCGACGACCTGAGTCGCTGGTCTTTTTTGTTGGTCGATGTGCAAACGGGGCAGGGGCAACCAATAAACGGAACGCCCTGCGAAGTGCCGGTGCCTAAGAATGTTATGTTCACGGTCAGATATCCATTTGTGTTTGTACGGTAGGGTCTGCGCCAAAAGCAGGTTCGGTTTTTAATGCCCGGTACCACTTCAGCATTTCCCCGCTTAGTTCTTCTTCGTTTACTGCTATAGAGGGTAATATTTCTATCAGCGCATTAATTCTGCCCTCTACGCTCAAAAATTTATTGATAACCACAACCCTTCTTTCTTCCAGCACGCAGTAGCCGCTATTGAAGTGTCCTTTCTCGTAACGAATGATGTAGCGGGCCTCGTCGAAAAGGCCTTCTAATTTTTTAAGCGTGTTTGGCGTATATTTGAAACTCATTTGATGGTAATCATTAGGTGCGTTTCGTCAGAAAAATCGCACTATACTCTGTTGATTCAATGAATAAAAGTAGAAAATTTGCGGCACTTATTTTCATTACATTTTGTTTAAGCTTGGTTTCGGGCAGGCTTTGGGCGCAAGATGATGATGAACCTCATGGTATGTACCTCGAGGACCCGAAGATTTTTTCGGTGGGCGTGGTGGCGGGTTCCAATTTTACGCAGGTAGACGGCGATAATTTTGCCGGCTATCACAAGATTGGCCTCAATGTGGGCGGTATTGGTTATATACAGTTGCGCAAGCGTTTGGCGTTGAGTTGGGAGTTTTTGTACACCGAAAAGGGAGCTAAAAGCGATATGGTAAAAGTGACCCCCAAAGACAGCGTATTTATTCTCAATTATGGCGTGAAACTCAACTATGCCGAAGTGCCGGTAATGATTAATTACTACGATAAACGCCGGAGCCATTTCGGGTTGGGGGTGTCTTATAGCCGGCTGGTCAACAGTTCTGAGTCGTTATCTACTGCGCCTGCTACCAGCGTCGATCTTAATAAATACCCTTATTCAAAAGATAATTTCGATTTCTTAGCGGGCGCCAATCTGCATTTGTGGAAGGGGTTGTTTCTCAATATCCGTTTTCAGTATTCGCTTATGCCGGTCAGGTCTTCTTCGCCGCCAGGTTTTTCAAGAGCGCAGGAGCAGTACAATAATCTGTGGTCTGTTCGGTTAATGTATCTGTTGCGGTAAACGCACGTATATTTGTACATCAATATTAAAACCAATGCATTCCTTATTGCTCAAAAATATAAAATTCATCCTACTGCTTTGTATAGGGCTATGCGGCGTTGCCGCAGGCGCTCTGGCGCAAAAGGGTTATTACATAGAGGATGAACGTACCTTTTATGGCGGCGTGGTAGCCGGAGCTAATTTTTTGCAAGTAGACGGCGATTATTTTGCGGGCTACCACAAGGTAGGTTTCAATATGGGCGGCATAGTGTACACCAAGCTCGATGAGCATCTGGCGGCCAGTCTCGAGATCTTGTACGCTCAAAAAGGCGCAAGATCTACCGAAGCGCAGCAAATTGCCTCGGGCCAGTACATAACCAACTACGGTATAGACCTCAAGTATGCCGAAATACCGGTAATGATCAACTACTTCGATAAACGTAAGAGTCATTTTGGCGGAGGGTTTTCTTATTCGCGCCTGGCATCAAGCAGCGAATACATTACTACAAGCCCTGCCCAAAACTTTGATCTCAATAAATATCCGTTTAAAAAAAGCGACTATAATATTGTGTTATCCGGAAATTTGCATTGCTACAAAGGGTTTTTCCTGAATATTCGCTTCCAGTATTCGCTCGTATCTATTCGCGATAACATACCTCAAGACTATTCAAAAGCGGCGCAGTTCAACAATTTGTGGGTGGTGCGGGTTATGTATTTGTTTATGTAAGGTTAGCCTGGTGAATGTTGTATGTATTCATTGACTATTGCTTTACAGGTTCGGTTCTTAGTTTGAATGGGCTTTCTTTAGGGGGGCATTTTGTATAAATAGCGATGGCAAATGGGAACTTAATGAATACAAGAATCCGGAAGACGCCTTGTTATTAAAGTCGGTAAATGCAATGCTGCCGCTAAGCGATATTTATGAAGATTCTAAAGCTATGGGGCAGCTGGGAACTACTGACGGCGCATGGTTTTGGCCTCGCCAAAACGTGCTACATTCGCATAATGAACCTCTTTCCTGTAACGCTGAGCCTCCGTATAGACTGGAGCGAAATGGATCTTTTCGGACACGTAAACAATGTCTCTTATTTCAAATACATACAGGCCGCCCGGGTGCAATACTGGGAGCTAACGGGTATAGCAGCGGGCTTTAGCGAACATAAGACTGGGCCAATACTACTATCTACCGGCTGCAATTTTATTAAGCCACTGTTCTATCCCGGCAATATTGTCGTAGAGTCGCGGATGGAGTTTATCAAAAACACAAGCTTTGGCCTTCATCATCGGATCCGGAATGCCGATAACGAAGTAGTGGCCGAGGCGCACGATGTAATAGTAAATTTTGATTTTAGAAAGAATGAAAAAACGCCCATAACTGCCGAATTTCGAAAGGTGGTAAGTGAGATAGAGGGTACGAATCTGTAATTGCGGTAGCTGAACAACAAAAAATATGAACATAACAGGAAATACTATTTTAATTACCGGCGGCACTTCTGGCATCGGATTGGCATTTGCCGAAAGATTTTTTGCAGAAGGCAATACCGTAATTATTTGCGGCAGGCGCGCCGACAGGCTGGCAGAAATAGCGGCAAAAAATAAAGGAATGATCACCAGGCAGTGCGATATTGCCGTTGCTTCGCAACGTGCAGCGTTGCGCGACTGGGTTTTGGCTCATTATCCTGCAGTAAATGTGTTGGTAAATAATGCCGGGGTGCAATTTGCGGCAGATCTTACTCAAGAGACAGAAATGAGCAAAGTGTACAGCGAGGTGGAGACCAACCTGATGGCGCCCATACATTTGTGTTCCCTTTTTGGCGCTCATTTTGGCGCACTGCCTCAGGCGTCTATTATCAACATTTCTTCGGGTCTTGCCTTTACGCCTCTGGCGTTTATGCCGGTGTATTGCGCCACCAAGGCTGCTATACATTCGTTTACCATGTCATTGCGGTGGCAGTGGCGCAATACGGGCGTGTCGGTCTATGAGGTGGCTCCGCCATCGGTAGACACGGAATTGGGGCACGACAGGCGCGCCGATAAAACACAATCGCATGGCGGAATACCGGTTGCCGAGTTTCTGGAAGAGGCTATGGACGGGCTTAAAAACGGCTTGCCGGAGATAGCGGTAGGGCAGTCGAAGGGGCTTCGCGCAAAAAGAGAAGAACTATTTGAATTAATAAATCGGCCTTTTGAAAATAAATGATGTATTTTTGAAAAAAAATTGAGGGGGGAAGCTGCGTTTTTCGGCTGCAAAACAGCGAAAAGAGCGTTCGAAAATATTTTTTTAAATTTTTAGTTTTTACTTTTGATTTATTCCCTTACCTTTGCACTCCTAATTTTAATTTATTACTAACGTAAGCAATGCCTACAATACAACAATTAGTACGAAAAGGCCGTGAACAAATGCGGACAAAATCAAAGTCCCGCGCTTTGGACTCCTGCCCTCAACGCCGTGGTGTTTGTACCCGTGTGTACACTACTACTCCAAAGAAACCAAACTCCGCCCTTCGTAAGGTGGCTAAGGTGCGCCTTACCAATAAGGTGGAAGTGATTGCCTACATCCCCGGTGAAGGGCACAACCTGCAAGAGCACTCGATAGTGCTTATACGCGGCGGTCGTGTTAAGGATCTTCCCGGTGTGCGTTATCATATTGTACGTGGAGCTCTGGATACAGCGGGCGTAAAAGACCGTAAGAAGAGCCGCAGTAAATATGGCACTAAGAAGGAAAAAGCGAAAGCAGGCGCAGCTGGTAAACCAGGAGCTAAACCAGCAGGCAAAAAATAATTTTTTTAACTCTCTAATATAAGCCAAGTCAGCAATGAGAAAGGCACAGGCAAAAAAACTCCCGTTAGCGCCGGATCCGAAATTTAACGACAAAAACGTAACGCGTTTTGTAAACTGCCTTATGTGGGGTGGTAACAAAACAGTGGTATTGAGCGCTTTTTACGATGCTATCGATAAAGTATCAAAAATAACTAACGAAGAAGGTTACGAAGTGTGGAAACGCGCCCTCGTAAACGTTACTCCAGCTGTAGAAGTTCGTAGCCGCCGTATTGGTGGAGCTACTTTCCAGATTCCAGCAGAAGTTAGACCAGACCGCAAAATATCGCTCAGTATGAAATGGCTTATCCGTTTCAGCCGCGAGCGCAACGGTAAAACCATTGCCGACAAGCTTGCCAACGAAATAGTAGCAGCAGCGAAAGGTGAAGGCGGAGCTTTCAAAAAGAAAGAAGATACGCATCGTATGGCTGAAGCCAACAAGGCGTTCTCTCACTTCAAGATCTAATTACCTCTTCAATATATTCAGTGTACCCTGCCATTTTGGTGGGGTATTTCTGTGTGTGGGTATGCAAGTGGATGCCTACCGCAGTTGTGCAACATAGTCGCTTAAATAGTCAATTATTCCTTTAGCCGAAAATGGGCGGCTGTAGCTCATTTGATTGTTTGTAAATCGTCGGGTCCCTTCTCACAATTCGTTGGCGTAGCAATCTACAATCAAGCATTTTGTATCAAAAAGCCTTGTATCAATTCAAAAAAAGGTCTATTAATGCTCAAAAAATATTTTTTAAGGCTCTTTTAATAGGTGGAAATATATTAACTTTAACGACTTGTTCGGAATATCTTGCCTATACTACCGCTAAGCCCAAATATCAGGGCTGTAATTCTATTCGAATAAGTGAATATTGAATGTAGATATTGTTGATAGTTAACTAATTAGTATGAAAAAACGTTTCCTTGGTTCCTTTGTCATTGCTTTGTCATTGTGCGGCGGCAGTGTGTTTGCTCAACAAACAATGGGCAGTAGGTTGCCAGCCAAACAAAACGATTTATTGGATAAAAGTATTGTTTCGGGGCATTTTGAAATAGATAAACCAAACAAAGCGCGCGGCATAATTGAGCATATAAATGTGAATTACGCGATAGCTCCTGCGCCTTTCTCTACTACGCTCAATCTGCAACTCAATACTCCCGACCCCATGCTGTTTGCGGCAGATATCATAGATGCAAAGGGCGAAAAGAAAATACATTGGCAGCCCTCGCAAAAAGGCCATAGTTACAACGAATCGATAGATATTTCCAAACTCGAACCCGGCGCATATCAAATCAATATCACCAGCGGCAATAAGTCGGAAAGTTTATACAGTATTTCATTCCAGAAAGTACAGGGCGGCAAGTAATAGGGTATTTTAATGTAACATTTTCCAATAGATTTAGTATGAGATTCAGTAAATATATTCTGTCATTATCCTTCATCATTGCAATTTTATTTTTGTCGGGCAGCGTTAGCGCACAGCTCAACAATTGCAATGCTTTTTTGAAAGGTAATTATGTAGAAGTGGGCGTTAACATCAACGGCGCTTTTGGTTCCAGCGAACCAGCGCCTGCGGGTTATCACCCGCGCGGCGGCGTTAGTATGCAAAATACTTGTACCGGCGGCTGTTCGCTCACGCAAGGGCTGGGTTGGGTATCTGATCCTAATCGCGACGGCTGGACGGTAGGTACGCCCGCATATTTTGGCGATTACTTTTTGCCGGGAAGCCCGCAGGAAGGATGGAGCCTTCAGGTGAACGGCGTTCAAAGCAATGCATGGAACCAGGGAGCTGGCTGCGGTGGTTCGCCTGTGTTGTTTACGGGTTCGCTATCAGGCATCAATACCGGTTACTCTTTCGACGGCGTAAAGAATAAAGCCGTTTGGGAAGGTATTAATGGCGACAGTATCACCATCAGGCAGGTAACGTCGCTCGATACCGGAAACCTGTTTTTCTCTATTTCAGTAACGCTTACCAACACATCGGCTTTCAGAAGAAACAAAGTTTACTACATGCGCACCGTGGACCCCGATCAGGAGGTGGCCACAAATGGTAACTATCGCACTATCAATAATATATTTTATCAGTTGCCCAATGCGCTCAATGCAACATTGGTAACGGCTACGGGTATTACCTATCTCGATGCGTTTCTTGGTTTGGGTACGCTCGACTGTCGCGCTAAGTGTTTTTATTGCACATCGGGTCTTACTCCATCAGTAAACTGCGATTCGTTGTATTGGCAGGGTAGGTCTACGGCTCGTTACAGCGGATTCGATACTGCTGACGCCGGCATAGGTATCGTGTTTAATCTTGGCGACATCAATCCGGGCGACAGCGTTAGTTTCGCATACGCATATATCCTGAACACCTCGGACCTGACAAAGGCATTTGAAGCAACCCGACCCAACTGGACGGCAACGGGCGACACATCCACCACGCCGCACGTAGAAGGCGATACTGCGAATGTGTGCGTATCTACAGTAACTACAGTAACCATTACCAATCCCGGCGACTATACCTGGACCTGGTATTCGCTCTCAGGCGAGGCTTTGTCTACCTACGTAGGTCCTTCTACGCAGGTTACCACCGATACTTCAATAATATCGCTTATGGTGGTGGGTACCGGTAGTTGTTCCGGCTTACCCGATACGTTGATTTTAAATCTTAAACCATCTACGCCATTACCTAATACGCCCACAGCAGGTAGCAATAGCCCGGTATGCGAGGGAAGCGCCATCAACTTTACAGCTTCCACTACCACGCCATTTTCGTCGTTTAGTTGGACAGGGCCGGCAGGGTTCACATCACCGCTCGACAACCCCACAATAGCCAGCTCTACGCTGGCATCGGCAGGCGTGTACACGGTCTATGCACTCAAGGCAGGGTGTTTTTCCGATTCTGCCGCTACCGTTACGGTTGTTGTCAATCCGTTGCCTGCTCCTATTACCGGTACCAACCATGTATGTATCGGGGGAGGAAGTACGCTTAGCAGCGCCACACCATCGGGCGTATGGAGCAGCATCAATACCGGGGTAGCCACTATTGGCTCAGGTACAGGCGCTGTAGCCAGTGTTAGCGTAGGTACAACCATAATTTCGTATACACTGCCAACAACTGGTTGCGCCGCAACAATTACCTATTCGGTAGATCCTTATCCCGCGGCTATTGGCGGAGTCTCTCCGGTATGCGTGGCATCTACCATAACGCTAACCGATGCCACCGCAGGCGGTACATGGGCCAGCACAAGGGTGGCTGTTGCCACTATTGGTTCGCTCACGGGCTTGGTTACAGGTGTTTCGGCGGGCACTACTATCATTACCTATATGATGCCTACGGGTTGTGCGGCAGTAGCTACCGTTACGGTCAATCCTTTACCCGCAGCCATAACAGGCACGTTCCAGGTATGTCAGGGGTTAACCACTACGCTTACGGGGGGCACGCCCGGAGCAGTATGGAGCAGTACCAATACCGGAGTAGCCACCATTGGGTCTACAACAGGTTTGGTTACAGGCGTATCGGCGGGCACAACGGTCATATCTTATGCTCTGGCTACCGGTTGCAACCGTACGGTTACTTTTACCGTCAATCCGGTTCCCGCTGCCATCGGCGGCGTTTCGCCGGTTTGCGTGGGGTCGTCGTTAATTCTAACTAATACTACCCCAGGTGGAACATGGATAAGCAGCCAGACAGGCGTAGCTACCGTTGGCTCTTTGTCCGGCGTTGTTTCCGGCGTTTCGCAGGGCACATCAATAATTACGTACCGTTTAGCCACCGGTTGTTTGGCGGTCGCTACCGAAACGGTTAACCCATTGCCGGCAGCCATAACAGGTTCTACTAATGTGTGTGTGGGAATACCATCCACCTTTACCGATGCTACCCCCGGAGGCAGATGGGCAAGCGGGAACACGGCAGTAGCAACTATTGGTTCATTAACAGGTATAGTATCAGGCGTATCGCCGGGTACAGCAACCATTTCTTACATCCTGAATACCGGTTGTTTTACCGTGTTCAACATATTGGTCAATTCATCGCCGGCGCCCATTACCGGAACTACAAGTGTCTGCGTTGGTAATTCTACTACACTTAGCGACATAACATCGGGCGGCACATGGAGCAGTAGCAATACAGGTATTGCTACCATCGGTTCTACCACAGGCGTCGTCAACGGTGTTGCAGCAGGTACCGCTATTATCACTTATACGTTTACCGCTGGTTGCACGGCATCAACCACTGTAACAGTAAATGCTAATCCGGCAGCTATTACGCCGTCAACGCCAGTTGGTCTGTGTATAGGCGGCACGGCTACCTTATCCGACCCTTCGCCGGGCGGCACATGGAGTAGTGGCAACACGGGCATCGCAACGGTGGGTTCGCTATCGGGCATAGTTACCGGTGTAACAACAGGTCCGGTAGATATTACTTACACCAATGCAGCCGGTTGCTTTGCAGTAAAAACAGTTACCGTAAATATTACCCCGGTTGCTATAAGTCCATTAACATCAGGCATTTGTCAGGGGGCTACCACCACGCTTACAGACGGCGTAGCCGGTGGTGTGTGGACCAGCAGTAACTCGGGTATTGCATCAATTGGCTCAACAACGGGCGTAGTTAACGGTGTTGCCGCAGGCTCTGCAACAATCACCTATGCTATCGCCGCATGCTTTACCGTAGCTACTGTTACGGTGAATGCAAATCCGGCAGCCATCAATCCTCCCGGTGCGGTATCGGTTTGTACCGGGTTTACTACAACCCTCACCGATGCAAGCCCCGGCGGCGTATGGACCAGCAGCGACAATTCGTTCGCAACAATAGGGTCTACTACTGGTATTGTTACCGGCGTTTCAGTAGGCGTTGTAACCATATCTTACACCAATGCAGCAGGATGCCCCGCTTTCAAAACCGTAACTGTCAACCCAACGCCGGTGGCCATTACGCCATCAGGGTCGGCAGTTTGCGTGGGCGCTATCACTACCGTAACCGACGCTACGCCGGGCGGTAACTGGACCAGCGCTAATACAGGCATCGCCACCGCCGGACTTACCACAGGTATTATAACCGGGGTTTCGGCAGGATCTACAACCATCACTTATTCTTTTGGCTCTTGCTTTGCAGTGGCTACAGTTACTGTAAATGCCAATCCGGCGGCTATCACCCCCGGCACTCCGGTGGGTATATGCGTTGGCGCTACCACCACGCTTACTGATGCAAGCCCCGGAGGCACATGGTCTACAGCTAATCCCGCAATTGCTACAATAGGTTCTACAACCGGTATCGTATCGGGTGTAGCTCCTGGAGCCGTTAATATTTCTTATACCAATGCTTCCGGCTGTTCGGCAGTAAAAACAATTACTGTAAATGTGACGCCGGTGGCAATAGTCCCCGGTGCGGTTCAGGTATGTTCTACCAACTCTACAACGCTTACCAACCTAACAGCGGGTGGCATATGGAGTAGCGCTAACACGGTTATAGCCACTGTCGGTTCGCTCACCGGTGTTGTAACCGGCGGCGCTGTAGGTACTGTAACGATCACTTATGCCATCAATGCATGTTATTCTGTTGCCACTGTTACGGTTAATCCGTTGCCGGCTGCAGGTATTGTATCAGGCGCAGCTCCGGTATGCGTGGGCTCATCATTAACCTTGTCCGACGCGGCTCCCGGAGGTTTCTGGAGCAGCGGTAATACCGCGATCGCAGTTGTGGGTTCTACAACTGGCGTGGTCACCGGAACCGGAGCAGGCACGGTAAATATTTCTTATTCTGTTACAAACAGTTGCGGCACAGCAGTAGCATTTGCGACAGTTACAGTAGTGCCATCGGGCGTAGCGGCTATATCGGGCACGGCCCTATTGTGCGCAGGCACATCATCGTTGTATACCAATGCTACATCAGGCGGCGTGTGGAGCGTTACTAATGCACGCGCTACCATTACAACGGGAGGATTACTTTCCGGCGTATCTACTGGACTCGACACCATAGTGTATACAGTGACCAACGCATGTGGAACTGCTGTAGCTACTAAAACGGTAAACATTGGTGCATTCCTTACAGCAGGTACTATTTTAGGCGTGAGCAGCGTATGCGAAGGCGCTACTATTACCCTGACCAACGGAGCCCCCGGCGGAGTGTGGAGCGCAACCAATGCTAATGCTACTGTTGTAGGCGGCCTCGTGAGGGGTATCACTGCAGGTATAGATACTATTCAATATACTGTAACCAGCGCTTGTGGATCGGCGACTGCGAGCAAAACTATTACTATTAATGCCGCACCAAATGCGGGCGTTATTTCTTTGCCAACTCCAATTTGCGCTGGTAATACGTACACGGTTACCAGTACGGTTTCCGGCGGTGTGTGGAGCGTTACTAATCCTCGCGCTACGATTACGTCGCTTGGCCTGTTAACAACCGTTTCGCCCGGCATGGATACCATCAGGTATGCTGTGACCAATGGCTGCGGCACAGCTACTGCTACGCAAACTGTAAACATCGGCGCATTCCTGACAGCAGGTACCATATCAGGCCCATCAAGCGTATGCGCAGGTTCTACCATTACCCTAACGGACCCAGCTCCGGGTGGCGTATGGAGTAGCGGTAATATAGCTATTGCCACAGTGGGCACAACAGGCGTTGTAAGAGGTGTAGCCGGTGGGGTAGATACCATTTCGTACACTGTTACAGGAACCTGCGGCGTATTGTCGGCTGTAAAAACAGTGACAGTGATAGCCTTGCCCGATGCCGGAGCGATCGCTGGTCCTGCAACCGTATGTATCGGTTCGCCAGTAACATTTACCAATGCTGCACCAGGCGGCTTATGGACCATAAGCAATTCGAGAGCAACCATAACCAGCGGAGGTTTGGTAACCCCGCTCATTAATGGTCTCGATACCATTACCTATACTGTAACTAACAGTTGCGGCATAGCCCGGACGTCGAGCATTATTACCATAGGTACGGCGCCTACAGTAAGCGCCATAACCGGAGTAGCTGCTTTATGCGCAGGCGCTACAGCAACCTTCACCAACACATCGCCCGGCGGTATCTGGACCAGCAGCAACAGTACCGCTACCGTTGGCTCCGTTTCAGGCATTGTTACTGGTATTGCGCGCGGTCTCGATACTATTACCTATAATATTACCAATGGTTGCGGCGTAGCTATCGCGGCTACTACGGTAATGATAAACCCATTGCCCGATGCCGGCGCTATATCCGGCCCCGGAAGTATGTGTATAGGATTCCCGATATTATTTACAGATGCAGCTCCGGGCGGCGTATGGAGTCTTGCCAACGGTACTGCCGTTGTATCGGGCGGAGGTATGGTTACACCATTGACCGTTGGTACAAATACTATCAGTTATACTGTATCTAACACTTGCGGCGTTGCATCATCTACACAGGTTATATTTATCGGTACAGGCACTTCGGTTGGGGCTATCGCTGGTCCATCTTCGGTATGTGTGGGCGGCACGGCAACCCTTACCAATCCGGTTGTTGGCGGGGCATGGAGCCGCAGTAATGCAAGAGCGTCCATCACATCTGCGGGCGTTGTAACCGGCGTTACTCCGGGTATCGATACAATATATTATATTGTTACCTCGGCCTGCGGCGTGGCTACGGCATCCACTACCATTTCGGTACAGCTTACGCCAGATGCCGGCGTTATAACAGGGCCTTCTTCTATTTGCTCTGGTCCTACCATTTTGTACACCAATTCAGTAACTGGCGGAGTATGGAGTGTTACCAATCCACTGGCTACTATTGCTACCGATGGAACAGTGACCGGTATTACTCCCGGAGTAGATACTATTGTTTATACAATCACCAATTCTTGCGGAACAGCTTCGACATACAAACCAGTAACCATTGGCGCATTCCTTAGCGCCGGAAGCATTACAGGCGCAAGCGGCGCTTGTTCCGGCTCTTCGTTTACACTTACCGATGCAGTTAGCGGAGGTATCTGGACAAGTAGCGCTCCGGCAATTGCTACTGTAGGTTCCACAACTGGCATAGTAACCGGCAGCGGTGCAGGCACAGCTACTATTTCTTATACGGTATTTGCAAGCTGCGGTTCAGCATCGGCTACAAAAACAGTTACCATCAATAACTTCCCTGCGCCGGGTATCATTTCCGGTCCATCGGGCGTTTGCACAGGTTCTATTATTCTGTTGAGCAATGCAACGCCTGGCGGCACATGGAGCGCAAGCAACGCAAACGCTTCGGTTACAACTGCAGGCGTGGTGACTGGACTAATACCTGGTCTCGATACTATAAGCTACACAGTCTCTAACTTCTGCGGATCTGCTGCAGCTACAAAAATCATCAGCGTCAACGCGCTGCCGTCTGTTAGCCCTGTGGCTGGCGCAGCAAGTGTTTGTATAGGCGGCGCTACAACCTTCACAGATGCTACCATCGGCGGTATCTGGACCAGCAGCAATACCTTGGTGGCTACCGTTGGTTCGGTGAGCGGTGTGGCGAACGGCGTAAATGCAGGTACCGCTACCATATCTTACACTATAGGCAATGGCTGCGGATTTACTTCGGCTACTGCAGTTATTACCGTCAATCCTTTGCCTACGGCTGGCTTTATTACTGGTCCGGCGGCAGTATGTTTTACTTCATCTATAACACTGAGCAGCACAACCGGCGGCGGCACATGGACCAGCAGCGCTCCTTCTATAGCCACTGTTGGCTCATCATCGGGGCTGGTGACCGGCGTATCGCCCGGCGCGGCAGTAATGACCTATGCTGTAACCAATAGCTGTGGAACAGCAATAACCACCAAAACCATCACTGTAAATGTATTCCCAACTGTAGGTACTACAATAGGCGCCAGCAGTGTATGCGTAGGTTCTTCTACCACCTTCACTAATCCATCGAGCGGCGGTTTGTGGACCAGCAGCAACGGCAGAGCTACGGTAGGGTCTGTGTCTGGTTTGGTTACTGGTATTACAACAGGCTCGGCTATTATTTCATTTACTATTGCTAACGCCTGTGGTTCTATCTCGGATGTGAAACCAATAACAGTTAATCCACTACCTATTGTAGGACCAATAACCGGCGCCGACAGCGTATGTATAGGCGACACTATTATGTTGGCCAACTCTATACCCGGCGGCGTTTGGAGCGCTGGCAATACCAATGTTTCGGTGTCGGGCGCAGGTGTTGTTACGGGTCTTATCACCGGTACTTCTCCTATTACCTATACGGTAAGTAATAGCTGCGGAGCAGCAGTTGCCGTTAAGGTTGTGGGCATTAATTCATTGCCTTATGCCGGCGTTATCACCGGTAGTTCTAATGTATGTGTTGGTTCAGGTATTACCCTCATCAACACTACACCCGGCGGTCGCTGGCTGGCAAGCAATTCTAATGCTATAATTGTAGGCCCCGGCATAGTGCATGGTGTAACAATTGGTATAGATTCTATTTTCTATGCGGTAACCAATAGTTGTGGAACTGCAGTAGCCAACAAAATTATCTCCATCAATCCATTGCCCGTTACTTCGCCAATCGTTGGTATTTCCAGTCATTGCATAGGCACATCGCATACGCTTACCAACGCAATAGCGGGCGGCGTATGGACGACCAGCAATCCTGCTGTAGCCACAGTCGATCTAACTTCAGGTATCGTTACCGGACTCAGTTCAGGAACTGCAACTATTACTTATACCATAACCAATAGCTTTGGCTGCCCGGCAAGCGTATCTATTACAGATACTGTATTGTCTGTGCCTGTAGTGCCTGCTATTATGGGTAGCGCAACAGTATGTGAAGGATCTACAACAACGCTCGCTAATGCTCTAGCAGGCGGCGTATGGAGTAGCAGCAACCCGACAGTAGCTGCTATAGACCCAGCTACTGGCAGCGTATCTGGCCTTACTACCGGTTCGGTGATTATCAGGTATACCGTTACTAATCCCTGCGGTTCTTACTTTGCGGTTCATGCGCTTGCAGTTAGTCCGTTGCCGGCTGTTGCTGCTATAAGCGGCGCCAGCCATGTATGTGCTGGTTCTAGCACAATGCTGACCAACACAACTACTGGCGGCAGGTGGAGTAGCAGCAATACGGCAGTAGCTACTGTGGGCACATCTTCAGGTTTGTTAACAGGCGTCACTCCTGGTTCAGCTACAATTACTTATTCTGTAACCAGCGCATTTGGTTGCAATACAATTGTGACTCAGACCGATACGGTAAATGCGTTACCGGTAGTGGGCGCTATAAGCGGTGTTACGCATCAGTGTGTAGGCGAATCAACTACCCTTACTAATACTGTTTCCGGCGGATACTGGTCGAGCGGCGATACTTCTATTGCTATTGTAGATCGCGCCGCGGGCATCGTAACAGGCGTATCTGCAGGCGAGTTGTTTATTGCTTATGTTGTTACCAACAGCCTTGGCTGTTCGGCAATAGCTATTGCGCTCGATACCGTGCATGCGCTACCTGCGCCAGCGCCAATTACTGGCCCGGCAAATGTTTGTATGGGGGCGACTGTAACCTTCCGCGATAGCGTTGGCGGCGGCGTGTGGAGCAGCAGCGCGCCTACAATAGCCGATGTAGAACCAGGCACTGGCATTGTAAGCGGTCTTGGATTGGGAACTGCCACTATTACTTATACTATTACGTCATCGGTTGGCTGTGTGGGCGCTGTTACAGCAGTTATTACAGTTCGCGACCTACCGACGGTTGCGCCAGTTACAGGCTCGCCCAATGTTTGTCTTGGCGCTTCAACAACACTGTCTAACGCCACTCCGGGCGGCATATGGGTAAGCGTAGATACCAATATCGCTACCATAGGCAGCACCAGCGGCGTTGTAATAGGTAGAACAGCCGGTACAACAATGGTATTTTATATTTATACCGACGGCTTCGGTTGTAGTTCACTTGCCGGAGCTTCAGAAACCGTTAATCCATTGCCTGTGGTGGCTGCAATTACGGGCGTTACACACGAATGCATGGGGGCAACTACGACGCTTGCAAGCGCAACACCAGGCGGAGTATGGAGCAGTAGCAACATACTTATAGCAACGGTAGGTTCCGGTAGCGGTATCGTCACAGGCGTTATGCCGGGTGTAGCAACTATTGTATATACTGTAACCGATACGCTCGGTTGCTCTGGCGCTGCAGCGGTTAATGATACAGTGCATACCCTGCCAGCAGCAGTGCCTATTACTGGCGGACTGAATGTTTGCGTAGCATCGTTTACCCCGTTGGTCAATACAACTCCTGGCGGCGTATGGAGCAGCGTCGACCCTGCGATAGCTACTATACATCCTATTACCGGTGTGGCAACAGGCATAGCAGCAGGTACTGCTACCATCTATTATACAGTATCTAATGCCTGCGGAACAACAGTAGACACAGCAGTTGTTATTGTTAATCCGTTGCCATCTGCAGGTTCTATATCAGCAACTTCGTCAAGTTTGTGTGTAGGCAATACAGTTACTGTTACAGCAACGGCGCCGGGTGGCATATGGAGCAGCAGCAACAATGCTATTGCTACAGTGGACAGCGCAGGTATCGTAACAGCTGTTTCTGGAGGCCTTGTAGCTATCAGGTACACGGTGTTCAACTCATTTGGTTGCAGCCGCACTATAGCCATTAATATGATGATTGGTACATCGCTTGCAACTGCAGATGTTACTCCCTCAGGTGTACAGAAGCTGTGTAATGGAGCGCTTGTTATGAGTGTAACGACAGCAGGTACGGGCATCACTTATCAGTGGTCGTGGAATGGCGCACCAATTATAGGCGCTACCAATGTGACCTATACAGCAGTTAATACTGGCGTTTATACAGTGCGTATCAGCAATGGAATATGTTCACGTGCCCTGAGTTCAACTACTGTTACTCCAGGTCCTGATGCGGTTATTTCGTTTACACCGCCAAATGTACTGTCTACCGGTTCGTTTGCTACCTATCAATGGTTCTTGAATGGCGTTGCTATTTCGGGCGAAGATAGCAGCAGCATACATGCAACCGTTGGTGGTTCGTATACCGTAAGGGTGGCTGATAGCACAGGTTGTGCAGATACTGCAAATGCCTATATTTTCAATGGCGGCACAGGAGCAGGCGTTGGCTCAATATCGCTCAGCGATATTAATGTGTACCCCAACCCTGCCAGTACCTACATACGGGTGGATGCGCCAGTGAAGGTAAATGTGCGCATGTTGAGCGTAGATGGCAAGGTGGTAGTATCGCAAAACGATGCAGGAAGTATCAACATTGGCGGACTTGCCAATGGCATGTATATGATTATGGTTTACGATCAGCAAAATCTGCTGCTCAAGACAGTTAAGTTTGCAAAGAGCGAGTAGACAGATTGATGGAATAAAATAAAACGGGGCTGTTTCGGAAAGAAGCGACCCCGTTTTTTGTTGCTATTACCTTGTGCTCAGGATAAATGTATTATTTTTGAGTAGGCCCTTTCGCTGTTTTGTTATGCAAAAAGTCATACTTGTAGTTGCGTTATTATGGTCTGTTTTTAGCGCGGGATGCGGTACAGATACCGGGCCGGAAGTGAACAGAATAAATAGAGTGAAGCCCATGGCTGTGACACCCGATCAGGTGCGGCGAAGGGAGCGATCTGAAGTCTATTGCAAGGCGCATAAGATACCGGTATACCCGATTAAAGGCGATTTTTATGTAACTGCCGAGAAAAACACCACGATACGTACGCCTGATGAAATAACCGACCGACTGCTAGCATTGTGTTACGCAGAGCTAAAAAGCGAAAAAACGGAACAGGCCTGGCTCGATAGTTTTGACCGCAAGTATAATGTGTCGCCTAAGCTCTCGCCTAAGGAGCGGATTTTTATGAATAATGCAGCGCCTACCGATCAGGAAATGATAGATGCCGGATGGAAGGTAGAGTGCATGCATGTGTTGCTATGGGCGTTGGGTTATGTAGATACGCTTGGATATCCATCACAGGCATGCGATGTTGATGCCACGGTACTACAGGTTTTTTCCATAACACCGCAGCAATTGAAGGCAGGAGCAAGACCTAGAAGCAAGTCGGAAATTATGGACCAGGCTGATTTATTGTTGCGTATGCACTGGGCATGCGAAGAAGCGCGGTTGAATAATACACCTATTCCCGGCGGCCTTGAGTCGGATGTTATTATGGAATGGCATTACGCGCTCAATTGGTTGATTGGCTACCAGAGTCAGTCGTGGGATGAAATCACTACCGATACTTAGTATTTGTCTTCTATATTGTTTGGTCCGGTTAGCTATTTTGGGTCGCATACCCTTAGTTATTAGACAATTAACCAACAATCAGGTAGTGCAAACAGGCCAGAACTATTGCCTGCAGCCGATTTTAAGGCAAAATGAATTTGTGGATATCTTATCCCGGAGATTGGCTGAGGCAAGGGTTTTTGGAGTAATTTTGGTAAAATGTTTTATGGCAAAAAATGTAAGTAATATGGCAGATGATAAAATGAAAGTTTTAAAACTGGCCCTCGATAAAATCGAGAAAGATTATGGCAAGGGTTCAGTAATGATGCTTGGCGACAAGCAGAAAGACGAAATGGATGTAATAAGCACAGGGTCTATAGGGCTCGACGTTGCTTTGGGCGTGGGCGGTCTTCCTCGTGGCAGAATAATTGAAATATATGGCCCTGAGTCTTCCGGTAAGACTACAGTGGCAATTCATACAATTGCACAGGCACAGAAAAAAGGCGGTATTTGCGCAATAATAGATGCCGAACATGCATTTGATGCAAACTATGCCCGCAAACTGGGCGTAGATGTTGATAACCTGATTATTTCTCAGCCAGACTATGGTGAGCAGGGTTTGGAAATTGCCGACAGGCTGATTTCTTCCGGCGCTATTGACGTAGTAGTTATCGACTCTGTAGCGGCGTTGGTGCCCAAGGGCGAGTTGGAAGGCGAAATGGGCGAAAGCAAAATGGGCTTGCAGGCAAGATTGATGAGTCAGGCGTTGCGTAAGCTTACGGCTACCATATCGCGCACAGGCTGTTGCTGTATTTTTATCAATCAGCTACGCGAAAAAATAGGCGTTATGTTTGGTAACCCTGAAACAACTACCGGCGGTAATGCGTTGAAATTCTATGCATCTGTCCGTTTAGACATTCGCCGTATTAGTCAGATTAAAGATGGCGACCTTGCAAGTGGAAATCGTACAAGAGTCAAGGTGGTTAAAAACAAAGTTGCTCCTCCTTTCAGGCAAGTAGAGTTTGATATTATCTTCGGCGAAGGCATTAGCAAAGTAGGTGAGATAATAGATATGGGCGTTGAACTGGGCATTTTGCAGAAAAGCGGTAGCTGGTTTAGCTACGGCGACAGTAAGATCGGTCAGGGTCGCGACGCTGTTAAGCAGTTCTTGTTCGATAATCCAGAAATGATGGACGAAATGGAAGCGAGAATACGCGAGGCGTTGGTGATAACGCCATAATGCTAAAATATTTGTAGTATGTTTTTGCGCTCCCTTGCTTCTTGCAGGGGAGCGTTTTATTTCGGTCTCGTCTGTTTTAATAGCTCAATAACATTACTTTTGCTGGCTTTTAAATCTGTAATTATGCATCCGCAATTTCTAAAACAAGGTTCTGTAATTGGTATTACTTGTCCATCGGGTCATGTACCTGCCGGTAGGGTAGCATACGCTACGGAGGTGTTGCAACGTTGGGGTTTTAAGGTTAAACATGGTAAGACCATAGGTACAGGTAGCTTTTACTTCTCAGGTACCGATGCAGAGCGACTTGCCGACCTACAGGCAATGATAGACGACCTGGAAGTAGATGCGATATTGATGGGGCGGGGAGGATATGGCATGAGTCGAATAATAGACGGGCTCGATTTTACAGCATTTCTGCAAAAGCCAAAATGGATATGCGGGTTTAGCGATATAGTGGTGATGCTCAGTCATGTGCAGGCGCGGTACTTTCTGCCGGCAATACACAGTCCTATGTGTGGAGCTTTTAAGCCTGAAACAGAGCAGGAACCCTATCTGAAATCGTTGCACGATGCGCTTACTGGAAAGCCGATGGTATATAACGCTCCGCCATCGTTATACAATCGCGAGGGCGATGCAACCGGTATACTCACCGGCGGCAATCTGTCCATTTTAGCGCACCTTACAGGCTCGGCGTCGGAAGTAGATACAGAAGATAAGATTCTTTTTATTGAAGATATTGATGAGCATCTATACCATATAGACCGTTTGTTGCTGAACCTGAAGCGCGCAGGCAAACTCGATCACCTGAAAGGCTTGATAGTAGGCGACTTTACCGATATGAAGGATACGGAACGTCCCTTTGGCCAAACACTACAGGAAATAATTTGGGATAAGGTAAAGGAATATCATTATCCAGTGTGTTTCAATTTTCCCTGCGGACATGATACAATCAATTATGCACTAACGCTTGGCGTAGAGCATCAACTGATTGTAACGGAATATGGGGGTGAGTTGAGGTTGGTGAGGTAAATCACTCCCGCTCGGTGCGTTTCCATCCGTCCATGCCGCCTGCAAGATTATATAGGTTGTCGAATCCCATTGTTTCTAAACGCTGAATGGCAATTACGCTTCTTATTCCTTTTTCGCAATAGAGGATTACGGGTATGTCTTTAGGGAGTTGGTCGCAACTGCCCCGTAGTTCATTCATTGGTATGTGGTCGCCGCCTATATTATATTGCTTACGTTCCCATAACTCTCGCACATCCACCAGTTTGTGTGCGACTCCATTAATAAGCCATGTTTTCAGTTCGCCGGGCGTAAGTTGTTGCATAGTAATGAAAAATGCCCCAAAGATACTGGTATATCTTTGAGGCATTTGTATATTCATAAAAATGCTGCGGTCTTGAGGCCTTTTGCATTTATTTTTTTAGTTCTTCCTGAGCATCAGTAAGCGCTTTCCACAGTTCGTCTTTTAGCTCTACAATGCCTTGATTGACCATTGACGATATGAAAACATGCGGAACTTCTGCGGGCAATGTTTCGGCAATAGCTGTCTTTAGCTCATCGTCAAGCATGTCGCTTTTGCTGATGGCAATTACCATCCGCTTGTGCAGCAATTCAGGGTTGTATTCTTCCAGTTCATGCAGCAGAATAGCGAATTCTTTTGCATGGTCGTCGCTGTCGGCAGGAATCAGAAACAGCAATACCGCATTGCGCTCTATGTGTCTCAAAAACCTGTGTCCTAAACCTTTACCCTCTGCCGCACCCTCTATAATACCCGGTAAGTCGGCCATACAAAACGACTTATTGTCGCGGTACGATACTATACCCAGTTGAGGCGTTAGCGTAGTAAATGCATAGTTGGCAATTTTAGGTTTGGCCGCGCTTACTACCGATAGTAGCGTAGACTTACCAGCATTTGGGAAACCTACCAAGCCTACATCGGCCAGTATTTTCAGCTCCAGTATTTTCCAACCTTCGCTACCCATTTCACCTGGCTGTGCGTATTCGGGGGCCTGGTTGGTTGCTGTTGCGAAATTGGCATTACCCAATCCACCGCGGCCGCCGCGCACCCACACTACCTTTTGACCGTCTTCCAGTATTTCGGCCTCAATTTCGCCAGTTTCTATATCCCGGGCAATAGTGCCAAGCGGCACTTCCAGTATAATATCCGCTCCATCGTGTCCTGTACTGTTGTTTTTTAGTCCGTTATCGCCATCCTTCGCCAATACGTTTTTGTAGTAACGCATGTGTAGCAGGGTCCATAACTGGGCGTTACCGCGCAATATTATGTGTCCGCCTCTTCCGCCATTACCTCCGTCAGGGCCAGCCATCGAGTCGAATTTGTTTCGCTCGAAATGGGAACTTCCCGCGCCACCTTTTCCGGAACGGCAAAAAATACGTATATGATCTACAAAATTTCCTTTCTCCACTATGATACTGGTAATAAGTACTTGTTAATGTGCTTTGCGAGCAGTTTGAATGTTTCTGGTATTGGGTGCTCGCCGTTTATACGCTCCAGCTTGCCAAGGCTATGATAATAGCTGGCAACAGGTTGCGTCTTTGAGTTATACTCCTTTATCCTCTTGGTAATAACCTCATCGTTGTCATCGCTGCGGCCAGATGTCTCTCCTCGGCTGAGCAAGCGCTTAGTCAATTCCGCTTCCGGTACTTCAAGCGATAAAACAAGATCAATTTTGATGTTCTTGAATTCGAGTAGCTTATCGAGCGCTTCAGCCTGTGGCCGGGTACGAGGAAACCCATCGAAAATAAATCCGCGGGCATCGGGGGTGTCATCTATCACACCGCTGATCATACCAATGACAACCTCGTCGGGTACAAGCATACCCTGATCCATATACTTTTTAGCTTCTGTGCCAAGCGGAGTATGTCTGCTAACTTCGTCACGGAGCAGGTCGCCGGTAGAAATATGATGCAAGTTGTAAGCGCTTACAATGTTTTCTGATTGTGTGCCTTTGCCGCTGCCTGGAGGGCCGAATAACACTAAATTGAACATGAAAAATGGATTATTTAATTCTGCAAAAATAACCATACTTGTGGAATAGCAAGCAACTATTTAGTTATTGCAACAAAACACTTTGATAGCCGATATATACCACGCTAATTTTACGGGTAGATGCTGCTATTAGTTTTTGCACCTATATGGTATGGCTGATGGTTTTTTTACTGGTATTCCCTGAATATATCTACAGAATAGCTATTTTTATGTTTGGAAAATGAAAATATAATACGTGTATGATTTTTTGCTTATGCGATTTGTGTATTTGTTGATTTGTTATTTGTTTTTTTTGCTTCGAGTTAGCTGCCAAAATTATACATAATAGGAAATATGGTTTATTTTGTGCATTGAAATACAGGTGTAGCTACGGTCAATAGTTGTTTTCGACCTCATTAATTTGCATGTCAGTTAAAATAAATGAAAAATAAACTATATTAGTTGTTGTGTCAGTTGTTTGTGTATTGATAATCAGAGTATTGTAGTTTATCTTTGTAAAATTAGTTGTGTAATTTAGGCCGATTCTACAAAGTTATTTTGCGCATTTTTTGTTTTTGCAGCGCTTGATTTTTAATAACTGCCCTTAGGTTCCTAAGCGTATTAATATTGATTGCTTAGTTAATGCAGTAGATAAATAAGTGTAGTGTATTATAAACTAGCGCTGGGATAATTAAAATAGCATTAACCATTGAAAGTTTTTTTGCAAAGTTGTGTTAATTGTTAGGGAATTTGTACTTTTAGCGCGATTATACTTCTTTTTTATTTTTTCAATACCAAAACTTTTTTAACTTTACAGGTATGAACAATTCATCACATCCATCTGCGGTACTCAAGGCGAAAGCCTATGACGTAATTAGAGAAGCGGCCGCAAAAGCAGAAAAAGACGGGCGGCTTACCAAAGCCCAAGTGAATGTAATAACAGAACACAACTGGTTCAAATTGCTAGCGCCCTCTACTTATGGAGGTCTTCAGATGCCGCTGATAGAAGCTGCTCATGTGGTAGAAGCTCTTGCATGGGCTGATGCCAGCGCAGGTTGGACGGTGACTTCCTGCGCTAATGCAGGTTGGTTGTGTGGTTTTGCTGAACCAGAATTAGCAAAAAAAATATTGAGCGAAGAAAAAGTGTGTATAGCAGGTGGTACAGAACCATCTGGCACGGCCGAAAAAACTGAAAATGGTTACGTTATTAACGGGAAATGGAATTTTACTGCCGGTGTTGCTGATGCTACAGCTGTAATGGCAACCTGTGTGGTAACACACAATGGTAATGCCCAAAAACAAGGTAATGACGATAAAATAATGACTTTTGCTTTATTGAAAAACGAAATCTCGGTTGTAAATTCATGGTCTCCGCTAGGACTAGTTGCAGCTGTAGGACAAAGTTTTGAAGTGAAGAATCTGGAAATTCCTGCTGATCGTGCCTTTTTGGTGGCTAAGGGCTCAAATATGATTGACGCTCCTCTTTATCATTTTCCAATAGTTCAATTCGCTGAAGCAATACTAGCTTCAAATATATCGGGTATTGCAATTCGCTTTATGGATTTATGCGAGGCATACCTTACAGAGAAAACAAACAGAAACGGAGACCCGCTGATAAATGAGCGACTGGTGCGCGACGTTATGAACAAGCACATGGCAAAAATGAATGACGCCCGTACAAAACTGTTTTATGCTATTGAACTGGCATGGATGGGCGCTGTAAACTTCCAGCAGGTAAAAGAGGCTATTTTGTATAAAGTAAGCGCTGCAGCCTACGAACTGGCGAAAAGAGCTCGCGAATGTGCAGATGCGACTTATCCTTTCTGCGGTATGCAAGCAATGGATAAAACTACCGAGATGAACAGAGTATGGCGCGACCTGCATGCTGCTAGTCAGCATACGCTGTTAGTATATGGCGGTTTGCCAGAATAGTAGATAACGAGATTTAGTATATTTTAGCCTGCCGGTTTGCGGCAGGCTATTTTTTTTAGCCGGTTGATGACTATTTTGTAGTGTGTCCTCTTGATGCTTGTTCCTCTACTTCGGCCACCGGTGTCCAAAGGTCAATGTTTGAGGCTTCAGGGTCAAAAGGGTGCAAACTTACCCTATTCGTAAACGCGCATTTACCCTATTTGTAGCACACCCTCCGTTTTTAACTACGCAACTAACCTTCCCAAATTATCAACCTAAGGTTAATCATGAGTTATTTTGCAGACGGCTCAAATTAGGTAGTGTCTATGTCGTATGTACTCCAAACGTATAACCCTTCTGGTCGGGTATATCTGCTTTTAGCCAATCAAATGATGTTGAGGACTATTGCGTTATTGAATCCCAGCTTTTCTTTATGCCGGTTAGCAGCGATGCAAGGTCTTAGCATTTCATAGATATTCCGCCCAACGCAATCACTCTTTTTCTATCTTTCCTACCAATAGTATATAAAAAAACTACCAACGGCTAAATCATTAGCGCATTGGTAGCCCGGATATAAAGTGAGAAATATTAGATCATTTTTGAGGTAAACTCTACCAGCTTGGCATTTAGTTTTTCTTTGTTGCCGGCAAGGTCTTCTTTCAGTTTAATGATATCGTTGTATATAAGCTGTTGGCTCATCATTACATCGGTATATTTTTTCTTGTCTGCTTCGTTGCCAGTGCTTTGCGCATCTCTGATTTTGATTTTCACCACTGCAAACTCCATCATTATCATCTTATGCACTTCATCCCACTTGGTTTTTGAGTCGACCATTTTGTTGGTGGCAATAAGTGTATTGAGCTGCTGAGTCTTGGCAGTAAATTCTGTTTTAGATACGGTTGCGTTCGATTGCGCAAAAGTCATTCCGCAGGATGCCGCTATAAGACAGCAAGCTAAGAGGATACGTTTCATGTTTTTATTTTTTTATAAAGTTATACAATATTTTTATCAAACTCCGTTATTCACTATCCAAGACAGTAGCGCCCACCCCATATAGTTGGGTCTTGTAGCGCAAAGATGGCGAATTTATTAATGGTCCCATTCCCAGCGTACTCCATTTACTATCTACGGCCGCAATAGTTTTATCGTCAGCTACTATAATGTTTGGCCACGGACGTTCAAAGTTATCTAATTTTTTTGTTTTGCGAGTCCCGTCGAGCCCTAATATGTTTCTTTTTTTGCCGCCATAACTGTGGTCGCGTTTAGGGTCCAGATTATTGCAGAAACGCCAAAGCACATCAGCCACATCGTTGGTTTTTACGGTATACTCTACATAGAGTATCATTTTTATGTTGTCCATGCCGGGCTCATTACATAGGGCCTGATGTAGGTCGGCAACATGGTTTGGCCTGTCTTTGCGCACTGCTATCAGCAATACCGGCATGTCGTATTTGCGAGCCAGGTTTTCGTTGATGCCAGTTAGTTCAGGGTATTTCGCCAGCATTTCTTTTACCGAAAAAGTGGAAGATAACTTGAATGGTACAAGCGGCTCGGTTATTTCTTCCTCATGTTTTTTTGTGCCGTCTATACACATTTTGCCGCCAAAACCCAGTTTTGAGCAGCTGTGGTCCAGTACGTCCATCGGTCCCTGACTGAAATAAATATCTGTTGCCGGATTTACATTGTTGAGCACATATTGGGTAAGGGTTTTGTAATTGTCTATTTTTATGCCGCTTGTTGTAGCGCTATCGGCCAAAACCAGTATTTTATTAAACATCATTTGCCCGGCGCCCCACATTGCATTCATTATCTTTTGTCCCTGTCCGGCATATTCTTTATCTATGGTAGCTATTACCAGATTGTGAAACACACCCTCTACCGGCATATTCATGTCGGTTATTTCGGGCGCCATAGTCATTTTAATAGGGGTAATAAAAATGCGCTCGGTAGCCTTACCTATCCAGGCGTCCTCTTGCGGCGGAATGCCCACAATTGTTGCCGGGTATATTGCATCTTTACGATGCGTAATAGCGGTAACATGAAAACGAGGGTAGAAATCGGGTAGGGAATAGTAGCCGGTATGGTCGCCAAAGGGTCCTTCCCATATCAGGTCTTCGTTTACATCTACATAACCCTCAATGATAAAATCTGCATCTCCGGGCACTTCTATTTCGGGTTGAGTGATGCAGCGTACCAGTTCCACCTTCTTCTTACGCAAAAAGCCAGCCAGCATGTATTCATCTACATTTTCGGGCAATGGAGCGGTAGCGGCATAGGTATATACCGGATCGCCGCCCAGGGCTACCGCTACCGGCATGCGTTTGTTTAGTTTTTTGTATTCGTTGTAGTGCCTTGCCGATACCTTGTGTTTGTGCCAGTGCATTCCGGTCATGGTAGGGGTAAACACCTGCATACGGTACATGCCTATATTGCGTATGCCATTGTTAGGGTCTTTGGTATGTATGGCTGGCAGCGTTATAAATGGTCCGCCATCTTGTGGCCAGCAGGTTAGCACAGGTATCTTGCTCAGGTCTGGTTTTTCCATTACCACCTCCTGGCATGCGCCGCGGCCGCTCACCACTTTAGGCATCCACGATGCAAATTTACTGAGCTGAGGCAGCATGGCCAGTTTTTCGAATATGCCGTTTTTGGGAGCTGTCAGTTTTTTAAATAACTCTTCTATGTCTTTGCTCACATCGTCCAGTTCCTGCACGCCCAGCGCTATGGCCATGCGTCGTTCGCTACCCATCGAGTTGATGAGCAGCGGGAACCCTGTTCCTGTGTTCTCAAATAGCAACGCCTTGTTTCTGTCGGGCGTTTTAGATATGCGGTCCGTGATTTCCGCAATTTCCAACACCGGGTCTACAAAGGTCTTAATCCTCACCAACTCCCCGGCCTTTTCCAATACTTCCGTAAACTCTCGCAGTGATTTATATGCCATGGCACAAAGGTAATGTGTTGCAGGTAGTTAATACCCATAAGCGCCTGCAAACCATATGCCAATGCTTTATTAAAGTATCAGTGAAATTGATGGATGGGGGAGTTATGCATTTATTTTTGTTGCGCCCATTTCGAAGGCTGTGGGGAATTTATTGAGTAATGCTCTACATTGTTCAATAGTGTACCCACCGTATTCTAAGTAGGCAAATAATTTGCTCAAGTATTCAATTCTGTGGTCAACTATTGCATCAAAATTAAGACCTAATATATCTATATCCAACTCTACTGCATTCCGGCTTTCTCGTGTTAAAGTTGGATTTGCTAAGAAAAGATGGTTTGTCGGGTCGTAGTCTAAATATTGATCAGGTCGGTAATCAACTCTATCTGGTTTTAGTATTTGTGCTTTCTTAGTTCCTTTCCTGTTATTAATATCTGAGTGGATGAAAAACAGATTGTCCCAATCCCAGCCACGAATAATTTTCAGTTCGTGGTCATAATGGTCGAGTTGGCCAAATGGGTTTAATCTTTTGTTGGTTTCTCCAACAAATCTGCCGTCTTTCCATAGCTCAGGTCTAACACGGTCTGAGCTTATCAATAAGGTTTCTGTGTAAGCGCACAAGCCTGCTTGTACCCATAACAAATTTGCCCGAACATCGTTATAGAACTCATGTCGGGCGTTGTATGCAGGGTGTTGGGCGCCACTTTGGTCAAGTTTATCAAGCCATGCTTTATATGCTGTTGCCAGTTCCAGTTTTTTGTCAATACGTTGCATTAAGCTTTAGTTAGGTCCCAAGATAATTCTTTTCCGGCCTTCATATATTCTTCAAATATGCTCAAATATTCTTGCGTATTAGACATGCCTTCCTTTTTTAGGTAATCCATTCTGCCCTTTATACTAAGAAATTCAGTCATTTTGTTGATACGTTCCTGATTATATGGCTCTTTAATATCAAACACCTTTTTCAGCATCAGGTCGTAAGTAAGGTATTTGGGAATGATCTTGTAGTTGTCTACATGCCGTTCTTTGGTTGTGTCGTAGTATAGCTCTTGCTCTACATAGCCATCTTCATTGAATTTTAGCTCGACAATCTCCCAAGGCTCAAACGAAGCAGCTATAATGGGCGAATGCGTAGCAAAAAAGAACTGACTGTCTTCTGCCATAGAGGTGTAGTAATCAACTATTATCTGTTGCATATTTGGGTAAAGCGAACGCTCGGGTTCGTCGTACATTATTACTGCTTCCTTAGGCTGAAGTACAAACAACGGTAACGCACCTAATAAAATTTGCTTAGTTCCCGTACTTAGCAGAGCATTTGGGATGATTCTGTTTTGTCTGTCAGTAATTTTTATAGAACCAATATCGTCTTTTGTTTGGAAATCTAAATCGGTTTTAACCTTTAGGTTAAAATGTGTAAGTAGTGGATCAAGGCACTGTTCTGCTAATCGGAGTAATGGATTTTTTGTTTTTAGTTCGTTTAGTTCTTTTCTGGCTGCCTGTAGTTTTTCAGGATCGAAATCTTTCTCAATAACAATATTGGTGATTTTTTCATTCATTTTAATTTCTTTCTCATGATGTTGCATTATTTCCTTGTATAGAGCATGCCAAACATGTGTTATTTCGTCAGGATTTATGTTGTAGAATTTCTTGTTAGTTGTTAATTCAACTTTGTCAAAAATGTAATACGTATTTGGGTTGACTGATTTATTGGAATATTCGCTTAATTCAGGTATGTCGAAGTCACTTCTAGTTTGATTGTAAATTAACATAGGGCCTCTATTTTCTAACAAAACGGATCTGACAAAAATGGAAATTCGATGGATTTCATTTAGGTCAGGAACATACAAGTTGTTAACCCAAAAGTCAGGAAATATGTTTGATCTTGTTTTAATTAGGATGTTATTTAGGTTAATATAGAAAAATGTATTAGCCAGCCCCGGTATTTCTAATCTTTCTTTTGCAGGTGGGGCAAACATGTTTTGAAACGCTGCCTGTATAGTATTCAACAACGTAGTCTTGCCCGTTCCGCTCTGACCAATAATGCATACTTTATCCAATGGCTTGCCGGCCTTTGGGTGGCCAGCGGGGTAGGTTAGGTCTATAACAAGGTTTTTAAACTGGTTCTCTTCTCCAATCTCAATCTTAGATATTTTCATACAAGCAACATTACAGCTATAAAGGTAAAACTATATTTTTATTCGAACGTTTTGGTAGGTAAAGCTACAGGCAAGCGCTGTTTATTTGTACAGCATTTGAAAATCCCCCCACCTCCTCCACAAATATCCGCCCCACATTACCGGTAATTCTATATTTTTACACCGGCATTAACAATAGAGCCCTTTCATTTTGAGTAATAAGAATACCAACAATACATTAGGAGTTGCCGCTACCAATAAACAGATATTACAGCTTGCAGCGCCTATATCCCTCGCATTGCTGATTCCGCAATTAAGTTTTTTTGCAAATACTGTTTTCCTGGGTAGGCTGGGCGAGCGCGAGCTGGGCGTAAACGGCATAACCGGCGTTTTCTTCCTGATACTGTCTATGATAGGCTATGGCCTGAGTAGCGGCATGCAGATACAGATGGCGCGCCGCGCAGGCGAGGGCGATAAGGGCGGATTAGCTCAACTGCTCACTAACGGGGCTATGCTGGCCATGCTGTTTTCGTTGGGCTTGATGATGGTTACGCTCTGGCTTTCACCGTTTCTGTTTAGTTATAGCCTGCACGATTACAGCAATTTTTCGCTGAGCGTAGGTTTTGTCTATATCCGGGTTTGGGGGTTGCCATTTTTGATGATAGCGCAGTTGTTCAGTTCCTTCTTTATTTCGGTGGGGCGGAGCAGGTTGCTCATATATGGCTCGGTGGTGGCTACAGCCCTCAATATCTTGTTCGACTACTTGCTTATTTTCGGGCATGGCGGTTTTCCGGCTATGGGCTTCAATGGCGCGGCGGTGGCGTCGGTAATATCGGAGGTGTTTTATTGCCTTACTATGGTGGCTATGTTTTTCTTCCACGGCATGTATGAGGAATACCCTATACGCCGTCATTTGCATTTCGATTTTGAGCTTTCGCGCCGTACGCTTACGGTTTCTTCCCCCCTTATTGTGCAGTTTCTGTTCAGTATAGGCGGCTGGTTGTTGTTCTTCATTTTCATTGAGCATTTGGGCAAGCAGTCGCTGGCGGCATCGCAGGTGTTGCGTAATATTTTTGGTATAGTGGGCGTGGGTACTTGGGCGCTGGCAACCACCTGCAATACCATGGTGAGCAACCTAATAGGGCAGGACAAGCAAAGCGAAGTAATGCGCATCATCCTGAAAATAAGTAAACTCAGCCTGATATACGCTGTAGTAATCTGTGTGTTTATGTTGGCTTTTTCGGGGCAGTTTTTAGGTATTTACACCACAGATGCGGAATTGATCGCGTTTGCAATACCCAGTCTGCGCGTAATAGTAGTGGCTACTATTATTATGTCTATTTCTACTGTGGTGTTCAATGGCGTGGTGGGTACCGGTAATACGCTGGTCAACCTGACAATGGAAATCACCTGCGTTAGCGCCTATATTATTTATTGCTACTTTATCATTTACAAGTGGCATAGTCCGCTTTACCTGTGTTGGGGCTCAGAGTTTATTTACTGGACATCGCTGCTAACTGGGTCGATATTGTACCTAAAAAGCGGACGATGGAAGGGCAAGACCATTTAACAGTCACGCCCTTCCATCGGCAACCTTAATGCAACTCAATGTCAGGCCATAGCTCCCTGAGCTACTATTTCATCCATGCTAATGCCGTTATGGCTTTCTTCGTAGGTGCATTCGCCATTTTTTATCATTAGTATTTGCGGCGACTCATGCACTACATGAAAATCGGCGGCTACTTTATTCGACAGGGCACGATAGCGAATGAGGTCGAGGTAGTAAAAAAGGGTATTGGCGGCAGGTTCAGAGCGTTCCAGTCTGTTTTTAGCCATACTGCTTATGCTGCAGCGCGTACTGTGTTTGAAAATCACCACCGGCTGCGCCTTACTTTGCTCTATTATTGTGTTAAGTTGTTGTTCGTCGTTGAGGTCTATCCAATTCATATTGCAAAATTAAGTCGTTAAACCCAATAATTTCCGTTATTGCTTTCCCTTGTTAATTACGGTATAGTCGCTGTCTATAATATCGCTCGATTCATAAGTTGCAGCTATTTATGAGCGGTCCTCCACCTGTATCGGCCTATCTTTTTAAAGGTTAGCCATGCTGCGACTGCTAGCAACAGTAATGGCCAAATGGAAATGACAATCAGCGCCAGCTCCGCCATTATTTCCCAGCCGTTGGCGAGCGCATTACGGAACTCAATAGCCAATGGCGTTTTTGCATAAAATTCCGGGTTGGGTATCGCGCGCTGGGTTATGGCTTCCGGTTCAGTAAGCGCTACGGTAATAGTTGCATATGCTACATTATCCAGTATCTGCAGACTGTTTATTTTCCTGTCTATCAGTTCATTTGTTTTGGTGTCTTTGTATTGCTGTGTTTCCAGGGCTTCATTGCGTCTTGGCTGTGGCGACATACCCTTATTGCTTGCCTGTTCAAACGCTTTGTTACGCAGTTCGTTGGCTACAAAACTATATGTAAGGTCTTGCTGCTTGATACTCCTTGTTTCCACAGTAGTAGCCAGCCCAGGTAGCGCTTGCAGCAGCGAGTCGAGCTGATCCGACGGCACCCTGATGGTCATGGTGGCAGTAGCTACGCTCGTTTTTGTTTCCCGTAGAGAGTCTGCCTTGTAAGGAGTAGTGTTAATTTGCGAATAGGTGCGCTGCAACGTGCTTTCCAATGTCGCGCCGCCCAGTTGTTTGGCCAGTCGCTCTAAAGCCATGGTGGCGTTGAGCGCGTTAGCCACCTGACACCGTATGTCGGCCGTTCGCGCTATCTTCCGTTCGGGCGAATTGAGCGGCGCTGCAGGATTGACAACAGCCGTGCCGCTCGGATGTTTATCTGTGCCAGTTATTGCCGGGGCAGCTTGGGTCGATACGCTTGTGGTATCGGAAGAAGCATAATTTTCGCTTCTATTTTGGGCCGAGCAGGCAGCAAGAAGCAGTATTGGCGCGAGCCAAAGTTTTTTGAGGAGTTGCATGCGAATGTGGTTGGTTGTACTTGTTTATGCTACATACCGCAAAAGGTAACAGGCGTCTGCTGTTAATATATTGGTAAACCAAACCTTAACAACAAAGCCCCGCGATGGGCGGGGCTTTGTAAAAAAATAAAGAGACAATGCAATTATTTGCTAATCACAAATCTGATTGTTTTGTGCTCGTTTTCAGCAGTTACGTGCAGCATGTATACGCCGTTGGCCAGTGTGCCGCCGGTGTTAACTTCCTGGTCTATAACGCCATTGTTCAATCTTGCAGTAGTTGAATAAACAACCTGACCTACTACATTCAACAACTCGATTCTTGCATCGGCATTAGTGTTTTCAAATTTGCCTTTTACAGTAAATGTACCGTTGTTAGGACTTGGCAACAACTGCACATCGCTGTTCGATTCGTTGATGTTGGTTACGCCTGTGGTTACTGCAATGTTCAGCATATTGCTTACTACTGCAATGTTGCATGCATCGCCGCTACCTACTACACAGTTTACTGCGGATACGCCTGCGCTTGTCTGGTTGAAGATATAAGAATTTGAAGTAGCGCCCGGAACGTTGCTGCCGTTTATCTGCCACTGGTAGGTGGTTGTAGGCGTTACAGGCGTTACGGTTGCAATCAGTATGTTGTTCTGGCCAATACCTATAACTGAACCTGAAACAGCTGAAATGCTAACAGTAGGCGTTGTAGGCGTAACGGTAGTGAGCGTAATGATATTGCTCACAGCAAGATCGTAAGTGCGGCAAGATGAACTGCTGGTCATTGTGCAGAACACATTATCGCCGGTAGTAGGAATGAAAGCAAAAGTAGGACCTGTTGCTACGTTTACACCGTTTTTAGTCCACAACAACATTGGGGCGGGGCCGCCATACAATTTGTGGGCTGTAAGCGTTGCATACGAACCAACGCAAACTGCGCTGCCCGGATTTGAGGTAATGGTCAATGCAGGGTTTTGAGCTACGTCTACAGTCATTCTTATTGCATTACTGTTCACAGTTGCAGGAGTTGGGCATACATAGCTGCTGGTAAGCGCGCATGTAACGATATCGCCATTGGCAGGTGAATAATTGAATGTGCTGCCTGTTGATGTTGGGATGCCATTTACGCTCCATGTGAAGCTTGGTGTAGAACCGCCGTTAACAGGAGCAACGGTAAACGGCACTACATCGCCGCTACATACGGTATCGCCCCATACGCCTGTAGATATTGTGGCAGATGGAGTAAGTGAAGGAACTACGATAGCGCGAACAGTATCTGAAACTGTAGCCGCTGATACGCATGCTTCGCTGGTAGTCATTCTGCAAATAATGATGTCGCCGTTAAGCGGAACATAGCTAAAACTTGCACCTGCTGCGCGAACGCTGCCATTCACCAACCAAACATAGCTTGGAGAGGTGCCGCCATGTACAGGCGTAGCATCGTAAGTAACCGTTACGCCGGGGCAATTAGCTATACCTGGCGATGCCAGAATAGATACTGATGGGTTGAGTATAGGATTGATGGAAATGATATGTGTAGCAGATGCCGAACCGCATACATTGGTAACAGAATACAAAATGGTATCTATACCTACTACCAGTCCGGTAACCAGACCAGCGCTGCTCACTGTAGCGTTACTGTTGGTAGCGCTCCATGTGCCGCCCGGAGTAGCATCTGTAAGGGTAGTGGTGCCACCCTGACAAACAAATGAAGAACCAGATATGGTACCTGCATCGGCAAGTGGGTTAACTGTTATTGGATACGTAGCAATAGCTGTTCCGCAAGAGTAAGTTACTGTGTACGATATTGTTACCGGTCCGCCTGCTACGCCGGTTACAACGCCGCCTACTACTGTAGCGTTACTGTTGCTTGCGCTCCATGCGCCGCCGGTTACAGGGTCGGTAAGTGTAATGTTAGCGCCTACGCATACGCTGGTAGGACCGGAAATAGTACCCGCAGTAGGCGATGCTATTGAGGTAACTATTGTGGTAGATATTGCAGTGCCGCAAACGTTGGTTACGGTGTAGCTAATAGTAGTTGTGCCTACTGTAAGGCCAGTTACAACGCCGCCGCTGGTTATGCTGGCAACTGTAGGGTCGCTGCTCGACCACACGCCGCCCGGAGCTGCATCGGTAAGCGTAATAGTGGTGCTAAGACAAACATTGGTTGGGCCGGTAATGGTGCCCGATACAGGTAATGGATTAACCAACACCGTATGGGTAGCTGTCGCTATGCCGCAAATGTTGGTAACTACATAGCCTATAGTATCAAGACCTGCTGATACGCCTGTAACCACGCCGCCTACAACTGTAGCCGATGAGTTGCTTGTGGTCCACACGCCGCCTGGCGCAAGGTCGGTAAGTGTGATGCTCGATCCTTCGCATACGCTTGACGGCCCCGTGATGGTTCCGGCAACAGGTGTTGTAAGTACAGTAACATTGTAAGAAGCAATGGCAGTGCCGCAACCGTTGGTTACTGAATAGCTCAGCGTAACAGTACCTGTGCTTACGCCTGTAACCACTCCACCCACTACCGAAGCATTGGTATTGCTTGCACTCCAAATGCCGCCTGGAGCAATATCGGTAAGGGTAATGTTAGAACCTACGCAAACAGCAGTAGGACCGGTGATAGACCCTGCGTCGGGCAATGGGTTGATGGTAATGTTGTAGGTAGCGGATATTACGCCGCAACTGTTGGTAACTGTATAGCTTATGGTAGATGTGCCCGCAGAAACGCCGGTTACTACTCCGCCGCTTGTTACGGTAGCGTTTGCGCTGCTACTGCTCCATACGCCGCCCGATGTTGGGTCTACAAGTGTAATAGTGGCCGCCTCGCATACACTGGTTGGGCCCGCAATAGCAGCCACCGTTGGTAGAGGATTGATGGTAACTACAATAGTGTCTGTAGAAAACGAATAGCCGTCTGATATACGCACCACAAAGGAATCTGCGCCGTTGTAGCCGGGTGTTGGAGTGTAGCTCAATCCGGTAGGAACCACTGTTCCTCCGTTGGTTGGGCTTGTTGCAGCCGCTACTAATGTGCCATGCAATGGCGTAAAGGCAATGCTACTCCAAGTGAGCGTTTGCAACCGATCTGAGTCGATTACAGACAACATCGCGCTGATGTTCGTAGCAGGGTCGTTTTCGCAGACAATCAGGTTTTGGCGGGTGCCGCTAACAAAATAAGGTGTGCTGTTGTTCTTTACCAAACGAATACGGTTGTTGCCTGCATCGCTGATGTAGTAGCTACCGTTAGGCATTATTTGTACCGATCTTGGACCAGTTAATAACGCTGCTGTAGCCGGAGCTCCATCGCCTGCCCAACCGCCTGTACCCGTACCAACAATCGTTGATATGATGCCAGCGCCATTTACCATACGGATCTTATTGTTTGATACATCTGAAATAATCAAATTGCCCGCGGCATCGAATGAAACGCCGGTAGGGAGGTTGACCTGAGCTGAAGTGGCTGCGCCGCCATCGCCCAGTGGACCAGCGGATCCAGTACCTGCTACAGTTGAAATCGTCAGGGTACTCATGGTCACTTTACGGATGCGGCTGTTGGTCATATCGGCAATGTATATATCGCCTGCAGCGTCAAACGCTACGCCTCTTGGGCCATTTATGCGGGTAGTAGTAGCCACTACGCCGTCAGCTACATAACCTGCGGTGCCATTACCTGCAACAGATCTGATTGTGGAAGAAGGGCTGGCTACATAACGAACACGCTGGTTGTTACCGTCTGAAAATACTATATTTCCCGATGCGTCTACCGCTATGCCGCGTGGGCTGTTGATTGCAGCATTGGTGGCCACGCCGCCATCGCCAAAGAAACCGCCGAATCCGTTACCAACGATCGTTGATATCACGCCCGCCGGAGTAACTCTTCTTATTCTGTTATTGCCTGCATCGGCTATAAGCACATTGCCTGCAGCGTCTACCGCTACGCCCGATGGCTGATTGAGCCTAACAGCTGTTGCTGTTCCTTCGCCTGTATAGCCCGATGTGCCGGTACCTGCTATTGTAGATATGATTCCTGTAGTAAGGTTTATTCTGCGCACTTTATTGTTGCCTTGGTCAGCAATATAAAGGCTGTTTGATGGCGCATAGTAGGCCATGCCATAGGGTGCGCTAACTTGCGCTGCTGTTGCCGCGCCGCCATCGCCTGCTGCTCCTGCAGTACCAGTTCCGGCAATAGTAGTTATAATTTTTACCTGTGCATTTGTTTGGGCTATGCAACCAAATAAGAATAGTGCACAGCTTAATATGTAACGGTTTATGCTCATCATATTGTATTTGAAACCAAATTTATTACATTTCCTACAGTAATGGCAATTAAATGCCTAAATATTTTTTCAAGCCCAATATTGGCTAACAGCAGGTTATGAATACTTTTTTGCGGCTGAGTGGTTGTATAAATGTTGTATGTAGTTTCTTTTTATAGTCCCCAGAGTTCTAAAATCTGGCGGCTATGTTCTGCAGAGTTTACTTTTTCTATAATGTGGTCTATTTTCCCTTTTTCATTTATGAGAAAAGTAGTGCGCAATACGCCCATATAGTCGCGGCCGTATAGTTTTTTCATAGCCCACAGTCCATAGACGGTTATTATCTTCTTGTCTTCGTCGGCAAGCAAGGTAAATGGCAATGTAAATTTTGTTTCAAACTTTTTATGGCTTTTAGCTCCATCGGGACTAACGCCCAATACTACGATGTTTTTCGCCTTGAGCGCCTCAAAATTGTCGCGGAGATTGCAGGCTTCCTTGGTGCATGTTGCGGTATTGTCTTTAGGGTAAAAGTACAACGCTACTTTCTTGCCCTTGTAGTCGCTCAGCTTGTGCGTTGCGCCATTCTGATCTTGCGCGGTAAATGCCGGCGCTTTATCGCCCTGTTTTAGTGTCATGTGTCGTTATCTTGTAAAGCTCAAATGTACGGTATTAACATTGCCGTTTTCGTCCTCGGCTTTAAAGGTCAGATCGTGCTTGCCCTTCGGGCAGTGACTGTCGAACGCGTAAAAGCACAGGTTGGCATGTTGTTCAAAGCATATCCACTTACCATCCAGGTAGCCGCCGAAGGTTTTTACCGATGTCATAGCGTCTTTTACCTCAAAGGTTATCTGTTTGGCCTTGCTCAGGTTGGCGCCATCTTTTTGAATCGGTTTTATTGTGGGCGGTATAGTATCAATATCCAGCCAGTACACGCCAAAGTTGCGCACCGATGCCTTGTACCAGCCCTTGTCTGTAGCCGTGGCCGCGCGCCCGTCTTCGTCTTTGTTGTCCGAATACATGAGCGTTACCTTGCTTCTCAGGTCGAACGGTATGGGTTTATTGGGTTTTATTTGCAGATCGAAGTAGTGGTGTAGCGGCACATAGGGTTCGTGCAGGCTGTATTTGTTGCTATATCCTCCCGCCCACTCCTTGCTGCTGTATCTGAAGCAAATGTCGTCGTACAGTTGCCTGTCATCGAGCGAAAAGGCAATATTTGCATCGGTAAAAGTATTGGGTTGCGCGGCTTTAAACGGTGTGCAGGGGGCGGTTACAGCGCTGTCGGCGGCCACAGTAACCGGGTTTACTTTAAATGCTATTACGCTTTCATTGCCATTGTCATCGGTAAGCACAATGTGTATATTGTGTTGTTTGTTGTCGGTCAGGTTCAGTCGTCCGCGATTTTGGTTGAGGTTCTGAAAAAGATTATTCAGTCGGTTGCCCGGCAGCTGAAACAGACATTGCACCCATTTACGCCGTTGTTGCTTGGTTTTAAAGTCGGCATAGGCGTTTATGTAGCGCGTTTCGTCATAGCCTACATCGTCGAGCGTCACCTGTGCTTGCAGGCTGTCGTCCATATATAGTTGCGCGGTATAAAAAGTTATGGTGTTGTCGCTGCCATCCATAAAGTCGTCGGCGTTTATGCCAATACCTGTAAAGCCGGCGGGCGCGTCTACCACATTATTATTTATGCCGTAGCGGTTATTGTCGGTTTTTACCGGTTTGTACTCATTGCCTTTTTTGGCGAGCGTTACGGTTACGGTATTGTCTTCATACACATTGCCTTTGTAAAACACTACTTCCACCGGCGTGGGCGGTATTTTATCTGTAATGGGTAGCCCAAATAGCTCCGGATTGAGCGGATGTTCGGTTTTGGTGTTGCGGATCTCGAAGTGCAGATGCGGCGCCGAAGATGCGCCCGTATTGCCCGACCAGGCTATTTGCTGTCCTTTCTTTACCGGAAACTGCATTGGCGATAGCTGCAGGTCGAGGTTCCACTTTTTTTGGTCGTATTGCTGCGTCTCCAGATACTTCTGTATAGCGGGCGCAAACTTATTGAGGTGCGCATACAGGGTAGTGTAGCCGTTGGGGTGGGTGATATACAAGCCGTGCCCAAAGCCGCCCTTCTCCATTTTTATGCGCGATACATAACCATCGGCGGCGGCATGCACCGGTTGGTTTTCTTTGCCCAGCGTTTTTATATCTATGCCGCTATGAAAATGCCCCGGCCTGCATTCGCCAAAGTTGCCGGCCAGATAAATAGGTATATCCACCGGGTTGCGGAAATAGTCGAGCGGATAACCCGTTTTGGCGGGTTTTTCTTTTTGTTGGGCAGTAGCCAGCGCAGGTATTGCCGCAAGCAGGCACAGGAGTTTTTTCATCGTCATTGGTAAGCAAGTTACGCATTTACCCACACTACAGCAATAGCTACACAGCGTCTGCGCATTTATACACCGCCGCCTGTATAAAACCGTTAGAAAAGCCCGCACGGTAGGCGGTTGTAAATCCTGCATTGGCAAAACAGGCGTCCATGTCGGGGAGCGAGCGGGCGCTGATGCCGCACAAAGCCCGGAAAAATACATACATCGTCCGGAGCAGCAGTTTGCCGCCGGGGCTACGGGTGTTGCAAAAGTCGCAGTTCAGCCACAGGGCATCGCGCGTTAGCGTGGGGTGTATGTGCGCTACCAGTTGGGCTACCTGCGCAGTGGTGAGGTTGTCGAGCAGGAAGGGTGTGAGCACAATATCGTAGTCGGCCAGTAGCGGGGCAGTGGCGGCATCGGCCGTTACGAAAGTAACCGTATTGCCGCCGGCAGGGCGTTGGCGAGCAAGCGCCACCATTTTGTCCGATGCATCTACATAGGTTATCTGCAGCCCTGTAGCGTGTACAGCCGCTATCGCTTCCAGTATCCAGCCGGTTCCGCCGCCCAGTATCAGCAGGCGGGCGCCAGCCGGTATAAAGGCCAGCAGATGCAGTTGCGGCGCCCGAAGCCTATTGCCAAACACAAGGCGGGCAAGAGCATCGTAAAAGCGGGCGATATGGTTGTAGCTGCGCGCCAGTTGATTTGTTTTTGCCAAAGGTAGCGAGCCAGCAGCCGCAGCGCTCAAAAAAAATAAGGGAGATAAACTTTCGCTTACCTCCCTCGTTATATAAAACACCAGCTTTATGTACTACTTATTGAAGATTGTGCACCTCACCTGAAACTGCACATAATCGCGGTCTATGTACTTGCCCATGGGGGTAAGTATATTATTGATGCCTTTGCGATACAGCACTGCAGCCTGCACGCGCTTGTTGAGCGCATATTCGGTTTTGCCCATCATACCTATGTCGAACAGGGGCGCTTCCTGTATGGTGCCGCGGTCTACCGTAGATGGCGCAGGGCGGTTATCAACCAGCGCTTTCTGAAAATCAGGACCGGCGCCTATGCTCAGCTTCTTCATTATTTTACAGCCTATGCTGGGCGTAACCTGAGCATAATACAGATCGTACGAAACGTTTTGTGTTTTTATTATTTCGGCCGGAGCTGTTGTTATGCTGCTCTTGCTGCTTTCTACATTGGCATTTTTAGCGGCAGTGAAGCCCTGCTTACCTGCTGTTACGCCGCCAGCGCCTGTTGCGCCATCGGTTACTGCAAACTGTTTAGACTGTGTGTTGCTGCTGGTAGTAAACGCTATATCGCCCTCTACATATACCTTTTCATTGATCATGCGGCGAATGGTGGCGCCCGCTGTGTAGCCGCTATTCATGCTACCCTTGGCCATACCGCCCGATAGTATTACCGATAGTTTTGGCGCCTTGCGCACAACCGCGTCTTCTGCCTTAAATGTTTTTACCGGCTCAGCAACAGGCTGTTCGTTTTTCTTTTTATTGATGGCCGCCAGCGTTTCGGGTCTTACATTCAGGTTGAAGGTTTTTACCGGCGCAGGCGTAGCCTTGCCTATAGCATTCTCATATACTATCGCAAATCCGTTGTTGCCGCTTGTTTCGGGTAGGGGAGCTGCAGTTTTTTTATTGTGTTTTTGGGTGTTTTTCTTGTTGGTGTGCGCTGCGGCAAGTATAGGTTTTACAGGGGCAGAATGTGCGTCTGCTCCGGTAGTGTTGTTGTTTGCCTCAGTGGGCGCAGGGGCGGTAGCCGCGCCCTTAGCCCATCCGGTAGCGGGCTGCGCTACCTGTGCGCTTGCCACAGGCTGGCGGCCGTTGCGCGCTACTGTGCCATCGTCCATTTTTACCATTGTGGTTATGCCAATAGCCAATGCTACCGATGCAGCCACGCCCATGGCGGGCATCCACCACATCATTAGCAAGCTGCGTTTTTTCGCACGGCCGTCCAACTGTTCTTCGAGTTTACTCCAGTTGCCCGGATTATACTCAAATTCGTTCTGGTCAAACTTCTGCCTGACCAGTTCGTCAAAATCTCTTGGCTTCATACGTCACTTTTTGTTGTTCGCTTTTTATTATTTTTTTCTGCAAAATATTTCTCGCCTGGTGCACATGCCAGTGAGAAGTACCCTCGCTGATATTCATTTGTTCGGCAATTTGTTTGTGATTGAAACCATCAAACACAAACAAGTTGAATACGGTTTTAGTCATTGCTGGCAATTGCTGTATAATCAGCAACAGCTCTTTAAACTCCATGTTTTCCAGTCCTTCGTTGCTCACCGATAGATTGCTTTCCTCGGCCGGTATAGACCGCTCCTGCACATTCATTTCTTCTTTTAGCGCAGCGCTCCGCAAGTAGTCGAGGCAAGTGTTTACCATAATGCGCTGCATCCATCCGCCAAACGAACCTGTGTTTTTGAAGCTGTCTATTTGTGTAAAAATCTTGAGGAATCCATCGTTGAGTAGTTGCTCGGCATCTTGCATACTTTTAGCATAACGGGCGCACACCTTCAAAAACATACTATAGTACGTTTTGTACAGTTGCTCCTGTAATGCCCGGTTTTTTTTCCGGCACCCTGCTATTATTTCTTCTTCAGAATATGCGGGCATAATCGATGCTTGGTTTTGTTATGCTATCGGGCAGGCGCGCTACCCGTTGTCCATGCCGTCTTTTGTTGTTAGTGTTACATCACACCGGTTGTTTTTATTCATTTTACTGATAGTAGTATTAGGGGCAAGCTCATTACATAGGGCAATCTATGGGGTTGATTATGTTTGTTTTCTGTTTCAATTGCTGTTTGTGATGGCTGCGCGCTGCTACACAACTATATAGACGTACTACTTGCCCATAATCTTGGGTAAAAGTATGAATAATTATTTTTTTAATGAAAATAGGCAGTTTAGGACGCGTATAGTACAACACCAACGCGATCTATATGATCAATTAACGCCGCATTGGTAAGGTTATTGTACTTTAATGGGTCAAACTCGTATAACATGCCGGTATCTTCAAGCGCTAAGTGTATTTGTAGTAAGTCTTTGTGGTTTAGGGTGTCTCTGCACACCGCCAAGATCGATATCTGACCCTGGTTTATAATTACCTTTTGCTCGAGAGCCAAATAAAACAAGTTGCTCTACTGCTTTGTTTGCAGCAAAAACAGCGACAATTCGTTTGAGGTCTTCCTTCGTCAACCTATAACAATTGGTCATACCTGTTTGCTCTTCATCCATTCTAACAGCAATTTTTCTTCCAAAGCCAGTAACAGTCCCAAAAACATTGTAACAATGTCTTGTGCAATTGCTTGCGCTGTATCACTGTCGTAAGTATGCGATGTCAGTTCCCTCGATTTTTTCATCTTCCGCCAACCCTTTTCATCGGTTATATATCCGTCTTTCAATGCCTGTTCCAAGGTGGGGTTAGGGCCTTTTATATCAAGGTATCCTTTATGCTCATGCAAATCCTGCAGTGTTTTCCAAGATAGCTCATATGTATATTCAAAACGCTGTATCATTCCCTCCCTTTCAAGATCAGAATAAACAGACAGCCGCTCATCGCTAATAGCTTCTTTTAGTTTGGCTAATGCATTTCTATAGTTGTTGAACCGTTGTATCCAACGCATATCGGCATTGTTTATTATGTAATATTAGCGATTTATAGATAAAGAGCCCTATGCGCTCTTCAGCGATGGGTCGGCAACGGCCGCTGCTTTAGCCGACGGATACCATGCCGCAAGCAGCCCCACTACCAGTATGGTGCACAACACCACAACAAAATCGGTCCAGTTCATGATTACAGGGTAGGCGTCTACCACAAAGCTGCTGCCCATTTTCAGCAATCCAAAATACTGCTGCAGTCCGCACACTATTGTGCCCAGCGCTATACCGGCGCACCCACCCACTGCCGACCATAAAATACCTTCGAGCAAGAAAATGCCGCGAATGGTGGACGGCTCGGCGCCCATGGCCCTGAGTATGGCTATGTCTTTTTGCTTTTCGAGCGCCAGCATCGTCAACGCCCCTACCATATTGAACGAGGCTATGAGCAATACCAATACCGTTATAGCATATATCACCCATTTTTCGGCCCCCATCACGCTATACATCGTTTTGTTTTGCTCGTAGCGCGACTCTATTTTGTAGCCGCCGCCCAGTATTGCAGCAATGGCTTCCTTGGTCTTGCCAAGTAGTTTGGGCTCCGTTTTTAGTTCTATGGCCGAATATTGCCCCCGCGCATGAAACAATTCCTGCGCCAAAGCCAGCGGCGCCAGCGCATAGCGGTTGTCAAAATCGTCCTGAATTTTAAAAATACCGGTAGGGTATAGCTTTAGCGAGGTAAATGCCGCCAGCGGATTGAGGCTGGGGTTGCTCACCTCCGGATTGGGGTAGTTTACCTGTATATACGATACATTATCTACATCGGCCCCCAGCTCTCTTATTATGTGCGCGCCCAGTATAGCGGTATTGGGGTTCTCGCGCACAGTGTCGTCGCCCTCCACCACAAACTCTTTCAGCGCATTTACGCCAAAGTAGTCGTTGGTAATACCCTTTAGCGTTATTATTTTTTGTTGTTCGTTGTGCAGTACAAACACATTGTCTTCTATGGTTCCGCTCATATTGAGTACTCCGGGCGCATGGCGCACTGCATCGAGCCGGGCTTTGTCTATACTAAAAAACTTACCCCGCTCAGCGCTGATGCGCAGGTCGGGGTAAAAACTATTGTACTGATCTTTTACCAAACCCTCAATGCCATTGAACACCGAAAAAGCCACTATCATAGCTGCGCTGCTCACCGCTATAGCCACCATGCTTATGCGCGACAGTACGGGTACGGCATTGCCGCTCCGCTTCCCCCGCAGATACCTCCATGCAAGCCGCGCTATGAGTGAGTAGTTCATCAGGCGTCGGGCGTGGCGGGTGTTTGGGCTTTGCGTTCTTCTTCTATTTTCTTAAACAACTGATCCATTTTAAACACATGGTCCAGCGTATCGTCGTTATAAAAAGTGAGCTCGGGCACCCGGCGCAACTGGTTTTTTATGCGTTGTCCCAGCAGTTTGCGCCATTCCCATCCGCGATCCTTGATCTTGTACAGCAATGCCGACGTATCTTTTACCTGAAACAAGCTCAGGTACACTCTTGCTTCGAGCAGGTCGGGCGTAACCATAACTTTAGATATAGACACCATGCCGCCATCTACTATATTCATACCCTCGCGCTGAAAAATGTCGCTAAGTTCTTCCATTATCAGCTTGCCTACCTGCTTCTGCCTTTTATTCTCTTCCATGATTATGTACTATTACCCTGCAAAGGTACCTGATTTTAAAATGTGAGCGATATGCGAGCGGTTTAAATTTGCCGCCACGGACCATTGCTCTGTATTAAACGTGTAAAATCTTAATTGAAAAAGAATATTCACCCAATATTCCTTAAATTCGCTCCATATTTTGGTATATGAGAAAACAACTTTTGGCGCTTGCCGGTGGCATAATACTGTTGGCAAGCTGTGAAGAAAAAGCGCCTATCATCAATTTTTCGGATTCGGCAAGCGTAGACACTACTTATATGGAAACCCCGGCGCCCGCCGCCGACCCGCATGTGGTGCTAATAGAAGAATATACCGGCGCTAAATGCTCTAACTGTCCGGCCGGTCATGTGCAGCTGGAGGCGCTTGAAACCGCAAATCCCGGTAGGCTGATTGTGATTTCCTACCACGAAACCAATAATTCGCTAACCATACCTCCCTATTCTGAAGGCGCTAAATACGACTTCAGGTCGGATACTCCAAACGTACTCGCCACCGCCATCACCGGCACCACGGTAGGTAGCTTGCCCAGCGCATTTGTAGATCGTAGTCCCACGGCAGGATCGCTGATATTGTCGCGCGGATCTTGGTCCGATGCATTCAATCGTCAGAAAGCGCTGTCCGACTCTGTGAATATGAGCATCGCCAGCGTATTCGACGCCACATCGGGTAAGTATAAGATAACAGTCACCCTCAAATACACGGCCCCCGTGGGCTATAAGCACAACCTGACGCTGGTGTCACTGGAAGACAATATTATTGATGTGCAGGAATATCCCGGATATCCAATAGGTCCATTTGAGAGCGGTTTCGATACAGCCTATAAGTTCAAGGGCGTGTTCAGAGAAATGATTACCGCTGCTCCGCTTGGCGACCCGATAATGGATACTATGGCGGTAAAACAAGCCGGCCGAGTATACAGGCGCACCTACACCTACACCCCCAAAACAACTACCCCCGCTATTGTGCCCGCCAATTGCCGCATAGTTGCTTTTGTAAACAGCGTCAACTCGGCATCGGGCGATTACCGCGTGCTGCAGGCCGTAGAAACAAAGCTGGTTCCATAGCGCTATAGCTACCAACAGTATAGTGTTAGATATAAACTAATAGCCACAACCAAGCCGGTTGTGGCTATTAGTTTATGGCTACCTTTACCCAAACTGAGCTATGATAAAACACCGCCTGCCATTTATGTACATTGCCCTTCTGGAAGGGGTGGCGATAGCCACAGTAGGGGCGGCGCTCAACGAGCCGCCAGCCACCGTGCGGTTTGTGGGGTTAATGCTTATTGGCATTCTGTGTCTTGCGTTGCAATTGCTGGTATGGAGCCGGAATAAGCAGGCCTTTGTTTCGCCAACCAATACCGGTTTTTTCAAGCGGCAGCCGGCGTTGGCCATGCTCCTATCTTCTGTTATAGGGCTTGTAGTGGGCGTGGCTGTGTTTGCGTGGATAAAATAATAGATTATGATCGCAGGTTGTGTCTAGTTTACATTATGGGTAGGGTAGTTAAGGACTAAATCTAGCTAATGAAGGCAGTACTCTTTGCCGCGTTTTGTCGGTAAAAGTCTGCGTGGAAGCAAAACTGTACAGTCTGCAACCCGACATAGCTTTGTGTAATACCAAATCAACATTAAAATTGAATGCCGACGCATGTCATTGCGCCGTTGGGTGCAATAGGTTTGAAGAAAGACCGTATGGCGATTTTTAATGTCCGGAATGTAATGATTTTCATGCTGTACAAACAGGGCGTTTTCGTAATTGTTCCCATCATAAATATACCTTAACTTTGCATGCCAAACCTACCTTAAATGTCTAAGATTCAATTACTTATAGCCCTAATGTTTGCGGCTGCCGCCAACGCCAATGCACAAGCGCCCATACTTACAGCAACAAGCAATCCCTTACCAGGCGAGCGTTTCCAATTGTTTTCTACCGATACATTTTCGGTAGGGCCTATTGGCGCTGGTCTTGTCTGGAATTTTGATACGCTGGCTCATTATGCTACCGACACCTTTGTAATAGCTCCTTGCGCCGCCACCGCCTATTGCGCCGATTTTCCGGGTGCGGTATTGGCATCTTACAATGTTGCAACCCCCGACGGTGTGTCTTATTTTACTCCATCATCAGCGGGCGTATCATTCAATGGCTCTTACAATACTGTGCCTTTGACCTATACAAACCCAGAGGAAATACTCCGTTATCCACTTACTTACAACGACTTTTATGCCGATTCATTTAAGTCTGTATTTACATCGGCAGGCTATACTTACTACCGCAGAGGAGCTATAACGGTAAAAGCCGACGCCTACGGTACGCTCAATTTGCCTTACGGCAGCTTCCCAAATGCGCTACGCCTGAAGACTACAGAAATCTTTGGCGATAGCACCAGTACCGGAGGGTCGCCCTATATATGGCAGTACAATAGCATAGCCTATACCTGGTATGTGCCGGGTTATCATATGGAATTGTTGTCTATTACGCGTATGTACCGCAACTCAATACTCACTAACTTATCTACCTACTATACCATACAAGCTCCTGTAGGTTTGCCGCCAGTTTGCACAAGTGATGGTCCAACGCAGCTATATCCTAACCCTGCTACAAATGAATGTATAGTTCGCAATCCGGCAGGTTTTGAGGCTGGTTCGTATATGACAGTTATTGGCATAGATGGCCGAGAAGTAGCCCGCTACGATCTGCAAGGCGCAAGCGTTACAGTATCGGTAGCGCAGCTTATGCCCGGCCTGTATCAATGCCGCATCAACAGAATTGGTCGCGAAACGCAGGTGATAAAGTTGGTGGTGGCGAGGTAGTTAGAAGGTGATTATCTTTAGCATATATCCTTCAAGGTTGACCCTAATTGGGAAGTCAATTTTGAAGGATATTTAGTTTACCCTATATCGTACTAAAATGCGTGTTCCTTGCTGCCCCTTCAAAATATCCATCCCTCTCTCATTCCTCCCTATAAAACCGTATTTTGCCGCCGCAATTCATTTACCATGGCTTACCATAGAAGGCTTTCCCGAATAATTCCACTAACTACACTTTTGGCTGCGCTTATTGTAGGTTGTAACAATCAGCCGGAGCAACCCAAGGAGGCTCCCGCCGCTGCTTCGGCATGGGCTATGCCTAAGCAGGTGCCGGTGTTTGATGCCGATAGCGCGTATAGGCATATAGAGCGGCAGGTGGCAATGGGCCCAAGGGTGCCGGGTACGCCAGCACAGCGCAAGTGTGCAGACTACATGGAGGCCGAACTAAAACAGTATTGCGACACTGTATATAAGCAGGATGTAAAAGTGAAAGCCGGCGATGGGCAATTGCTGCCTTGCATCAATCTTATAGGTGTAATAAATCCGTCGGCCACACGACGCATACTGCTACTCACCCACTGGGATAGCCGCCCATGGGCCGACCAGGATACGATAAACACAGACAAGCCCATATTGGCCGCCGACGACGGTGGTAGCGGCGTGGGAACGCTGATAGAGCTGGCCAGACAACTGAAAGGGGCAAAACTACCAGCAAATATTGGGGTAGATATACTACTGACCGATGTGGAAGACTATGGCAATTCAGAAAAATGGGGCGAGGATTCGTATTGCCTGGGCACGCAATATTGGGCTACACATCTACACACCCCAGGTTATAAGGCCGACTATGGTATACTGCTGGATATGGTAGGCGCTAAGGGCGCTACCTTCCCTATGGAGGGTTATTCGAGCGAAGTAGCCGGCGGAGTGCAGCAAAAGGTTTGGCAGGCAGGCGCCCATGCTGGTTATTCGTCGTTTTTTGCTTACGTGGCAGGGCCGCCCATTACCGACGATCATGTGCCTGTGAACAAACTGACCGGTATTAAAACCATAGATATCATCAATATGTCGTTTGATCCCGAGAACCCCTTTGCGCCGCACTGGCATACTCATGGCGACAACATGACGGTAATAGATAAGGCTACCCTAAAGGCTGTTGGTCAAACGCTGTTACAGGTAATTTATGAGGAGCAGGTAAATTTGTAGTAAACCTCACTGCTAAAAAACAAACAACCCGGAGAGGGGAACCTCCGGGTTGCGCATCATCTTATTTGCCGTACTCTTATTCCATATCCATTTCCACAAGCTCGGGGGCTTGTGCCAATACTTCTTTTATTCCGCCCTCTACGCTGGCCACAAAATGGAAACCGCAAGATTTAAGGAACGATGCGGCTATCATAGAGCGGTAGCCGCCGGCGCAGTATATGAGCCATTTTTTATTCTTGTCCAGCGTTTCGTATTTTGATTTCAGCATGTTCAGGGCAATGTGCGTTGCGCCTGTCATTCTGTGTTTCAGTACTTCGCGCCGGTTGCGTACGTCCAGCAGGTCGTAGTTTTCTATTTCCAGTAGCGCTGTGCATTCGGCTCCTGTAAAAGTCATTATTTTGTCGTAGGCTTCGTTGGTAGCAAAGAAACTGTTCATTCCGCCGTCCAGATAGCCTTGCACATTTTCAAACCCTATACGCGCAAGTCGCTCAATAGCCTCTTTTTCTTTACCTGCATCTGTTACCAGTAGTAGCGGAGTGGCAGCCTCTATGAGTGTTCCTACCCATACGGCAAAATCGCCATTAAGGCCTATGTTTATTGCGCCTGTTATAAAGCCAGCGGCAAACTCCATAGGATTGCGGGTATCCAGCACAAGCGCGCCATCGCTCTGTAGTGTCTTAAACGCGGCTACCGATAGTGGTTTCAGGCTGGCGGTAAGCACATCGTCGAAGGAGGTATACCCTTTTCTGTTGATGACCGCATCGGTAAAGAAATAGCCGGGTATCATAGGCAGGTCGGTAGTAACCGCTTCTATGAAGGCGTCTTTGTCTTCTATAAGCATGGCATAGTTGCCCGACTTTTGTTCGCCAATGGTAGTATAAGAGCTCGTGCCGATGTTCTTGCCGCAGGCAGATCCGGCCCCGTGGCCGGGATAAACAACGATATTATCCTGCAGGGTTTTGATTTTGTTTCGCAGCGATTCGTACAGCATACCTGCAAGAGTTTCCTTGGGCAAGTTCCCGCTTAGCAGGTCGGGGCGACCCACATCGCCAACGAAAAGAGTGTCGCCAGTGAAAACTGCTTCTTTATTGCCATGTTCGTTAAGTAGCAGGTAGCAGGTACTTTCGATAGTATGACCCGGAGTATGCAGTATTTCGATAGCAGCCTTACCTAAATGGAGTAATTCGCCATCGTCGGCAACATACACTTTATAGTCTGGCGTAGCGCCCGGCCCAAACACAATAGTAGCGCCCGTTTTATTCGCAAGATCAAGATGACCGGATACAAAATCGGCATGAAAGTGTGTTTCCAGTACATACTTTATAGTTGCGCCACGCTCATTGGCCAGCTTTATGTAGGGCTCAGGGTCTCTTAGCGGGTCTATAACTGCCGCTTCTCCGCCTGCCTCTATGTAGTATGCTGCATGAGCCAGGCAATTGGTATATATCTGCTGAATGTACATATGCTTTGTTGTTTACTCAATGACATTTAAAGTATTCGAAGGGTTCTTTGCAGTCGTTGCACTGATACATAGACTTACAAGCCGTAGACCCGAAACGACTCAACATTACTGTGTTTTCAGAATGGCATCTGGGGCATTCTATTATGTTATGGTGAAATACATCCTGATTGCACGATGAATGCAGAGGTGGTGCAATGCCATAATTCTTCATTTTTTGTTTGGCTTCGTCGCTCATCCAGTCGGTTGTCCACGCCGGATGGTACACCAGCGAAACCTTATTTGGAAAAACGCTGTTGGCGTCGAGCGTCATTTTTATATCCTGAGCTATGATGCCCATAGCCGGGCAGCCGCTGTATGTAGGCGTAAGTACTACGTTGTAGCCATCTTCGTCTATCAGCACATCTCTCAGCATACCCATTTCATAAATACTTACCACAGGTATTTCGGGGTCGGGTATTACCGAAAGCATCCTGAATATATCTTCCTTAGTATGTGTAGACCTTACCATGTTGCTTCGGGATAAGCGCGTTGCAGGTATTGCATTTCAGATAAAATATGACCCAGATGTTCGGTGTGCACGCCTTTGCGTCCGCCTGTTTGCATATAGCCGTCGGCAGGCATGGTCAAGGTCGCTTCTTTCAGCACATTTTCTATGTATGCTTTCCAGCTTGCCTGTACCGGAGCCATATCTACAGCCACGTTTTTATCTTGCAGCAGTGCGTCGGCCTCATCTGTTTCAAACATTTCGCCCGTATACATCCACAGGGCGTCTATAGCAGCCTGCATACGGCGGTGGCTTTCATTAGTGCCGTCGCCCAGTCGCAGCGTCCAGTCGGTAGCGTGGGTCATGTGGTATTTTACTTCTTTCAGTGTTTTTGCAGCCACTGCGCTGAGCGTTTCGTCGGCGCTTTTGCGCAATTCTGTAAAGAAGTAATATTCGTAGGTAGCATTGAGCAACAAACGAGCGATAGTAAATGCAAAATCGCCATTGGGCAATTCCAGCATCAGGTTGTTACGAAACTTGCGCTCGCTGCGGCGGTAGGCCAGCTCGTCGTCTGTTCTGCCGCTACCGTCTACTTGTCCGGCATAGGTGAGCAGGGCTTGCGCTCTGCCAGTCATATCTAGCGCAAAGTTAGTCAGGGCCAGATCTTCTTCCAGCAAGGGCGCATTGCTGCACCACTCCGACAAACGGTAAGATTGTATCAATGCATTGTCTCCCAATCTGAGACAATAGCTGTATAACGCTTCTTGATGTGTCATAATTTGGCTGTTTTTTAGATGGCCTTTGCGCCTTCGGGCATTACATAAAAGGTGGGCAAGCGGTAAACTTTATCATTTGCAGGGTCGAAAAACATTTCGCTGTCATCGGGGTTCGATGCAGTAATACTTTCGGTGGGCGCTACCCAAATACTGGTGCCTTCGCCGCGGCGGGTGTAAGTATCGCGGGCGTTTTGTAGCGCCATTTTGTTGTCCGATGCGTGTACGCTACCGGCATGTATATAGTTTGCTCCGGGCTTAGACTGTATAAACACTTCCCATGTTGCTAACTGAGAATCCTTTGTCATGATCTGTTGTTATTATGAGTGAAGTAATTGTTTTTCTTTTTTTACTCTGTAGGCTTCAGCTGCTTCGCGCACCCATACACCTTCTTCGTGCACTTTTATGTGGTGCGCCATACGTTGTTTGTTGCAGGGGCCATTGCCGCCTATTACACGATAAAACTCGTTCCAGTCTATCGCTCCGTGGTCGTAGCGGCCAGCAGCTTCATTCCACTTCAGGTCTTTATCGGGTATGGTCAATCCGATAACCTCTGCTTGCTGCACAGTTTTGTCTATAAATTTCTGGCGCAGTTCGTCGTTTGAGTGCCTTTTGATTTTCCATTTCACTGCATCGCCTGTGTGCGGAGACTCGCTATCGTGCGGGCCGAACATCATCAGCGATGGCCACCACCATCTGTTCATGGCATCCTGCGCCATTTCCTGCTGATCCTTTGTGCCCTTCATCATTTTGGCCATTATTTCGTAGCCCTGACGCTGATGGAAACTTTCTTCTTTGCAAATACGCACCATGGCGCGGCTATATGGTCCGTATGATGTGCGCTGTAGCGACACCTGATTTACGATTGCCGCTCCGTCTACCAGCCAGCCAATGGCGCCAATATCGGCCCAGGTAAGGGCGGGGTAGTTGAAGATATTAGAGTATTTGGCCTTGCCGCTGTGTAGCTGGCTAATCATCTCGTCGCGCGAGATACCCAGCGTTTCTGCAGCGCTATACAGGTACAGGCCGTGTCCGCCTTCGTCCTGTATTTTGGCCAGCAATATTTGCTTGGCGCGCAAACTTGGGGCGCGGGTAATCCAGTTGCCCTCTGGTTGCATACCTATTACCTCAGAGTGCGCATGTTGCGACATTTGGCGCATCAGGTGTTTGCGGTAGGCGTCGGGCATTTTGTCTTTGGGCTCTATTGCATCGCCCCGGTTTATCTTCTCCTCAAAATTCTTCAGCAATTCCTCATGAATCTTATCAGTTTTTTCTAATAGTTCCATATCGTTGATGTTTATGATTGTAATAGATATTGTGTTCTGAGGTTGGCAGCGGCCGTTTTCGCTTATAGCGTGCCGCGGCGTTCCTGTTCTGCTTCAATCGATTCGAATAGCGCCTGAAAATTGCCCTTGCCAAACGAACGCGCCCCTTTGCGCTGTATGATTTCGAAAAACAGTGTCGGACGATCTTCTACCGGCTTTGTGAATATCTGCAACAAGTAGCCTTCTTCGTCGCGGTCTACCATTATACCCAGACTCTTCAGCGTAGCCATGTCTTCAGCTATTTCGCCTACGCGCTCGCCTACAGTGTCGTAATACTTGCCTGGCACGTATAAAAACTCTACGCCGCGTTTTCTCATTTCAGATATGGTAAACACAATGTCGTCTGTGGCCACAGCTATGTGCTGGCAACCAGGGCCGCCATAAAAATCAAGGTATTCTTCTACCTGCGATTTTTTCAAACCGATAGCTGGCTCGTTAATCGGGAATTTGATGCGGCCATTGCCATTGGTCATTACCTTGCTCATCAACGCTGTGTATTGAGTAGATATGTCTTTGTCATCAAAGGTTACCAGATTAGCAAAGCCCATTACGTTTGCGTAGAAATCAGCCCATTTATTCATGCTGCCCAGTTCTACATTGCCTACCATGTGGTCTATGTACTTTAGTCCGCAGGAGCCGGGATTGTATTCTGATGTCCATGCTTCGTAGCCTGGCAGAAATACGCCGTTGTAGTTTTTGCGCTCTACAAAAATGTGCACGGTGTCGCCGTAAGTGCGTATGCCGGCTTTCACCACTTCGCCTGTTGCATCGCTTTCTACCATTGGTTCAAAATATACTTCGGCGCCGCGCTCGGTGGTGGCTTTAAAAGCTTCGCGGGCATCGTCTACCCATAATGCAATCACTTTTACGCCGTCGCCATGTTTTTTTATGTGATCTGATATAGGACTGTCATTTACCAGCGGTGTAGTAAGCACAAGTCTTATTTTATCCTGCACCAACACATACGAGACGCGGTCTCTTACCCCCGTTTCCAGTCCGGCATAAGCCAGCGACTGAAAACCGAATGCCGTTTTGTAATAGTGTGCCGCTTGCTTGGCATTGCCTACATACAGCTCCACATAGTCGGTGCCATTGATGGGTAGAAAGTCCTGCGCTTTGTCGAAGATCTTTTCTATCCCGTAATTGTAATTGGTTACGCTTTTCAGATTGTGGGTAGTCATAAAAAATGATTGTTTATTCTGTTAACCATGATTTGTAATAGCCGTCTACTTCTATTTTCAACGCTTCCTCGGTAATCATTACCGGATTGAAGGGGTCTATCATCACAGCCAGTTCTTTTGTTTCTTTCTGGCCTATGCTACGCTCTATAGCTCCCGGGTGCGGACCATGGGGTATGCCGCCTGGGTGCAGCGTAAACTGGCCTGCCTGTATATTGTTGCGGCTCATAAAGTCGCCGTCTACGTAATACAGTATTTCGTCGCTGTCTATGTTGCTGTGGTGGTATGGAGCGGGTATGGCCAGCGGATGATAATCGTAAAGGCGCGGTACAAAAGAACATACCACAAAATTGCGACTCTCGAATGTCTGGTGTATTGGCGGAGGCATATGTATGCGACCGGTAAGCGGCTCGAAATTAAATATAGAGAACGTATAAGGGTAGTGATATCCGTCCCAGCCGGCTACATCAAACGGATGGTTGGCATAGGTGTATGGGAACATCATTCCTTTTTTCTTGATGTAAATATCGAATTCGCCCTTGATGTCGTACGTGCGGAGATCGATCGGGCGTTTAATATCGCGCTCGCAGAATGGTGAGTGTTCCAACAGTTGACCAAAATCGTTGCGATACCTGCGTGGTGTGAAGATTGGGTCAAATGATTCGATATAGAGCAACATATTGTCGGTAGTATCGAACACAATCTGGTAAACGGTGCCGCGGGGAATTACGATATAGTCGCCGTACCTGAAGGGTAATGAGCCGTACATGGTGTGCAGTATACCGCTACCGCGATGCACAAACAGCATTTCATCGGCGTCGGCATTTTTATAAAAATATTCAGTAGACTCCATAGGCACTGCCAGACCTATGTGCATGGCCGCATTTACAAACAGCGTCTTCCTGCTTTCCATATAGTCGGCAGTGGGCGCAATATTGAAGCCGTTGAAACTCATGGCATTCAGGCCGTTTTCTATTGCTACCTTGGGTTGCACCGAGTAGGGCTTGCCTTTTTGCTTAACGCGTGTAGGTGGATAAAGGTGATAAACCAACGATGAAAGACCAGCAAACCCTTGTGTGCCTACCAACTCTTCCTGATACAATTCGCCATTGGGTTGGCGGCTTACTGTATGGCGTTTGTCGGGTATTGTTCCCAGTGTATGATAAAATGGCATGAGTATATATTTGTGGATGCAAACCTACCTTGCCGCCAATGGCAGGAGTATGACTACAGGCATAAGCGATTATGATTTTGGTCAGAAAATAGATGGCGCAAAAAAATATTTCTACCCGTTTTGTGATGAAGCGCATTGTTGACCAATTACTTAGACAATTTCTATTGTTTTTCGGGCGCTACCGTCGCAGGTTTTTGTGATTTTTATTTGGTTATTTCTAACGGAATACCGAATATTGCTCCATGAACATTGTGAAACATACATGCTGTTATCGTGCAACTTTCCGCTGAAGGGGGTAGTGTAACTGCATTCATATAGATCCTTCAGCAACACTGAAGGATTTTTTTATTTTACGAATAACCGAGCAAAAACTTAGAAAATGATACAGAACATAAAGCACACTCATTGTTGCTACGTCGGCTCGCAAGCCCGATGTTGAGGACGCTATTTATATACCAGCTATTATATAATCTGCCCCGAAACATCCTGTTTCGGGGCTTTTTTTATCCAATAAATTTTTTAGAGACATGAAATATCAACTAAACAATCAATTGCAAACAAGTATAGTAACCATAAGCCGCGATCTGGTAAACGAATACAACATATGGCCAACCTGCGCCATGCTAAAGGAGGTGACAAACGTAAACGACAGCCTGATAATGCAGGTGTTGGGTGAGCTGGACTATAACGATGTTGGCGTACAACGCTATCAGGTAGATTTTCATGCCGCCGCTTTGCTGGGCGATACTATGAAAATAGAATCGCGCTACTCGCGTAGCGGCCCCGAAAGCCTGCACATCAGCGTCGTTATTTACAAAAGCAAGGGTAAAAACAAAATACTGGCGCTAACCGGCGACTTTACGTTTACGCTTCGAAAACAACAGCATTTGCAACAGGCTTTGGCAGATTGCGCATAAACAATTAAACTATAATTAAACAATAAAAACTAGGAACAATGTCTGTACAATATATTTTAGAGTTGATGGGAACCGGCTTTTTTGCCATGTCGGGCGCACTCGTGGCCAATCAGAAATCAAAGCCCGATTGGTTTGGCGTCACCTTTATCGGCTTCATTACCTCTATCGGCGGCGGTAGTATACGGGATATGCTGTTGGGTAGCTATCCGCTGTCTTGGGTGGCTGATGCCACCCGTATGTATGTGATTATTGCCGCAATAGTATTTACCAGCATATTCTTCAACCATTTAGTGCGGCAGCGCAAGCTGCTGTTCATCTTCGATAGCTTGGGTATTGCCATGTTTACCATTTTGGGCACCGAAAAGGCATTGTTGTTTCACGTTCAGCCTTTTATTGCAGCTATCATGGGCATGTTTTCGGCCATTATGGGCGGCGTAATGCGCGATGTGCTGACGAATGAAATACCGGTTATTTTCAGAAAGGAAATTTACGCTACTGCCTGCCTTGCCGGCGCAGTAGTGTACCTTACGCTCAACTACCTGCACTGCAACCGCGAGGTATGTATGATAGCTTCTGTGTTGGTTATTTTCGCCATTCGCGTGTTGGCGGTGCGCTACAAACTGTCCTTACCCCATTTTAAACGAGAACCGCTCCCTGCCGCGACACAGCAGGATGAATAGCCCCTTGCCAGAAACCCCAAACGGTAAGATATAAAACGACTATCGCCGCGGAATGGCCGCGGCGATAATCGGTAAAATAATCGGGTTACAGGTAGAATGGCTATTCAACAATCTTTGCGCTATTTAGCGAGTTTGTACTTGTCTTTGCCGAACAGAATTTTTATTGCTCCGGCCCGGTAAATAAATATCTTATCCAGTTTTGGTTTCACTATCAGTCCATGAAACAAATTGCCGAACCAACCAAAGGGAAGCATATAGTGCACGATGTCTGTCATTTCCACTCCACCTGCCACTTCCACAAAATGATGCTCATGGTGCCAGATTCTATATGGTCCCTTTCGTTGTTCGTCTACAAAAAAATGGTGTTCATCTACATGCGTTATTTCCGTTAGCCAGTCTACCACCACTCCTTTGAATACCTGCACCTTGTAGGCTATCATTAAGCCGGGGTAGGCTTTAGGAGGTAGTTTGGTAAGTATCTGAAACCTAAGTTCCGGCGGCGTTATATCGTTCAGATTTTCGGGAGTGCTAAAATAATCCCAGGCTGTCTTAATGTCTACCGGCAGGAATTGGGTCTGCTTGAATACATGTACCATGGCTTTAGTTGTTAACTGTAGTGAACTTTTTTGTAATGGTATATCTTAGTCGGTCGCCTTCATGCCCAGATAGTGCAGGAATTCGCTTTTTGTTTTCTCGTTCAAAAATTGCCCGTCGTAAAATGACGTTACGGTAGCCGAATTAGTATCGGTTATACCCCGCGACGATACACACATGTGCTTAGCATCTATTACCACCGCTACATCGTTAGTTTCCAGTATATCCTGAAGTTCGCGACCTATTTGCATGGTCAAGCGTTCCTGCACCTGAGGGCGTTTGCCGAAGTATTGAACCAGTCGGTTGAGCTTTGACAAACCAATAACCTTGCCGGCTGATATGTAGCCGATGTGTGCTTTGCCATAAATAGGCACAAAATGATGCTCGCAATTGCTGAACAGCGTAATGTCGCGCTCAATAAGCATTTGGTTGTACTTATATTTATTATCGAATAGGGCAATTTTTGGTTTGTTTTCGGGGTTTAGACCCGAGAATATTTCTTTTACATACATCTTAGCTACGCGCAGTGGTGTCCCTTTCAGACTATCGTCGGTAAGGTCGAGGCCAAGCGTGTGCATTATTTCTGCAAAGTGATGCTCAATGGTATGTATTTTTTCGGCATCGGTGAGGTCAAAAGCTCCCGGGCGCATGGGGGTTTCTATACCCGTGCTGATGTGGTCGTCTCCTACCTGATCTATATCGAGGTCTGAAATTGATATGGTTAAGCGGTTATGCAGGGTATTCAACAAAGTTGCGTTCTGTTTCATATAGGAAGATTTTAAGATCGAATTGTGGGTTGATTTTGTTTCTGAGCGAATTGTAAATGAATACAGCTATATTTTCGGTAGTAGGGTTGGTGTCTATTAGTTCTGGCACATCAAGGTTTAGGTTTTTGTGATCCAGACGGTCGGTAATATTTTCTTTTATTATTTGGCTTAGTGCTTTGGTATCGGTTACATAACCTGTTCTCAAATCTATATCACCGGTTACTTTTACTACTACTTCATAATTGTGGCCATGGTAGTTTGGGTTATTGCACTTTCCGTAGAGTTCTGCATTTTCATCGGCACTCAACTGCGGATTATTCAGTCTGTGTGCAGCGTTGAAATGTTCTTTTCTATAAACCGCTGTTTTGTTCATTTCTTGTTATTTTCTTTCTGTTTACAAGACAAAGGTAGGAGTAAATTTGTTTAAACAAAAAGATAAAAAGTTAAACAAAATTCGGTTTCATGGCTATTTGCCTCACATATGCGTCTGAAAGCCTTTACTGTGGCTGCTTTTGTGCTGTTTATATAGTTTGTCTATGCCATTATCATTTATTGCAATTATGTTTATTCCGGAGCTTTTAGTTGGGATAGTTGAGCGAATTATTGTTTACATTTGTTTAATAAAATTTACACAAAAATAAACAATGGCAAATTACGTGATAGCTGGTGCATCCAGTAAAATAGCAATAGAAACCGCGCAGCAATTGCAGGCATTGGGCCATACGGTAACGGGTATCAGCACAAAGCCGCAACAAGGTGATTATGATCGTTTTATACAAGTATCGGCATATACTGCCGGGCAGTTGCCCGAGCTTGGCGAGCCTATAAACGGATTGGTATATTTTCCGGGCACCATTATGCTAAAACCATTCCGGAGTATTACCGAGGCCGATTTTATGAACGATTTTCAGATAAACTGTATAGGTGCAACGGCTGTTATTAGGCAATATTTTGTGCCGCTCAAAAAAGCGGGTAATGCATCGGTAGTGCTTATCAGCTCGGTAGCGGCACAAGCGGGTATGCCGTTTCACTCCTCTATAGCCATGGCCAAGGGTGCCATAGAAAGCCTCACACGGTCGCTGGCGGCAGAGTTTGCCCCGGATATAAGGGTGAATTGCGTAGCGCCCAGCCTTACGGCCACGCCCCTCAGCGACAAATTCATTAACACCCCCGAGAAAATGGAAGCCATCCAAAAAAAGAACCCGCTGAGGAAAATAGGCGACCCCGCCGACGTGGCCAATGCCATTACTTACCTGCTCACCCCCTCATCGGCATGGGTTACCGGGCAGGTATTGGCGGTAGATGGCGGTATGGGAGCGCTGAGGCTGTAGCTGTTCGCCGACTATACTATGCCATGCTTTAATGCCACTTGTATGGCCTGCGCTTTTGACGTTACGTGGAGTTTTTCGTAGATGTTGCAAATGTGTGTGCGCACCGTATTGTGGCTTATATACAGTCGCTCGCCTATTTCTTTATAGTCAAGCCCCTCTACTTGCAGCGAGAGTATCTCCTTTTCTCGGGGCGTGAGTAGCGGCAGGGTAACGGGGCTTTTAGTAGCCGCCCAGGTAGGTATTTGCGCCATGCTCAACAATTTGAGCGCTTTGCGAGCTATAGACGGGCTCATGGGCGAGCCCGTCATTTCCAGCATATCGGTAATTGCCTATTGCAGTACATCCTGCGACTCATCTTTGAGCAGGTAGCCCGCCGCCCCCGATTTGATAGCCTCAAATATTTTGTCGTCGTCGTCGAAAACAGTCAGCACTATAAACTTCATGGTTGGGTGCAATGCCGAGGCAATACGTATGGCATCAATACCATTCATTATGGGCATTTCTATGTCCATCAGTGTAACGTCGGGTAATTCTTCGGCGGGCAGGCTGCGTAATTTATCGAGAAACATGGCTCCGTCCGCAGCTTCGAGCGTTACCTTCCAGTTGGTCTTATCTCTCAGTTTATCTTTTACCAGGTTTCTGTTAGATGGTTTATCATCTACTATTCCAATTTTTATCATGGTTGGGTGGCAATTTTTTGATTGATGGTTATAAGAGTACCGTTGCCGGGTTGCGAACTGATAATGACTTCCAGTCCGGCTTCACTGGCTCGCGCCTGCATATTGTGCAGTCCGTTGCTGTTAGGGTCGGCATACCGCGTCGTGTCAAACCCCTTGCCGTTGTCGCTATACTGTATGCTGAAACGGTCCCTGCATGCTATTTGGACAGTTATTTCGCTGGCGGCGGCGTGCTTTAGGGTATTGTGCAGCGCTTCCTGCATTATGCGCAACAGATTTAGCGCCGCTACGGGCATCAGCATGAACTCCTCGTCCATGTTTTCGCGATAAATTAGCTTTATCTCGGGATAGTTTTTTAGAATGTTTTTTGCAAACACTTTGTACCTGTCCGACAGGTTTTGGAGCGATATTTGTTGATTATTAAGCGCCCAGATGCTCTCGCGCAGGTTTTGCATTATGGTAGCTCCCGTTTCGGTTACATCCCGCAGTAGCTCGGGCGCTATGGCGGCGTTGTGTTGCAGATTGCGTAGGCCGGCGTTGAGCGCGGTGGCCTGTGCGCCTAAATTGTCATGCAACTCTCGCGATATGCGTTCGCGGCCTTGCTGTATAGTTTGTTGTAGCGCTATTTCTGCCAGCGCTTTTTTTAGTTTTCGCCGGTGTAGTAAAGCGCCTACGCCATAAGCAGAGAGCAGGGCAACAGCCAATTCGCTACAATAGAACCACCATTTTTTCCAGAATGGAGGCTCAATGTCTATTGTCAGTAAGCGGGCTGGGCTATACTGGTGCGTTACGCTATTTCCGGTTTGTAATTGCAACAGGTAGCTGCCCGGCTGCAATGCAATAGAGACTTCATTGGTGTTTGTTATGTAGCGCCATCCGGTGTCGTAAGTATTTAGTTTATACCTGTATATACGTTGGTGGTCGGGGGTAAAAGATAAGTCGGCCAGCGATACTGTGATTTCGTTTTGTCGGTACCCAAGTAGCAATTTGTTGGTATGTACCGGCATAGAATCTGTAAATAATGATTGGCCATCAACCTGTATGCTGGTAATAACAGGCATAGCAGGTGGGCGGACACTATACAGCTCGGTTGGGTGAAACGCATTGATTCCTGCCAACGAACCTATTAATATGCGCCCATCGGGTAATTTACAGAAGGCATTGGTATTGCATTCATTACTAATGAGTCCGTCTTTTGAAGTGAATTGCCCGACAACCCGTGTTTGGGTGTTGTAAGTAATCAGTCCCTTATTGCAAGGCATCACAAGATCTCCTTGTTTATCTCCGGGTATTAGGCCATAAAGGAAATCGTCGGGTAAGCCGGTAATTTGTCTTGGTTCCTGCTTTTCGTGCCATACAAAAAGCCCTTGAGTGGTAGCAATGTACATGCTCCCATCAGCAGCCTGCCAGAAATCTTTGACCATGGCTTCCGCTTTATCGTATAGTTTGATGTGTCTTGTATTGCCGTTTATTCTGTCGAATACCGAGAATCCGCCGGTTTCGCCAATATAAAGCGCTTTCCCATATTGTTTAACTCCTCCGATCACATTTGCTCCGGTATATATTCTGCTTGCCGTGGGGCGCGAATTGCTATTTTTAACTGCATAAATATCATGGCTACTACACACCAGGTAATCGAACAGACCGGTTTGATAAACAGAAGTATAAAAGCTGAACAGTTCTTCGGCTCCGGCGGGTAGTAGGGATATAGGCAGAATGGTTTTCTTTTTTAAATCAACCAGATAGTTGTAGGGTGATTTTTGAGTGAATAAAACATAATGCGCGCTATCTGTTTGTATCGCATTTGTTACATTGGCCTTATCTATCAGTTCGTGGTGTTTATAATGGGTGTGGTCTTCCAGAAATCGACCTTGTTCATCAAAAAAATTGAATCCACCCTGATAAAGCGTCGCGATTATTTGCCGGTTAGTTTTATCGTGATAAATGCTTCTTACAAAATTTAGCGGTTGTTGTTCGTTAAGCCAAAATGTAAAGGGGTTGTTGTAGTTGCCTATCATCCATAGGCCGTTGTTTAGTGCATTCACCCATATGTTCCCGGCTTTATCCGTTATTTGTTTATGTATAGTGGAGCCAGGGCTAAAGGAAGTTCCCTGACTGTAGCGAATTTCGCACTGCGGGTAATTGCCAGTGGGGTTGATTAAGAACGAATTTGTTTCGGTAAATGCCATCAGCGCGTCTGAACGTTCTATCTCAAATCCGCCTACGAAACCCTTTTTGTTTAATAAGGGTTGTAAATAAGACATGAATGTGTTGTGGAAATATTGGCTTGCATTTTGTCCTTTGTGGCCTTTATTTTCAAATAGCCATCGTTCAGCCAGTGTCTCAAGGTTGATCGCATAAAAGCTTCCGTCGAGAAAATAATAGAATGAGTTTTTGTCGGGCAGGTAGGTATAGTAAATCTGGTTGGGCGATTTGGCAAGGTAGTAGTTTTTTGCGCCTAGGAAATCTATTTTCCGGGTATTGGTATTAATGCAGAATAAACCCTCATCGCGCTTGTAGTAATATAGTTTATTGCCTGCGGGGTAGGGAAACAGCAGAACATTAAAGGATGAAGATGCATTCCTGAATTCCCTGATTATCTCGAACGTTTGTTTGCGGTGATTGTACATTGCCAGCAGGTAGGAGGTGGCAAACCAAATATTTTTGCAGCTATCTATGGCCATATATGCGCTTTGCATATTGCTTACACGCTGTGCATTGGGCCCTGTTAGTTCATAAACCCGCGACCCATCTGTTTTTCTGACGCCGCCCGTAGTAGATACCCATATAAAACCATCGCTATCCTGAAGTATATCAATCACCGAGTTTTGCGGGAGTCCGTTTTCTACAGTGTACTGCTTTATGAATGCTTTTTTGGCAAAATATGCGCTGCAAGGCATATAGCTTACCAGCAGAAACAGCAGGCTTGTAAGCAGCAGGCGCATAGCACAGTTTTAAAGTTAAGATAATCAATTCAGCGGACTAAGATAAGGTTAAACTGCTTTCGAATAAATGACCAATGTCTGCCACCCTGGAGCAATTTGTTGTAGCTAACGAGCCCGTGTATTACTACCGGCCAATTTTGGATAGGCCGGTAGTTTATTGCGAGGCATTCATAGTGTTGGGGAATTGATTTTAGGATTATTAAACAGAATTATTTTATAGCTTTCTTTTTTGTAAAAAATTGCGATATCATAAAAGTTGCTCTCCAGGTAAGGCTGGCGGTAAACAACGCTTTTTCATCTTTTAGCTTGTCGTATGGAAGAAGTAGCAAGTCGAAATCCATGCCTACACCGGCATTGCTGACTCCATACCCGAAACGGTATCCTGTTTTTTTGGCCGAAACACCGTTGGCCGTATCTAAAGCTATATTGTAGGTAGGCGACGACACGGAGAGGTTGGGAAGCAACACATCGAAATAGAATTTCTTTTTGTAGACCACATTGTAAATCTTGCCACCGCGTCCCAGTTTTGAGTTTACCTTATCTTCGAGCGCAATACCTACATATGGCGTTTGATAGGTGTATTGTACAGGCAGTTCGCTAATAGGGAAACCGGGTGTTGGGCGGGTTGCGGTTTCGTGGTAGAGTCCCTTTTTGCCATTGCGCGCAAGATTAAGCTGCATATATCCGCCCCGTGCGCTAAGTCCGGTATAATGATTCAGATATTCTGTAGTATAGTAGATTAGCCGGTAGTTGTCGCCCTTGTTAATGGCCGAACGACTAAGCGCTACTTTGGTTTTTGAGTTGGACTTACCACCAAATAAGGTAAAGTTCAGACCGGCGTCGTAGTACGACTGGTCGACGGGATTTTCGCTTTTCAGTGAGTTGAAAATGGGTATTGCCCAAGTACCATAAGCGCCCAGTCGTTTGTATACAGGCGTTGTAGCCTGAACGTAAAGATTGAAATGTGTAAACCCTATTCCGCCCAGTCCCAGCGAAGCAGAGAAAAAGTCGTGGCTTGGGTGGCTGCTAATCTCGCCTTCCTTGTATTCCGATTTATCCTTTGGTGTTTTGCCGAGGCCTTTATCCTGTGCTTGAAGGGTAGGCGTGCCGATAAGGCAAATACATGAAAATAAGAGCGTGTACAATTTGCTGCTTCTCATAAAATTAGTTTTGATTTACGTTGCAAAACTCATCTATGAAGCCCGGCTGCACTATACGTAATATTACGTATTTTTTGTCCTGCCGCATTCGCCGCTACACATCCATATACTCCCAGGCGCTATTGTAAGCGCCATTTTCCTCGGCATAAGCAATAAAGTTGGCATAAAACGGCAACCGCGAAAGTGTGGCGCTGTCGCCCACTACTACCAGTTTTTTGCGGGCGCGGGTCATAGCCACATTCATGCGCCTGATGTCGGAGAGGAAGCCAATGATGCCGTTGGCGTTGCTGCGGGTCATACTTATGTACACAATATCGCGCTCTTGCCCTTGGAAACTATCTATGGTGTTTACCGCTATCTTGTCTTTATAGGCCATGAGGGTGGGAGAGTGCAGCATCAATTCTTTCATAGCTATAATCTGCTCGCGGTAGGGCGATATTACGGCTATGCTGGGGAAGTCGGCAGACTGGAGGCGGCCTGCAAGGCCCTCCACCAATTGGGTGAGGTGCTTAAACAACAGCGCGGCTTCTTCGGGGTTAGAGATGCTTACATTTTCGATTTTTTCGTCAAAACCACAACCAGCGGTATCTACAAAAGCCAGTGGTCCGTCGGAAGCAAACAAGGTGTGCCCTGCTACCGATGCGTGAGCGCTCAGGCGGTTATCGTAAAACACCTTCGACGAATAGCCCATAATCAGTTCGTGCATCCGGTACTGTACCTCCAGCAGGGTTACCGCCTCGGGGTGCAGGGCTATACACTTTTCCAGCAACGTGAGGCGCAGCCCGCCCTTTGCCGCCGCCTCCGATTTTATAGTTGGGGGCAACTGGCAGTGGTCGCCGGCAAGTATTACTTTTTGCGCCTTGAGTATGGGTATCCAGCAGGCGGGTTCCAAGGCTTGCCCTGCCTCATCTATCACCACAGTATGGTATTCCAGATTGCGCACCGTATAGTGATTGGCGCCCACCGGCGTAGCGGCTATTACCTGTGCACGACCCACCACATCGTCTATAATATACTGCTCTACATTGCCTACCTCCTTCATTATTTTGTAGGCTTCGTCAAACAACGCCTTGCGCTGCTCGCGCTCGGCACGGCCAAAACTGCGCTTGTATTTGTGCGCCATCTCCTTAAACTCCGATGCCTGCTTTTTCAGTCGCTTTATTTCTTTTATGCCGCTATGCTCCTGCATCTTGCTGTCCAGCGTTAGCGCCATAAGCCGCTCAGATACCTTTGCCGGATTGCCCACGCGCAGCACATTCAGCCCTTCTTCGCTAAGTTTTTCGCTCAGTAGGTCTACAGCGGTATTGCTGGGGGCAATAACCAGTATTTTTTGTGCGTTTTGTTTTATCAGCGTTTTTATTGCCTGCACCAGTGTGGTGGTTTTGCCCGTGCCGGGCGGACCATGCACAATGGCCAGTTCGTTGGATTGTATGATTTTGTCTACGGCCTGTTGCTGGGCTGCATTTAGTTTAGGATTGAGGTAGGTATGCTGGTCTTTATCAAAAGTAGGTTTGGCGGTGCCGGTAAGTATGGCTATCAGCCTGCTTTTTTCTTTCTTTTCGGCAAGGGTTATGGCCTGTTTCAGGGCCTGTTGCATCTCGTCGTAGGTGTTGTCGTCAAACAGCAGGTCAACACCCAGCTTACCATCGCGCGCCCAGTCGGGCAGCTCGTCGGTGCGCAGGCTTATCTTCATACGGTTACCGCCTACATAGGTTACCGAGCCTTCCAGCCTGTCGTTAGCGGCGTTGTGGTTAGAGAACAAAGCTACCGATACCCCAAACCTGAACTGATGTGCAATATCGGTATTCGATGGTCGCTCTACCTCAACCGTCAGGTAGTCGGCACGGCCAAGCTCTGTACCTTTTATGGCTATTGGGTACCATGCCAGACCACTATTGCGCCGCTCTGCAATGGTAGCCGATTTTGTTTGCGCCAGATAAGCATTCTTATCTTCCTCGCGTTCCATTTTCACAAATTCCAGCAGCCGTTTGAAGTAATCCATGCCCAAAGGTAGCATAGCGGTTGGTAAAACGATTTTGGGCGATGGAAATAGTGGGGCATTCTCCTTCTGCGTTTCAAATTATCCCGTACATTTAGTTCACCAATGCAATACCCTATATCTATAAGCATAGGCGGCAACTCTCTGCCGCTGCATGGCATCCTCGAGTTTGTGGCCATATTTTGTGCATTTCGCTACTATATTTTTTTGCGCAAGCGGCAAGGTGATACTATTAAAGACGAAACCCGACTGGTAACCATAATAGGCGCTGCGCTGGGCGCTGTGGTAGGGTCGCGCCTGCTGGGCGCACTCGAAAATTTGCCCGAATGGATGGCGTCTACAGCAAGGCTGGCTTATTTTAACGGCAACCGCACACTGGTGGGCGGCCTGCTAGGCGGACTGATAGGGGTGGAACTGGGCAAGAAGATAGTAGGCGAGCGCACCAATACCGGCGACCTCTTTACCTATCCGCTGATACTGGGAATGATTATTGGGCGAATAGGTTGTTTTTCGGCGGGTGTGCACGAACAAACCTACGGGCTGCCCACCACCTTGCCGTGGGGTATGAATTTGGGCGATGGTATAATCCGGCATCCGGTAACGCTCTACGAAATTGTATTTCTGATCTTGCTGTGGGGTGCGCTTTATGTCATTCGCAAAAACTACCATTTGCAACAAGGGGCATTGTTTAAAATATTTCTTATTTTGTATTTGGTATTCCGCCTTGCACTCGATTATATAAAGCCCGGCTGGCGGTATTGTCTGGGGTTGGGTACTATACAATTGGCTTGTCTTGCAGGGCTTGCTTACTATATCCGTTATATTTTCAATCCCTGGTTTTTGCTCAAAAATTACTGATTATGCCTGTTCGCAAATACACCTATTACGATTTTACCGTTAGCCTTTGTCCCGAATGCCTGAAGCGGATAGATGCCAAAATTGTGTTTGAAGATGGCAAAGTATATATGCTGAAAACCTGTCCTGACCATGGTTTTCATAAGGTGATGATTGCCGACGATATAGAATATTACAAAAACATACGCAACTACAACAAGCCATCTGAAACGCCGCTGCACTTTAACAATAAAGTGCACTATGGCTGCCCCTACGACTGCGGATTATGTACCGACCACGAACAACATAGCTGCCTGACGCTGATAGAGATAACCGACCGCTGCAACCTGAGTTGCCCTACCTGCTACGCTATGTCGAGCCCGCACTATGGGCGGCACCGAACGCTGGAAGAGGTGGAGCGAATGCTGGATATAATAGTGGCCAGCGAGGGCCAGCCCGATGTAGTACAGATTAGCGGCGGCGAGCCTACCATTCATCCGCAGTTTTTTGAGATACTGGATATAGCCAAATGCAAGCCCATAAAGCACCTGATGGTGAACACCAACGGCATACGCATAGCGCAAGACCCGGGATTTGCAGAGCGGCTGGCTACCTATATGCCCGATTTTGAACTGTATTTGCAGTTCGACTCGTTTAGCCCCGTAACCTTGCAAACACTGCGCGGCAAAGACATGACCGAGGTGCACACCAAGGCTATAGAAAAACTGAATGAACTGAACCTGTCGACAACGCTGGTGGTAACTGCGCAAAAGGGACTGAACGACCATGAATATGGCGCCATAATAGATTATGCGCTGCAACAGCGGTGTGTGCGGGGTGTTACGTTTCAGCCGGTGCAGGTGGCAGGCCGTTTTGACCACAACCCCGACCAAAACCGCCTAACCCTAACAGAGGTGCGCAGTGGCATACTGGCACAGAGTAAGTTGTTTACCCCAAACGATATTATACCCGTGCCTTGCAACCCCGATGCACTGGCCATGGGCTATGCCTTGAAGCTGGGCGGTCAGGTTTCCCCCCTGACCCGCTACATAGACCCTGCGGTGCTGCTGGACAACAACTCTAAAAACACCATAGTATATGAGCAAGACACCCGCCTGCACGAACACCTGATAAAGATTTTCAGCACAGGCATATCTGTAGACAAAGCTACTGCCGATATGAACCAATTGCTGTGTTGCCTGCCACAGGTATATGCACCCGGCCTTGCCTACGAAAACCTGTTCAGGATAATAATAATGCGGTTTATAGATGCCTACGATTTTGATGTGCGCGCCATAAAAAAATCGTGTGTGCACATAGTGAGCAAAGACGGCCGCATAATACCTTTCGAAACCATGAATCTCTTTTACCGAGATGATAAGGTGAAGCGGTTGGAGGAGGTAAGGGGAGGATAGGGGTTAGGTTACCTGTTCCCATTTTTAAGGAAAGTGGGAATAGTCGACTTTAACTGGATAGGTGTCCATTATTTCAATGGAACATCTGTAAATCGGCCACTGATTTGAAGGGTATTTCCTGGTACAGATCCGTTCACAATGGGCGTTATAGTTCCTTCAAAGGTTCCGCTCACGGTCTTTAATTTTTCGCTCAGGGTAGCGAGGTTTACCAAACAAGCGCCACCGTATTTCTGGCTGCTTCCATAAGTTTTTGCGTTCTTAGGAAACCGGACAACTGTGCTTGCCTCATTCATGCCAGCTGCCGGCTTGTACTTAACGCCCACAGACATAGGCGGATCCGTCATTCTTAGCTTAGGCATGGCGCTCATCCGGTCTACTAAATATATACTGACAACGCTGTTGCTATCATCATTTGCCGAAATTGTTAGGCCATAAAGGTTTTCCTGATTTTTTGCGAGTGTCGCAGTAGAATTATTCAGCCTGTATGTTTTTCCCTCTAATTTAAACTCGACAATAGCTTGTGCGTAGAGTGAATTGGAGAATGATGATAAACAAACAAGAAAAAGAGGCGTGAGCAGTTGTTTCATTTTAGCTTAGTTTTTGTGCATTGTATATTAAAGTTTGGAATAGCGGGCGCTGTGCATCTGTTAAGTTGACATCATGTTTAATTGCAATACTTTGCTATGAGATCGTCAATGGAATTGATTCCCAGTCGTTTTGCCATCATTAGGTCTTCACATCCCTTTGCGCGGTCATTGTTGTATACACGCGCTAAAGCTCTGCAGCTATAGTAAGCGCCTACCTTCGGTCGCAGCTCGATAGCCTTGCTAAAGTCTTCTTCAGCTTTTGAAAAATCTTCATGCTTTAGCCGAACCAACCCCCTGGAAGCATATGCCAATACATAATCAGGATCAATGGCAATTGCTTTATTAAAGTCTTTCACGCTGTTACGTTCATCCTTCAGTCTGGTATAAATTTCTCCACGACCATAATAATAATCTGCAATCTGCCCCGACAGCTTGATGGCCTTGCTAAAATCTTCCATAGCCGCCTCGTTCTCCATTTTTTCGTATTTTATGGTCCCCCGTTCGAAATATGCGCGATGGTGTTTTGGATTGATATCAATCGCTTTATTATAATCGTCTATTGCCGCATCAGCTTGCTCGGTTTGCTTTTTTGCATTACCCCTGAAACAGTAAACGTCGGCGTCATTAGGATTGATGGTCAACGCTTCGGTAAAGTCTTCGATAGCGCCTGCCCAATTACCAAGCGCTTCACTTGCCAGAGCCCGGTTGAAATACGCCACCTGAAACTTAGGATTAATATAGATAGACTTGTCGTAATCTTTTATGGCCTCACTCGTTCTGCCGAGCTGTAGCTTTGCATTGCCCCGACTGCAGAATGCCTCAAAGTGCCTGGGATACATGCTAATAGCTTTATCGAAATAATTGATGGAGGTAGCATAATTTCCCTTGTTTAGTTCTTTTTCTCCGTCGTAAAAGTAGTCGGCGGCTGTAACCTCCCTTGTAGTAGATGCGCTTGAGTTTCTGCTGCTGGAGCTTGAAGCGCTCGAATTATCAGACTTGTAGTTTGAACCGCCGTAGCTTGATTTGGACTCATAATTGCTCGGTCGGGGAGGTGGGGTATATTCGCGGAAAGTATATGTCTTTGTGACAACTGGATTCACAAATGAGCTGCTTCCAGTATAGTTGGCCCCCCGGCTATAGGTAGTGTACGAGGTCTGGGCTTTTGTGGGACATTGCAAAAGGAGCACACAAAAGACAATTATTGCAACTTTCATTGACGATACATTTTGTTTATTGATAACGTATAAGCCTATTACTTCACTGGTTTTCCATTCTTGTCGAAGATGTAAGAGACGCCTTTTTGAGTCATTTTTATTTTTCCATCTGTAATACTGACAATTTCGTCATAAATGGCAGGCACTACTTCCTTGCCTTTGGTATTTACAACACCCCAACGGCCATTCAATGATACTGCGGACAGTCCGTTATTAAAAACAAACGAAGTAATATCATATTGGAGCGGAACTACTACCTTGCCTGTCTTGTCAATAAATCCATACTTGCCATTGAGGCTAACGCAAGCAAGTTCCTCGCGAAATACCCAGGCATCCTCATAGGTAAAAGGAATTACTGTCTTGCCCTTTTCGTCGATATAGCCCCATTTTCTGTTTTGTTGCGCATTTACCAATCCGCTGGAAAAATGGTCGCCTGTCATGTCGTACACCAACGGAATAACTACCGTTCCCTTTTTGTCGATAAAGCCATTGCCGCGGCCCGACCTTACAGCCGACAAGCCACTCTCAAAAGGATAAGCTTTGTCATAAATGGTTGGTATTATGTCTTCGCCCTTATCGTTGGTAAAGCCATATTTGTTACCCACTTGTATAAGTATGAGGGAATCCCTTGCGATGTCTGTATCTCTGTTGCCTTTACCTTTTGTAGTCTTTGTGGATTGTCCCAAAGCTATTATCACATTACAACAAAAAATTGTAGTTGTAATCAGTAGTGTTTTGCGTAATAGTGTCATATTGATAACGGTAATTATTGTGTTAAATAATAAAAATGGCTATGGTTTGCGGGTTAAAGAATCATGATTGAATAACTTGCATCAGTATTAGATTTCATCACTAACACATTTACGGATGAGCCAGTTTTTTTTAATAATGTTGCTGATGAATATTTAGTGCATGCACTTGGATTGGCGGCCTTATAATCACTTTGCTTATCAAGTGCAATACCATTCAAGGAACGGAACCCTGCGTCCAGAAGTCCGCCAATAAAACTTCCTGCTTCCTTCTCGTTTATACTTATAGCAGTAATGAATCGCCCTTCACCCTTTTCTGTGATGATGAGCTTGAAGTAGGTTAGTGGTAACTTGGAAGTATAAGATTTTACACCATTTTCGTCAGTTGAAGTAAGGATGCCTTTAATGCTGCTGAAATGATCGGTTTCTGCCTTGGCTATCAATACATTGAGCTGGTCAAAGAAAGTACTCATGTTGTCTGCATAGGCGCTGAAGCATGATGCCAGGAGAATGGCGGTAAATAAGAATAGTTTTCGCATATGAATTGGTTTTTTAAATAATTGATTATTGCTGGTGATTCGATTGTGACAATTAATAAAATTCAACATGCCAAAAGTAGTTGATAATCAATGTGGTTTGATTACACTTTAGTGGTATTTATAGTTTGGAGTAGGATGGCGGCGTATATCGCCAAGGGGGGATGTCCTTATTGGGACTATTGGGGGGCGAGCGAGTTACCGGATTCATCCCCGGTCTTGATCTCCCCCTATTCGGGCAGGTTGGGTAGAACTACCCGAACATTACATTTACAGTAGTGCAAATGCAATACACAATAATGTACCTGGGTTGTTGCCTTTAGCAAATTGGCATATATAAATAGTATTGGTAATGGTTCTGAATGCATGTAGTTTGATATAGTCTACTCAATATGCACTCACATTCGCCAATCAGAGATTTGCTACCGCGCAAGCGTAGAATACCCTTAACTGTGTAGGTTGTTATTTATATTGGTGTCTTCTTGGTTTATGCGCACTTTCGCAAATCTGGGATGAATGGGATTGATGGCCCGGCAAATACCTGTAACTGCGTTTAGCTGTAAATGCCTTACCATGAACGAAAAGTAAGGTGGATTGTAATTTTTTGCTATCTTCATCCACAAGTAAAACGCAGTGGCTTAGTTTATGAAAAAATGGATGAAGTGGGTTCTTGGTATAGTATTATTTCTTGTAGCCACGGCTGCAGCGCTTTATTTCGTTCGTTTAAATCAGATAAAGAAATTCAAAGCTTCCTATATTCCAGCCAAGCACGAAACTCAGCAATCTATTTTAGATTTTGCTAAACAGCAAAATATATTGGGTGAATTGCTTGTAGCAAAAGATACAATAGGCTACGAAAAGGTCTTTCGCCTGTTCGCTCCGGGAACGATATTCATCTTCGACTCAAAAATGAATATCGTTGACATAAACTACGGTAATTACAAAGGCTCTTGCTATTTTGATATTGCCAACTACATATGCGACGATTTCAATTTCTCGCATAGTAAGTACAACCATAAGATCACCGACACTACGTTTGTTTCCGATCTTAAAACTTCTACTACATTTATAACAAATTTTACCTGGCAACAGACGCAGGGCTATGATTACATTGTAGTCTTTTGTTGGGCGAAGTGGATGACATCATCCTATATCAACGAAGGCGCTGTGCAGAAAATAACCGATTGCGTCATGAAAAATACAAAGCGCAAAATACTACTCATGTCAGTAAGTTCTGACTGTGTAGCGCCGTGGTATCCAGTCGATGCTGAGTTGCCGGCGACACAGTAAGCATTATTGGCGCCTCAATTCAAAATAGTCGATTTTTTTCTCAAGGACAAGGTTGCTGAGCGGGGCTTACCCATACGTGCGATATGACAAGGTAAGATGAAGAGTGGACTTACATAGCCTGAGCCGGGTAATCTCCGATTGCAGTGCAGGTGTGGTTGATACATTGTTACCTCTCATCGCTATCACACATCTTTTCCAAATTCCTTCTACAAAAACTACTCCCATTTTCCCGTACATTTGAAAAAACAAACCCCACAATTAGTTTCCCGAAATGAGTCAAATCGGCATTGCATTCTTCTTTATTGGCGGTATTATTTTGGCTATTGGGCTAATAATGATGTTTATCTCCATTTTTATGCCCGATAACCGGTTGCCGAAGAAAGCACTCTATGTGCTGGCGGTGGGTTCGGTAATGCTGCTGGTTAGTTTTGCTTTTTGTACATTAAAGTCAGGCTACTAGTTCGTTATACAGTCGTTCCAGCGCTTCATCGGGGTTTTCTGCCATGCCGGGGTGTACTTTCGATGTTTGCACAATGGTGCTACGGGTAGCCGTAAGCCACCTAAACCTTTCGGCGGCAGGTAGCGCTCCCATAGGGCCGGCTTGCTTACCGCCTGCACATATTCGGGCAAAAGCCGTCATAAAGGCGTTAATTTCTTCACAATCTATATGCGGTGCAAAAGCTGCCAACCGGGTGTGGTCGTTGCTGATTTTAGCTTTCAGGTATTTTTTACGGGCGCAATAAACCACCACGCCTATATTCATAAACTCTTCGCGTTCTACCTTTGGCGTTATCCGTATCACCGCATACTCATATAAGTGTTGCTCTGGCATCTATGGCGGATTTTACAAAGGTGGCGGAATGGGCTATGCGTGTGGACAGGAACCAAACGTAAGCCTGTCGGTGTTCTTCGGCAGTAGTAAATGGTGAGTCGGTAACCAGCCACTCATCGGGTACGAGAGCTACTATATTGGTTATTATTTCGGGCGTTAGTTTTTGGCTGTAGTCGGCATCGGCGGCGGGTAGCATTGTCGCCTGTGGTAGCAACACATGGTCTTTTATGAGCCCAAAGGGCATCGATGCTTTTTCTTGCCAGTTTTGCCACGAGTGGTGAAAATAGAGCGATGCGCCATGGTCTATGAGCCACAACTCTTTGTGCCATAGCAGCATATTGGTATTGCGGCAGGTGCGGTCTACATTCAGCAGCAGGCAGTCGAGCCATACTATTTGCGAAGCAAGTAGCGGGTCTACGGTAGTGACTGCGGGGTCGAAAGTGAGCGAGCCAGATAGGTAATGTACTGCCAGATTCAGCCCTACGCTGGCCTTGAGCAGGTCTTGTATTTCTTCATCAGGTTCGGTACGGCCAAAAGCGGCATCGAGTTCGGCAAACACTATTTCCGGCATTTTCAGTCCCAGCGCCCGGGCTATTTCGCCACCTATCAGTTCGGCTATCAGCGCCTTGCGGCCTTGGCCTGCCCCTCTGAATTTAAGCACATACAGAAACTGGTCGTCGGCCTCTGCAATTGCCGGCATAGACCCGCCCTCGCGCAGGGGCGTTACATACCGGGTCACATTTACGGTTCTTATTTCGGGTGGGGTGTATGCCATCGTGGGTTATTGGTGCAAAGGTAGGGGAGATGTTTTTAATAGTGGGTAGTGTTTGGTAGATAGTCTTTAGTAGATAGTAGATAGTCGGGAGTGATAGGTGGGTATTATTCTTTAACTTACCTGCCACTCCTCCCGCAACAACCCAAAACACAACGAATCGTCAATTACCTCGTTTTTGTAATAGTGTTGTTTTATCAGTCCTTCTTCTTTAAAACCGAAGCGGGTTACCAGTTTCAGCGATGCCTCGTTTTGTGGAGATACAAAGGCTTCTATCCGGTTTAGGTTCATATCTTCAAATCCGTGGGCTATTACCGGCTTTAGGGCTTCGCCCATATAGCCTTTGCGCTTTGCAGCTTCGTCGCTGAGCGCGTAGCCTATTTCGGCGCGGCGGTGTTGCAGGTACCAGGTGTGATAGCCCAGCTTTCCTATGGTTTTGCCCGTGGCTTTTTCTACCATTAGAAAAGCCCTGAACGACAAACGGTAGGTTGTTAGCCCCTTGCTCCAATTGCTTTTTTCGGTAGCCAGTTCATCGGTGTTGGCTATGCCCAGTTTGGTCATTATTTCGTTGTCGGGGCAGTTGGTAAACATATAGTCGGTAAACTCGGGCGTTATCTCCTGTAGCCACAGGCGTTCGGTTTCCAGTATGCGTTGTGGTGGCATTTGGGGTGCAGTTGCTGCTGCGCCGAGTTGGTATAGAAATATAGTTTGCTGTTCGGGTGTTGTTAGGGTTGCATTGCCGGGGCTTTCATTGCTAAAGCCAGTCAAGCCGTTCTTTTTAAGTTGGGCTATTTTCAGTGCCATGTCGGCAGCAAAGTAGGTTATTGCCGGCTTTGTAAAATGTGTTGTTTGGTGTAGCCCCACAACTGCCAGCCCATCGGTAAGTATAGCCCACGGATACGGACTTGTATAGGTAGATACGGCATTGAAGCCGAGTTTGTTCCAAAAAGCAATAGATGTCGGCAGGTCGGCAACCGGATGCGCCAACTCGCCATACATTCCGCAGGCTTTGTTTGTATATTTTTCGGGCTTGTTATAGTCTTCCGGCCGCATATGCAGCATATCGGGGCCTGGTGGCTGCTGGAAACCTTCAGTAATACCTACAAGGCTAACCGTAAGCCCGTCGGGCGACTGAAAGATGTAGCGTTTCAGTGCGTCTTTCTTGCCGGGTTTTTGGGTGTAGGTAATGCCCGCCTTGGCAAGGCCTGCAGCCAGTTCGTCTATATTGTCTACATAATAGGTGAGCGCCAGATAGGGATTAGGGTCTTTACGAAGCATTATTAGCAATGCGCCATCGGTTACCTGCACCCAAGGAAACGGCCAGTCGGCGCGCATTAGCTCTGTGAAGCCTAATTGCATGTAGAAAGCCACAGAATCGTTTAGGTTGGGTGTAGTTATGGTTAGGGCGGTTATATTGCCCAGCTTTGGTTGAGGAAGGCGTTGCATAGATAGTTGTGTTGTTTAGTTGGGCGGCAGCAAGTTGCCTTTAGCTGTTCACTAAACAAATGTAAAAAATATAAAGCAGATGGAGACTATTTAAACAACTGATACACCAGCAGCGCCCCAAAGTATGCCAGCCCAAACATATAGGCAAACTGTATGGCCGGGTATTTCCAGCTGCGGGTTTCCCGCTTTACTATGGCCAATGTGCTCATGCATTGTAGCGCAAACACATAGAATATCAGCAAACTCAACCCTGTGGCCAGTGTATATACCGGTGTGCCGTCGTCGCGGCGGGCTTGCTGCATTTTGTATTGCAGGGTTTGCTTTCCGGCTTCTGCATCACCTACACTATACAGGGTAGCCATCGTACCCACAAACACCTCGCGGGCGGCGAAAGAGGTTATAAGGGCTATACCAATCTTCCAGTCGAAGCCCAGCGGACGGATAACCGGCTCTATTGCATGGCCCAGTATGCCGGCAAACGATTGTTCCAGTTTGGCAGTGGCAAATTCGCGCTCCAGCGCAGCGCTGTTGGCGGTGTCGGCTTTTATCAGGGCTTCATATTTTGTTGCTACGGCCTGCATTTTGGCAGGCGGTCCAAATGCGGCCAAGCCCCACAACACCAACGACAGTACTATGATCACCTTGCCTACATCCCTAATAAATATCTTGCCTTTCTCTATCATGGTGATGCCCACATTTTTCCAGCGGGGTGCGCGATACACAGGCAGCTCCATAAGGAAGAAAGTACGTTCTGTAGTTTTTATAATCAGGTTCATAACCCGCGCCACTATCAGCGCCATAAAAAAGCCGAGCAGATATAATCCCATAAGCACCAGCCCCTGCAGATTGAACAGCCCCAGAAAGTTGCGGTCGGGCACTACCAGCGCTATAAGCATAGTGTACACGGGCAGCCTTGCCGAGCAGCTCATCAGCGGCGTTACCATTATGGTTATCAGTCGTTCCTTGCGGTTTTGTATGGTGCGCGCAGCCATTATAGCCGGCACGGCGCAGGCCATACCGCTTATCAGCGGCATAACAGATCTACCGTTAAGCCCGGCAGTGCGCATTATACGGTCGGTAAGAAAGCTGATACGCGCCATGTATCCGCTATCTTCCAGTATGGTTATCAGCCCAAACAGTATCATTATTTGCGGCACAAACACAGCAATACCCCCTATACCGGCTAATGCGCCATTTACAATCAGGTCGCGTACAAGGCTCGTAGGCATTAGGTTGTTTACAATATCGCCTATTTGTGCAAAGCCCATTTGTATCCAGTCCATGGGGTAGCGTGCCAGCCAAAAAATACTTTGAAACAGCAAAAACAACACTACCAGCAATATCAGATTGCCCCAAATCGGGTGCAGCAATATTTTGTCTATGCGTTCGCTTACCACCATTTTTTTCATGGGGCTGTCGGTGGCTACGCATTGCAGCATCACGGTATCTATTTTTTTGTACCGCTGCATTATTTCCTCGGCCTGAACTTTCGATTTCTGAAAGCCCGACTCGCCCAACAGCGCGCCTATGCGTATGCGTTGTGCGGCATTTATATACTTTAGTTCGGTATAGTTGCAGGCTATGTGTAGTGCACCATAGTTGCTGTCTATGTGGCACAGTTCTTTTACCTCGTTTATCCAGTTGCCTGCCAGTGCCTGTATGTTTATAAAGTCGGGCAGCTGTGTGGCTTTGCGGTTGCTGGTGTCGTTTATAGCTTTTTTTAGGTGGGTTATGCCTCTGTTACGGCGAGGGTTCACGGGTATTACCGGCACACCCATCAGTCGTTGCAGCCCTTCACGGTCTATGGTTATGCCTTTTTGCTGGGCTATATCCATCATGGTCAGCACTATTACCACCGGTATTTTCAAGTCCATTATCTGCGAGCAAAACAGCAGATTGCGCTTCAGGTTCGATGCGTCTGCTATTACCACTATCAGGTCGGGTCTGTCTGCGTTTTTTTGGTTCAGCAGCACCTCGTAGGTTACCTGCTCGTCGGCACTTTTTGGGTACAGGCTATAGGTACCGGGCAGGTCTATTATATGGGCTGTTAGGGTCTCAGATATTTTAGATACGCCTGTTTTTTTATCTACCGTTACGCCTGCAAAATTGCCTACTTTCTGGTTGAGGCCAGTAAGGGCATTAAAAAGCGAACTTTTGCCACTATTGGGGTTTCCCACCAATGCTATGGTATATGGGCGATTCATGAAGACCTGCAAAGTTAGGTATAGAAAACGGGTATTGCGCAGCCATAGCGGTCGCTATCTGAAATATTCCCGAATGTATAAAGGCATTCACGCCACACAACAAACAACTTATTTTTTGAGGTGGATGTAAAACTCCACATGGATGTTATACTTCAGTATTTTGTCGGTTCTGCGGCGCAATGTTCCGCCAAGACCATAGGTAAAGGTTAAGGCGCCATATGGAGGCAAATAGTTTTTTACACTGTTGGTATGCGCAGGCGGCAGGTCCAGTTCTGTAGTAGCCGTGGTGGGTACGTCGGGCAGTTCGGCCAGTATTGTATCGGTAATTTTATTGCCAGAGAAAAAATTGATTTGAGCTATCCTGAAGTTGGCCAGCGTATGCACTGAATCAGGATTCAACAAGGTAATTTTTGCGGAAGAACATTTGAACGTATCCACGTTCTCCAGCGTAAACTTCGATTTTGTTTCAGCGGTAATAAAGCTGTCCAGATCGTAGGTAAATCGCCCGGTGCCCATTGTGCGGTGCGCTACAGAGTCTGTTACCGGCGACATATCGAGCGAGGCGTCTATCCCGGCCCATATCATCGTCTGTGAAGACGCATTGTTGGTGGTAGTAGTTTTAGTTACGGTTGTTTTTGTGCATGCCGTCGTCAGCATACTACATATTCCTATGCCGAAACCTAAGTACAAAAGCCTATTTTTCAACGCTACAGTGTTTTAAGAAATCAAAGTTATGTGTTGTTGTAATATTTAATTGATTGACTGGCTGCATTAATGGTAATCGATTGTTAATGATGGTGTGAATAGTCGTTCACGATTACTACTAAATCATGTATAGGCTTTGCATTTATTGTTATATTTGGAGCATTAGCTATTCAGCTATATTCTTTATGAGCATAAGACTAACTTTTATACTGTTATTGCTGTCGCAAATGCTGTTTGGTCAGCAAGTTCTTTGGAGAAATACTACGCCGGCAGTCACGGCTTCTTTCAGAGGCCTGTCTGTTGTCGACAATAATGTTGCCTGGGTGAGTGGCAGCAAAGGCTGGATTGGCAAGACAGGGAATGGGGGTGAAAGTTGGTCCATGAACCAGATTAAAGGAAAAGAACTGCTCGATTTCAGGTCGGTTTTTGCTTTTTCTGCAAAAACAGCGTTGGTAGCCAATGCAGGATCGCCGGCATACATATTGCGCACCACCGATGGAGGTAAGACCTGGCAGGAAGTATACAAGAGTACAGATACGGCTGCATTTTTTGATGGTATTACATTTTGGAACGATACCGACGGAGTTGTGTATGGCGACCCTGTGAAAGGAAGATTAATGTTGCTTTACACAAACGATGCAGGCAAAACATGGCGCCCGGAATCGCCAACAAAATGCCCCGCTGTGGCCGAAGGTGAAGCCTCGTTTGCAGCAAGCGGAACAGCCATAAGAAGCTATGCCGGCGGCAAAATAATGATTGCGACGGGCGGCGCGCAAAGCAGGCTACTTTCCGGACACCGAGGTGGTAGGTGGTCAATAATTGAGCCTCCGATAATGCAGGGCGAGCCTAGCATGGGTGTTTTCTCGGTAGCGTTTAGAGACGAATACGATGGAATAATAGTTGGTGGCGACTACAAACAAGAAACGCTTGCAAAACGGCATGTGTTTTATACTACCGATGGCGGCCGTACATGGCAAAAGCCAGCGCAGCCTACCGGTGGGTACCGCGAATGCGTAGAATATATAGATGGGAACACAGCGGTTGCAGTAGGACCAACCGGAATAGACATTACACATGATGGCGGACGAGTATGGCAGCCGCTATCTTATCAAAAAAACTCCCACGTGGCACGCAAGGCGCGTAGGGGTAGCCTTGTGGTTGTTGCGGGCGGAAACGGTACGATTGGCCTAATAAAATAATCGTCATTTTAGCTCGTCAATCAGACTGAAAGGCATTAACAATTAATTGATGTTTTAATTTATTAGTCGTTGATTATTAATTATTAATACGCTGATTTTGAACTAAACAAACCAACTTAACATTAACATCCCTTACTTTTGCAATTATGATAGTGGGTCAGTTTATTAACAAAATAATCAAGCATAGAGAACTCAATAAAAGTGGGTTTATGCGCTCATTCTTTGCTAGCATTATTGCTATTACCTGCAATGCTACCACCTATGGCCAGGAAAAGGGGGATCAACTGATACTTGCGCTACGCCAAGCAAAAAGCGACTCCCAAAAGACCACGCTATACACAGAGATTTTCAGGTATTTCATGGCCTCGAACCTCGACTCGGCTGAAAAGTATACCCAGCAAGGATTAGCCTATTTTACTGCCCACGTTTATAAACCAGGTATTGCAAATATGCTGATTTGTAAAGGCGGCTTGTATTCCCAAACGGGCATGCTGGATATAGCTAAGAAAACAGAAGATGAAGCCATTCTGCTATTTAACGAGCTTAACGACCCAATAGGCAAAGCCAGAGCATACAGCATTTTAGGAATAGTAGAAGGGAAAAGAGGTAATTTCATAGAATCTAAGCAATATTTTCTTAATGCGTTGAAGATATTTGAAGAGAAAAAAGACAAAAAAGGGATTGGAGATATTTATTTAAAACTGGGGGTTGCCAACTTTTACGAAGGGAATGGCGACAAAGCGTTGGAGTATTATAAAAAAGCGCTCGCCGAAATGCAACCCGGTGAAATCAACACCACTGTATTATATATACTCAATAATATAGGCACAGCATATGCAAAGAAAGGACAACTGGATAGCGGCCGTAAGTATATTGCCCGAGCGCTTCAGTTATGTGAAGGACCCGCATATGCAAATTGCAGAATTACGCCTTTGTGCAATATGGGTAATTTCTATGAGATGTCTGGTGATGTAAACAAAGCTTTGGAGTATTATAATGAGGCGCTTGTGCTGGCTGGCAACGAAAAATTGTCTGAAGAATCTGTGCGTATTCTTTTGGTGATAGGTAAGGTAAAAATAAAAACAAACCCGGCCGAGGCAGAAGCCCTGATGCTGGATGCGCTCAACAAGGCTCGGGAAACAGATCAAAAAAATATATTGGCTGATGTGCTCGTCGGGTTGATAATGTTATACAAAACACAGCATAATTACGAAAAAGCGTTTAACTATCTGGAACAACAGAAACAACTCAGCGATTTGCTTTTTGACTTAGACCGCGAAAAGATGAACGGAAATCTGGAAGCAATGTATGACCTGGAGCATATAAACGCAAAAATGCATAAGCTCGAATTGGATCGTCAGGCAGAACAATCGCGAAATAATATTGTAATATTTGTTGCGCTAATACTTACGGTTGGCCTTATTGTGTTGATTTTCTTTTTGCTCAAAACAAGAAAACTAAATACGCAATTGCACAAACGCGAGGATGAATTAGACAAGTCGAACCAAGTAAAAGATAAGCTATTCTCTGTTATCGGTCACGATCTTGCCGGGCCAATGGGCGCAATGCCGGTAGTATTAAACATTTGCCGCACTCAAAATATGCCTGAAGAGGAAAAATCCAAAATGTTGGGCTTACTTGAAAGAAATGCCACTGCAAGCTACGAAACATTACAAAACTTACTGAGCTGGGGTAAATCTCAGATAAAAGGGATAACGCTGCAACAAACCAACTTTGACGCAAACAATGCTGCTGGAAGTGAACGAAGACTAATTGTCAGTGCGGCAGAAGATAAATCGATAGAGATAACCAATAATATCGCGGAAGGCATAATGGTATTTGCCGACATAAATCATTACAAGTTCATAATGCGGAATCTCCTATCGAACGCAGTAAAATACACCAATATAGGGGGGCGTATAACTATAAATGCAACTACAGACGGCAAGGGATGTGTTGTTTTTTCAATAAGAGATCAGGGCATAGGTATCTCGGCTGGAGATTGTGCGAAGTTATTCGATTCACTTGGAAAAAGCATCCCCGGCACAGCAAACGAAGCAGGTAATGGCCTTGGGCTGAAACTATGCAAAGAATTCGTGGAACAAAATGGCGGTCGGATATGGGTAGAAAGCGAGCAAGGAAAGGGTAGTACTTTCTACTTTACGTTACGGGAGGGTAAGTAAGAGAAAAAGGGGTTAATTGAATTGCATAAGAAATTGGAACTTTCTATTTGCGTTTTCAAATAGGTCTTATTTACAGCATGCATTAGGCAATAGTGCATAAATTTGCATAAAAACAACATTATGACCATTCAACAACGGCAAAGTCATTTGATAGAGCAAATAACGCAATTGAAGGATGAGCAAATACTAATATTGCTGGAACATGATCTAGTTAAACTTTTGCAAGAAAAAAATGAAATACACTTAAGTGAAATTGACTTAAAAGAACTAATCGTTTTGGCTGATGAACCAGACGATAAAGACACGGTGACTGATATTGAGTACAAGCAAGCTACCGACAAATGGCGTATAAAATAGTTAGGAAAAAGAGATTTCTAAACAAATTAACGCAAGTTCTTGAGTTTCTACAGCACGAATGGGGATATGAATCAGCTTGCAACTTTTTGGAAATTGTTGATGCTAAAGTATAATCGTTAAGTAGCAACCCCTACATTGGCGCGCAATCGGGTATACGAGAAACAAGAAGTTTGTATATTACTAAGCACAACCGTATTTTTTATAAAATAGTCGACAATAAGGCGCTTGTTTTAAATATGTACGACACCAGAAAGCGAACATATTTACCGCCCGAATAACTATTTGACGCACACTTAATTAACCAATCTCAGAGGTAAAGAGCTCCTGGTTAGTGTTTGAACTATTTTTTTATTAAGCGTCTGCGCCCCTCCCCCCAAAAAAAGAGGCGCTTACCGCGCCTCCCTGAAAAAAATAAATATCGTTTAGAAAAGCTCATATAGCTTTCTGAGTCTGTCTCTTGTCATTATGGTCTGCCAGTCTTTACCCAGTGCGTTTTCCCATAGTGGAACCATACCGAGCGATACATTGATCATTGTGTCAAACTGCTCGTCGGTTAGGCCTTTGGTTATGCCCTCGGGTATGAAAATGTTGTTTTTCTCCACCATTTTATGAAAGGTTGCTACGCCCTCGGGGTAAAACTCCTGTAGGTGGTTAAACACGATACAGTTGCCTATACCATGCTTGGTACCCAGCAGGTAACTAAGGCCATAGCTTATAGCATGGGCTACGCCTACCTGAGAATAGGCAATACTCATGCCTCCGGCATAAGAAGCCATCATCAGTTGCTCGTCGCTTTCTTCGTTCCATTCATCTTTATGCAGAAATACCTCTTCGCACAGTTGTTGCGCTTTTTCGCCGTAGGAGCGGCTAAACTCATTAATAAATGTGCCCTTGAGCGACTCTACACAATGTATAAAGCAGTCCATACCAGTATAAAAGCGTTGGTTAGCCGGAGCGTCTTTTATCAGGTCGGGGTCTAGTACTATTTGATTGAATGGGGTAAAGTCCGAATTCATACCCAGTTTGCGGGTAGGTCCGGTAAGGACAGTAGTTCGCGATACTTCTGCGCCGGTGCCAGATAGCGTAGGTATACCAGCTTTATATACAGCAGCATTTTTTACAAGGTCCCAACCTTGGTAGTCGTGCGCATTACCGGGATTGGTCATCATTATGCCAACAGCTTTGGCAAGGTCCATTGCCGAACCACCGCCTATACCTATTACCCCCGATGCTGTGCCATGTTGTTCCTTTATCAGGTTGGCCAATTCGTCTACATAGGTAGTTTTTGGCTCGTGGGTTACATCCACATCTATCAGCATATCGTTGCCTTGCAGTGGTATGCGGTTTCTGAGCTCGTGGTTTTGGAAATGATGGTCGAGCAAGAACACCATGGGCGCATTGTTGTGGCGGTGCGGAGCTAATATCTCGCCGAGCTGGTTGAAACTGCCGCGTCCGTACACTACATAATCGACCATTTTAAAATTGCGAAACTTCATATAGTTAGTTTGTGTAGTTGAAGATAGTTTTTGTTTTGAAATACGCCACAAAAGTAGTGTTTTGTGGCAAGCAGGGGTAAAATATAGCCTTTGGGTATAAAATTAACAATACCTATTCCTGAGAAGATGCACACTTATGCTCACATTCAAATAAACCATTGAGCAATTGCCCCTTAATCTGTACCTTCGCGCCATGAAAAATTTGCGTGAAGTAGCCCTGCCCGAGTTGGAAAAAATGATGGCCAGCCTGGGTGAACCTAAATTCAGGGCTAAACAAATACACGAATGGGTGTGGCAGAAACATGCTGCAGACATTCAGGATATGACTAACTTGTCTAAATCGCTGCGTGAACAACTTGCAGAAACCTATTTTATACCTAAGCTGAAAATGCATCATAGCCAGTATAGCAGCGATGGCACCATTAAGAACCGCCTGCAACTGCATGATGGCTTTTATGTAGAAAGCGTACTGATACCTACCGAAAAACGTATGACCGCCTGTGTATCATCGCAGGTGGGTTGCTCGCTCTCTTGCAAGTTTTGCGCTACCGGCTATATGGACCGTAAACGCAATCTGGAATTTGACGAGATTGTGGATGAAGTAACGTTGCTCAACGAATTGTCGCAGAAGCACTACAATAAAAACCTCTCGAACATTGTGTTTATGGGCATGGGCGAACCCCTGCTCAACTACAAAAACATGATGAAAGCGATAGACATTATAACATCGCCAAACGGACTGGGTATGAGCCCCAAGCGTATAACAGTATCAACTGCCGGCGTTGCCAAAATGATCAAGCAGTTGGGCGATGATAAGGTGCGTTTCAAGCTGGCTTTGTCGCTGCATGCGCCAAACGACCATAAGCGCAACGAGATAATGCCAATAAATGAGTCGAACAACCTGAATGCACTGGTAGAAGCGCTTAATTATTTTTATAAAGCCACCGAGAACGAAATTAGCTTTGAGTATATACTTTTTAAGAACTTCAATGACAGCATAAAAGATGCCGACGAGCTGATAAAGTTGTACCGCCGCGTGCCTGCCGACCTGGTAAATATTATTGAATACAACCCAATAGACAATGCCCGCTACCAAAAGCCCGACGAGGATGTGGTAGAGGAGTTTATGGACCACCTTACAAAAAACAGGGTGAACGTGCGCCTGCGCCGCAGCCGTGGTAAAGACATAGATGCTGCCTGCGGTCAGCTTGCCAACATAGATCAGGAAAGTGATTAATGCTTTATGAAACTAACAACGATAAAATGGGAAGGGGTGTATGTGCGCATACACCCCTTCCCATTTTATAGCTATACCGAATATTGTATTATTTGGCTATTGGTCGCACTGTAAGGCTATGCCTTTTGCTTTTACTTCCTCACCATTGCACGACACTTTTATTTCTTCCAGCGCCAGTTGCACCTTCGATCCTGGTTTCCATTGTTTTATATGGTTAATAATTTCGGGAGTAAGCTGCGAGCCCTTCACTATTACCGGCCCCCAACCTTCGCCCTTACCCAGCATTATGCAGGTAAATCGGGTTACTTTGCAATAGGGTAGGTCGGTGGTTAGTTTGGTGTTGCTGAGTAGTTCGGCACGCGTGGTTTTTACGGCTTTTAGTTGGCCATTTATTTCAGGGTTCATTTCTATGTTACCCAGCTTTACATTGGGCGCATCCTGAGCGATTGATGTGAATGATAGAGCAAATAGTGAAATGCAAACCAGCGGCAGCGCTTTTTTCATGAAGCCATTATTTATGAAAATTACAAATAGTATTTAGATTTTAGTTTCATGAGTGAGGAGTGAGGTGCTATTTGGTAAACTTGTAAGTAAGTGCATCTGCTCTCGCATCTTGTTCGTGACAGTTAAGGTGAATATCCTGCACATACATGGTTACATCGGGGAAGTCCCAACTCTTGATGAGGTCTTTTTGTGGAATAGACATTTCGTTTCCATTTGTGTACAAAGGACCGTAAAAGTCGTGACCCGGCGCTATAAGGGATATAGTAAAGCCCGACACCTTGCAGCCCACCGAATCGGTTATGAGCATAGGATTAGCCAGCACCATTTCGCGCGTGGTGGTGTAGGAGGGTATATTGGGTATCCACACCCGTGGCGGAGGCAAAGTTGCAGCCTGTTTTTCCTTTTCTTTCTTTTGCTTGGTTTGTGCAGTAAGTAACAAAGATGGCAACAAAACAATCACTAAAAACAATGCTTTTTTCATACCACGTTCAAGTTTTGCACACAAAGATATTGCAAAATGCCCGAACTATATTGTGCGGTGTGGGCCTGGATTTAGTTGAGAGTTTATAGTAGATAGTCTTTAGTACATAGTAGATAGTCGGGGGTAAAGGGTATTTTGACTAATGCTATTTAGCAAAATAGTATAGGCCATTATTTTCTGCTTAAACGTTCTCTAATTTCAGCATGAGCAGTAGCTACCGGTATAGTCTCTATTGTCCCGTTCTTATAACCTTCCAATATTCCATAAAAATTATCTAATTCTTCTTGTGCATATCTGTGGCTGTTATTGCTGCCTTCGAGCAATTGGTGCATTGCTTTTAGTTGCTCTTCATCTGCCATATCTATGTACCTATGCAATTCATTCTTTAAAGCCGAAATTGTCATACTCCGTATTTCTTACAAAAATACTGGATTTTCTTTATTTCTTATTTGTGTGTCGGTTATTTGATCTTTGGTAGATAGTCTTTAATACATAGTCGAGAGTAGATGGTATGTTTAACAAAGCTATTTAACCGAATACCAAAATAAAGCGAAGTCGTAGTCTACGACCCTTGCAGGGTTGGTTAGCACGGATTACCGTATAGTTGTATTCTGCTAATTGCTCGCGCACATTCGGCAAGCGGAGAGCGCGGCAATAGAAATGTTAAATACCACTAAACTTCGGTTCCAAACCGGGGTGGTTGGCTCGCGGACGGGTACACCTAAAAGGACTCGCGAAATGCCACTAAACGCCAGTTATAAACCAGCTACTTTAGTGAGACGAGTGATCCTTAGGAACACTCGCGCCAGATGGAGATGTATGGTGATGTAAAACACCCCACCTTGCTACTCTCTACTATTACCTTTCTACCACAAACCACCTACATATACATCCCCGTATAACTCTCCTTTACATTTTTCAATCCATCGGGTGGGCCTTCGTAGAGCAGTCGGCCGCCGCCTTTGCCGCCTTCGGGGCCCATATCTATAACCCAGTCGGCACATTTTATTACGTCGGTATTGTGCTCTATTACTATTATAGAGTGCCCCTGCTCTATGAGTGCATCGAACGAACCCAGCAGTTTGTTTATGTCGTGCATATGCAGCCCTGTGGTAGGTTCATCGAAGATAAACAACACCTTGGCGTTTATTTTGCCCTTGCCCAAAAACGACGCCAGTTTCACCCTTTGGGCTTCACCACCGCTTAGGGTGTCGCTGCTTTGTCCCAGTTTCACGTAGCCCAGGCCCACATTGCTGAGGGGTTGCAGAGCGGCAGCCAGCTTTTTCTCATCTGCAAAAAAAGCAATGGCTTCGTCCACGCTCATTTCCAGTACATCGTATATGTTTTTGGTGCGGTAGGTTACTTCCAGCACCTCCTCTTTAAATCGTTTGCCCTTGCAGCTTTCGCACAGCAGGTGTACATCGGCAAGGAACTGCATTTCTACCACCACCTCGCCCTCGCCTTTGCAGGTGTCGCAGCGGCCGCCGTCGGTGTTAAACGAATAATGTTTTTCGGCAAAGCCTCTCATTACCGATAGCGGCTGCTTGGCATATAATTTTCTTATTTCGTCGTAAGCTTTTACATAGGTTACCGGGTTGCTCCTGCTCGACTTGCCTATCGGGTTTTGGTCCACCATTTCTATGTGGCCTATGTTTTCTAAGTCGCCGGTAAGGTTTCTAAACAGTCCCGGTCTGTCTGCGCTTTCGCCATAGTGTTTCAGTAGAGCTGGGTACAGCGTTTGCTTTACCAGCGTTGTTTTACCGCTTCCGCTCACACCCGTTACCACCACCAGCATATTCAGCGGAAAATCTACGCTCACATCCTGCAGGTTGTTTTGGCGGCAGCCTTCTATTCTTATTTTGGCTGCCGGTAGGCGACGTATGGCTGGCGGCTCTATAGTCAGCGCGCCGCTCAGGTACTTGCCTGTCAGGCTCGCAGGGTTGGCAATCAGTTCTTTATAGTTGCCGGCAGCCACTACCTCGCCACCCAGATGGCTGGCCAACGGACCCATATCGATAATATGGTCTGCCTTACGCATCATCATTTCGTCGTGCTCTACCACCACTACGGTATTGCCCAAGTCGCGTAGCGATTGCAATACGTTGATCAGTCGCTCGGTATCGCGGCTGTGCAAGCCTATACTGGGTTCGTCCAGTATATACAGCGAGTCGGTAAGGTTGCTGCCCAAAAACTTGGTAAGCTGTATGCGCTGGCTTTCGCCGCCCGACAGTGTATTGGCCAGCCTGCCCAGCGACAAATAACTCAAGCCCACATCCAGCAATGTTTTCATTCGCTGGTTTATCTCTTGCAGTATGCGCTTGGCTATGGTCATTTCATGGTCGGTAAGCGACAGGTTCTTTATCCATGCATAGAGTTCGTCTGCCGGTTTCATCAGCAATTGGCCTATGGTAGCTCCGTGCACCCGCACATACAGCGCTTCTTTGCGCAGCCTGGTGCCCTTGCAGGTAGGGCAGGTGGTGCGGCCGCGGTAGCGCGCCTGCATTACACGGTATTGCACCTTATACAGGTTTTGCTCTACCATCGTAAAAAAGTCGCGTATGCCGCTCACCCGGCTGTTGCCATCCCACAGCAGTTCCAGTTCCTTTTCGGTGAGGTCGGCAATGGGTTTATGTATTGGGAAATCGTATTTCGATGCTGCCAGTATAAAACTGTGCTGCCATTCGCTCATTTTTTCGCCGCGCCAGCAGGCTACTGCACCCTCGTGCACACTCAGGCGGTGGTCGGGTATTACCAGCGCCTCGTCTATACCCAGCGTTTGTCCAAAACCCTCGCAGGTAGGGCAGGCGCCATACGGATTATTGAACGAGAATAAATTGGGCGAAGGTTCGTCAAAATTCATGCCGTCGGCCTCAAACCTATTGTTGAAGGTGTAGGTTTCTTTGCCTATCACCTCTACATGGCATTCGCCCTCGCTTTCATAAAACGCAGTCTGTATACTGTCGGCAAGGCGGTGCAGGTCGTCCTCGTCAAACTGTTCTTTTACCACTATGCGGTCTATCAGCAGGTTGGCTACGGCATCGCCTATGGTCACTGTTTCGGCAAGCGCGTCCTCTATACGTATGGGCTTGTCGTCTATAGCAGGTACATATATGCGGCTGAAGCCTTTTTGCATCAGTATATTCAGCTCCTCTGTCAGTGTGCGCTGGTACCGCAGCGCTATGGGCACAATAAACTGCACCCTCGATCCCTTGGGCAATGTTTGCACAAAAGTTACCACATCGGTTACGGTGTCTTTTTTTACCTCGCGGCCGCTTATGGGCGAGTAGGTTTTGCCTATGCGGGCAAACAGCAGGCGCAGATAGTCGTATATCTCCGTCATGCTGCCCACAGTGCTGCGCGGGGTGCGGGTAGTTACTTTTTGCTCTATGGCTATAGCTGGGCAAATGCCCTTTATATAGTCAACATCGGGCTTGTCCATACGCACCAAAAACTGGCGCGCATATGCGCTCAGGCTTTCGGCATATCGGCGCTGACCCTCGGCAAACAAGGTATCTATGGTTAATGAAGATTTGCCGCTGCCGCTCACTCCGGTTACCACTACCAGTTTGTTGCGGGGAATGGCTACGTCTACATTTTTAAGGTTGTGCATTCGCGCGCCTTTTATGAAAATGGCATCGCCGTAGTCAGGTTCAGTTTGGTCGGCAGGGGCTGGTGGCTCGGGCGCCAGCGTTGCTGTTGCGGTGTTATTGTTGTTGGTAGCTGTTGTCAGGGTAGCTTCCTGTGCAGAAGTAGTTCCTTTGCCGTTTTTTATCTTCTTTGCCATAACTGTTCCTTATTGCAAATTTACTCCGATTAGTTGAAAGCCTGCGTAACCGTTTGTTTATAGGCAAATAATGGCGTGCATAAATATTCATGGCAGTTTATTGCTATACAGGTTGCAGTAAGGTTAATTTTTTAAAGATACATCCATATATTTGCACGCTTTTTGCAAGGGTTGTAAATTAATTTTCGAACAAATAATTCAGCAGTTTCTGTACGCCTTGCATTAGTGCGCTGCTTTTAGGCTGTGCATGGGGGCAAAATGGGGGGCGATTACAGGGTAAACGGCTATTTATATTAACAATAGGGTCTATGTCTAAACTTAAGGAGCAGCTGTATATTCTTTGTATAGAGTACATAAAAACGAGGGAAACAGATATAAAGAAAAATATTGCCGAGGCGCAGGAAGCCGCCAACGACGACTCTAAGAGCAGCGCCGGCGATAAGTTTGAAACCGGCCGCGAACTGATGCAGCAGGAAATAGACCTCAATCTGTCGCGCCTGGCCGATCTGGATAAGCTGAAACAAACGCTGGAGAAAATAACGCCTACCATGATCAGCTCTACTGCTATGCCGGGCTGCGTGGTGCGCACCAACAATGGCAACTACTACCTGAGTATAGGCGCCGGACTGCTGAAGGTAGAAGATGTGGGCTACTATGCCATATCGGCGGCATCGCCCATTGGCCTGAAGCTGGTAGGCTTGAAAGTAGGCGATACTTTTGTGTTCAATGGCAAAAACTATGTGGTAGAAAGCGTAGCATAATTTTTAAGAAAAAAAATTAGCCGGATATGGAACCCAGAGAAGTATTGCAACAATGGCTCGACGCTTTTAATAATGGCGATGCAATGGCTGTAGCGGATCTGTACGACGATCATGCCATCAACCATCAGGTAGCTTACGACCCTGTAGTAGGCAAGACCGCCATAGCCGAGCGTTATGCAGAGATCTTTGCCAACAACCATGTAGGCTGCATACCCGTAAATATTTTTCAGGATGGAGAGTGGGCTATACTGGAATGGAAAAACCCGAACGGACTGCGTGGCAGCGGATTTTTTCATATTCGCCACCATAAAATTGTGCTTCACCGCGGGTATTGGGATAAAATGACGCTGGAGCGACTACATCGCCAAGCGTAAATGATACGTTTAAATATAACAATCCCCCGTTTCAGAACCGAAAACGAGGGATTGCTCTTGTAAGCCGGGTAATATGATAACTACAATTTGGTTTCTTTCAATAGGTCGGCTTCTTCTATAAATCCGTTGTGGCTCCAGATCAGTTTGCCGTTTTGATACAATTCCAGATAGGGTATACCTGCTATGCCTTTTTCCTTCAGTAGGTCTTTGTTTTCGTCCGCATCTACTTTTGCCAGCGATAGTTTGTCTTTCTTTTTGGTTGCCATAGCTTCCAGTACGGGCAGCATTTTTTTGCATGGTTCGCACCAGGTAGCGTTGTAGTCTACCAGCACATATTGGTTTTGGGTAAGCAGTTTATTGAAAGCGTCCATGGTCATGCCTGCTTTTTTTGGCGCTGCGGCGCCAGTTTCCAGCGGCTTGCCGGCATTGCGCCATTGCATAATGCCGCCTTCCATATTGTACACCTCTGTAAAGCCCATTGCCGCCATTTTATTGGCCGCCGATGAGCTGCGCCCGCCCGAGAGACAATACACCATAACCGGCTTTGTTTTGTCCAGTTTGGCTAACTGTCCTTCAAAGTCGTCGCCATTTATATTGATGTTTACCGCATTTTTTAGGTGCCCGCCTTCATATTCGCCGGGTGTGCGCACATCTATGAGCTGGGCATTAGGTGTAACCGTGAGCCTTTGTTCGTAATCACTAACCGATATACTGGTCTTGATCGTTTTTTGACCGTTGGCGCTGGTCTGAGCGCTTTGGTTTTGGCAAGCAGCCATATTTACCGCCGAGGTAAGTAATAATATAGAAAGTAGTTTTTTCATCATCATTATGTTTTGCTGTTGGTATTTTATTTAGCCGATTCTTCTATGCAGGCATTATATAGCTTGTATCCCCCCGACAGATTGAAGACGTTGTTGTAACCCGTTTGTTTCAAAATTCGCTGACCGAGATAGCCTCTTAGGCCGGCTTCGCAGTAAATGTATATAGTTTTATCGGTAGGAAGTTCGGTCAGTCTTCCGCGCAGTTCGTCTATGGGTATGTTGGTTGCGCCAGGTATATTGCCCGCAGCAAATTCTTCACGGGTACGCACATCCAATAGTATATCGCCCAACTGTATTTTGTCCATTTCGTTCCAGTAGAAGATGCTCAGACGGTTGAGTAGTATGTTTTCTGCAACAAAGCCAGCCATATTTACGGGGTCTTTTGCCGATGAGTAGGGCGGTGCATAGGCATGTTCAAACTCTTCAAGTTCGTATATGGTACCATTGCGTTTAATTATACTCGCCAGCACATCCAGTCGTTTATCGGCGCCTTCATACCCTGCCACTTGCGCGCCCAGCAATTGTCCGTTATCGGGCGAGAAGGTGATTTGTATGGTCATTTGTTGCGCGCCGGGATAATAGCCGGCATGCGAACCGCTGTGCGTAGTAGATACTATATGTTTAATGCCTGTGGCTTTAAGGTGTTTCGCAGCAACGCCAGTGGCGCCTAGCGTCATATCAAACACCTTTACTATGGCTGTGTTGATAGAGCCGTGGTATTGCTGCACATTGCCCATGGCTATATTGGTGGCGCATATCCTGCCTTGCTTGTTGGCAGGGCCCGCCAGATAGGTAATCATGGGCATTTTAGTGATAGGGTTGGTAAACTCTATGGCATCGCCAACGGCATAAATATCGGGGTCCGATGTTTGGAGGTATTCATTCACCCATATACCGCGCGCATCGCCTATTTTGAGTCCGGCATTTACTGCCAGTCGGGTATCGGGGCGCACGCCTATCGAGAGTATAACCACATCGGCAATTACAGTCCCTGTTTTGGTGGTAACAGTAATTCCGTCTTCGTTTTTTTCAAAACCTGTTACCGCAGTATTGAGTAATAGATGTACTCCCTTGCTGCGAATATGCTGTTGCGCCAGCGCAGCGATGGGGTAGTCTACCGGAGCCAGTATCTGGTTGCCCATTTCTATTACCGTTACCTCCATGCCCAGATGGTGCAGGCTCTCGGCCATTTCCAGACCTATGAAGCCCGCGCCTATTATTACGGCGCGTTTGGCCTGTTGTTTTTGTATATAGCCTTTTATGTGGTCGGTATCGGGCACATTGCGCAGCGTAAAAATACCTTCGCTATTTATGCCCGGTAGCGGTGGCCGTAGGGGCTCGGCGCCAGGCGATAGTACCAGTTTGTCGTAGGCTTCGGTATATTCTTCTCCGGTTATCTGGTTGCGTGCGGTTATGGTTTTGGCGGCGGGATTTATGTCGGTAACCTCTGTCTGCACGCGCACATCTATATTAAAGCGCCTATTGAATGCGTTTGCCGTTTGCACAAACAGTTTGTTACGGTCTTTTATTACATTGCCAATGTAGTAGGGTAGGCCGCAGTTGGCGTAAGATATATATTCGCCCTTCTCAAAAATTATGATCTCCGCTTGTTCATCCAGTCGCCTTAGGCGCGCCGCTGTGCTTGCGCCGCCGGCTACTGCGCCTACTATTATGTATTTCATTTGTTGTGTGTTTGTATGTTCATCGCTTTGCCTTTCAGAGAGCAATTTAATGCGTGTTTTTTAACCCGCATGTTTCATAATCACATCTTTGAGGTGATTAGCGGCTACAACGCCCGACTGACGCCACAAGGTTTGGCCATTTTTGAACAGGATAAGCGTAGGCACGCCCGAAATGTTGTAGGCGCTGGCCAGCGCCGGATTTTTATCCACGTCTATTTTCAGTATCGTGGCTTCATCGCCTATCGAGTCTTTGAGTTGTTTGAGTATGGGCGCCATCATTTTGCATGGTCCGCACCACTCTGCCGAAAAGTCTACCAATACCGGCTTGCTGTCTCCTATGAGGTCTGAAAACGATTTTGTTTGCATGATTTTTATTTTATTTCTTCGTATTCAATAGTAATGTCTTTGGGCGCGGCATATTTTTTTCGATCGGCGCCGGTATTGCAACCTGCGCTGCCGCAGCAGCCCACATCGGCAATGGCCTGATAAAGAAAGAACGATGCAAACAATCCCGGAACCCAGTCTTTGGTCTGAAAAGCCATTATCATAATCATTACGCCAATGCCCAGTCTCATTATCCGCATCAGGTGCCAGTTGTTGGTCAGGCGGTATTTCAAATCGCTCATTGCTCGTATTTTTTAAGATTCATCCAGCTGCCGCCGTTATATACCTGCGCAAAACCGTTGGATTGCAGCATTGCTTTTGCAGATCCGCTACGCATACCCGATGCGCAACAGGTAATGATTGGTTTTTCTTTTTTCAGTTTAGCCATTTGGCTGCCCAGGCTGTTGAGCGGGATATTTACAGATCCTTTTACATGTCCGCCGGCATATTCGCCGGGTGTGCGCACATCTATTATTATCCCTCCTGCGGCTATCACGGCCCCCAAGTCGGTTTTTGGGCCAAAACCCAATAGTTCTTTTAGTTTGTTCAGCATTGCTTAGTTGTTTTTTAGGTAGTTTACATTCATCCACGATCCGCCATTGGCGCAGGGTATGCCATTTTGTTGCAGAAACATGGTAGCCTGATGGCTGCGACCGCCGGCCGCGCAGCATAGCACAATATTCTTCAGTTGCTTAAATTCTTCGAGACGGTGAGGTATTTCATTGAGCGGTATATTGATACTGCCTACCACATTGCCGCCCACAAACTCTTCAGGCGTTCTTACGTCTACTACGTTTGCTTGTCCGTTTTTCAGTAATTCTACTATGTTAGTCATTGCTTTGTTTGTTATATGTTGCTTTCGTTTGTTACGTTTGTTTTTCGGGGTTCTTTTCTGAACATGCTCAGCAATAGAGCCCCCATAATTGCGCCATATGCAGCGCTGTTTACAGGTCGGGAAGTGATAAGGCACGTGCCGGATGCGCAACCCACAAAATACCAGTAACACCATCCGGCAATCGCGCCGAGTATCAATCCAGTTATCTCCAGTTTATATTTTGCTATCATGGCGGGTGTTCTTTACTGCTCAATTGTTACACAAATTTCGCTGTTGTTGCACGCGCGGTTGGTAACATTTGTTGGATAAGGGGCGTTTTATTTTATAAAGTACTGTTAATGCCTAGCCCCTCAATACTCCATTATTCGCCTTCTTTTTTACCTCTGGTGCTCAGACCTAAGGGCAGATACAACGGACAAAAACTGATGAAACTGGTAAGTATGAAAATACCTGCCAAAACAAGCAATACCGTTGCTGTAACGCCTGATATTACGTTGGCGAAGTATAAGGCAGCAATAATAGCTGCAACAATGATGCGAATGACGCGATCGGCTATACCCATGTTCTTTTTCATAAAATACGTTTTGTGTTTTTTTGTAGAACAAAGGTCGCAACCAAGTAGCTGAGTATATGTAACAAATGTTCCCTAACAGAAAATAATTTTAAATTTTCTGTTAAGTAATCCCAGGGTGATGCGCAAATTCTTACGGCAATAACTTACTCTGAAAATCTTTGGCCCGCTGCAGGTACACAATAAGCAGCCCAACGCCAACATAGCAGATGATGAGGCCTGGTATAGACCAGCCAAGCGTATCGTATAGGCCATGCAGGGCCGCCGGAATGACAATAGACAACAACCACAACGACCTGCGACTTTTTGGGAAAAGAAAGCCCAGCGAAATAAAATAGCCCGCTATACCCGCCCAAATAGCATGAAGGAAGGGCAGCGATGTGAGCCGGGCAATATTCATAAAAAAGGAATCGCTATAGGTGAGTTGCGAGTTGACGCCCATTTGATAGATAACTCCCTCGAACACCCCAAAACCTATGCCTGATATTAGTCCGTAGAAAACGGCTGTTTGCGGCACCTGCGGCTCATCAGACCGCGAACAGATATAATATACCGCCAACGCTTTAATACTCTCCTCGAACACCCCCACGCCAAACACATACCCTATGAGCCTGAGTATAAAACTATTGCTGGGAAGGAGTTTATACAGGGGGTTGATATCGGTGATGCGAAACACGAACACCAGCAGGAATATAAGCGCCTGTGTAGCAAAGAACGTAACTACGGTAGTACGCACCTTTACTTGCGATGTTTTGAACACATAATAAAAGAACAATGCCCAGATCAACGAAAAATAAAGCGCTATGGCATAGAAGGTGACAAATGCCGATGGCGTAAACTTGATAAGAAATGCCGGAGCCAACCCAATAAGCGATAGTAGTAATAGTCGCTTGTCTTTTACAAAGGTTTTGTAAGAAAATGCAGAGCGCGGCAATAGCAGATCCCAGCCAAAGGCCTTGATTTGTGCAAATAAGTGCCCGTGCGATACTATTTTGGGTTTAATACCATGGGCGCTTAGCGCACGCCGAACGGTGGTTTCGGCGCCGCCATTGGCATCCTGAGCGCGGTCTTGCAACAGTATATTGCCGGCATTTACATAGTGTTGCAGGGCAGCCACATCGTATGGGCCAAAACGCTGTGTGTTTCTTACAACATAATAGTGGGTCGCCGGCATAAGCAATAAAGGCTTGGATGGTACAACAAAAATAACAATGCAATCTACGTTGCGCCTGCATTGCACACAACGCCCGAATGCTAACTTTAGCTAAATTTAAGCGTTTACCAACTAAGTCGCCAAAATTAACTACACGTATGCTAAAGCCCGCCGATGATTTTTTTATGCGTCAACCCGAGCCTGCCAAGACCTGCCTGCAATACCTGCGACAACTTGCGTTGGGTAGCGCAGTGGGTGTGCAGGAAAAAATGAGTTACGGAATGCCTTTTTATTATTTAAGCAGCCGCAGGTTTTGTTATTTATGGGTGCATAAAGCTACAGGCATGCCCTACATGGGTATTGTAAACGGTGCATCAATTGATTTTCCTGGGCTTGTGACCGGCGATAGAACCCGAATGAAAGTAGTTTATGTTGACGCGGAACAGGATGTTCCGGTAGGCGAAATAAACAATTGCTCAAATTGGCTATTGCTTCAATTGGTGGTTAAATGGTCGTTATTTGCTGTTATAAACTACCAAAACCCTGTGCAGATGATATTAAATCATTGTTTTAGCGCATGGTATAGCCCTTGCTAAGAAAAAACTTTCCTTATCTTTGACTGTTATGGATATATCAATATCGCATCTGCTGTTGTACATATTGGGTTGTATTCTGCTGATAGGTTTTTTTGCAGGTACCGAAATTGCGTTTATTTCGGCCAACAAGCTGAATATAGAGTTACGTAAAAAGCAAGGCAAACTATCGGGTCAGATACTTTCCCGATTCATGGATAATCCCGCCGAATTTATTGGCACCAGTCTGGTAGGGGTTAATATTATTTTGGTTGTTTATGGCTTATTGGCAGCCGAGGCTACCGAGATAATGCTCAAAAAGTTCCACTTTCATTTGTCGGAATACCCTAAGCTGGCGCTCGATACGCTATTAGCTACGGTTATTATTCTGGTGTTTGCCGAATTTTTGCCCAAGGCTATCTTCAGGCTTAAGGCTGAGGCGGTGCTTACTTTTTTTAGCATACCCATGCAAATCATGTATTGGTTATTTTTCCCTATAGCCAAGGTGTTTGTTGCCATTTCTGAGTTTATACTCAAGTACTTGTTCAATGTGCGCATAAAAGAAAACAAGCAGGTTTTTAATAGGGTAGACCTGGAGTTGCTGGTAAAGCAAAATATGCACGGGCACGAAAATGAGAGCAACGAGGTAAATACAGAATTGTTTGAGAATGCGCTCTATCTGGTAAATGTAAAGATCAGAAAGTGCATGGTGCCACGCAATGAGGTAGAAGCCATTGAAATAAATGCATCTATTGCCGAAACCCGCAAGAAAATGATTGACACCAAACTATCTAAGCTGATAGTTTATGATGATAATATTGATAACATTGTTGGCTACATTCACCACCTCGACCTCAACAGGCGTCCGGCCAATATAGCGCAGATTCTCCACACCATTACTCCGGTGCCTGAAGCAATGAGCGCTGTAGACCTTATGAACCGTTTTACCAAGGAGCGCAAAAGCATAGCGTGGGTAATAGACGAGTTTGGCGGCACGGCGGGTATCGTAACCATGGAAGATGTACTGGAGGAAATATTTGGCGACATAAACGACGAATATGACGAACAGGAGCACGTGGAAAAACAACTTTCTGAAAACGAATACATACTATCGGGAAGGCTGGAGCTGGATTATATAAACGAGAAGTACGGCTTCAATTTCCCTACCGATGTTTCAGAAACGCTGTCGGGCTACATCATTGCCGAACACGAGACAATACCTAAAATAAAAGAACGAATTATACTGGATAGGTATGAATTCGATATACTGCTGGTGACCAATACGCGTATTGAAACAGTGAAAATGAAGGTGTTGCGCTAAGCATTAGGGGGTAAAAGCTATTTTAGTTCATTATTAATATTTAATGTTTTTTAGTTATGCCAGTTCAACGTCCTTTCAATTTAAACAAGTGGATAGAAGACAATCGCCATCTGCTAAAACCACCGGTGGGCAACCAATGCGTGTATACGGATGCGGGAGATTTTATAGTAATGGTGGTAGGCGGCCCTAACAGCCGCAAAGATTTTCACTTTAATGAAAGTGAGGAATTGTTTTACCAACTGGAAGGCGATGTAATGGTGCGTATACAGGAAGACGGTAAAATTGTTGACATACCCATAAAGCAGGGCGATATGTTTTTGCTGCCCGGCCGCACGCCTCATAGTCCGCAACGCGGCCCCAATACCGTTGGGCTGGTGATAGAACTAAAGCGCAAAACGGAAGAAATGGATGGCTTTATGTGGTTTTGCGAAAGCTGTCACGAAAAGCTGTATGAGGAATACATGCACGTAACCGATATCGTGACCCAATTGCCGCCTGTAATGCAGGCATTTTATGGCGACGAAGACAAGCGCACTTGCAAGAAATGCGGCGCAGTAATGGCTCCGCCGGAAAGCAGAAAATAACCTATTATTTTGCCTTTGCTAAAATGTTGATGTTGAATGCGTAAATTACTGTTCACGCTATTAGTTGCCGTTTGTTTTGTTCCCGGTGTCCGGGCGCATGATAAAGCGCCTAAGGGATGTAAAGAAGCTTATGAAACCTTTGCCAAGTTGCAAAGCGCTATACTCGAAAACGACTATGGAGCTACTGTAGCGGTGTTTTCAGACAGTTTGCTGAAAAACTACAAAGACCTTGATGGCAAGGACTTGCGCGATTTTATAAATAATTATTGCTTTGTGAACCGCGATTTTTTACGGGCGCTAAAGACCAACCATATTAAGCTGACCTGCAAAACAGAAGATGAATTTACGGTATTTATCTATGCAAAATCGAGACGGCAACCCGATCAATACATGGATACCAAAGAGGACCCCGACAATGCCGACGACGCCGACGACGCTGCAGGCGGTATCTGGTATCTGAAATTCAGAAGGATAGAAGATAATTTTAAAGTAGTAGTGGTAGACCGCGCAAGCTGATTCTCGCTGTTATACTCAAAATACATTTTAGTCAATAAAAAAGGAGGCGTTCGCCTCCTTTTTTATTGACTTCTTTTATTGGCGTTATTCGCTTGCTACTTTGGTCATTTCTTCTGTAGCAGTTGCGTCTTTTGGTTTTTTCATAATGGCATAAACTTCTACCACGAAGCCCAGCAACACGATAATGGGCGCCAGCGTAATGCGGCGGAAGCTATAGATTTCATCATAGTGAAACTCGTTTGGATTAGCGCTTTTGCCGCCCGACATCAGCAGAAATCCTATCAGGATAAGGGCAATGCCGCCAAACATCCAGATATAGTTTTCTTTATCGAACAGGAAATGTTCCGGTCCGGTTGTATTGCCGGCTTTACTTGTAGGTTTTGCCGCCGGACGAGCGCCCGGAGCGGCTGATACTGTTGGTTTGTTTACTATCGACATATAAATAGATTGTTTTGTTTGTTCTTGGTTTGCATAAGCGGCCGCTAATATAGGTCCTCTATGTGCATTTTCAAATATTTCACCACCGACCTATGCGTACTGATCATAGAAATAATGATACCCAGCACTATCATACCTGTCATTAGGAAAGCTAATAGTGAAGTATCACTGAGTGTTTTCAGTACAGGCAACTGGCTATGTGCAAACGACATAACTATCCACAGACCAACTACTGCAACTATGCCGCTGATTAGGCCGTTGATGAGCGCACGCTGATCGAAAGGACGTGTTATGAACGAGCGGGTGGCCCCCACCATCTGCATTGTTTTTATCAGGAAACGGCTACTGAACATGGCCAGCCTTACGGTATTGTCTATCAAGAAGATAACAACTATGAGCAACACCACCGAAATACAACCAAGAATTATACCTATTTTACGTAGGTTGGCATTCATCTGGTCGACCACAAAATTGGCCCAGCTTACATCGCGTACCACATTACTTTGCAGTATAAACTTGCGCACCTTCACCAGGCTATCTTTATTCACATATTCTTCGTGCAGTTTTAGCGATATAGAGGTGAACAATGGATTGTAGCCCAAAAACTCCATCATATTGCCGCCTTCAACCTGATTCTCCATTTTCATGGCTTCTTCCTTGGTGATGATCTTAGACTCGCGCACAAACGGTTGCTTTTCTAAAATAGACTGCATTTTCTTTACCTGAGCGTCCGATATGTTGTCGTGAAATTCCACATTTACCTCAAGGTCCTCCTTAAATGCCCGCGACAATGCACGACCATTGATAAGCAGCCACCCGAGCACGCCAATAAGAAACAGCACCAGCGCCACGCCCATTATGGCGTTGAAATATGTAGGTTTTGCTTTTTTTCCGGTAGACATTTGTTACTGTTTTTCTTGCAGCGCACTGGCGCATTTTCATTTTATAGGGCTGCCAATGGCTTATGGCAGATAATGTTCAAAAATATAAAAAACCTACCGGATTTCCGGTATTAAAAACCTGAGGCTTAACTATTTTTAACAAAGAGCATTATTGGTGTGTTTATCGCAACATTTTAGTGTTTTTCGCACAGTGTCGCTCATGTCATTGGGTACGGAAACGAAGCGAGTTAACGCTTCGGGTATATTCCGATTAAAAGGTCGATCTAATCGCAACAATGATTTTGCAGCATTTCGTGTTTTTGTAATTACTTTACAGCTATGCTCAAAAGTTATTTTCAGCAGGGCCTTATAGAAGCAGGCTGCGACGAGGCGGGACGGGGTTGCCTTGCCGGGCCGGTATTTGCTGCGGCTGTAATATTGCCTGCAGGATTTTACCACCCGCTGCTCAACGATAGCAAGCAGGTGACAGAGCAACACCGCGACGAACTAAGGCCCATAATAGAAGCCGAGGCAATAGCATGGGCCGTGGCTATGGTAAGCGAGGCCGAAATAGACCGGATTAACATACTCAAAGCATCTATGCTGGGTATGCACCTGGCGGTAGACCAACTAAAAACAAAGCCTGAACTATTGCTCATAGATGGGCCGCACTTTGTGCCCTACTGGGGTATTACGCACCAGTGCGTAGTTAAGGGCGATTCTATATACGCTTCTATAGCCGCTGCCAGTATTTTGGCCAAAACGCATAGAGATGAACACATGAACCAATTGCACCTGCAGTATCCGCAATATGGCTGGAATGAGAATAAAGGCTATGGCACCGCGCTGCACCGCAAAATGATAATAGAAACAGGCATAACGCCCCACCATCGCAAAACCTTTGGTATTTGTAAGGGAATGTAGCCTGTGTTACTTTCCAGATCTGGTTGGCTTTGTTGTATCTGCAGCTGGAGATACCGGAGGGCGCTTGGCCATCCAGTCTCTGTAGTTGCTACGAATCCACATTTTTATTTCCAGATCGGTGGCCAGCCGGGCAAAGTCATATTCCATAGGGTAGGCATACATAAAATGACCAATGGTATCGCCCGTAAAACCGGTGAGCTCTGTAACTAATTCGGGGGTGTACCGTGTGTCCACAAACTTCTCAATCTCACCGTTTCTGAAGTTTTGTTGAAATTCGTAGGTGCGCTTAGCGCGTTTAGAAAATAGCTCGGCCAGGGCCGATGCCGGACTGGCAAATGGATTGGGCGGCGTGCGCGACAGCGGTATTTTGTAGGTTTTTGCCCGGTCTATGCTATCTATCTGGTATTTGGTAAGGTTGCCCAAATGAAATCTGAATTCCTGCAACTGGTATTCCAGTCGTTCCATTTGTATGTTTATGGAGGCAATAATGACGCTTGGCGGTTTGTGCTTTTCAATGCTTTTGTAGCCCACATACGAGAATGCTACTACATCGCCCTGATTGGCAATGATGGTGTATAGTCCGTTTTCGTTGGTATAGGCCACAGCTTGTGTCGATAGGTTCACTACCGTTACCGGATAGAGCGGTTTGTGGGTTGCTGCATCGGTCACCACACCCTGCATGGTTTGGGCAGAGCAGGGTAGCGCAATCAGTATTAGTAGCCAGAAAAAATTCCTCAATAGGTAACGTTATATCTGTAAAGCTAACAGATGTGACGACACATAAGCGCCAAGCCGCGTATTTTGGCAATATTTTAGGACTATGCCCCCTTCCCGTTATCGGTTCAGTAGCTTGTTTCGTGCGGCTGCGCGTTCGTCGGTTGGCGCTACCTTTATACTACTTATCAGCCATCCGCTATTGTTAACTTTTCTATCGAACTGGGCGACGGTAAACTGCCAGCCATCTATTTGCAGAAAATGGAACTGTAATCTTTTTACATACTGGAACTTTAATTTACCGGCTTTCACATCGGCAACAAAGGCAGCCCCGGCAGATGAGTTGAGGCAGGCGGGATCGAAAAATACATCCGGCGCCAGCGATGTGTCGAGTACGCTGTGGAGCCCAACAAAGCCCGACACATAGGCTGATGTAGGTATAAAGTTATCGACAGGTTTAGTTTTAGGTAACGGCGCCATAGCTTTGCCGGCTACTGGAGCGCCCGTCGGGCCTATACCGGCTATCATCCATTTTGCCCAGCCCTCCTCGGCATTATAGGCAATGTGCAGGAATACCGGTATCTCCCTAAGTTTTCCGTTATTCGCAAAAACAGCGGTTGCCTCAGCGTACCAGTCGCTGTCGTTGAACGATAGATTCACAGGGTTTTCGCGATCGAGCGCCTGCCTGAAAAAGCCCTTCAGCGTCGTGTCGTTATCTGTAAACGATGTGTTTTGTAAATCGAACAAGGACACAAGCAATTGACCTCGCGATAGATTATAAGGCTTCTTTTCTTTAAAGTATGCCTTACGAAGAAAAGAATCTGAATCGTCGTTGAAGCGCTCTATAAACTCATCAATGAGTTTAACCTCGTATTTAAACAGGTCGTCGTTTGGGTTAAACGACCCAAAATACTGCGCATTGCATACCGGACTTGCCGCCATCAGCGCAAGGGCAACGATACAAAACCGGATGAAACTATGCATAGTATATTTTTTGTGCGTTTCTGAAAAAAAATTAACCGCATATTTTATGCAAAACATGCGGTTGGGTATTTTGTTTTGCGGCCTCCGGTCGCAGCGGAGTGTTATAGTTCGGTTACCCCAAGGTTGCCAAAGAAGATATCCATATCCACAGTATGTTTATCATCCTTCATGTATTCTTTCAGTTTTATAGTTACTTCAGTGTTTCTGCGCACTTCGTCATGGTATAATGGTTTGCCTTCTTTGTCGAAGCCAATGAACTCCTGATCAAATACCACAGCGCCGCGAAACGTGCCATCGGGTTGTTTTCTGATATTCTCGATAGCGCTGTAGTTGCGGTACGATATATTGATGCTCTTGTAAGGTAGTTTAGCTACGTCGCGCAGATAAGTTCGTATGGGTTTTACGGTAGTCTTGCCTGTTTTTTTACTGGTTACGGATATTAGTTTGCTTTCATCGTTGTTAAACAACACCATCGCTTTTATGATAGCCTTGGCATAATCGGGTTGTTTTTTTTCTACCAGCGTATTCAGGTATCCTTGTAGCAGTTTGGTTTTTGTTTCCAGAACGCTGTCTATGTAGGCCTTTTTCATGGTGTGTTTATACTCCATCTGGTAATCCTTTTCGGTAGCCGTTTGCGCGTTTGCCGATGCGCTTAACAACGACAACGCAAGTAGAAGCGCAGTTAGTAATGGGTACTTTTTATTCATGTTGTTGGTTTTTTGTGTGCAAATGAAGGGCAAATGTACCCACAAACAAGCGCTAACCTGATGACAGCCGTCAATAAAGAGTATGAACTTAATCAGTGATGGAAAAGAATGAATTGGGTTAATTTATATTTTTAGTTCAACCCCAGTTTTATTCTCTAACTCCAAACTTAGATTTTCTAAAGGCGTCTTTCATTCTGTTGCCTGCGGCTACGTCGGCATACATCATACTTACCGTAAGTTCGCGGCCGGCAAATAGGCGCCGGGCAATAGATACATATTTTATTGCGCCGCCTGGAAAGGTGCATTTAATATTGATTGTTTGAAATGGCAGGCCATCTATCATATCTACAGCTGTTGATGTGTCTATGCCTGCATCGCTGCGCTGTGTGGTAAATGTAGTGTAGATAACATCGTTCATGTGTCGGCAAAACGGCAGGTAATTACCCTTTCTCTCCTCATCGTATTTTTCGCTGGTAGCCTCAAAAAAATTGTCGTTGCCGCATTTTAGTATGATCAGGGTTGCAACCTTGTTTTTTAGTTGTGTGTTGTAAGTGTCCTCTATCCCTTTTTTGCCCTTGTCTTGCACTGCTTTCCATCTTTCCGGATTAGCGCCCACAAACGAGTCGGCTATTGGCAAAGTCCATTTCAGATCTTCGTTGTAAAACTCAGCCGCATCGGTATTTTGCGCGCGGCTACTTGCAGACAGCGCGAATACGGCAATAAAAAGGGCAATCAGGCACTTAGGCATTGGACTTTGATGATAGCTGTCAGGCAATTTTAAAATATTGTTTATACCAGTCTATTTCGTGGTGGTCCTTTAGGGCGCTGTTTATCTTGTTGTTTGGGTCCAGCTTTTGATAAACGATTTCGAGCGATGCGTAGTCGCGCTGACTGATTACCTTAAATCCATTGCGCATAAGTTGCGCGGCGCATACTCCGGCGCCTATCTGGTATGCTTTATCCGCTGCAAATCTGTTGCCGTTATATATCACCTGGCTACCGCAGGCTGCGCTTATATCCATTAGGACTGCCAGCTCTATGTTTTCGCGACAGGCTATTTCCAACATTTTTTCCGATGCAGTTATCATTCCCTGAGTCCAGTCGATACCTGTTTCTGTGAGCACTTTTGCCTTTCCATACAGTACATCCATACCTGTTCCGCCATGTATATCGCACATTTCGCGCGGCGTGCCAAACGAATACTCTTCGGGGCAAAATCTGATAATTTTGGCTGTTGTATAGGTCAAAAACTGAAGCGCTGTAGGGTACGTGCCATTTGCAGTTCCGTCGTAGCCGCAGGTTATGCCTGTGAGGCAAGCGCTCATTAAAATGCGCAACGGGTCTTCATGCGTAGGTGTGCGCAGTTGCGAGAGATAGTTCCGGTCGGTCATAGACTGAATGTTTAGGAATGGCTTGGCAAATGTAAAAGTAGTTGTTTTTTGAAAATGGGTGTAATGGCCCAAAGTTATAATGTAATGATTTTTGACGATTTGATCCTTGCCAGCTTGGTATGGAACAAGTTTAGCCAAATATTTAAACCGGAACAGCGCCGCTCCGGTTTTAAATGGGATTTAATAAAAATGAAATACGCCCCATTCTGCACATGCAAAACGGGGCGTATCAATATCAAAAACACTGTTACCCTATTTTTTCTTCCAGTTCCATCACCAGTTCAAAAACCTTATCGTACTCTTTATTCATCTGGGCAAGTTTTGTAGTGTGCTCGCGGTATTGGGTATCTACCTTCAAAAACTCGGTGCGATTGTTGTAAAAAGTAGGGTCGGCCAGTTTGCCTTCCAGTACTGCCGTATCTTTCTTTAGTTTGTTGATGTCCTCTTCCATTTTTTGCATCAACTTTTGTTGTTTCTGCAGTTCTTTCTTCAGGGCATTCAGTTGTTCGTTGCTTACATTTGGTTTTGGCGCGGGTTTCTCTACCTTTTTTTCTTCTTTTGCCGGCTTGCCAGTGTTGGCGCCTGCCGCTTGTTCGCGTTTCAGCTTATCGGCATGCCATACAGCCCACTCGTCGTAAGGGCCGTTAAACTCGTTTATTTTGCCGTCTTCAATGTTCCATATTTTATTGGCTGTTTTGCTAATAAAATAACGGTCGTGCGATACTATTATCAGGGTGCCCTTGTATTTGTTCAGGGCTTCTATCAGCATTTCCACACTCTGCATATCAAGGTGGTTGGTAGGCTCATCCAGCAGTAGGAAGTTGCCCTTGGCGGCAATTACTTTTGCCAGCGCCACGCGCGCTTTCTCACCGCCCGACAGCACCTTGATTTTCTTAAACACATCGTCGCCGCTAAACAGGAAGCAGCCCAGCAACTGGCGCAGTTCCAGCTCGTTTTTACCGCTGCCGCACATCTTCAGTTCTTCCAGTACTTCATATTCTACATTCAGCGCTTCCAGCTGGTGCTGGGCGTAAAAGCTTTCTTCTACATTATGTCCCCACTTGCGCTCACCCTCTATAGGCTCCTGGCCCGATATTATGCGCAACAACGTAGATTTACCCTTGCCGTTGGCGCCTATAAGCGCTATTTTGTCGCCGCGCAGTATCTCCGCCTTGGCATGATTCAGTATGGTTAGCGGGCCATAGCTTTTGCTCACATCGTTCAGTTCGCAAATTATCTTGCCCGGTTGCGTAGCAATGTCAAAGTTGATATTCATTACCGGTACGCTGGCGTCGGGGGCTTCTATCACATCCAGCTTGTCCAGGCGTTTTATGGCGCTTTGCGCAGCCGCCGCTTTTGTGGCCTTGGCGCGGAAACGCTCAATAAAGCGTTCCTGTTGTTTTATATAATCCTGCTGGTTTTCGAATGCGCGCTGCTGCAGCACCATACGTTCCAGCTTTTCTTTCTGATAAAAGGTGTAGTTGCCGATGTACTGGTGCAGATCGCGCTGCCATACCTCAACAATTTTTGTCACCATCCGGTCGAGGAAATAACGGTCGTGCGATACTATTACCACACTACCGGGATAGCTGATCAGATAACGCTCCAACCATTCAATAGACGGTAGGTCCAAGTGGTTGGTAGGCTCATCCAGCAGCAGCAGCTCGGGTTGTTGCAGCATCATTTTTGCCAGCAGCACTCTCATACGCCATCCACCGCTAAACTGATCGTATGGGCGTTGCAGGTCGGCGGTAGAAAATCCCAAACCTTCCAGCACCTCTGCCGATTTATGTTCCATTTCGTAACCGCCTGCCATTTCAAAATCGTGTAGCGCATGGCTATAGTCGTCGAGCAGATCTTCATCATCCGGGCTGGTTTCCAGCTCTTTGATAATGCGGTCCATTTTCTTTTCCACCTCGTGCGCTTTTTCAAAAGCCTGCATACCTACCTTTAGTATAGACTCGTTGGTAGAGAAGCTGAGCAGATCCTGGTTGAAGAAACCGAGCGACACATCTTTGGGTTTATTGATAACGCCGGCTTCAGGTGTGTAGAACCCGGTCATCAGGCGCAGCAGGGTAGACTTTCCGGTTCCGTTGCTACCTACAAGGCCTATACGCTCGCCGGTGCCTATTTGCCAGCTGGCATCTTGCAGTATGTACCGCGACCCGAAAGAAAAACTAATGTTTTGTAAAGAAATCAGCATAGGGGCGCAAAATTAATCATAGTTTTCCCAGTTTGCACTAAAGATTATTGCAACATAGCCGCCAACCGCCACAATTTGGTCTGTTTCATGTATAAATAACGTTAATTATTCGGTTTGTTGCACTTGGGCGGTAGGCGGCAATCCATATGGGGTAGCTTATCATCTATATACCTATAAATAACGCTTGGTTTTTTCCCGATTGCTTACTTTACTTTTGCATACAAAATTTACCATCATGCGCACATTTTACATAGCCTTAGCTCTTGGCCTGGCATTCCTTTCAAGTTGCGGCAACAGTCAGCCGGCAGATAGCAACGCAGGAGCGACCGCTGCAGCGCCGGCAGCCCCTAAAGCGCCCATGCAAAGCATGCTGAAAGAGGCAGACAGCAAGCTGCTGATGAGTACGCTCGCTACCTACTACACACTAAAAAATGCAATGGTTGCCACCAATGCCGAGGGTATAAAAACCGCAGCTACACAGCTTGGCGCTATTGCCGACAGCCTGAATAAGACGCTGGCCCAAAACTATGGCGCCGACGATAGCCTGAAGGCATACGACGGTATGAAGCCGTTTCTGGATACCTTACTTACCGAAACCAAGAATATAATAGGCCTCGAAGACCCCAAGTGCGAGCGTCAGCGTTTGTCGTTCGGGCCGTTGTCGAGCGCTATGTATGGATTGCTGCGCAAGGTGGAACTGAAAAATGCCGGCGTTTATCACGAGTTTTGCCCTATGGCTTTTAACGACAAAGGCGCCTACTGGCTGAGCGAAGAAAGCGAGATAAAAAACCCCTACTTCGGCAAGAAAATGATGGAATGCGGCGAGGTAACCGATAGCCTGTAACCACAATACTACAGCAGGCAAGGGTTTCTACTTTATAATCATGATTACCAATAGCATACAATGACTTTCATCATAAAACGCAGCGCCGTTGTTTTTCATGCGCTACTACTAATCCTGTCTTTGCCGGTTACGCTATTTGCTCAAAAGGTATCGCTCAGCGGCTACCTGCGCGATGCATCTACCGGTGAATCGCTGATTGCCGCTACTGTGTATATTAAGGAAGCCGATCAGGGAAGCCAGAGCAATACCTATGGCTTTTATTCCATTTCTGTGCCGCCCGGTTCGTACACGGTTACATTCTCTTATGTGGGCTATGCGCCGGTAACGCAACAGTTGAACCTTATAGCCAACAAAACGCTGAACATAGACTTGCAAAGCTCCACCACGCTAAAAGAAGTAAGCGTAAGCTCGGTGCGCAAAGATGCCAATGTGCAGAATGCCGATATGGGTACCGTTACGCTATCTATGGCGCGCATCAAAACCTTGCCGGTATTGTTTGGCGAGGTAGATATATTGAAAACGCTGCAATTGCTGCCCGGCGTGCAGTCGGCAGGCGAGGGTAATTCGGGCTTTTATGTGCGCGGCGGCGGCCCCGACCAAAACTTAGTGCTGCTCGACGACGCGGTAATTTATAATACCGGCCATTTGTTTGGGTTCTTCTCTGTGTTTAACTCCGATGCCATAAAGGATGTGACGCTCGTAAAAGGCGGCGCTCCCGCCAACTACGGCGGCAGGCTGTCGAGCGTGGTAGATGTAACCATGAAGGAGGGCAACAACAAATCCTACCACGCACAGGGCGGCATAGGCATTATAGCCTCGCACCTCACGCTGGAAGGGCCGATAAAGAAAGAGAAGGGATCGTTTATGATATCGGGTAGGCGCACTTATATAGATGTACTGGCACGGCCGTTTTCTGCCCGCCTCAATGATATAGGCTACTACTTTTACGATGTAAACCTGAAAGCCAACTACAAGCTGGGCGATAAAGACCGTCTGTACCTGAGCGGCTACATGGGGGTAGATAAATTTAAGTTCCAAAACTCGCGCGGCACCTTTAAGGCCGATATACCGTGGGGTAACAAAACCGCTACGCTGCGCTGGAACCACCAGTTCAGCGATAAGCTGTTTGCCAATACCACAGCAGTGTTCAACGATTATAACTTTGCATCCAATTTCAGTCAAAACACCTTTGCAATAAAGCTATCGTCGGGTATACGCGATTACAATCTGAAAACCGATTTTGATTATTACAGTAGTTTCAAGCATCATTTCAAAGCTGGCGCTGCCTATACTTATCATAAGTTTATACCTAATCAGGTGTCGGGTAGGCTCGATACCATTGCGCTCGACCCCAATAATGCTTTTGTGAAGTACGCTCACGAAACCGGCGTCTACCTGCTCGATGATTTTGAACCCACTAAATGGTGGAAAGTGAATCTGGGTTTGCGGTATAGCTGGTTTGGACAGGTAGGGCCTTATACAGCCTATACTTACAACGGTAATGAACAGCCTACCGACAGCTCAAAATATGGCGATGGCGGACTGGTGACCAGCTATGGCGGCTGGGAACCGAGATTCAATATGCGGTTCAATGTAGGCGCCAGTTCGTCAATAAAAACGAGCATTTCTAAGACGTATCAATACATACACCTTGTAACCAACAACGGCACTACGTTGCCTACCGACGTATGGGCGCCCAGCACCTTTACGGTGAAACCGCAGCAGGCATGGCAATATTCTACGGGCTATTTCCGCAACTTCCTCGATGATAAGTTGGAAACATCGGTTGAGATTTACTACAAGGAAATGAAAAACCAGATTCAATATAAGGATGGGTACACGCCCAATACGATTAAAGATCCGGAACTGTCGTATGTGTTTGGTAATGGCAAAGCCTATGGCGCAGAGTTCTTTATCAACAAAACGCAGGGTAAGTTTACCGGCTGGATAGGGTACACCCTTTCCTGGACGAACCAGAAATTTGCGCTGCTCAATAATGGCAATCCGTTTCCTACCAAGTACGACCGCCGCCACGATATAAGCGTAGTAGGCAGCTATGTGCATAAGAAATGGACATTCTCTACAGTGTTTGTATATGGCACAGGCAACGCCATAACGCTGCCTACCGCCTACTATTTTATAGACGGCAAACTGGTGCAATTGTATAGCGCTGTGAATGCCTACCGCTTACCGGCTTACCACAGGCTCGATTTCTCCGCCACGTATGTGCCCAAGCCTAAAAAGCCGCGCAAGTGGGAAGGTAGCTGGACGTTCTCGGTATATAATGTGTACAATCGCGCTAATCCCTACTTCTTGTATGTAGACACCGAAGGCACGGTGACCAATACCATTAAGGTAAAGGTATATCAGGTATCTATCCTGCCAATATTGCCGAGTATCAGTTACAATTTTAAGTTTTAGGTGGGAGCATTATGACTATGTTCTTGCTTTATGCAATTGCTGATATCGGTAGGATTAGAATTCACTAAGCCCGCTGCAACTGGGAGGTAGTATTATAGAAATTAATGAGCTACCTATGCTAAGCCCTGACCGGGCAAGTTTACTGTTTATTCTTCTAAAATAGAGACTGTTATCGAATATTACTTATGCGGTTTAATTTTAATTTGTACTTAGCCTGATAGGGCTAAAATGTGAGTAGCCAGAGGTGGAGCCTCCGGTACAATGGAAAATCTGGTCCAACTCTGAAGGAGTTGAATGTGGTATTTTAAGCTACAAATCCATCTATAGCCTTCACATTCAACCCATTCTGGGTTGTAGTGTTGGGTATTCCTTACCCCGGGATACTCCCGGGGCAATGCATATTAAAGCCTCAGTTAAGCGTAGTCTCCGACTACGCTTGCGCGGCAGCCAATCTCCGATTGGCGAATGTGTGTGAGATCTATAGACTATATCTTTACTGCAATCGGAGATTGCAACCCACACAAGCGTAGGCGGAGTCTACGCTTAAGGACAGTAGAAAATAATCCCCCAATCCACCGTTACCTACCCTCTAATCCCCACTCCCAAAAAACAACACCACCTACTCCCAATAATTAATTTGAAAATAGAACGCAGTGGCATAAATTTGGTATAATATGCTGTAGTACCCATACCCTACACAACCCTTTTCATCACCCCAACCATACCCACCCACCATATGAAATACCTACTCTACCTACTGCTATTTTTACCGTTGCTTGCCGCTGCACAAAGCGGAGATATGAGAGTGTACACGGTTGCGGGCTGGTACCCTCAAGGTACAGTAACCACCGATGGCACGCCTGCAACCAATGCCAAAATATCTGCTACAGAAGGTGTTTGGATGGACAATAGATGTAATATTTATTTTTCAGATAATCAAAGAAAAATCAGAAAGGTCGATGCAATTTCCGGCAATATCTATACAGTAGCTGGCACAGGTGTACTTGGATTTTCCGGGGATAATGGGCCAGCTACAGATGCTAAAATTAAAGGTTATGGTATATATGTTGATGCAATTGGTAATATTTTTATTGCAGATGGTGATAATCATCGAATCCGCAAGGTGGATGCAACAACAGGTATAATCACCACCGTTGCAGGAGGGGGGGTAATATTAGGAGATGGTGGTCCAGCTACAAATGCATCACTTCTATATCCTCCAAACGTGTACGGAGACAAGCAAGGAAATTTATATATTGGAGAAAGAGCGAGAATAAGAAAAGTTAATACGGCAGGTATCATAACCACAATAGCAGGTACTGGTGTTGGAGGACTGAGTGGCGATGGAGGACTCGCTACTAATGCTCAAGTATTTAATCCAACAACAATGCTGCTTGATGGAAAAGGTAATTTATTGTTCGCAGACAGAGGAAATAGTAGAATTAGAAAAATAAACTTAACTACAGGAATTATTACTACTGTTGCTGGTTCTACGACAGGATATTCTGGTGATGGTGGGCTGGCAACAAATGCCCAGTTATTAGGCCCACTCAGTTTTGCAATTGATAAGTTTGATAATCTTATTATAGGCGACAATGGAAGTAATTATATTAGATTTGTTAACGCTGCAACTGGCATTATTACAATTGTAGGGGGGGTAGGCACTGGAACTGTCGGTGATATTGGTGAGGGCGCACTTGTTACAGCTTTGGAAATTCATCCTGAGTTTTTTTACCTTGATTTAGATGGGAATTTATTTTACTCCAATTTTGGAAAACAAATCAGAAAAATCACCAACTTCAACCCTGCGAATTCATTTGGGGTAAGCGATTGTAGACCAGTTGAGGTGGAGGGTGTCGGTAACAACAAAAATGATTTACCCATTATTCACCCCAATCCCGCCAGCAACGAATTATTTATACAAGCAGAAAAAGCAATCTATAATAGCCTAAAATTGATAAATGTATTGGGGCAGACTATTATGGAGCAGGATATAAGCGGCAGTAACGAAACCCGCTTATCATTGAGTGGTGTACCAGGCGGTGTATACATGGTACTTCTTACGGGCAAAGCTGCGAACTATAATTATAAAATAGTTGTTGGTAAAAATTAGGAGGCGCTTGTTGATAAAGCTGCTCGTAGCCTCCTATCTATTCTATTGAGGGCAAGTGTCGCGCATCCAAATTTGGGTCGAAGCTGGCTAAGGCCCGCGGGTTAGGCTACCACGGTAGAATTCCCTCACTTTATCTCGCTTACTCACCGGTTCTATGAGGCCAACATACAATAAAAACGTCCTGCAAATCATTGCAGGACGTCGAATAGATTCTGTACAGTATTGAGGTATAGCTTATGGAGCTACGGCATAAGAAATGTTGCACTTGTCGCCATCGTCGGTACGAATGAGTGTAAGGTGGTTGGTTTCTACCATTTGCACTATGTAGCGCGATGTAGCTCCGGTGCGGCTTCTTTTCAGTGTAAGCGTTACGTTGCCTGCATCATCCATGTTCAGCGAGTACGTTCCTGACTCTTTAGGGTTATCACGAACGTCTTTAAAGTTTCTTACGTATGTACCGTAGTTGATGTTGTTACTGTTGCTCACAGTAAGTTTCAACGTTGAAAAATAACGGATGTCGTTGGTTTCCGCTCCAATTTTGTCTGGACATTTCATAGCTATGAAATGCCATGTTTTGTCCAACAACTCATACCTGTTTATAGGCTCAGTGTTATTTGGCGGCTTGTTCTCGAATTGTGCGAAAGCGCCTGCAGGCAATGCTAAAAGGCATACCAGAAGAATCTTTTGGAGCATATTTTTTATCATAAAAATTATTTCTTCGGAGGTAAAAGTAATAAATAGCGCCGTTAATTTTCACTACGGCAACGCAAAATAATCAATATTGTTTAAGTATACTAATACTCCAAAGAAAAAAGCTTTCCGATATGATCGGAAAGCTTTTGGAATGATTTTTAAAACCGGTATTTAAAATTAGATAACTCTTACGTTAGCAGCGTTTAAACCTTTTTTACCATTTTGAACTTCGAAAGTTACCTTGTCGTTCTCGCGGATTTCATCCAGGAGACCTGATACGTGAACGAAGATGTCTTGACCACCGTTAGATGGAGAAATGAAACCAAATCCTTTTGTCTCGTTGAAAAATTTTACTGTACCTTCTTGCATTGTCGTTGAAATAAATTGTTTAAGAAAGAACAAAGATACACATTAATATTCGCTTTTCGCTCATAAATTTGAAAAGAAAATAATTAATTGTCATCAATTGACTTTTTTAGTGTCTAATCTGTTGATTTTCAAATGATTATGCTAATTGTTAAATTCGCTTTCCAGAGCTTTGCCTTGCTGTATTTATGCGTTTATTCCGCCTGTTTGCTCTTTTTTTCTAATTTATCTATCCGTCCGGCCATATTATCGAGGTTGCGAAAGTGTACATAAGCTTTGCGGTATTTGCCAGCCTCAAATGCCGGCGATCCCATGTATACTTCGCCGGGTTTGTTGATACTCTTAGATATGCCCGACTGTGCAGTGATTATAGTATTGTCGGCAATATGCAAATGCCCTACAATACCTACCTGACCGCTGAACATACAGTTTTTGCCAATTTTTGTAGAGCCGGCTACCACGTTGCAGGCAGCCAGATAGCTGTTTTCACCTATCTCTACATTATGAGCTATGTGTATGAGGTTGTCAAATTTTACGCCCTTGCGCAATATCGTAGACCCCAGTGTTGCCCGGTCTATGGCGCAGTTGGCGCCTATTTCTACATCGTCTTCAATAATCACATTGCCTATTTGCGGCACCTTTTTATTGCCTTCGTTTTCGGGTGCAAACCTAAAGCCATCGCTGCCTATTACTGCGCCCGAATGAATAATGCAATCTTTACCTATCTGCGTGTCGGAGTATATTTTTACACCTGCAAACAGGGTTGTGTTATCGCCTATCACTACATTATCGCCTATATACACCTGTGGGTATATTTTTACATTGTTGCCTATCCGGGCGTTGTCGCTTATTACGGCAAACTCGCCTGCATAAATATTGCTGCCCACCGTAGCCGAATCGGAGATATAAGCCATTTTAGAAATGCCGGTTTTGTTCAGCTTCACCTGATTGTACATTTCCAGCAGTTTGGCAAATGCACTGCCGGCATTGTCTACTCTTATCAGCGTGGCCGATGTAGGGCCAGTAAGCGCAAAATCTTTGTTGATGATAACAATAGAGGCCTGAGTGCCGTATATGTATTGGGTATAGAGCGGATTGGCAAGAAACGATATGGAGCCGGGCACGCCCTCTTCTATCTTCGATAATTTACTTACTGATGCATCCGGATTACCTTCAATAGTTCCGTTGAGTATTCCTGCTATCTGGGCTGCTGTAAATTGCATTTAATGGTGTTAAATAATGAAACAATAATATATTGCGCCAATATAGCCAATAATATTGGTTGATTATATTCAGTAGCATAAATTACCCAAAATGCCTGTATGGCAAATACACTAACGGCCTGTAGCGTTTGTTACTACAGGCCGTTAGCTGGCTATATAATTTTACTCAATTAATTCTTTATTGCGCCATAGTCTTTCAGCAGTTGCCGCATAATATCGAGGCGTACTTTATACCAATCCTGACTTTCATTGCCGGTAGGCATATCAAAGTTTTGCGCAAAAAAGTAAGGGTAGTTACGCACATCTACTTTATTCATAGATTCTTTGTCTTCCTTTACATGTTCTATTCGTTCTGCAAAGCCTACCACCCAATAAGTTGTTTTTTCCTTTGTTTCGTAGGTGCCGGTTTTGTAATAAAGTCTGTATCCGGCTGTTTCTTCGCGGAGCATCATGTTTTTTACTATGCGCTGGCTGCGCTCAGAAAATGGCAATTCGGCGAAATAAAGCCTTTTCACAAATCCGGCTTGTTCATCGGCCGATATCTGCAATGAGTTGTTGATCCAGAAGTTGTCTATTTTACCTTCCATCTTCATATTGCCGTACTTTACCGTATCCAGAAAGTGTTTCATTTTTGTAGGGCCTACACGGCGCGCTATTTCCTGATAATAGGGTAGACAGCTTACTTTCATAGCTTCGGCCATGGTCATGTCTTTGTTCCATTCTTCGCGGCGTTTTACGCTGTCCCACTTTATTACCAGTTGGTCGTCTGGCGCAACTGCGGTTTCGAGGGCCGCAAGCGAATTGAATATTTTGAAGGTGGAAGCTGGTGAAAGTCGTTCCTGGCAGCGTTTCAGATTATAATAGTGTATAGCCTCGTGATTATTGTCGCGGAGTATAAAGCAGGCATTTTTTATACCATATTGTTCGTAATATTTGCTCCAGTCGGGGTGGTCGGTAATTCTGGTTTTTGCACACGATGAAAGAAAGAAAACGGCAATGCAAATGAATAATATGCGAGACTGCATGTAGCTATTTGTTTGAAACGCAAAGGTAAGTGCAAAGCGCTATTCATAAACGCCTCCTGCAAAATAACCGGTTGACATTCATCGCCTTAATATTATTCTGAAAGTTGTGCCCTTACCTACCTCGCTGTGTTTTACATATATACTACCGTGGTGGTATTTTTCTATGATGCGGCGTGATAGCGAAAGCCCAAGGCCCCAACCGCGTTTTTTAGTAGTAAAGCCGGGTGTGAATACTTTTTTTACCTGGTGGTTGGGTATGCCCTTGCCGTTATCTTGCACATCTATCCATACTTGCTGCGGGGTGTTGCAAACGGTGATGTCTATTGCGCCCTTTCCTCCCATAGCATCAAGCGCGTTTCTTATCAGGTTTTCCATCACCCAGTCAAACAAGGCTCCGCTGATGTTCACCAGTATTTCAGGTTCTTTGTTATGTAGTTTTATCGCCACATTCATGGGCGAGCGTTTCTGCATATATTCTACTATGCCTTCCAGCCGGTGTACGAGATTGTCTTCCGCCAGTTGGGGGGCGCTGCCTACTTTGCTAAACCGGTCGGCAACCAGTTTTAACCTATCCAGGTCTTTTTGCATTTCCAGTACCGCCTCGCTCTGCGGGTCGTCGTCGCGCAATAGCTCCAGCCATGCCTCTATAGAGCTGAGCGGGGTGCCCAGCTGATGGGCGGTTTCTTTTGACAGGCCCACCCAAACCTGGTTTTGCAAGGAGCGGTGCGCTGTAGTAAGTGCAAAAAGCACAACAATGAGAAACAGGAAAATGATTGCCAACTGTACGTAGGGAAAATACCGCAGCTGCGTAAGCAGGTAAGATTCGCCGTAGTATATATAGTTTTTGCCCGTGCCATAATCGGCAATGATAGGCGGCGTTTTTTTAAACTCATTCAGTTTATCCTGCATATTCCGCGATGGGTTTATAGCGCTGGCTGAGTCTATATTTTTGTAATCTACAATCCCCCCTTTCTCATTTACAATAATAAGGGGTATGGTTGTGTTTTGCTCTATTATATTACTTGCAAAGGCAGTTTCCAGATTGTTGTTAGATATCACCAGTGTTTTTAGGGCTCCGGCAAGCTCCTGCACCTTCTTTCGCTCTTCAATAGCGAGCTTTGCGGCCAGCTGACTGGTGAAATAAAGCGATGCGCCTACTATAAATATCGCCACAAGTGCGAGATATGTTTTCCAATTTAGATATTGACGCATAATATTGCCTTCTGATAACGAAGTAACGTTAAAAATATTATGGTTTTGAAGGAATTACTATTATTTTTGCGAAGGAAATTTTCAAAACTTCATGGACACTCAGCACAACCAAAACGAATTAGAGATAGACAACCCCGCAGATATAGAGCTTAATAAGCCTACTAAATCGCGCTTTTTATTTTTATTGAGTTTTTTCGGCATTTTTATTTTCGCATGGGCAGGTTGCTACAACCTTTATGAGCACAAGTACCAGAAGAACGATAAGATAACCGTACCGTCAAGTACGCTTTACGAACCAACGTATAAATAATATATAGCGACCATCTGCTATGATTGAATGCCATAAGGATACAGCCGTTGTAATACTCAGCTACAATGGCGCTAAGTGGCACGAGTTGTTTTTGCCGAAAATTGTAGCGGAAGCGCATACAGGCTACGAAGTAATTGTAGCCGATAATGCATCGACCGACGATACCCTGCAATATGTGCAGGAGAACTTCCCTACTATTAAAACCCTACAAATAAGTGAAAACCATGGTTTTGCAAACGGGTATTACGAGGCATTAAAGCAAGTTAAGGCCAAATATTACGTTCTGCTCAGCGCCGATTTTGAGGTGACAGAGGGATGGTTTCCTCCGTTGCATCAGGCCATGGAAGCCGATACTCAATTGGCGGCTTGTCAGCCCCGCATTCGTTATTGGCGCGATAGAGAACTGTTTGAATATGCAGGGGCAGGCGGTGGATTTATGGATAATTTTGGGTATCTCTTTTGCCGTGGCCGCATCTTTTTTGACATAGAAAAAGACTTAGGGCAATACAACGATAATATTGAAGTGTTTTGGGCGTCGGGCGGTTGCTTTATGGTACGCGCCGACTTGTATCACAATGCCGGCGGCCTCGACCACGATCTCTACGCGCACATGGAAGAAGTGGATCTGTGCTGGAGGTTGAAAAATGCCGGCTACAAGATCGGTTACATAGCAAAGTCGCTGGTATACCATGTGGGCGGTAGCGTTATCAGCTATGGCAGTCCTCAAAAACTATATTACAACTTTCGCAACAACTTGGTGCTGCTCATAAAAAACGAAAGGACCTCAAAGCTCCTTTGGTTGTTTCCTTTTCGTTTGGTATTGGATGGAGTAGCTGGCCTGCGTCTTGCGCTTACCGGCAATTTCAAAGAAACACTGATAATTGTTAAAGCGCATTTCCATTTTTACAGAGACTTGGGTAAGTGGCTGCAACGCAGAAAGGAAAACAAGAAAATGATTGTGCGGAGAAACGAGGAAGGCATATATCCACGCAGTATAGTGTGGGACTATTTCCTGCTCCGAAAGAAAAAATTCACCGATCTGGGCTGGAAATCTAAAAGCCTGAACGCCAAGCCCTAAACGCGATTATTATTGTAACGCTACGGTGATAGCGGTGTTTTTAAAATTGTTTTGCGGAAAGAACATAATTTTATTTAATTTACACGCTCATGAAAGCCGGTTTATTTTTATCCGTTTTGTTGATACCCTTGTTTTTCCAGACTTCCTGTCAGAAGTCGGGAGGTAACAATACTATTGAGGTAGATTCGGCGCAGCTACTTTTTACACCGCACATTGATACTTTTCTGGGCGAATTTAAGCAGGGGTTGAAATATCAATACCGCGGATATTCGCTGGTGTATATTGATTACAAGGCGTACGATACTATTTTTGTTTATGCCGATTCTTTTGGCGGACTAAAACGCAACTTTCGCACCCAACTTGATGTTATCGCCGATCTTACCCACGAAGTAATTATTGCCGGTAGGGATCAATACCAGTTCATTCTCCGCGATTATAAAGATGGCGTGGATTCGCTTTACAGTATTTTTCAGCAGGTATCAGATAGCTCTAAATACTTCGATGGCGATTGGGTAGGCTATAAGATAAATCAGTAGATGCTATCAGAAGTTGAAATCTAATACGCCCATGGTTTCAAATGTCTTGTGTTCCCCCATCGATACGCCAACAAGTTTGTAACCGCCAAGACATATATCGCGATGGCCAAGCGACGGCACATCTTCATCTATCAGTAAATACAGTATCATTGCCAGCGGGCTATTGAACCCGTATTGGCAACATTCGCCGCTGAAATGTTGCTTTTTGCGACATTCCGGCGTTTTGCGGTCGTGCCCTACATAGCCTGTTTTGCCGGTTGATGCCCTATGGCAGTAGGCGCTTACATAGCTCAGCGAGTCGGGCTTAAGAATGGGTAGCGGTTCCATGGTCATTAATCGGGCAATCAGCGATTTGTAATATACCTCTGAAGAGGTATCTACGTTCGACAGTAGGGTGGGCGCTTTGAGCAGTACCGATTGGCAAAATAGCTTTGGGTTCATTCTTGCCAGATTGAGTATGTATATGGCCTCTCGCTCCTCGCCGCTCATGTAGCGGGCGTTTGCGGCGGTGTTGCAGGCTGTATACCTGGCATTACTCCACTCGGGCGCAAACTTAGCCAGTGGCGAAGCGCCTGTTTGAGCCAATATTTGACTACCCAAAAATAAGGCTATCAATGCAAAATAAACGGACAGGTATTTCATAAACGCTACTATAGCCTAAAAGTACTATTTGTAGTCAAAGCTGGAGTCACACTTTTGTGGTATTGTAATGGTACGAAACGAAAAACGGGCATCGTATAATAAATACAATACCCGTTTTTCTTTTTATCTCTTTATCTTACTCCAGTTTCAGCACTGCGAGGAATGCTTCCTGAGGCACATCTACACTGCCTATCTGGCGCATACGTTTTTTACCTTCTTTTTGTTTTTCCAGCAGTTTGCGCTTACGGCTTATGTCGCCGCCATAACACTTGGCTGTTACATCTTTACGCATTGCCGATATGGTTTCGCGGGCAATAATTTTAGCGCCTATCGCTGCCTGTATAGCTATCACAAACTGCTGCTTGGGTAGCAGGTCTTTCAGTTTTGCGCACAGTTTACGGCCAAAATCTGTGGCGCGGCTGCGGTGAATAAGCGCGCTCAAGGCATCCACAGAGTCGCCGTTGAGCAGTATGTCCATCTTGGCAATATCGCTCTCACGATAGTCGAGCGGGTTGTAGTCGAACGATGCATAGCCGCGGGTGCAAGACTTCAGCTTATCGTAAAAGTCGAACACGATTTCTGTAAGCGGCATTTCAAATATCAGCTCCACGCGGGTAGGCGTGAGGTAATGCTGGTTGATGAGTATGCCGCGTTTGCCCAGGCATAGGCTCATAATATTGCCTATGTAATCGGGCAGCGTTATGATTTGCGCCCTTATAAACGGCTCCATTATGCGGTCCAGACTGCTTGGGTCTGGCATTTCGCTGGGGTTGTTTACTATTATTTGTTTGTTTTTCTCGCGTGTTTTGTAGGCATGAAAGCTCACGTTGGGCACAGTGGTTATCACCGTTTGGTTAAACTCGCGCTCCAGGCGTTCCTGTATAATTTCCATGTGCAGCATACCCAAGAAACCGCAACGGAAACCAAAACCAAGCGCTTGCGATGTTTCAGGCTCAAAAGTGAGCGAGGCATCGTTGAGCTGCAGTTTTTCCATACAGTCGCGCAGGTCTTCAAAATCATCAGTCTCTACCGGGAAGATACCGGCAAATACCATCGGTTTTACTTCCTGGAAGCCCTTTACAATTTCCTGAGTAGGGTTTACCACTGTTGTTATGGTATCGCCCACTTTTACCTCGCGGGCATTTTTTATACCGGTAATGATATAGCCCACATCGCCTGCCTTTACCTCTTGTTTAGGCGTTAGGGTCAGTTTCATGATGCCTACTTCATCGGCGCCGTATTCGGCATCGGTATGTATAAACTTAATTTTATCGTTTTTGCGTAGTGTGCCGTTGAATACCCTGAAATAGGCGATAATACCGCGGAATGAGTTGAACACACTATCGAATATTACTGCTTGCAGCGGAGCATCAGGGTTGCCTTTTGGCGCGGGTATGCGGTCTATTATAGCCGTAAGTATCTCCTCAATACCTATGCCCGACTTGCCGCTTGCCAGCACTATATCTTCGGGTTTGCAGCCTATCAGGTCTACTATCTGGTCGGTCACCTCGGGTATCATGGCACCTTCCATGTCTATTTTGTTGATGACCGGTATTATTTCCAGATCATTTTCCAGCGCCAGATACAGATTGCTGATGGTTTGCGCCTGTATACCCTGCGATGCATCTACGAGCAGCAGCGCGCCTTCGCAGGCGGCCAGTGCGCGGCTCACTTCATACGAGAAGTCTACGTGGCCGGGGGTGTCTATGAGGTTTAGCGTGTATTTCACGCCCTTCCATTCATAGTCCATTTGTATTGCATGGCTCTTTATGGTGATACCTTTTTCACGTTCCAGATCCATGTCGTCGAGTACCTGCGCCTGCATGTCTCGCGATGAGATAGTTTTTGTAAACTCAAGAAGACGATCGGCCAGGGTGCTTTTACCATGATCGATGTGGGCAATGATACAGAAATTGCGAATGTTTTGCATATTAAAAATAAGTCGCGCAAAGATAGGGTATTAAACGGGTATTTGTGTGGTGTGCAGGGTGGTGTAATTATATGTTTGGCGTAACAGTGTTTGGCTTGCTTTTCTTCTTTTCCACAATTTTAAAATCCCTGCGCAAAGCGCCATAAAGTCCAATAAATTTGACAAAAAGTGTAAAATGTCAAAATTATGAGCTATTTCGCCAATTCTGTACGAATTAATAAGGATGCTCTTGTTATGTATCTTGATATGAATAGCTTTTTTGCCAGCTGTGAGCAGCAGCGCAATGCCGCGCTACGCGGCAAACCAGTAGGGGTAATAACGCACGATAGTCCGTATGCGGCGGTGATAGCGCCATCTGTTGAAGCCAAGAAGTTTGGCGTAAAAACAGGTATGCGGCTCAGCGATTGCCGGCTGTTGTGCCCGCACATAATACCCGTTACCACCCACCCAGCGTGGTACAGGCAGGTGCATGTGGATGTAATAGGTGTGCTGAAAAGCTATTGCGACGATGTAGTAGTGAAAAGTATAGACGAGGCCGCAGCCAACTTTACATCGTATAGGCTGGTGTATAAAGACCTGAGCGTGGTGGCCCGGCAAATAAAAGCCGACATAGCCCAAATACACGATTACCTGAAATGCTCAATAGGCATTGCCCCAAATTCGTTTTTGGCAAAGCTGGGCACAGAGTTGCACAAGCCGGATGGATTGATAACAATAACGCCAGATAATATTGATGGGTATCTGGCGAAGCTGAAACTGACCGACTTGCCCGGCATAGCTGCGCGTAGCGAACGCCGCCTGCTGCTTACGGGGATACGCACGCCTCTGGAAATGCGGCACTCGTCGGCGGCGCTGCTGCGCAAGGTATTTGGCGGGGTTGTGGGCGACTATTGGCATCGTAGGTTGAACTTTGGCGAGGTAGACCTTTACAGTACCGGTGAAAACCGCACCATGAGCGCTACTCGGTCGGTGAGCCGGCAGCAGCGCGAAAACCGCCAGTCGCTGGATGCGATGCTCATTGCGTTGTGCACAAGGCTGGAACAGCGTATGGTAAAGTCGGGGGTGTTTTGCAAAGAGGTGACCTTTTATATCAGGTACAAAGACCACACCGGTTGGGATACAAAGGTGAAGCTGGCGCAACCCGTGCAGGATGGCATGGAGCTGCGCAGCTACATACTGCAAAAAATGGCAGAGCAAGAGCAGCAGCGAAATATGCCCACCCTGCTCACCAACAATACCGACAGCATGGGTGTGGGTATTCAAAACTTTGTGAGCGACAAGGTATTGCAATACAGCTTGTTTGACAACCGGATTCGAAAGGATGTGTTGCGCAAAGCCATGTATAATATTAAAGATAAGTATGGCAAAAACATAGTGCGGAAGGGTAGCGAGCTATACGAACCCAAGGTGATGAAAGACGCCATAGGTTTTGGATCTGTGAAGGATATGGTGGCCACAGGAACCGAGGTGCGCAATAAATATCTGCTGGAGGAGGATGAGTGAGACATGATAGATAATGGCAAATTTAACAGGCTGAAAATGGGTTTTGGCGCCAAGGCGTAGAGGCTTTATTAGTTGAAACTGACTATATTTGTAGGTGAATATATTTGCTATGAATATAGAACTGGAGAAAAAACTGATTATAGCTGAGATCAACCATATAGATGACGAATGGTTGTTAACTGCCATAAAGGGTTTGCTGGGTATGAATGATGTTGCCGACATTTCCGATGCACACAAAAGCACGCTCGATGCACGTTTGGAAGAATATAATAATGGTGCAGCGAGAACGGTAAGTTTAGTCGAGGCTAAAATGCGCTTGTTAGGGAGGTGATATTATGTGCAAAATTAATTTTCTATTACAGGCAATAGAAGATATTGAGGAGGCAGCTACATGGTATGCGCAATTTGATCTGCATCTTAGCGAGAGGTTTAAATACCAAGTTTTTTCGGCAATTGAAGGTCTGAATTCCGATATTGTAGGGTATTATCCTGTATATCGTGGGTTAAGCAGGGTATTTGTAAAACGATATCCTTACTCGGTTTATTTTATAAAAGAGCCGTTATTAAATACAATTACAGTGTTTGCAGTATTGCATGAACGACAGGATACCCAAAAACTTGATACTCGTATTTAGCGCTTGTTCCTCCGCAAACCCGCACGCATTCCTTTTCAATTCTTGCCTACCTTTGCGCTCTATTTTACCACCTCCAAAGCCAGTTTAAATGCCAGATATATATAGCGACCTTTTCTCAGGTCAGGACACATCAGCCAACAACTTTTTTCTTATTGCCGGACCGTGCGTAATAGAAAGCGAATCGGTGATTATGAATACCGCGGAGCGGGTAGTGCGTATGTGCGAACGCTTGAAGATACCGTTGATATTTAAATCGTCGTACCGGAAAGCCAACCGCAGCCGGCTGGATAGTTTTTCGGGCATAGGCGATGAGGCGGCGCTGGAGATACTGGCCAAAGTAAAAACAACCTATAATGTGCCGCTGGTAACAGATATACATGCCGCCGACGAAGCCGCCATGGCTGCTCGATATGTAGATGTGTTGCAGATACCGGCCTTCTTGTGCCGTCAAACCGATATACTGGTAGCTGCAGCCCATACCGGCAAGTATGTAAACGTAAAGAAAGGACAGTTTTTGTCGCCCGAGTCTATGAAGTTTGCGGTAGATAAGGTGCAACAGAGCGGCAACGACCGCATTATTCTCACCGACCGTGGTGTAATGTTCGGTTATCAGGACCTGATTGTAGACTACCGCGCCATACCTATAATGCAAAGCCTGGGTACACCTGTTACGCTCGACTGCACGCACAGCCTGCAGCAGCCCAACCAGGCCAGCGGCGTTACCGGCGGCAACCCCGCCATGATAGCCACCATAGCGCGTGCAGGTATAGCCGTGGGCGCCGATGGCTTGTTTATAGAAACCCATCCCGACCCATCTAAAGCAAAATCGGATGGGGCAAATATGCTGCACTTAGACCTGCTCGAAGACTTGCTCGAAAAGCTGGTAGCTATTCGTCAGGTGGTGAATGGGTTTTAGGGGGAGGGTAAGCGTTGCAGGAGGGTTAAAAAGTGCGATATGGCGGAGCTGGATGCTTTTCGAGAAAAAGTGGAAATAATATTCAATGTCTTTTTGCATCGTTTTTGGCAATAAAAGGTGCTGCCTCGTAGAGGCTTACCTGTTTGTAGCAACAGTATATATTATTACATATGCGCCGTAGGCGCTATCCAATCCGCGAATAGGATAGCGCCTACGGCGCATAACGATTTATGACATCAAATTCTACAAACAGGATAGCCCGTACCGGGCAACACTTACTTAAGAAAAATATAGTGTTAAGATTATTATGAGGAAATGCTAACCCAACATTGCTAAAAATTTATTAGTCCATATTGCGCACATAGCCAACCTCATGTTTGGTCAGGTTTTTTAATTGCTCTTAAATTTAAATCTATTTATGTTAACCAAGTCTACTACATCAGTTGGATGAATTGTTTATGTGGTCGCAAAATTTAAAGACACAATAGTGAATTAAAACGCCGCACCTAATACAGTAAAAGGAGTCAGTTCCTTATCGTTTGCATAGTCGGCATACAGTAGGTCTACTGCTTGAATTAACTCCTGCTGCTGTTCGCGTTTTATAGCGTTAATTGTTTGCTCTACAAGGAGCAACTTTTCGCTTAAAGGGAGCTTGTTTATTTCCCTGATTATTGCAGTTGCTGTCATGAAATAAAGTTACTGAGAAAAAGCAAAATATTGAAGTATGCTTGCGAAATTTTAGCAGCTGCATTTTATAAGTACAAATCACTCTGTTTTATTTTGCACAGTCCCAATTTTGCTTACTCCGATTACAAGATGGTCATTATCACTTTACAAATGTAGCCCCCACAAAAAAAATCGAGGCTCACCCAAACCATACGGCAAGGTAAACCTCGATTATTATATGTAGTAGGCAGGCGGTATTAAAGCACCTGCACTATCAAAAATTTCAGGTATTGGGTAGATGGCACGTTGAACAATATAGGGTGGTCAGATGCCTGTGTTTGCCATACTACCTGGCGCAGTGTGCGCTTGGCGTCTTTGGCTGCCTTACCTATTATGTCCAGAAACATATCGGGCGGCACCAGATTGGTACACGATGCTGTAACCAAAAAACCACCCGGTTTTATGAGTTTCATGCCCCTTAGGTTTATTTCTTTATAGCCGGTTATGGCTTTATCTATGTTTTCGCGGCTTTTGGTAAATGCAGGTGGATCCAATATTACAGTATCGTAGCGTTTGCCGTCTTTCACCCATTGCTTCAACACATCAAATGCGTTTACGGCTTCAAACTTGCATACATCGTCATAGCCGTTCAGGGTGGCGTTGCGACGGGCAGTAGCTACAGCGTTTTCCGAAATGTCGAGCCCCAGCACGCTCTTGGCGCCATAGTGCGCAGCATGTAGCGAAAACGTGCCGGTGTAGCAAAACACCTCCAGCACATCGCTGCCCCTAACTATATGCTGTATGGCGCGACGGTTATCCTGCTGATCCAGGAAATAGCCGGTTTTCTGGCCGTTTTCTATGTCTACATGAAATTTCAGCCCGTTCTCGTTGATGATGATGTTGGTATCAAAAGGCTCGCTCAAAAAGCCCTTTATCTGCTCCATGCCCTCAAGTGTGCGCACAGGCACATCGTTGCGCTCGTATATGCCCTTGGGTTTAAAAATGGTTTGCAGCGCTTTTACTATAGCGACCTTCCATTTTTCTATACCCAGCGCAAGCGACTGAATTACAAAATAATCGTTGAACTTATCTATTATCAGCGCAGGTAGTTGGTCGGCCTCGCCAAATATAAGCCTGCAGTTTTCTACATAGCCTATTTGCTGGCGGTAATCCCATGCTTCTTGTATTCTTTTCAGGAAAAAACCTTCATCTATCACTTCGCTTTTGTCGCGAGTAAGGAGCCTAATGCGTATTTGCGATGCGGGATTGATATAGCCCTTGCCTACAAACGAACCGTTGGAAGAATAAACCTCTACTATATCGCCCGCTTCGGCTTCGCCCTGACTGTCGCCCAATTCATTGCCAAAAATCCAGGGGTGGCCATTTATTACCCTGTCGCCTATTTTTTTTCTTAAAAAGAACTTTGCCATTGGGCAAAGATAAGCTAAAGGGCGAAATGCAGTGTTGCGTAAATAAAGTAGGTTATTGCCCGTTGTTGTGCGGGCGGCAACAGTGGGTAAGGATGCAGTCGGTTTTTTTATTGTAATGGGATAGTCGTATTTTTGTAATCGTACTTCTTTTTAAAAATTGATTATGACGATGTTGCACCCTGAGTATATCACAAATGCTGATGGTCGAAAATTGGTAGCGCTTCCTGTTGCTGAGTTCGAGGCATTAATGGAAGAGTTGGAAGAGTTGGATGATATACGCGCTTACGATGCCGCTAAAAAAGAGGATGATGGAACCCGCATATTATTTAGCGACTATTTATTAAAACGAGGCACAAACAATGCCTGAGTATACAGTTAAGTTAGCCAAACGGGCGGAAAAGCAGCTGGATAAGCTGCCAAATAGTGTTGTAGGGCCTATATTAACTGCAATAGCTGGTCTAATAACTAATCCGCGCCCACTTGGATGTAAAAAATTAAAGGGACGGAACGGTTATCGTATTAGGGTAGGTGATTACAGGGTAATTTACGAAGTAATTGATTTTCTTTTGGTGGTCGATGTGGTCGATTTAGGACATAGGCGCGAGGTTTATAGATAATACCACCACTTGCGTTTCTATTTCCCTCCACTCAGGTATTTATGTATGGCTGCATTCACCTCGTCGGCTTTTTCCCATTGCACAAAATGGCCGGCATCGGGCAGCATAAGTAGCGTTGCGTTGCGCAGGCGTTTCACACCCTCTGCCGCTACTTTTTCGGTGGTGGAGTGGTGCAGCATTTTGTTGGGTATCAGTGCGTCCTTGGCGCCAAAAATCACCAGCGCGGGGGTATCTACCAGATTCAGACTATCGTATACCGGTTCATTCATCATGCTTGTTATGCAGGCATCTATCATGCGGCGATAGTAGTTCATGCGATAGGTTTTCATGAGGGCAACCAGTTCTTTTACCATGCCATCGCTCTGGCGCGGCTGACGGTAAAAACTACTCTCTATTGTTTGACGCAGCGTTTGCTCGTCGCTGGTCATAAACTCAAACATATGCCTTGTATTGGCATACAGCGATTTATCGAGCGCAGAAAATACCTCAAATCCCGCCGGAGCGCACAGAACCAGACTTTCGGCGCAGCCTCTGTAAGTAAGAACCGACGTGAGCGCTATTTGTCCGCCCATAGAGTGGCCTACTATTGTTACATTGGTCAGCCTTAGGTTTTCTATTATGCGCACTACAGCCCATGCAAAAAAAGCTATGCTGAACGGATGTTCGTTGCGGTCGCTGAGGCCATTGCCGGGCAGGTCTATAGCTATGCAGCGGTAGTGATTTTTAAGTGAGTCAATATTTTTTTTCCATGCCATAGCATAGTTGGCCATGCCATGCACAAATAGCAGAGTTCTGTCGCCGGCGCCCTCGTCTATGTAGGCAATGGTAGTGTCATCGGCTATTTTGCTGTAGTGTGTAGTGTATGGGTAGGCTATGTTTGTGACCATATTTGTGTGTGCACATTGCGCCTTGCGGCGGCAACCTGCGCTAATTTATACGCAATGATACCACATTTCGGCAACAACAGCTTATACAACTACGCAACGAGGGATAAACGATGCAATAACAATTGGGTGCATATTAACCATGGATCACAAGTACAATGACCTTACCGCGCGCTACAATTCAAATTTATTAGCCTGAATGCTATTAGAAACTACAATCTACGCTTACCTTTTCGCCATTTCATTGGCAACTACTGCATCAATATCCTCTATCGAGCCGCGAAATAACAGTTCATTATTCTTTAATATCAAAACCGTAGGATAACAGTTTACATCTAAGACCGAGTCTAATTTGCTGTGATTGACTATTAGCGGAAATTTGTACCCATTCACTTTAAAAATATGCTCGGCCATACCCGCTGTGTCTTTCCCCCACGGAATGTTAACTGCAGCAAATTCAATATTGGCGTTCTGTTTGTATTTGTCTATTTTCTCTTGAAAAATGGGGAATTTCTCAAAACAAACTGCACAGTAGGTGGTGAAAAAATCCAAAACAACCAGTTTATTGCGGTAGCGCTCACTTTGCACCGTATCGTTGTCTGTAAGCGTGTATACCCAACCGGCATCTACTTGTTTTTTAGATCCGCCCATAGGGCTACCATAGTTGTAGAAATTGAACCAATAATGATATCCCCAAAAAACAGTAAACACGCAAATGACTGCCAAAACTGCCAACATAGAGCCTTTGGCAACCAACGATTTGGATTTATAAAAGCAATAACCTGAGAATATTCCCAACACGGAATAAATGAAATGGGGTGTTGAAAAAACATAAAGCGCGCCGGTACTTAGCAATACAATAAGATGAGCTAAGAAAAGCGGAAGCGCCAATAATAGACCAACGTAAACTATTTGACCTCGATAATTCCTGTAAAGAACAAAGGATGAAATATAAAAAATAATCATACTCGCAGGAAAATATAATTCTTTTGGCATAAATTGGACTATGGGCATATTTGCCAATACCAATCCAATTCCAACAAGTAATGTAACAAGTCTTCTATTCAGTTTCATAACAAACTCCTACTCATTAAAGTTGTTTGATCCATTTTTTGTTAATTCACCGCCACAGGTACCAGTACAATCGAAAAAACCGCATCCGGTTTGTTTCGTAAATCCGCTATTGAAGCAATTTTTTATGCCACATAGCCATCCCCAGTCATTTACCGCCAATAAGTAATCTTCCTTCTTTGCTCTATCATTTCCATATACCTGCCTCTTGGTACAATCCTAAGTTTTTTTAGGTAGTTGCCGTACTTGTCAAAATCCAAAAATGTTTCCGACTGGCGCAATACATATTGAGGTTTACCAGCAATTATGTCTGCAATAAGTTCTTTTGTCTCTACTATATCGCCCATGAAGTTGTATTTATATTCGTAGCGTAGTTGTAGCGGATGTTTATAATCTGTACCGGTGGTTATTTTCTCTATCGGGTGGTTGTGTGCATTGTATTGCAGCGTACTTTTTTTCCAGACATTGTTTCTCCCGGTGGTAAACTCGCTATCTACAATAATCCTGTTTTTACTGTCGAAGGTATTGTAATGAGCCCCATTTACTGTTTTTTCCGGATTGTAGTAAATCTCCGCAATCAGGTTCTGTCGTTCATCATATGTATACGTGGCAACAAGATAGTTGTTATTTTCAGTAGCAATTATCTTTTCAAATAGGTTACCGTTGTTGTCATATTTATACAAGCAATGTTTGAATGCTTTGCCTTCCGTACTTATGCATTTCGATTCTATCTCCAGATTGCTGGCATCGTAGGTAATAAACAAACTGCTACCGAACAAACTACTACCCGAATATTCTTTAACGTTACCTCGTTCGTCATGTTTTATGCTGTCTATATAGTCAGTTATTTCAGCGCTGAATGCAGGCTTGATGCTTTTCTTGCGATAAGTAAGCTTTCCGGTTTTATTATACTGGTACATACTGTTGTGCTCTAAACCTGTAAGCGAGTACGGTTCCTTAGTGGTATCTACTACATAAGTATTTCCTTTTGCCAATTCTTCGTTCACCCATACCTCTTTTACGGGGCCTTTCAGGCTATCGTATTGCGCAGACAGTAGGTAATTCATACTCCTATTCGGCTGTGCGTTTACGCCTACACACCTGCCGACAATAAGCAGTACCCAAATGAATTGTTTTGCCAAAACCTGCATAGTGCGATCGTTTTTCATTAAAAATAACTATGTAATATAGCTTTTATTGTGAATGCCCCGATAACATTCTCGAAATACAAGCTGCTTTTTCCAGCAAAAAAAGCGCGCCACAGGGGCGCGCCTATTACTATTGGTTGTACGATATGTAAATTAACTATAGTGTAGTTTGCAAGCAATAATTAGTTTATAATTGTCAACTATCCTATGTAGGATACTGTGTTCGCTGATCTAAATTTTAGTTTGGCTCAAATTGAATACTATTCATTTACAGTAAGCCCACCCACCAAGTCTTCCACCGACTTGTAGCCAGCTTTGTGCAAGCTTTTCCTAAACCATTTATTGTTGTCGTATTGGTTTTTGAAATAAGCCAAATTTGACAGCGACACCGTGCCATAAAAGCGAAATGGCCGTGCCAATTCAACTTCTCCATGTACAAATGTTATTGTATTTGGGCCTGGTTTCAGTGTTAGTACGTTGTGGTTGGGCTTTCTGGGTTTTATAAGGCAAAATGTGCCGGAAGGTTTTCTAATTGCACAATCTCCGTCAATTTTATCTGCTGTGTACACCAATATTTTTTTATTTCTTACCCAGCCAATTTTCTGATTATTGTAAAACATTCTAAAAAACTGACCACCGTGAAACTGGCTTGGCGCCTTTATAGTAAAAAACACGACCTTAGATTCAGTTTGTGCAGTTGCCGAAAAAGCCATTGCCAAAGCAATAAGCAAGCATGTAATTTTCATATGTTAAAACTTTAGCAGACCAATTAGCATAATACACATTGGTAGTTCATGTAACGTAACATGCGCTGTAAATCGTATGTTATTGGGGTTCAGGTAGGCTAAAAGGTATGAATTCACCGTTTTTATCCTGTTCCAACGCTTTTAAAAGCATTGCTTTATTTATGGAGTTGTTTATTAAAAAAGCCGCTTCATCGTGATCTTCTTCTACAGTGATAACAACAGCTTTACCTTTAAATACAGCCTTGATAGATTTTAGTAAACCGCTATTAATATCTGCCGCAGAGTCGAAGCGGTAGGTAGTGTACCTAATTCGTATTATTTGATAACTGTTGATATTGCAAAATTAGGTAATTTGGAGTAATGCCAATAAGAGTTCATTTTTCGGCATACGTTGGCACACTAAAAAGCGTGTATTTGTCCTTCAAATACAATCGAGATAGAACTGCTATTGCTTTCCTGAGCAAAAGCCCGAATGGGCTTTATATGCGTAGCCCCGGGAGTATCCCGGGGTAAGGAATTTCAAACACTCCAACCCAGAATGGGTTGAATGTGAATAGACAATATGGATTT